>NZ_JBLWFR010000158.1:0-575 GCF_048799745.1 Noviherbaspirillum sp. ST9 | reverse complement strand
GGTAGATGACATGCAGGAAACAGCCGATGGCGATATGGTGTGTGATGGCTGTGTAGAAAATGGGGAGTTTGTGTATGTCGTTGGCCGCGAGGGCCTGCATAACAGCTACGACTGTACTTGGTCCGATTACCACGACGCCTATGTATATGACGCGGACATTGAGCACTGTTCGGTAGAAGGGGTAGTGCATGACCAAGAAGAGCTAGTGTATGCACAAGGCTGGCAAGTGCTTATTGAGCACGCAGAAGAACACCCAGTGCACGGGTTAATTCTCACTGAGTATGCCGCTGATTGCCTTGGAGAGAAGTACTTAGGCAACGATGATGAAGAAGAAGTAGGGGAGGCAGCTTAATGTTCTTGAGTATATGCGGGATTGATATGCAGTTGCTCTTGCAGATACTGCAAACGCACCGACCTAGCTGGGGTAGCACTAAGTGGTTTGAGCCTCTGCTTATGCAAGCGCTGGGTAGTGGTATGCACTACGTAAAGGACAAGCACGGAAACTACTTCGTGCTAGTGGGGGACTCCGAACAAAGCGACATAGCGTTTACCTCTCATCTCGACACGGTGGCCCG
>NZ_JBLWFR010000157.1:0-576 GCF_048799745.1 Noviherbaspirillum sp. ST9 | reverse complement strand
GATTTAACCGCCCTATCATCCAACCGGCTGAAATCGCGACTGTGAGGCCGGAAACCACATAGATTAGCGCTGTTTGCCATCCAAACATACCAAGAAGCATCACTATGGCCACCTCGTTGATCATGGGGGCGGCGATTAAAAAAGAAAAAGTAACACCGAGCGGAACGCCCGATTCGACAAATCCTAAAAACAAAGGGATTGCTGAGCAGGAACAGAATGGAGTAACAATTCCAAGTGAAGCTGCCAGCACATTGCCTGTAAACTGCGATTTGCCCTCCAGAAGTTTCCGTGTTCGTTCTGCTGAAAAATAAGAACGGACGATGCCAGAGATAAAGATGATCAGAGTTAAAAGCAGTAATACCTTCGGTACTTCAAAAACGAAAAACCGGACTGCTTCTGTGAAGTGTGATCCAGATTCGAGACCTAAAGCGTCATCGATCATCCAATCGGTTATCTTTTGAAGATTATGATATAGCAGAAACCAGGCAGGCAGCAGCAATAAGGGCAGCCAGATCCTTCGGTTTAATATCAGATTTTTCATTTCAGTCTTTTAAGAAGTACGTTGATCATCGGGCT
>NZ_JBLWFR010000156.1:0-578 GCF_048799745.1 Noviherbaspirillum sp. ST9 | reverse complement strand
GAATAAGCCAGATCCCAAAGATCCGAATGTTATTTACTATGGTCCAGGTATACATAATATCAGCCATATCCAGGTAGGGAGTAATAAAACATTATATGTTGCAGGTGGTGCAATTTTAAGAGCGACGGTCGATTTTTCGGAAAAATATAGTTTAGAGAAGGAAACTACAGTTAGGCTTTATTCACCATCTATTGTACTTAACGGTAACAATATTAAATTAATGGGTCGAGGTATCATTGATGGTTCTTTATGTCCCACACATGCAAGACGGATGATTAGCACTCAAGGAAAAAGTATTTTACTTCAAGGAGTGATCATTCGTGATGCACCTACTTGGGCCATGCCTGTCCAATGCTCAGAAAATGTAATAATAGATAATCTAAAACTGATAGGTTATCGCTCCAATAGCGATGGGATCAATATTGTGAGCAGTAAAAAAGTTACTGTACAAAATTGTTTTGTGCGAACTAATGATGACTTAGTTGTAGTTAAAACGAATGAGGGGCAAGGCACAGCGGAGCATATTTTGGTCAGAAATTGTGTTTTGTGGAACCATTTAGCTCACGCGCTTAGTATTG
>NZ_JBLWFR010000155.1:0-580 GCF_048799745.1 Noviherbaspirillum sp. ST9 | reverse complement strand
AATATGGAAGACATAAGGGAAGGTATACGATCAACAGCCGTTAATCGCACCATACAGGAATTGAAATCAAAAAGAACTAAGTTATACTGTATCAGGAGACGACCGTTAATCGCACCATACAGGAATTGAAATGTAGTTGTGTTCGGAGGTGTAGGCTTCGACTACATCCGTTAATCGCACCATACAGGAATTGAAATACGCCTCAAGCAATTCAGGCGCGGCTGCGATCAGATTCCGTTAATCGCACCATACAGGAATTGAAATTATTTTGATGTTCTATGGCCCGAAATCAAACGAGAACCGTTAATCGCACCATACAGGAATTGAAATTTAACATGACCATTGCCGGGATCGATGCAACAAGTAACCGTTAATCGCACCATACAGGAATTGAAATAGATGAAAGATGCATACCAACTGAATTACTTTCCATCTCCCGTTAATCGCACCATACAGGAATTGAAATTCAAGATGATGATCGCGATCGCATCGGATGAAATTCCCGTTAATCGCACCATACAGGAATTGAAATTTTTCAATCAGAGGGTACACATTTACCTGACCGGGCCGTTAATCGCAC
>NZ_JBLWFR010000154.1:0-581 GCF_048799745.1 Noviherbaspirillum sp. ST9 | reverse complement strand
GGATGATTGAGTTATTGATAAAATACTCTATCTGGACCTGTTCTTCACTTGCAGCCAGGGGATCGTTATTCAAGTCTTCGAATTTGCTGCAGCTGGTGAAAAACAATCCTGCTGCCAGAAATATATAATATTTATTAATTAATGTTTTCATTTGATATTATTTAAAAGCCTAACGTCAGGTTAAATAAGAAGCTTCGGGTAGTTGGAGCGCTGCTGTTTTCAAAGCCAACAGCGTTAGTGCCTGTTGCAAATACCGATTCAGGATCGATACCAGGTACATGGCTTTTTATCATCCATACATTGTTACACGACACGCCAACGCGTGCCCGCTGTAACGGGGATTTTGACAGCCACTTTGCTGGTAAGTCGTAGTTAAGCTGAATATTCCTTAAACGAATGTTTGTGGCGTCGTAGAGATTGGCTTCTGTAATGCCCAAGTTGTCTATGGCTATACCCGTCTGCCAATATAACTGAGGACTGACAGCTTTAGTGTTTTTCTCGTAACTGTCTCCGCTTTGTACCACTCCATCAACAACAAAATTCTGCCGATCTCCATTTACAACGGTGACAGCTGCTGTACC
>NZ_JBLWFR010000153.1:0-587 GCF_048799745.1 Noviherbaspirillum sp. ST9 | reverse complement strand
CGTCTTTCCGCACTTCGATCGACTCTATTTCCGCCGGGTTGAGCGCATTATTGTCAGGGTTCTCTATGGGAAAACCGTCGATGACATATAAAGGTGAGTTGTCCTGGGTCAGGGAGTTGTTCCCCCGGATCACGATGTTGACGGAAGCCCCTGGCTGACCGTCGTCTGAACTTGCTGAAACACCTGCCACCCGTCCGGCAAGGGCCTCTTCAAAAGACCTCACCGGCGCCTTGCCAACTTCCCCCATCTTCACCGAACCTACAGACCCCGTCAGGTCCTTCCGGCTTGACTGCCCGTAGCCTATAATAACTACCTCGTTCAGATCGTTATTCTGGGGCCGAAGGGTAACATTGACTACACGCGACGAGGATACTTCTTTCTCCTGGGAAACCAAGCCCATATACGTAAATACCAAAACCGAATTGCTGTTCGGAACCTTTATCGTATAGTCGTCGTTTATATTGCTTTGAGCTGCTGCAGAAGATCCTTTTAGCGTGACACTTACTCCGGGTAAACTGGCCCGGTCTTCTGACGAAATAACACGGCCGGTTATTGTAATCGTATTTTGAGCAATTACCTGCTGCATA
>NZ_JBLWFR010000031.1:0-1138 GCF_048799745.1 Noviherbaspirillum sp. ST9 | reverse complement strand
AAAGTAATCTAATGACTGCTGATGATATCAGTGCTGAAGAGCTTCAAAAAATGAAAATGTACCTGGTAGCCGGAAAATACTGGCGGGAAACTATACCGCAGGGAGGTATTGTTGTTCCTACACTTGCAGGAACAGAAGTGAAGATAACACTGGAAAAGACCAATGCCGAACCCGGCGCTGCATGGGACGGAGGAAGCACCCCCGGACAGGGATACCAATATTCTAACTTTATGCAGGAGGTGCCCGAAAAGGTAACGGTACAGTTCAAACGGGGCCTCAGGTGGGAGTCCGATCCAACGGAACGTTTAACCCTTGGGCTCGACAACGAAGAGTGCGATCAGGTATACCAAATGTATTTGTCTGATGTACTCACCAAAAACGGGGTGGTTCACGTCATCTATTCAGGTAATTATAACTATTCCGACCACTATTATTATCACTCATTATTCTTTTTTGGGACAAGAGCCGATGATCTTTTATAAAGACACAGCCTTAACTGATAAACATCATGAAAAAAACAGCGATATACCTGATAGGAGTAGTGCTCATTGCTGCCTGCTCCAAGATTCCCGAGGAAAAAGGGTTTCTAAGCCCGGATCTTTATCTTAAGGGACTCGATACCCTTTACCTTCCCCTGGGGAGCAAAGGTTCTACGGATGTAGCCTGGTTAGACGGATCTACCCAGCCGCTCGAATTCTCCATCGAAAACGTCCGCGACGCCCAGGGGAACCGGTCAGAACAGTTTTTCAAAACCTATCCGTACCGAACCTGGACAGCCCCGTACAATAACAAAACGGATACTACACTTGATCTTGTGAATGCCAAGATCGCCGAAATCAATATGACGCCGCTATCAATCAATCCGGTTAACGGGATGCTCCAATATTTAGAAGTCTCCAGAAATCTCGAATCGCCGGGCGACGTTTTCCATTTGGATGTTAGGGTAAAAAACACCCAGGGCGAACGTGTTTATCCGGATTACTCCATCTTAAAGCTCTCGGCTAAAAGCCGGCCTTTTGAAGTCCTATGGGTAACAACCGCGATTCTGCTCGTAAACAATAGCGGCGCCACAACCTTCACCCTGTATGACGATATTCCAGAGAATGATATAGTCAGGAGGCAAAATATCTATGACCGC
>NZ_JBLWFR010000152.1:0-587 GCF_048799745.1 Noviherbaspirillum sp. ST9 | reverse complement strand
AAGAACACCATCAACGTGATGGTGGACCAGCTGAACTCGTTTGCGTCGGAAGTGACGCGCGTGGCGCGCGAAGTGGGTACCGAAGGCAAGCTGGGCGGACAGGCGCATGTGAAGGGCGTGGGCGGCACGTGGAAGGATTTGACCGACAACGTGAACTTCATGGCCTCGAACCTGACCGGCCAGGTACGAAACATTGCGGAAGTGACGACGGCGGTGGCACGGGGCGACCTGTCGAAGAAGATTACCGCCGACGCCAAGGGCGAAATCCTGGAACTGAAGAACACCATCAACGTGATGGTGGACCAGCTCTCCTCGTTCGCCTCGGAAGTGACGCGCGTGGCACGCGAAGTGGGTACCGAAGGCAAGCTGGGCGGACAGGCAAACGTGCCGGGCGTCGCCGGTACTTGGAAGGACTTGACCGACTCGGTGAACTCGATGGCAGGCAACCTGACCTCGCAGGTGCGCAACATCGCCGACGTGACCACCGCGGTGGCGAACGGCGACTTGTCGAAGAAGATTACCGTGGACGTGCGCGGCGAAATTCTTCAGTTGAAGGACACCATCAACACCATGGTGGATCAACTGCG
>NZ_JBLWFR010000151.1:0-590 GCF_048799745.1 Noviherbaspirillum sp. ST9 | reverse complement strand
GTATAAACTGATACGGCCCCGCCTGGGGCCTTGGAGAGTACATATGAATATCATCCAAACCCTGGTACGTCTATTGAAGTATGCCTACGAGCAAGAAGCCCGCAAAGCGGACGCTGCTTCTGCTAAATGCACGGCAGGTTCCTGCTCAGCAGCTGACCGTGCTGTTGAATTGGCTGCCGCCGCTGATGTCGCTGCACAAGAATCGTTGGATTTGGCTAATGCCGCGCTTGACCACTCCTTCAAGGCTGATGCACTGCGTGCGAAGCGCGATGAAGTAGCGAACTTCTTGGGGGTATAAATGCGCATAATCACATGGGTCAAAGAGCAGTATGCCGTGTTTCTGCTTCTACGCGCACAGCGTTTGCATAAGCGGGCTAACGACTGGCACTGGGCGGCTGGTTCTCATGCACACAGGGCAAGCCTTCTGGGCACTGAGATTAGTGCTCAACGTTATTACTTGACCCGCCAGTGCGCCAAGTCCCGACGACGCGCATACGCCCTGGGCGCAGAGGCTACAGCCATTGAGACCAAAGCACACGCCTTCATTCAAAAACACAAACTGAAAGGATTTGACTAATGGATAAAGTGTT
>NZ_JBLWFR010000150.1:0-590 GCF_048799745.1 Noviherbaspirillum sp. ST9 | reverse complement strand
TGTTGACGACAGAATTCCTGCGCCCCGGAGGATCGCTGCGCCCACTCCATGCTTGCTCAAGGGTCGATGCGCGGCAGCTGTCACGTGCTGAAGGCCCCGCGCTCGTCCGGTGCAGCCAAGGATATTGGCCGCCGCGCTCGTCGAGCACGTAGTTGCGCGCCCTCGCGCGCGCGGTGACATTGGAGCCGATCAGAGGTCAGAGCGCGCGCGGGGAAAGGGCATCAGCACGTTCCGAATGCTGGACATATGCTGGACATCAGTGGCGGACGGTTTGCTAAGCCATTGAAAAACATGGCGCTCCCTAGCGGAATCGAACCGCTCTCTCCACCGTGAAAGGGTGGCGTCCTAACCGATAGACGAAGGGAGCAAACGCAAGGCCACGCCGCATGTTGCGACAGGCCCGCTGGCCGGTCCGAGTCGTGCCCGGCGGCTTGCAGCGGGCGAACGTATAGTGGCGTTTGCGGCCGTGGGCAAGCCGTCCCGGCCGCTCTTTTGGGCCCGGTGGATAGCCCTGGCCCCGGAAGGATCGGGGCTGCGATTTCAACGGTTTCTTAGGGTTCCCGGGCTAGCGCTGGCGGGGGAGACTGAAA
>NZ_JBLWFR010000149.1:0-591 GCF_048799745.1 Noviherbaspirillum sp. ST9 | reverse complement strand
TCGCGCACAGCCTCGAGGATTGCCTCTCCGTTCCATTCACACAGCCCGTCGGCATCAGTGTCACGGTTCTGAACAATAAAGCGAAATAGTTTTTTTGAGGATTCATACATCTCCTGAAGGAACTTGCGGTCGCGGGTGTGATGGTATATCTCCCAGTTAAGCCAGGCATACCATGGAGCAGATGTAGTAAGCTTCCCGCCGTACTCAATCACTTCATCAAGATATGGACCGGTCCGGTAATTAATATACCCGTTGGGGTACTGCCTTTCGGAAAAGACCCGCTGCGAGTTCATGGCTCCTTCGGGATCGAGATAGAGATAAGACAGCATGCTGATGCTCTCATGAAAGACCTGTCCTCCGTGCCCCCATCCCCAGGTGGGCTCCCGTGAAAACACATAATAATTGTACTTGCATTTCCCTTCGGGAGGATAAAACACCTGCCTCATCATCGAGTTGCAGCTCCAGAAAAGGGCCTCCTTGTCGGGGTCAGCAAACTGAGGAGGGTGCAGCCGGCTAAACAACCGTTCGTTGGCATGCTGATAGGTGGTTAGATCTGTGTTCAATAAGGCCCTGGCGGCAAGTGCGAGGGAT
>NZ_JBLWFR010000148.1:0-593 GCF_048799745.1 Noviherbaspirillum sp. ST9 | reverse complement strand
AACCTCAAGAAGGTATTTCCGTTTCAGGTTGTAGGAGGCATGACCAGCCAGCCCCTGGATAGTATAAGGAAGATTGGATCCATTAATCAGGTTGTCCCTGTTGGCCAGTAAAACAGCATCTAAACCCTGCTGGTTAAATTCACGCGAGTACCCCAGAGAGAACTCCTCGAAATCTGATCTGTTCTGAAAGCTGATACCATTACTGTTTGCCTGAGCGCCATTCGATGAGTACTGCAGGTATTTCGGGGCGCCGGAGGAAGTAGTTCCTGTTCTTTCAAATACCGCGAAGGTCTTATCTCTGGTAATATTTTCCCGGAGGCTGCTAAAGAACGATGCCCTTGCTTTCGCCCACATGCCGGGTAATATTTCATCGAGTGTACGCTTCAGATAAAAGTCGGATAAAACCGTACGCGTATTACCCTGAGAATAGCCCGAGCCGATATTCTGAGCCAGAATATTGTTCTGAAATCTCGCGATACCCCCGTAAGACCCATTTTCATTATATACAGGATACGCACTTGCCGGCGTAGTAGTGAGCGAAGAAAACAGATTTGCAGTTCCACTTTTCCCCGGTTCGTTGGTATTCAAAATTC
>NZ_JBLWFR010000147.1:0-593 GCF_048799745.1 Noviherbaspirillum sp. ST9 | reverse complement strand
AGATCACCGCGGCGATGTTCTTGGAGCGGTAATAGGCCGCGGTCTCCGGCACGGTCGGCGGATGCTTGTGCGGCGACTTGAAATAGTCGGCCATCTGCGCCTGGAAATCGTCATAGCCGTCGTCGCCATGCATACCGCAGGGCTCCTCGGCATGGGTGTGGATGTCGATCGCGACGACCTTCTCGATATCAGGCAGCTTCAGCTTCGGCATTGTGTCCTCCCGAGGGTTGCCGAATTGATTATATGATATAACGAATTTGGCAAGGCATTGCTGGCGCTCAAACCGCAGCCGGCGAAAGTCTTTGCCGGGCTCGACCGGAATCGGACCGATCCGGGCTCATCTACTGTGCATGGGGTTGTTTTCGCCGTTTGGCCGGAATCATGATCCGTAAAATTGCGCGCAATTCCGGTAGGTTCCGTTGAGCACACCTCTTAAGGGCCGGAGAACCTGATCCGGCTTAGGCTGACGCCAAATACACTCCCGTGCTTTTGGGGAAGCCATGAACGCGCCAGCCAAATCCGCCGCCAAACGCCGGCTTCTGCTCGCCTCCGACCGGAGCGATGCGAGCACGGAGCTCGCCAGCATCCTCAAG
>NZ_JBLWFR010000146.1:0-593 GCF_048799745.1 Noviherbaspirillum sp. ST9 | reverse complement strand
AAGGTATGGGTGGGTATATCATAATTGTGTTGAAACGGCACAGATTGGTACTACACTTTTCCATAATAGTTAAAATTGTTGGTTTTGGAACATGAATAATAAAGAGAAGGCGATAAAAGGCGGAAAATGGGTGTCAATATCGACTGGCGTAACCACTATTCTTCAATTTCTGCAAATATCTATTGTAGCCCGACTTCTGGAACCAGCTTCTTTCGGCGTTGTTAGCATTAGTTCAATGATCATAGTTTTCTTTACTATGTTCTCCAATCTTGGCTTTAATAATTCCATAATTTCTAAGCAGGAAGAGGACAGGAAAGTACTGTCTTCATTGTATTTTCTTAATATTTTTTTAGGTGTTATTATTTTCGCTATCATTTACATATCGTCGCCCGTTATAGCTTCATTTTATGATGCGCCTAATTTAAGTTCTATTGTCAAAATAGCATCTCTTTTCTTCTTGATTGTTTATTTCGGGCAGATCTATTCAATTTTGATGCAAAAAGAAATGCGGTTTAAAGCCCTGTCAATTATAGAGATTATTACCACTGTAATCGGGACCGCGGCAACCGTGTTGTTGGCATATAACGGCTATC
>NZ_JBLWFR010000009.1:0-267059 GCF_048799745.1 Noviherbaspirillum sp. ST9 | reverse complement strand
CTTCTCGTCCATCGGTTTGACATCCTTCCAAGGCATGGCTCTCTCCAGCAATGAAGATAGCCATAGGGTAAAAAACTGTTACCCATGTGCTTGAATTAATGTGTTACCGATCAGAGTAAACCGTACCGGGTCGCCTTTTTGGCCTACCTTTTTGGCGAAGCAAAAAGGTAGGTGGCCCGCCGGGGCCAGTCCCGGCTAGTCCCAACGGAGTGACTACAGAACCGGGCCACCGAAGAACGAACGCTCACCACTTCACGTCAAGCGCGCAGCATGATGCCGCACATGATCGTCAATGAAGGTAGAAATGAAGTAATACCCATGATCGTAACCCGCATGCCGCCGCAGCGATAACGGCTGCCCAACCGCCTCGCAAGCCGCCTCGAAGAGATGCGGATGCAACTGCCTCGCAAGGAATTGATCGTTCAATCCCTGATCGATGAGAATGCCATCCGCAAAAGGAGCGGCCTTCTGTGCGCGCATCAGTTCGCTGGCATCGTATCCACGCCACGCGGTCTCATCCTCCCCGAGATACTCCCGAAAAGCCTTGCGCCCCCAAGGACATTGGGTAGCCGCCGCAATCGGCGCTAGCGCCGAGACAGACCTGAACATGCCCGGATGCCGCAATGCCAGCACCAGCGCCCCGTGTCCGCCCATCGAATGCCCCATCAACCCGACACGGCCAAGGTCGAGATTGAAAAGCCCCGCAACAAGCGGCAGCAACTCACCCGTGATGTAACTCTCCATCCGGTAGTGCGCCGACCACGGTGCCTGCGTCGCATCAAGATAGAAACCCGCACCCACACCAAAATCCCAGTCATCCGTCTCCCCGGGAATATTTGCCCCACGAGGACTGGTATCCGGCGCAATCAGGATCAGCCCTTCACGTGCGGCGCAGCGTTGCGCCCCGGCCTTGATCATGAAGGTTTCTTCGGTACAGGTAAGACCTGCGAGGAAAAACACCGCCGGACACTGCTTGCCTTCCTCCGCTTGAGGCGGCAGGTAAACGGAAAAGCGCATCGGCAAGCCAATGGCCTCGGACATATGCTTGTAGAACCGCTGCCGGCCGCCAAAGCAGCCGTGCTCGCTCACGATTTCATGCGCGGTCATTCGTACATTACCACCGAGCGGATGGATTCACCGCGCTTCATCAGGTCAAAACCGTCGTTGATCTGCGCGAGCGTCAGCTTGTGCGTGATGAGGTCATCGATATTGATCTTGCCCTCCATGTACCAGTCGACGATCCTGGGCACGTCGGTGCGGCCGCGCGCCCCGCCGAACGCCGACCCCTTCCAGACCCGGCCGGTAACGAGCTGGAAGGGACGCGTGCTGATTTCAGCGCCCGCTTCGGCGACGCCGATGATGATCGACTGGCCCCATCCCTTGTGGCAGCACTCGAGCGCCTGCCGCATCACCTGCGTGCTGCCGATGCATTCGAACGAATAATCGGCACCGCCGCCGGTCAGCTGGACGATGTGGTCGACGACATTGTCGACTTCCTTCGGATTGATGAAATGCGTCATGCCGAACTTGCGCGCCATCGCCTCCCGCGCGGGATTGAGGTCGACGCCGATGATCTTGTCCGCGCCGACCATCCGCGCGCCCTGGATGACGTTGAGGCCGATGCCGCCGAGACCGAAGACGACGACGTTGGCGCCGGCCTCCACCTTGGCCGTGAACACCACCGCGCCGATGCCGGTGGTCACGCCGCAGCCGATGTAGCAGATCTTGTCGAAGGGCGCGTCCTCGCGTACCTTGGCCACCGCAATTTCCGGCACCACGATGTAGTTGGAAAACGTCGACGTGCCCATGTAGTGGAGGATGGGTTTGCCATCGATGGAAAAGCGCGACGTCGCATCGGGCATCAGGCCCCTGCCCTGTGTCGACCGGATGGCCTGGCACAGGTTGGTCTTGCGCGACAGGCAGAACTTGCACTGGCGGCATTCCGGTGTGTACAGGGGGATCACATGGTCGCCGACGGCGAGGCTGTTGACGCCCGCGCCGGTCTCGACCACGACGCCCGCGCCTTCGTGGCCGAGGATGGCCGGGAACAGGCCTTCGGGGTCGGCGCCCGACAGCGTGTAGTAATCGGTATGGCAGATGCCGGTCGCCTTGACCTCGATCAGCACTTCACCCGCGCGCGGGCCTTCAAGGTCGACCTCTTCGATCGTCAGCGGGCTTCCGGATTTCCATGCGACGGCAGCTCTGGTCTTCATGCGTTCCCTCCCTGGAATGTGCCGGGCACAGGACCGCACCCGCGATTTTTCTCAGATTAGCAGCCGGGAAGACTAGTACAAGGTATAGAACACCAGCCGCCCTTGCGCCGCGTCGAAGTACAAGGCATGCCAGGGAATGGACACCAGCGCTTCATTGCGCTTGCGTGCCAGCACCACATAACGCAGCTGGTGCGTCATGATGTCCACCATCAAGTGGTCGACGGTGCCGATCCGCTCTCCATGTGCCGTCACGACCGGGCACCCATAGAGCAAATCGGCGGTGCTGGAATCGCTGGCGGACAAGCGTGCAAAACGCGGCGGTCCCGCCTTCAACCGGTTGGCCCGCGTACGGCTTCCGCCGAGGGTTCGTTGCATGTCGAATCCGCCTATGCTTGCGGCGAGGACCAGCTCACGCGGCGCGAGCCCGCCGCGCCAAGTGCGCCGCCGCCAATGCCGATGGCCAACGCCAGTGCCACGGCAAGGAAAACCACCCATGCGGCCGTTCCTGCGCGCTGCACCGCGTTCTCGCTGGTCTGCCTGCCTTGCGACGATGCCGACTGCGGCGAGCCGGTGATGATCAGAGCCTGGTCGACGATCGCCGACGCGCGCGTCTGGTCGACGCCGAGCTTGCTGACCAGCAGCTGTATCGCCGGCTCGCGCTGGCCCGCCTGCAGGTGTTGCTGGAATTGCTGCATCGATGCCTGGTCGAGCCTGGCGCCCTGCGATTGCATGACGGCGGCCACGGGCGACCCGCCGCCCTGCATGCCCGCCTGTGCCAACTGGCTCATGTTGTTGAACACGCCACCGACCAGCGAAGTGCCCACCGATGTCGCCAGCACGGCGAAGATAATGGTCGTCACTGCCCAGGACACGGCGCCGTGCAAAATGCCATCCGCCTTGCGCTTGAGTCCGGACATGCGCGCCGCCACATAGCCGCCGACAAAGGCCGCAACCAGCATACTGACGCCAGCCCACACAAGCGGTCCCGTCCCCACGCCCTCGCCCTGCGTTACCTCGGTCGTGGACAGGCCGGTTGCGATGCCCAGCAAGGTCAGCGCAAGCTGTATCGATATGCCCACGGCAACGCCGGCGAGGATGGCGCCCCAGCGTATCGCCGGAAAAGCCTGCCGGCGCATGTTGTAACTGACGGCCTCGTCTTGCCGCAGTGTCGCACTGCGGGCGGATTGCGTTTCATTGATCGCCATATTGTTTACTCCTGTCACCATCCATTCGATGGAACGGGGCCCTCGCCGTTCTGTGCCTGGTTTAGACGAAACGCAACATCCATGCCCGGGCTTGGAAATGCGCGGTGACACACCGTGCAGAAAATGCATGCGTAAAGATTGCAAACGGCCGGGTAAAAAATCCGGTCATGCGGCGGACTGGACTTCTTCGACCGTATCCATTGCCGACTTCATGCGCCGGAGAAACTCACGTCGCACGCGCCATTGCTTCGCCGGCAGGACCTTGATCCGGCAACGCAATCCCACCGCAGCGTCCTCCACTTTCTCCACGCCGCCCATGTCGACATCATCGAGAATGAGCGAGCCGATGGCAGGATCGGCGCGCATGTCGCGCACCACCTCCTCCATCTGGCGAAATACGCGGTTCAGGTCTTCCTTGCGCGGCACGTTGAGATCCACGACCGCAAAGGCATAGTCCCGGCTGCGATTGGTGACGACGGTAATCATGCTGTTGGGAATGAAATGCACGCTGCCGTCGTAGTCGCGGATACGGATGTGGCGCAGCGTGACGCGCTCGACATAGCCGCTCTTTCCGGCAGCCTCGATGTTGTCCCCCTCACTCACCTGGCCTTCGATCAGCAGGAACAGGCCGGTGAAGAAATCCTTGACCAGGCTTTGCGCGCCAAAGCCGATGGCAATACCTGCCACGCCGGCGGTGGCCAGGATGGGCGCGATCGAGATCCCAACCGTGCCGAGAATGGCCATGATGGCGACGCCGACGATCACGATGTTGGCCGTGTAGCGGAAGACGTTCATCAAGGTTTCGATGCGGCGCGAATCGCGGTACTCGTCGGTGCGGCTGATGATGTGGGTCTTGAGGACGCGCAACACACGCCGAATCATCCACAGTGATGCCCATGCAAGCACCAGGATGACCAGGATGCGCAGCCACGGCCACGCGCCTTCCAGCAAATTCCTCCACTCGTGGGCGTTCAAGTTTCTTTCTCCAGAAAAGCGAAGTGCAGGCATGCCTGCCTGCACTTCACATCGTCCGAAACTGTTGATGAAATCAGTGGCTAGCGGAAGCGTTCCACGATGACGCCGTTATCAAGGCGCACCCTGTCCCCCACCTGCACGCCCGGCGCCACTTCCTGCGCGAGCGTCTGCACCGAACCGTTGTCCATGCGCACCGCGACGCGGTAGACCTGTCCGGAGTTGCCGGCGTTCTGTTCCATCTGGCGACCTACCAGTCCGCCGCCGACTGCGCCGGCTACCGTCGCCGCCTTGCGTCCGGTGCCGCTGCCGACCTGGTTGCCCAACACGCCACCCACGACCGCGCCGGCCACGGTGCCGAGGCCGATACCGGCCGCCTGTTCGCGCGGGATGACGTCGATTGCCTGCACCACACCGTAGCCGGTTGTGCTGCTGGTTGTCGTGGTGGGAATGGTGCTGGCGGACGTCGTGGTCGCCGGATAGGATCCGACGGACGAAGTCTGGTTCGGCGAGCTGCCGCAGGCAGCGAGTGCGATCACCGATGCACCAATGGCAGTGAGCTTGATTTTGTCAGTCCACATATTCATCTCCTTATTCGATTGACGTTGTTCTTCCCGCGCCTGTCGCCATCCGGAAAGAGAGCGAACGAGCACAGCTCCGCCCGGCAAGGGATGCAGTTCCCGTGCCAGATCTCTTTGCATTGCTCCGGGGAAGTGAACGCGACCGGTGGCGTATTTGCTGGAAGGGGCCGACGCAGTTTTTACATGCGCCTGTATTTGTTACTTGCCTGCTCTGCACGTTTTGTCTGCGCCACATCAAACGCTGCAGGAAAAGAACAGGCGATGCCAATAAATCAACGACTAGGTACATGGTTTGCTTGGTGGGCAACGCAGCACGCCCACCATTCGAAGAAACAAGACAATCATGCGAAAAATTGCTCTTATCAGCGAACATGCATCTCCCCTGGCCCTAATCGGCAGCACCGACAGCGGCGGACAGAACGTGTATGTCGCTCAGCTCGCCAAGCAACTGGCGCGCCTCGGCTACCTTGTCGACATTTTTACCCGGCGCGACTCCGAATTCCAGGAACAGGTCGTTGACTGGGTTCCCGGCGTGCGGGTGGTCCATGTGCCAGCCGGTCCTGCACACTATGTGCCGAAGGAAGCAATGCTGCCGTTCATGGAGCAATTCGGTCGTTTCGTGATCCGCTTTGCGCGGCGGCAAAAACTGCCCTACGACCTGATGCACGCCAACTTTTTCATGTCGGGGATGGTGGCGCGGCAAGTGAGGAAGTCGCTAGGCATTCCCTTCGTCATGACATTCCACGCCTTGGGACGCGTACGTCGACTGAATCAGAAGGAAGCGGACGCCTTCCCGGATATCCGTTTCGCCATTGAAGAGCGCCTGATGCAGGAAGCGGATCGCATCATCGCGGAATGCCCGCAAGACCAGGCGGACATGGAACAGTTGTACGACGCGCCGACGGAGCGCATCGATATCGTGCCGTGCGGATTCGATCCCGACGAATTCTGGCCGGTGACACTGGACGCGCGCCAGCAGCTCGGGCTCGGCCAGGACGAATTCATCGTGCTGCAGCTGGGACGCATGGTGCCGCGCAAGGGTGTCGACAACGTGATCCGCGCCATCGCCATCCTCAAGCATCAGTACCAGGTCCGTGCGCGCCTGCTCGTGGTCGGCGGCAATGCGGAACAGCCGGACCCGATCGCTACACCCGAGCTCGGCCGACTGATGGCGCTTGCGCAGGCGTTGAACGTGGAAGACGCGGTCACCTTCACCGGCCAGCGCCGGCGCGAGCAGCTTCGCTATTACTACAGTGCGGCCAATGTCTTCGTGACGACACCTTGGTACGAGCCCTTCGGCATCACCCCGGTGGAAGCCATGGCATGCGGCACGCCTGTCGTCGGCACCGCCGTCGGCGGCATCAAGACCACGGTTGTCGACGGCGAAACCGGCTGCCTGGTTCCGCCTAACGATCCCGAGGCGCTGGCGGAAAAGCTCGCCTGGCTTCAGCGTCACCCCCATATCGCGCAGCGCATGGGGTGGGCTGGCATGCGGCGCGCCTACCAGCACTTCACCTGGCGCAACGTCGCCACCCATGTCGCAGCAGTGTACGAAAGCGTGCTCGAACCGGCCACCAGCTTCGCGATGCAACCGCTGGCGGCATCCGGAGAGATGAGCTTGCGCAGCTGACCTGCGCGACGCTGCGAATTTCTGCCGCGAATGCCGTTTTTGTCAAGGAAGACGGCACGTGCCGGGCCTACGCTGGCGATAACTGTTGAAAACCTACGGAGAAGGAATTGAACAAGACAAGCGTATCGAGCTATGTACCAAACCCGGCGGAAGCCGAGCTGTTTTCCGGCAAGACCATCCTTGTCACCGGCGGCGCCAGCGGTCTCGGCGCGGCGCTGTGCCATGTACTGTCGAGCTGCGGCGCCAACATCGTGGTCGGCGACCTGAACCTGGACAAGGCGCAGACCGTCGCCTCGCTGCTTGATACGTCCGCGGGCAAGACGCATGCGATCGGTTTCAATGTCGGCGATCCGGTGGCTGCGGAGCGGGCCATCGATGACACGGTGAGCCGCTTCGGCCGCATCGATGTCCTGCTCAACAATGCCGGCACGGATGTGACACAGTCCATCGACGAGCTGTCCTATGGCGACTGGGACCGCGTGATCCGCACCAACCTCTACGGGCCCTTCCTGCTGTCGAAGTACGCGGCGCGGCACATGAAGGAAGGCGGGCATATTGTGAACATCGCCTCCACCGCGGCCAAGCGCGCCTGGCCCAACGCATCCGCCTACCATGCCAGCAAGTGGGGCCTGCTCGGCCTGTCGCATGCGCTGCACGCTGAACTGCGTCCCAAGAAGATCAAGGTGACGGCGGTGCTCGCCGGCGGCATGCGCACGCCCTTCCTGCTCGACCGCTTCCCGGAAATCGACACCGCCACGCTGCAGGATCCGGTGAATGTCGCCGTCGCCGTGAAGTCGGTACTGCTGCTTCCGGAACAGACAGTGATCCCCGAGATCATGGTGCTGCCAATGCAGGAGACGTCCTGGCCCTGATGGAATGCCGGATCAAGTCATGCGCGCAATTTTCCTCGACAAGGACGGCACGCTGGTCGAAAACGTGCCTTACAACGTCAACCCGGCGCTGATCGAGTTGACCTGGCACGCCGGCCAGGGGCTGCAGCTGTTCAGGCAGCTGGGCTACGCACTCTTCGTGATCACCAACCAGCCGGGTGTCGCCAAGGGATTGTTCACGGAGGCCGCGCTCGGCCCCGTGGAGCACCGCCTCGCTGAGAGGCTGGCACAGTACGGCGTGCTGCTGGACGGCTTCTACTACTGTCCGCACAGTCCCGAGGGCGTGGTCAGTCGCTATGCGATTCCCTGCACCTGCCGCAAGCCGATGCCGGGCATGCTGCTGCGTGCCGCCTATGAGCACGGGGTCGATCTTGCGCAGTCCTGGATGATCGGCGACATCCTGCACGACGTCGAAGCCGGGCGCCGCGCAGGATGCAGGACCGTACTGATCGACAACGGCAACGAGACCGAATGGAAACTGTCGTCCCTGCGCACGCCGCACCTGACCGCACCCGACCTCTACGCCGCCGCGCAAATGATTGCCGAGGCTGAAGCCGTCCATCCCGGCAGCATCAGCGGGATGGCTGGCTCATGATCGTCGGAGCCTGGCAGGACGTAAAACGCATCCTCTGCATCCGCCTTGATTACATGGGCGACGTGCTGATGACCACGCCGGCGCTACGGGCGCTGAAGCAATCGATTCCCGGCTGCCATATCACGCTGCTGACCTCACATAGCGGCGAGGCCGTTTCGCGCTTTATCCCCGACATCGACGACGTCATCACCTACGCCGCGCCCTGGATGAAAAGCAGTGCCGGGATCGATCCCCAGGCGGACGCAGACATGATCGGCATGTTGGCGCGGTGCCGCTTCGACGCTGCCGTCATTTTCACGGTGTACAGCCAGACCCCCCTGCCGGCTGCAATGCTCTGCTACCTGGCGGGCGTCCCGCTGCGCCTCGCCCATTGCCGCGAGAATCCCTACCGCCTGCTGACCGATTGGGTGCGCGAAACCGAACCGCAGGAACGCGTGCGCCACGAGGTACGCCGCCAGCTCGACCTGGTTGAGACCATTGGCGCGGAGGCGGACGATGAAAGGATGTCCCTTCGCATTCCGTCGGCGTCGACCGCGTGGATCATCGACCGGCTGCGATCGGCCGGCGTCAATGCGTCCGAAACGTGGATCGCCATGCATCCCGGCGCCACAGCCGCATCCCGCCGTTACCCGCCCCAGCATTGGCGAGAAGTCGCACGCACCTTGCGTGCCTCCCTCGATTGCCCGCTGGTCTTTACCGGAAGCGCGGACGAGGCGCCGCTCATCGACGAAATCCGGACCGGTCTGTCCGGCACGCTCTCGCTGGCCGGCCAGC
Organism: Noviherbaspirillum sp. ST9; assembly: GCF_048799745.1. NCBI lineage: Bacteria > Pseudomonadati > Pseudomonadota > Betaproteobacteria > Burkholderiales > Oxalobacteraceae > Noviherbaspirillum > Noviherbaspirillum sp. ST9. The sequence goes on along the minus strand of NZ_JBLWFR010000009.1, from coordinate 258,199 downwards.
TCGACCTCGGCCAGCTGGCGGCGCTGATTGCCCTGGCACCAGTACTCGTGTCCAACAATACCGGGCCGGCGCATATCGCCGCCGCCGTGGGCACGCCGGTGGTCGACCTGTATGCGCTCACCAACCCCCAGCATACGCCCTGGAAAGTTGCGAGCCGGGTACTGTTCCGCGACGTGCCCTGCCGGTACTGCTACAAAAGCGTCTGCCCCCACGGCCACAACCTTTGCCTGAGCGGCGTCCGTCCGGCCCAGGTGGTTCAGGCGACGATCGAGCTGCTGCACGGCCACGCCCCCGGGGAAGAAACCGCGATGCCTCCGCTGCACGCCTGAACCTTTCCCGAAAATTTCCCGCTGCAATTTTTACATCGACAGGAAAAAACGGAAGGCGCACAAATGGCGCCGGATAACGTGCAGATCCACGATGTTGGCGTTTTTCGACACGGCGCGCGGGTTTAACGAAGGATTCTCACGAAAGGCGGCCGGACGCCGCGCCCGCCGCGTCATGGCACAGAGCTTGCGATTCATGCGGGTACGCTCACCCGAGGACGTGTCATCCATTGATCTGGAATTGATGACGCGTCCTAGTTTTTCGCCACCCAAGAGGTAGCCAACCAAAGGAGTCCGACATGCCCCGTAACGCGCCTTCCAAGAGCAGCAGCAAAACCGCATCGCGTCGTCCATCGTCGAAGGGATCGGAAGATGATGCACTGCATATTCTTGCCGACGATCACAAGAAAGTGATCGAACTGTTCGACGAGTTTGAACGGATGAAGGAAGACGAAGAAACTGATGAAGAAGCGAAGCAGATCCTCGTCGAGACCGCTTGCGCCGAACTGACCATCCACGCCCAGGTGGAAGAGGAAATCTTCTACCCCGCCGCCCGCGACGCAATCGATGATATGGACCTGCTCGACGAAGCGGAAGTCGAACATGCATCCGCCAAGCAGCTGATCACCGAACTGGCCGCCATGCAGCCAGGCGACGACTTGTACGACGCCAAGTTCACGGTGCTCGGCGAGTATGTGAAGCACCACATCGAGGAGGAAGAAAAGGAGCTCTTCCCGAAGATCAAGAAGGCAGACCTCGACCTGGAAGAACTGGGACAGGAAATCAGCGAGCGCAAGCTCGAGCTGCGCGAGGAACTCGGTGTCCCGTCCGACGACGAGGACGACGAGGATCCGGATGGATCCACGTCGAAGCGGCGCGTCCACTAAAACCCCCGCCGGGATCGCCGCCGGCGGCGTCCCGGCGCCTCATCCAATGAAGAAAGGCGATTCGTGAACTTGCCCGACACGGAACTGCATCCACCGCATGCAAGATCGACCCACGCCGTGGATATCCTGGCATTCGTCGAAGCCCAGGAAATCCCCTCGGATTATTTCGAGACACCCTATTACCTCGCGCCCGCGCCCGGCGGCGAGAAAGTCTATGCGCTGCTGCGCGAGACGTTGCGGCACTCGGGAAAGATCGGCATCGCTTATGTCGTGATCCAGTCGCGCCAGCACCTGGCGGCGGTCGTCCCGCAAGGCCAGTCGCTGGTCCTCAACACCCTGCGCTGGTCGCACGAATACGAGTCGGCGACATCCCGCAGGCTGCAGGAAGAGTCATTCGATCTCGCAACCGCCCAACAGATGGCGATGCTTGCCCCGACCATGCATGCGGGGGATTACCAGAACATATTCAGGCCGGCCGGCACGGACCTGGAGGAGAAAAAAATGAAAGCAAAGAAAAGCGAGCGCATCATCGTCGAAGAACTCGAAGGCTTGCTGGATGAAGATGAGCTGATCGACGATGATTATCTCGCCAGTATCCTGGGCCGCAGGATGCATCCGTCCAGTGGCCATGCCTTGCGCCAGGCGCAGTCGCCACGGCGCTACAAGCGTGTGTTTGCGCGCCGCCGTCGGGGCTAGCGGGATAGCAAGAGACTTTTAACGAAGGAGCGAATCTACTCGGGAATGCGGGTGAATGTCTGAACCGATCCCTTGCCTTTTCCACGTCGTTCCCGCGAAGGCGGGAACCCATAGTGAGGTGATCGATGCAAACTCAGCATGGATTCCCGCCTTCGCGGGTACGACAAGAGGTTGAGGCGTAAGCGCCCGACATCCTGAAACCATCTGCACGCCTGCTCAGTGCCCCTTCCCCCGCGGCATATTGCGAATCATCTGCCGCAAACCCGGCGGCAATGCCTCTTCCTCGATCGTGTCGAACGGGTGCCGGTGGTCCATCGCATTGACGAGCGACGGCGATGCTGTGGCGGACGGTCTCGACAGTGTCTTCCCGGTACTGCTCCCGGAAAAGCTGCGCGAGAAAACGATCTGCAGATTGCTCCACTCATCGTAGTCCGTCAGCACCGTCCTGCCGAATCCGCCCAACGGATTGATGTTCTTCCCGAACGTCCCGGTGGTCCACACGCCATTGTTGTCCCAGTCGGCATAAGCGCCGCCGGCGCTGCCCCGTCCGATGTTCAACGATTCCGACAGGCGCGCCTCATCGAGCGGCGCCCCGCGCCCGTCCGAATAGCTCATCAGGAAGGCATCGCTGCAGGGCGAGTTCTCGACCAGGCCGCAGTAGGTGATGCCCTTGAGGCCATTGGCCAGATAGTAGCGGTCGGCCGCGTGGGCGCTGTCCGGCGTCGCGCTCAAGCCCGCGAACTGGTACATGTAGTTCATCACGCTGTAGTGGTTGGGCTTGTAATTGACGTCCTCGTTGCCGCCGTGACGCAGGCCCAGGTTATGGCCGAACTCATGCATCAGCGTGCTGGCCTGCATGTTGACCAGCATATTCACGGCCACGTCGGTATCGGTCGGGAAGCCGTAGCCGCCGAGCGCGATGATCAGATCATTGCCCGACATTTCCGAAATGCCGGACGGGCCCGCGCTGCCGTCGGTGTTAAGCGAGTTGGCGAACAGCGCATAGTGGAACAGCAGCCTGCGCCGGATATCCATGTAGCGATTCTTGTACGCCACGAAGGACGAACAACCGGCCCGCGCCCCCGCGCCTTCCGCCGAGGTGTCGAGCTCGATGCAGGGCGAGAACGGCACGCTGTTGCCGCCGCCGAGATTGAAGGCCGCCGGATCGAAGTTCGCCGCATGCAGGCCGCCCGCATCGATGTGCATGGCGATGCCCTTGTCGGCAAACGCCTTTTCCATCTTCTGCAAGGCCTCGCGCCGTGGCCGGGTTGCCACGTCGTCGCCATCCATGTAATCGATTTCCAGGAAAATGTCGCGTCGGCCGGGGCGCGCGCCCATCGCATGGAGGTCCAGTCCGGCGTACGTGCCGCCGGCCACCTTGGCGCTGTCCGGAATGCCGTCGCGGTCCGAGTCGATCACCTTGGGTGCAATGTCGTTCATGCCGGCAGGCGTGGCGAAGTTGACCAGCGACCAGTCCGCCGCGGTATCGGTATCGGCCATGCCGCGCGCAGCAAGGCGTACGATGGACTTGCCGTGTTCCTCCGGTCCGGAGGGCAAGGCCGGGACGCTTGCACCGCTCCAGGCGTTGCCGGACGAGGGCTCGGCGGTCGATGTGCCGAAGCGGACAAAGTCCGTCGTCGCGCCGTCGCGCACCAGCTCCACCGAGCCGTTGGCATTCCAGAACGGACGCGCCGTGCTGTTCCTCACATAGACCATCTGCGCCGAATCCTCCAATCCATCCGAGGTCCTGCTGCCAATGACAAGGAAGGCGCCCGGTGCCAGCGTGACGTCGGGAAGGGCGAACTCCGCCGGCGCAAGACTGCTGACGCCGGTCGCCGAATCGATGGAGGAGCTGCGCAGGACGAAGCGTGACAACAGCAACGGCTGCATTGACGTATTGACCACTTCCAGCCAGACAATGTCATTGCTGTAATAGCCCGTCGCGACTTCCGAAATGAGCAGGCTGCCGTTCTCGCTTGTCACCGGCGCATAGGCCGGCGTCGACGTCGCACCGATAGGGAAGGACGGTGCCAGGGGCAGCGATGTGGCGCCCGTGTCGACGACACCGGACGAAGCGCCAAGGTTGCTGACGTCGCCCCCGCCTCCGCCGCATGACGAGATGGCAACGGTAACCACGATACCCGCCGCGACATGCTTCCACTGCAGGGCGCGCAATGCGCTTCGATTTCCATTCATGTTGTTATCCGGAATGATGAGTCATTCCTGAAGACAACATGGCGTGCGGAAAGTTTTATCCTGCGGAAATAAAAAAGCCGGTCGATAACAGACCGGCAATACCGCTTCCGTCCAACTCTGGCTAACTGCTGTTCTTGATGATGCTGATCTGTCCGTCGGACTCGATATAGGCCTCCTTCACATCATCGATCGACTCGATGCCGGCCTGGCGCAATTTGCTCCACAGCTCTTCATCCGTAATGAGCTCGCGCCGCATGTTGCGGGCAAGGACGCGGCCTTTCCAGACGAGGCGGATCGGCGCCGGTTCTGCAAAGCGCCGGAAAAGGGGAAAGCGGAAACTCATCCAGTCCAGCAGGACGTTCCACGCAATCAGGGTCGCCACCAGCACCATCCCGTCCGTGATGCTCGTGTACTCGCCCGACATCCCGTTCTGTGCCGCGTCCGCGACGATGACCAGGACCAGCACATCGGCGATACCGACCGCGCCGATATCGCGTCGTATGACGAAGCGGAATACAACAAACAGGAACCAGTACATGGCCGATCCGCGGACGATGATTTCCGCCAGCGGCAAGCTGAGGCTGAACATCTCTTCCCAATCGACCGATAACAAGTGTTCCATTCGTTGGCGCCAGAAAGTTTATTGATTTACCTCCGCTCCGTTTGCGTCCAGCCAGGCCCCGGCATCGACGGCCAATGCGACTTGTCGAAGCCGGGCGAGTGCTCCAGGCGCTCGCGTGCGATATCGAGGACGAAACATCGCCGCTCCGCATCCAGGGTCAGCGCGTCCCACGGAATGGCGAAAAGCTTGTTGCCGATGCCCAGCACGCCGCCGAACGAAAGGACGGCATAGGCGACGTGACCACTGCGCACGTCGATCATGATGTCCTGGATTTCGCCCAGGCTCTCGTCGCTCAGGTTGACGACCGTGCACCCCTCCAGCGTATCCACGGCCATGACGTCGGGCCCGGGACCGGATAGATCAGGTTTCTCGCCAATGATGTTCGCCATGGCGCTTCTCCTAACGTCCGCTGTTGCCCGCGCCTGCAGGAGCGGCTGTGGCGCTTCCGGACGAGATGCTCCTGTCGGCGGCAGGACCGCGTCCGACCATGCGGCTCCAGTAGCGGTCGATTTCGGCATTCCATTTCCTGTCGGTCATGTCCGGCCACCTCGCCTTGTCAAACCCGGGCGCCTGGCTGATCGTCTCGCGATCTGCATGCAGGATGTAATAGTTACCATCGTCGCTCGGCTGCAATGCCTGCCAGGGAATCGCGTGGAATTTTTTACCGACGCCCATCACCCCGCCGAAATTGACGACCGCGTACGCCACTTCCCCGCGCCCGCCATCGAGGATGAGGTCCTTGATCTGGCCGATCTTCCGGTCTTTCGCGTCGCGCACGGTGGTGCCGATGATCCGCGAGCCGCGATAGAGCGTGTGTTGTTGCGGCGTCGCCGTCGGCGTGGCGGCGGCGGCGCCGGTGGGAGGCGCTGGTTGCGCATGGACGTGGGAAGCCATCGCGAGGACGATGGCCAAGGCGATGGCAGGCGCTTTTTTCATGCAGTCCCTCTTGCTCTGCGGTGTCGTTCATTGGGAACGAGCAAGGGGCATGCCAATATGCACAGGCGCTACTCGGCGGCTACGGCGCGCTGCTTCTCCACCCACCTCACGGTTTCAGCCGCCTTCTTGCCAGCGATGAAGGCATGGTCGGAGTTGTAGTACTCCCATTCGCTGTAGCGTCCGGCAAGAATGATGTCGTGCTTGGCGAGCCAGGACTTGATGGTCTCGACATTGCGCGCACGGGCATGGTCATACACGACGTAGGCGTACGGCATGTCGATCTCGTTGGCGGCAATGACCTTGTCGTCTTCGCGGAACATGCCGACCTTGATGCAATCCTGGATGCAACGGTCGATCAGCGCCTGGCCGCTCACTGGCAACGGCTTCCATGTCGGCGAGTAGGTGATCTCGCAGGTGATGCCGAAGCCGCCTGGAGGATTGCACTCGGGGCTCGCATTTCCCTGCACGAAGATGCGATGGAAGATGGTGTCTTCCGGGTAGTAGATCCAGTGCTTGTCGGTGATGTTCTCGCGCGCCACGCCGAGATTCACGCAGCGCACGGAGATATGCTTGAGTCCGCTTGCGGCCTCCCTCACCTCTTCCGGCGCTTCGTCACCGATGATCCTGACCAGTTCGGGCAGCGGCATGGTGCTGATCAGGTTGTCATACTGGTAGCGGCGCCCATCGCGTAGCGTAATCGTGCGCTGGCGCGGAGAAATATGCGCCACATCGGCATTGAGTTCGATGGTGCCCTTGATGTGTGGGACAAATCCGGAGACCAGCGCCTGGAATCCGCCCCGCAACGGATAGCCGAAGCGCGCGTTCGGCCCCATCGGCTTGCCGACGGGCTGCAGCGCGCCATCGATGATTTCCTCGAGGTCCGGCAGCGGCACGCGTCCGCCGAGCCAGGAAGTTTCCATCTCCGTCAGCGGCACCGCCCACAGCTTGCGGTTGTACGGAATGGCGAAATGTTTCGCGATCCCCGCTCCCCAAACCTGGTAGATGAACTCCTCGAAGTTGGCCGGACCGCGCTTTTCCAGCGACGCCACTTTCGCCCCCGGCAGCGCGACGCCGCCATCCGCGCAGCAATCGTTTGCGCGCGCGGGCGTCGGCGCTGTCTTGCCGGCGCTGCCGAAACGCGCCTCGATCGCACCCATGATGCATTCCTTGATCACGTCGGGCGGCAGGCCGTAGAGCGCGCCCTGGAACGGGTAACGGGTGTGGACGTTCTTGCTGTACACCCAGGCTTCGCGATTCTGCCAGTGGACGTTCGACCCGAGCAGGAGCTCATACAGCTCCAGCACATAGGGGTCGTTGGAGAACATGATGTGGCCCGCATGGTCGAAGGTAAAACCGTTGTCCTTGATCGAGCGGCACCATCCGCCCACCATCGAATGCTTTTCCAGGAGGACGGCGTCATGGCCGAGGTGGTAAGCGGCCGACAGCCCGGTCGGGCCGGCGCCGATGATTGCCGTCTTCACAAAGCGCGGCGTCTCGTGCTGCCGGACGAGATTGATGCTGGCTGCAGGATCGGACTTTTCAGTGGCGGTCTCGCTGGGCGTCAGTGCGCGGCGCGGCGTGGATGCAAGGAGCGCCCACATCTTTTCGACGGTCGTGTCCCATGAGGTCGCGGCCAGCACCTTGCGCATTTTGCCGACCTTTTCCGCGTGCTCCTGCGGCGTCGCCAGCAGCGCCGCCTCGCAGGCCGCGATGAACGACTGCGCATCCGGCGCGATTGAGACGATGTCGCGATAGATGTCGGCGACGTCCGCAACCGGCGTGCTCACGATGGGCAATTCCGCCGCCATGTATTCCAGCGTCTTGGTCGGGCTGATGAAGCGCGTCGATTCGTTGAGGGCGAACGGCAGCAGGCAAACATCCCAGCCCGCCAGGAAGTGAGGCAAGGCCTGGTAAGGCTGCTGTCCGAGGTAATGGATGTTGTCCCGGCGAGGCAAACTTGCCGGGTCGATCTTGACCACCGGGCCAACCAGCACGATCTGCCACTGCCCATGCGCGTCGGCCAGGCGAGCGATCAGCTCCGTATCGAGCCGCTCATCGATGACGCCGTAATAGCCGAGGCGCGGCCCGGGGATGTCCTTGTGCGCGGGATGGGAGTTGGCACGATCCAGCGACTGCACGAAATGCTCGGCGTCGACGCTGCTTGGAAAGCAGTGCACGCTTGGATGCCGTTCGCGCTTGGCGCGGTACAGGCTGGGGCCTCCAGTGAAGACCAGGTCTGCCACCTTCAGCAAGGCGCTTTCCCGCTGCAGCAACTGCTTCGGCGCATTCTTGAAGGAAGAGAGCTCGTCCATGCAGTCATAAACAACGAGACGCGGATGCAATTCCTGCAGCAAAGGCAGCGCCATGGGCGTGTAGAACCAGGCGATGTGGTCATCGTAATCGCGGACCACCTGACGCATCAGCTTCTGCAGATGCGGCAAGTGGTCATCATGGAAGCCGTGCTGGCTCACCGGCGTATGCGGCTGGCAGACGAGAATGCCTGGCGCTGGCGAGTAAGTGTGAAGGAAGGTCCGTTCCTCATCGTGCACCGGCTCTTCGACAAAAACGATGGGATGGCGTGCGGCAAGGCGGGTCATCAAATGCTGAGGCCGCTGGAAGACAAAATCCCAACGCAGATGCGAAAACACAATGATTGCTGAAGCCATTCTATCTCCTCGCCTATACGGCATCTAAGGTAATCAAAAATGCGATTGCGGACGCAATTCCTGTGCCGACGCTTGTACACGGCATCGCCGACGCATTTGTTCATCCGACTATACGAAGCAAGCTGTTGCGCGACGCTGACGCGGCGCAATCACGGTGTGCCCCTGTCCCATGACGCCGATCAATCCCCTCTCCCATGGTCAGCAAGTTCGCGCCGGTACGCTTCCTGCTTGTACGACTCTTTGCCGCCGACGAAGGGCGCCTGCAGCGCGCGACATGCCGTTCACCAGCGGAAAGTTGCAGAAGTTGCTGCCGTTTTCACACATGTAAAAATGGCAAACCGGTGTAATCGTTACCCACGCGCGGCGTCCTGCATGTTCAACCATGGACCGAAGAGAGACGACAATGACCAAGATCCGTAAAGCAGTATTTCCCGTCGCAGGTTTGGGCACCCGTTTCCTGCCCGTTACGAAAGCATCGCCGAAAGAAATGCTGCCGATTGTGGACAAGCCGCTGATCCAGTACGCCGTCGAAGAAGCCGCGGCAGCGGGCATTACCGAAATGATTTTCGTGACGGGACGCGGCAAGCGTTCCATTGAAGACCACTTCGACAAGGCCTACGAACTGGAATCCGAGCTGGCTTCGCATGGCAAGGTCAAGCTGCTGAAAGAGATACAAAGCCTGTTGCCGGACAACCTGCACTATTCCTACGTGCGCCAGAGCGAGGCCCTCGGCCTCGGACATGCCGTGCTGTGTGCGCGGCCGCTGGTCGGCAACGAACCCTTCGCCGTCGTATTGGCGGATGACCTGATCGATGCCGATGTGCCTGTCCTTCAGCAGATGATCGACCTGCATGGCCAGCATGCGAGCTCGGTCGTCGGCGTGCAGAATGTGCCGCTCGACCAGACGCAGCAGTACGGCATCGTGCGACCGCAATCGATGGGCGTACGCATCCATCGGGTCGGTGACATCGTCGAAAAGCCCGCGCCCGAGAACGCCCCCTCCACCCTGGGTGTGGTGGGACGCTATGTCTTCACGCCGGAAATCTTCGACTATCTCGAGCGTGTCACGCCCGGCACCGGCGGGGAGATCCAGTTGACCGACGCCATTGCCGCTATGCTCGCGGCGCATCCCGTCCTCGCCTATGAGTTCAAGGGACGCCGCTATGACTGCGGCTCAAAGATCGGGTATCTGGAAGCGGTTGTCGTACACGCGCTGCGGCATCCGGCGGTGGCCGAGGAGTTCAGCAGCTTCCTCTCCACGCTGAAGCTTGACGGCGTCAAGCAGAACGTCGGCAACCTCAGCGCATGACACACGGAGCGGCGCGGTCGGCATCACACAATCAGGCACGATGTTTCCATGCTTTTGTCGTATATCAAATGTCACCAGCGCCGTTCCTGCGTTTGCCGAAACGAAAGTGGATACGTCGGACATAAAATCCAGACAGCGGACACTGGCGCGCGCACGCCGCCGGTCCGCACTTTTTCGCGGTACATGGTAAGCAAGGAATCCGGTACGAGGAGTTGGTTTCATCATGTCGGTATCGAACCACCAGGTATGGCCCATACGGGGAAAAGACCATTTATCAACGTCCATGGCCCCGAACACGCGGCTTGATGCAATGCCTATCATCTCGACAAACGACAGTGCCACTCCGGATGAAGAACGCTATCTCCACCTTGTCGAACGCTGCACCGACGGCGTTCTTCTTGTGCGCGACGGACGGGTCGCCGGCGCCAACCGCGCGGCGGCCCGCCTCCTTGGCTATTCCGCCCCGGATCCACTCACCGGTTTAGCCATCAACGACCTGCTGCCGGCCGTCGATGCGCGCGGAAATTGTCCCGCCACGTTTGAACAATCCTTGACGCTGCCGGATGGCAGTCACCTGCACGCCGAGATCACGCTGTCGCCCTATCTCGATCCCGATGCGCCGGACAGCATGCTGGTCGTCGTGCGCGACGCCGGCGCGCGCAAGAGCATCACCGCCGCGCTGCTCCAGCAGGACCAGTATCTGCGCCTGATCACGGACAACGTGCCCGTCATGATTTCCTATGTCGGCACCGACGAGCGCTACCGTTTCGTCAACGCGACCTATGAGCGCTGGTTCGGCCGTTCTCGGGAAGAAATCATCGGAAGGCGTGTCGACGAAGTCGTTGGCGAAGATTACGAGAAGGTCAAGCCCTACGTGAGACGCGCGCTGAATGGGGAGCAGGTGTCCTACGAAGTCCCGATCACGAACAAGCTCGGCCGGCGTCACGTATCCGTCACCTATACACCCGACTTCGACGAGAGCAATACCATAAGCGGCTTCTCGGCCATGATCATGGACATCACCGAGCGCCGGGAAGCGGAGCACGAATCACGCAAACAGGAACGGCAGCTGCGCCTGATGGCGGATGCGCTGCCGGTGCTGCTTGCAAAATGCGATCGCGAATACCGCATCGTCTTTGTGAACAAGACCTTCGCCGACCGCCACGCCGTCGCGCCGCCCGCGGCCATCGGGAGGCTGCTGTCGGAGGTCATGGGTGATGAAACCTTCGCCGCCATCCGGCAGTACATCGACGCGGCGCTTGAGGGACAGCCGCAGGAACATGAGATCAATCTGCCCGAACCGGGCCGTTCCGAGCGCACGCTGCACATGATGTACGTGCCCGACCTGGACGGCCAGGGCAAGGTGCGCGGCCTGGTCATCGCCATCACGGATACCACCCGGTTGCGCGTCACCGAGGAACAATTGCAGCGCAGGGAAAGGGAATTCAAGACACTGGTCGAAAATTCACCGGACATCATTTCGCGCATCGACCGCAACATGCGCCACCTCTACGCGAACCCGGCGATCGAGCGCCTGACCGGACTGAAGGCCCCGGCAGTGCTGGGCAAGACCAAGGCCGAGCTGGGCATGCCCCGCAGCGTCGTGCGCGCATGGGACGATGCCGCCACCGCCGCCTTCACCACCGGCGTCGACCAGCGCCTCGACTTCGATCACATCATCGACGGACAGATGCGCTATTTTTCCGGCCGCGTGATCCCGGAGATCGACCGCTACGGAAACATCGAGTCCGTAGTCGGCATCGCCTACGATGTCACCGAGCGCGCAAGGATGGAGAAGGAACGCGACGAGCTTCTCGCCCGGGAACGGACCGCGCGCATCCAGGCGGAAACCGCGGCGCGGGCCCGGGACGAATTCCTGGCCATCGTCTCGCACGAATTGCGTGCGCCGCTGAACGGCATCCAGAGTTGGGCGCACGTGCTCGAGAACTATGTCAAGGATGCGACCTCCGCGCCGTTGGCCCAGCGTGCGCTGCAAGGAATCAAGACTGGCGTCGGGCAGCAGGTGCGCCTGATCGAAGACCTGCTCGACGTCACGCGTATGATGAGCGGCAAACTGCGCCTGGTGAAACAACCCCTTGCGCTGTTGCCGGCGCTGCAGACCGCGGTGGAGAGCGTGCGTGCCCTTGCGGCGGCGAAGCGCATCAGCATCACCTGCACGTATCGCATCACCAGTGAACAGGTGGAAGGCGACGCCGACCGCGTCCAGCAGATTTTCTGGAACCTGCTTTCCAATGCCATCAAGTTCACGCAGGAAGAAGGCAATGTCTGGCTGACCGCGTCTTGCAGCGACAGGGACATCCTGGTCTCCATTCGCGACGATGGCGTCGGCATCTCGCCGGACTTCCTTCCGCACCTGTTCAACCGTTTCAGCCAGGAAGACACGTCGAGCACGCGCGACCACAGCGGGCTCGGCCTTGGCCTGTTCCTGGTCCGCCATCTGATTGAACTGCATGGCGGCCGGGTCAAGGCCGAAAGCGCGGGCGAAGGCAAGGGCTGCACGTTTTCCGTGACGTTCCCGCTGCGCGCGCGCGAGGACAAGTACCTCACCATCGGTCCTTCCGATGTCGGCAGCACCGGCGTGCCGCTGCCCTCACTGGAGGGCCTCAAGATCCTCCTTGTGGATGACCAGGAGGAAGCACGTGAATCCCTCACCATGGTGCTGACCGGCGCCGGGGCGAACGTCGTCGCCGCGGCCTCGTCATCCGATGCGGTGGCCCTCCTGGATGCATGCCAGACGGACGATTTGCCGGACGTCCTGGTGAGCGACATCGCCATGCCTGGCGAGGACGGTTACTCGGCCCTGCGACGCCTGCGCAACTGGAAGGCGCGCGACGGCAGTACGCCGCTGCACCGCATGCCCGCGCTGGCGCTGACCGCCTTCGCACAGCGAGAGGACCGGATCCGCGCACTGACCGCCGGCTTCCAGATGCATGTCACGAAGCCGGTCGCACCGGAGGAACTGATTGTGGTGATCGATACGATGGTGACCCGGGAGTGAGCCCGAGCCTCCATCGTTAATGGTAGGAGTCGCTGCTGCTTCCCTGCATGGAGGAAGCGTCGTCCTTTTTCTGCATGCTTCCCTCGTACGGGCCATACTCTTCCAGCCGGTTGTACAGCGTCTTCAGGCTGATGCCGAGGATATCGGCTGCGCGCTTTTTCACGCCGCCGCACAGTTCGAGCGTCGCATAGATCAGCTTGCGATCCACGTCCGCCAAGGACGTACCGACAGGGATCGCCAGCGTCAGTCCGACAGGTGACTGCGTGGTGATGACGGGAGCGAGCGCCGCCGCGTCGATCGTGTGGTCCGACAGGATGAACGCACGCTGGATATAGTTGCGCAATTCCCGCACATTGCCCGGCCAATGGTAGTTGCTCAGGCAGGCCAGCCCGTCTGGCGACAGCACTTTGCTCGTGCCGTGCGCCGCGTTGAGCTGCTCGAGGAAATGCTCGGCCAGCAGCTCGATGTCGCCGCCGCGCTCACGGAGTGGCGGGATCTTCAGCGGGAAGACATTCAACCGGTGGTACAGGTCGAGGCGCAGCTTGCCTTCCGACACCGCCTGTTCGGGATCGCGGTTGCTGGCTGCGACGACGCGCACATCGGTTTCGATTTCCTGGTTGCTGCCGATGCGCATGAAGGATCCGGTTTCCAGCACGCGCAGGAGCTTGACCTGCAACTCGATCGGCATTTCGGTGATTTCGTCGAGGAAGAGCGTGCCCCCGTTGGCGCGCTCGAAGTAGCCCTTGTGCTGGCGGTCGGCACCCGTGAAGCTGCCCTTCTCGTGGCCGAAGATTTCGCTCTCGATCAGTTGCGGCGAAATCGCGCCGCAATTGACCGGCAGGAAGGGATGTTTCTGGCGCAGGCTCAGTTCATGAATGGTCTGCGCCGCCAGTTCTTTCCCCGTGCCGCTTTCCCCCAGCAGGAGGACGGTTGCTTCCGTTGGCGCGACGCGCGCAATGTGGTTGTAAAGCTTCTGCATCGCCGGCGCGGCGCCAAGCATCTGGCCGAAATGGCCGAGCCGGCGCAACTCACTGCGCAAGACGCCGATTTCCTCCTTCAGGTCGACGGTACGCGGTATGCGGGAAAGCAAAGCCTTGAGCCGGCGGAAATTGATCGGCTTGGTCAGGTAATCGGCAGCGCCGAGGCGCAGCGCTTCCACCGCCGTCTCCACGCTCGCGTGTCCGGTAATCAGCACGATCTCGGTTGTCGCACGGGATTCGATATCGTTGAAGAGGTCCATCCCGCTACCATCCGGCAACTTCAGATCGATCAGCACCACATCCGGTCGCTGGCGCATGATCTGCACCTGCGCATCCTTGATGCTGCCTGCGACGGCCGTGGAAAATCCTTCCGCGCCGGTGATTTCGACAAGCGCTTCTCGCGTGTTGACGTCATCGTCAACGATCAGTACATGCGGCATATGAACTGCTCTCTCTATGTTGTCCAGCAAAAATCTTGTGCGCGGGTATGCAGATACCGCGCATGAACGCCTGCACCTTCCTGGCAGTGCAAACGTGCCTGTCGTGGGGAAAAAAACGTTGGGGTTGACTGCTACATCGGGATGCCGTTGTTCTATAGCCTGACTATCTCAGCATATGTCCCATGCCACTATTGTCTAGGTTCGCGCCTGCGCGCTTTTTGACCAAGAACAGCGGACAATCTTGTTGTCGGTGTTGACGACGCAAGGACGCTTCCGTTCGGAGATAAGAGCGGGATGAATGTTTCCCGCATCCACTCCTGCGTCACCCGATCAGCGCGAACATTTCGGGCAGAGTTCGTCGTCCGTCCGGATTGGACTGCGCAACGGCCGCTAGGTTCGACGCTCTGCGAGTGCACCGGAAATGGGCGGGGCCGGCGTCTCGCACGCGCGTCGATGTTCGCTTGCGGAACTCACCGCCGGAGCCTGCGCTCCGGAATCGGCGAACGTACTGCAAAGAGGCTTACTTCGAACCGGAGCCAGAGGAGCTGCCCGAGCCTGAGCTTCCGCCGGAGGTACCGGAAGAGCCGGAACCACCCATTGCGCCAGAACTGCCCGAGGAACTGGAGCTGCCCGGAGAGCCGCTTGCGCCGGAACTCTGGTCACCAGCACGACGTTCACAACCGACGGCCGTCAGACTGAGTGCGGCAACAACCAACAAGATCTTGGATGTGGTCTTGAGTGCATTCATTCTTGTTCCTTTCACGAAAAGTTAACGGTGTCTCGTTCTTGACCAGTTCATTTGCGATAAGTTCTTAACTTTTTCGCAAAGTCGGCGTGTAGCGGGACGCAGCTTCCGTGCCAATTGCATGCGCGTTCCGGTACGCGTAGAGGCTTAAACGCACAGCTTGTTGATCATCTCTTTCGACGTAAAACTTACAGATGCGGCGTAAGCGTTACATCGGCGTGCATGCCATGCGGACACTGATGGCCGTCTCCTGAATTTGCTGAAGGATCGCACGTCCACGCGCACACGCGCATGGCGTTATCGTGTATCGTTGATCGTCCAATTCCTCCAGCACGTGTAGAAAAACTTTTTTGCGCAATGGAACTGAATTAGCGCAAGTGAAGCCTCAGGCAGTGGTGTAACAATTGTGACAGTACGCTGGACAACGATATTTGCTTGTCCGGTCAACGCCTGGATTCTCTATGACTCTCGACAACTCATTCACGCATTCCGGCATTGTGTACGGCTCGTCGCCCGTCATGGAGCAGCTGTACCAGCAAGTGGAACGGGTCGCGTCGACCGATGCCACCGTGCTGCTGGTAGGAGAAAGCGGGACAGGCAAGGAGTTGATCGCCAATGCGATTCACCGCGCCAGCACGCGACGCGACGAAACCTTTGTCGCGGTGAACTGCGGCGCCATTCCCGCGCACCTGATCGAGGCTGCCCTCTTCGGCCATGAGAAAGGAAGTTTCACCGGCGCTTCCCGGCAACATATCGGCTATTTCGAGCATGCATCGCGCGGCACCTTGTTCCTCGATGAAATCACCGAGATGCCGATCGACATGCAGGTCAAACTATTGCGCGTGCTGGAGGCAGGCACCTTCCTCCGCGTGGGCGGCGACGAGGAAGTCAAGGTCGATGTGCGACTGGTCGCCGCGACCAACCGCGACCTGGATACCGCGGTCAAGCAGGGCAATCTGCGCGAGGACCTGATGTACCGCCTCGCGGTCTTCCCCGTACGGGTGCCGCCATTGCGCGAGCGCGGCAGCGATATCGAACTGCTCGCCCTGCACTTCCTGCAGGCATTGAACGAAAAGGAAGGAAAGCAGAAAGTTTTCTCGCGCAATTCGCTCGACGTCATTCGCTCTTATTCCTGGCCGGGCAACGTGCGCGAACTCAAGAATGTCGTTCAGCGCGCCTTCATCCTCGGCACCGACACCCTTGACGTGGAAGAATGCATTTCAGAACTGGCGGCCAAAAAGCCCACGGTGCATGAGGGCTATCTCAACTTCTTCGTCGGCACACCGCTCGCGGATGCGCAGAAGGAAATCATCCTTGCGACGTTGAAACACTACAGCGGCAACAAGCGCCTCACCGCGGAAGCGCTCGGCATCAGCCTCAAGACGCTCTACAACCGTCTCAAGGAATACTGATTACGTGTTGATGACTTCGCCGCCGTTCGGGTGCAGCACCTGTCCGGACATGAAGGACGCGTCGTCCGAAGCGAGGAAGACGTAGGACGGTGCGATCTCGTCCGGCTGTCCAGCCCTGCCGAGCGGGGACTTCTCGCCGAATCCTTCGACTTCCTTTTCGCTGAAACTCGCCGGGATGAGCGGCGTCCACACCGGCCCGGGCGCAACGGCGTTGACGAGGATGCCCTTCTCGATCAGCTGCTGGGACAACGAGCGCGTGAACGCGACAATCGCGCCCTTGGTGGAGGAGTAGTCGAGCAGGTGCGAACTGCCGCGATAGGCCGTGACCGAGGTCGTATTGATGATGCGCGCGCCGGATTTCAAATGTGGCAGCGCCGCCTTCACCGTGAAGAACATCGAAAAGATGTTCGTGCGGAATGTCTTCAGCAACTGATCTTCGGTAATGTCCTCGATGCTCTGCTGCGGATATTGTTGCGCGGCATTGTTGACCAGGATATCGAGCCGACCGAACTTCGACATTGCCGTATCGATCATCTTTGCGCAGAAGGCCGCGTCGCCGATGTCGCCGGCAATCGTCACGCAGTCCCGCCCTGCTGCTTCGACGTAGCGCTGAGTCTCCTTGGCATCCTCATGTTCGTCGAGGTAGGCGACGACGACATTCGCGCCTTCCTTCGCATAGGCAATCGCGACTGCACGGCCGATGCCGCTATCGCCGCCCGTAATCAACGCGACCTTACCTTTCAGTTTTCCGCTGCCCTTGTAGTCCTGCATCTCAGCCTTGGGCTTGGGCGTCATCGCCGCTTCCGAACCGGGCTGGTGATCCTGATGCTGCGCGGGAATGGATGGTTTTTCGTCCTTGCTTGCCATTGTCGCTCTCCGTGGATGAAGAATGGAAATGGAACATGCCGCCGAAGCGGCATGTCGTTGCGCAGGATTCAGCAGGTTCCGTGCCAAACAAGGTTGGCACGCACGAGGGAAGGTCAGGCGGCGAGTGGCTGCATGCGCGCGAGCGCTTCCAGCAGCAAGGCGGGATCGCCGGAAGCGAGTTTCCTGGAATCGGACAGCGTCTGGCGGAATCCGCGCGCGCCAGGCAACCCTGCCATCAGCCCCAGCATGTGGCGGGTGATGCTGTTGAGCCGAAGTCCGGTGCCGTTGTTGCCGTAGCGTGCGAGCTGTTCGCGGATGTAGGGGACCATCGCCTCGATGACTTGCGCGCGCGACTTCGGCGCTGCTTCGTCGCCGTAATAGCGCGTGTCGAAGGAAGCCATCAGGTAGGGATTGTGGTACGCCTCGCGGCCGAGCATCACGCCGTCGACGTGCCGAAGGTGCGCGTCGATTTCTTCCAGCGACTTGATGCCGCCGTTGATGATGATCTCAAGCTGCGGAAAATCGCGCTTGAGCTGGTAGGCGTATTCCGGCTTCAGCGGCGGGATCTCGCGGTTTTCCTTCGGGCTCAGTCCCTTCAGGATGGCATTGCGTGCATGCACGATGAAGGTATTGCAGCCGGCCTCGGCAATTTTTCCCACGAAATCGCGGACGAAGTCGTAGGTTTCGATGTGGTCGATGCCAATGCGATGCTTGACTGTCACATCAATCGAAACGGCATCACGCATCGCCTTCACGCAATCCGCAACCAACTGCGGCTCGTTCATCAGGCAGGCGCCGAATGCGCCTTTCTGTACGCGCTCGGACGGGCATCCGCAATTGAGATTGATTTCATCGTAGCCCCACTGTTCGCCAAGCTTCGCGCTCTTTGCGAGGTCAGCCGGCTCGCTGCCGCCAAGCTGCAGGGCAACGGGATGCTCGACCTCGCTGAAATCGAGATGCCTGGCCACATCGCCGTAGACCAGCGCGCCGGTCGTCACCATTTCCGTATAGAGCCAGGTATGGCGGGTAATCTGCCGATGGAAGACGCGGCAATGGCGATCCGTCCAATCCATCATCGGGGCGACGGAGAGGCGGCGCGAGGGCAGAGTGTTCGAAGTTGTCATGATCGTCTTCTATTGTAATGTGGCACTTCGCGGACGGCGTGCGGGTGCAAGTTCATTGAACACAAGCGCCGCGACGACAACCGCTCCCCCGATCAGTGTTTCCTGCGCCGGCACTTCTCCTGCACCTAGCCACGCCCACAACGGCCCGAGGAGTACCTCCAGCAGCGCCAGCAGGGAAACCTCCGGCGCGGAAAGATGCTTCATCGCCTTCACCATCAGCATGCACGGCAACCCAAGCTGAAAGAAGCCGAGGGTCGCCAGGATGGCAAGATCGTGCAGCGAAGTCTGGAATGGTGAGGCAACAGCCAGCATGAGCCCGGCGGAAAACACGCTGCCCAGGAGCACCGCCGGAATCAGGTCCACGCCATGCCCTGCCCGCTTGATGGCGATGAGGTTGACCGCGGCAGCGACCGGCACGGCGCTGGCAATCATCATGCCGACAAGGTGCTTGCCGCCAACCTCGCTCATGCTATTGACGAACATCCAGGAGATGCCGACGAATGCGGCGGCAATCGCCAGCCAGGTGCGCGGGGCGATGCGCTCCTTCAGGATCAGCCACGCAAGAAAGGCTGTCAGCAACGGCGATACGCTCATCACAATCAGGGTATTGGCGACGGTCGTGCGGGTCAGCGCCACCATAAAGCACACGAACATCACGCTCCACATCAGGCCGCTCAATACGCCGAGGCCCCCGAGCGAACGCACGGTGCGCGTCATTCCACGCAGTCCCTGTTGATACAGCAGCGCACCGGCAACGAAGATGCCGGAGAACAGGCTGCGCCAGAACGTCACCTCGAAGCCCTGCGCGGAATCGAGATGGCGCGTGAACACGCCCGCGATGCTCCACAGCGTGGGAGCGATGATCATCAGCAGGATCGCCCGCTGGTGCGATGTCATGAGTGGCATAAGCAACCCGGAAAAAAATCAGCCCGGCGACCCTTGCGGGCGGCCGGGCCGGTTGATGCTGCCGGATGGCGTACCCGGCGCTCGATTATGCCGCTTCGCGCGATGCACGCTTGCGCTCATGCTCCTTCAGGAAGCGCTTGCGCAGACGAATGCTCTTCGGCGTGATCTCGACCAGCTCGTCGTCCTCGATGAATTCCACCGCGTATTCCAGCGTCAGCTGGATCGGCGGCACCAGGCGCACTGCTTCGTCGGTACCGGATGCGCGAACGTTGGTCAGCTGCTTGCCCTTGATCGGGTTGACCACGAGGTCGTTGTCGCGCGAGTGGATGCCGATGATCATGCCTTCGTACACCGGATCATTGTGGCTCACGAACATGCGGCCGCGGTCCTGCAGCTTCCACAGCGCATACGCAACGGCAGCGCCGTCATCCTGCGAAATCAGCACGCCGTTACGACGACCGGCCAGTTCCGGCTTGGTCGCATCCACCGGTGAATATTCGTCAAAAATGTGGCTCATCAGGCCGGTACCGCGGGTAAGCGTCATGAATTCGGACTGGAAGCCGATCAGGCCGCGCGCCGGGATACGGTACTCGAGGCGCACGCGGCCTTTGCCGTCCGGTTCCATATTCTGCAGGTCGCCGCGACGACGGCCGAGTTCTTCCATGACGCCTCCCTGGTGCGCGTCTTCGACGTCGACGGTCAGGAGCTCATACGGTTCGCACTTCACGCCATCGATGTCCTTGAACACAACGCGCGGACGCGACACGGCAAGCTCATAGCCTTCGCGGCGCATGTTTTCCAGCAGGATGGTGAGGTGCAGTTCGCCACGGCCGGAGACTTCGAACGTGGTGTCGTCGCCGGTATCGGTGACGCGCAATGCGACGTTGGACTTCAGCTCGCGGTCGAGACGGTCGCGGATCTGGCGGCTGGTGACGAACTTGCCTTCGCGGCCGGCCAGCGGCGAATTGTTGACCAGGAAGTTCATGGTCAGGGTCGGCTCGTCCACCTTCAGCATCGGCAGCGCATCCGGCGTATCGACGGCACACAGGGTGCTGCCGATGCCGATTTCTTCAATCCCGTTGATCAGCACGATGTCACCGGCCTGAGCTTCATCGACGAGCTGACGCTCCAGGCCTTTGAACTTCAGCACCTGGTTGATGCGTGCCTTGATCGGCGTGGAATCCGGACCATTCAACACGATCACATCCTGCAACGCCTTCGCGCGACCGCGCTTGATACGGCCGATGCCGATCTTGCCGACGTAGGAGGAATAATCGAGAGAGGAAATCTGCAGCTGTAGCGGGCCATCCGGATCATCATCACGGACCGGAACGTGTTCCAGCACGGCGTCGAACAGCGGCTTCATCGTGCCTTCGCGCATGGTCGGGTCGAGGCTGGCATAGCCATTCAGCGCGGACGCGTACACCACCGGGAAATCGAGCTGTTCTTCGGTCGCGCCCAGCTTGTCGAACAGTTCGAAGGTCGCATTGATTACCCAGTCAGGACGCGCACCCGGACGGTCAATCTTGTTGACCACGACGATCGGCTTCAGGCCAAGGCCGAGCGCCTTGCGGGTCACGAAACGCGTTTGCGGCATCGGGCCTTCAACGGCATCGACCAGCAGCAGCACCGAGTCCACCATCGACAGCACGCGCTCCACCTCGCCACCGAAATCGGCGTGGCCGGGGGTGTCGACGATGTTGATGTGCGTGCCTTCGTATTCAACCGCGCAGTTCTTCGCGAGAATCGTGATGCCGCGTTCCTTTTCGAGGTCATTGGAGTCCATCACTCGCGTGTCGACCTGCTGGTTGTCACGGAAAGTGCCGGACTGACGCAGCAGCTGGTCGACGAGGGTCGTCTTGCCGTGGTCAACGTGGGCAATGATGGCGATGTTGCGCAGAGCGCGCTTGGTATTTGACATGGTGGTCCAGTGCTTGAAGACGGGATTCGGGGAACCGACTAGTATAGCATGCTGCGACGCAAGAACTACTGAAATCGCTGGAATTTCAATGAGTTGCGCGCAGGACAGTGTAAAAATCAGGCCTTTTCGCGTTCGGCAATCAAGCGTTCAGGCGCGAGTATGCCGTATTCCATGAGATTGGCAGTGCCGAGCAAGCGCTCGCTCCCGGCGTCATAGACCCGTGCGCGCCCCTGATATGGCGGATATGGCAAGCCTTCCTTGCCGAGCGCGATGCGCTGGCCGTGCATGAATCGTTTGGCAAGTCCGTCCGGTAGGCTGACCCGTGGAAACGTGGACAGCAAGGTATCGACAGGAGAAAGCATCGGTATGCGCTCTGCCTCCGGCATGCCGGCAAGCGCATCCAGCGTGACGGCATGGTCAAGTGTCAGCGCGCCAACCTGCGTTCGCCGCAAAGCCTGCAGATGTGCCCCGCAGCCAAGGGCTGTGCCAATATCCTCCCCGAGGACGCGAATATACGTACCCTTGCTGCACGTCACACGCAAGCGCAAGTACGGTGTCTGGTAGTCGAGCACGTCCAGCGCGTGAATAACGACGCGCCGCGCGTCACGCTCAAGCACCACGCCTGCGCGCGCATACTCGTACAGCGGTTTGCCGTCGCGCTTGAGCGCGGAATACATCGGCGGCACCTGATCGATCTCGCCGCGGAAATTCACGACCACTGCGTCGATCTGTTCACGCGTTACATTGACCTCGAGCCGCTGCAACACCTCGCCTTCGGTATCGCCGGTATTGGTCGTCACCCCAAGGTGCACGATCGCTTCATAGGTCTTGTCCGCCTCCAGCAGATCCTGCGAAAACTTGGTTGCCTCGCCAAAGCAGAGCGGCAGCAAGCCGGTCGCGAACGGATCAAGCGTGCCTGTATGACCGGCTTTCTGCGCATTGAGGAGGCGTTTCGCCTTGATCAGAACGTCATTGCTGGAAGAACCGGCAGCCTTGTCGAGCAGCAAAACACCATCGACAGGCACGCGTGGTTTCTTGGGCGGTTGTTGCGCCATGGTGCGATTCGGAAATTGCGCCGCCGGGCGCCGAAAGGCATCAGCCTTCGGCGTCCTTGGC
Source organism: Noviherbaspirillum sp. ST9 (assembly GCF_048799745.1). NCBI lineage: Bacteria > Pseudomonadati > Pseudomonadota > Betaproteobacteria > Burkholderiales > Oxalobacteraceae > Noviherbaspirillum > Noviherbaspirillum sp. ST9. Next base: position 236,031 of record NZ_JBLWFR010000009.1, on the reverse strand, counting down.
ACGTGTTGCGTTGGCTTCGTCGATCAGCTTCGACAGTTCCATGCCGCGGGCAGTGGAAACGTCGTGAACGAAGTGGAGTTCAGGAATGGTGTGGATCGTCAGCCGCCGACCGAGCTGGCCACGGATGAAACCAGCGGCTTTGCGGAGCCCGGACAGCGTGTTCTGCATCGCCTCGTCATTGTCCACGAGCGTGGTGAAAAACACCTTCGCATGCGCATAGTCCGGAGTGAGCTGCACTTCGGTGATCGTGATCATGCCGACGCGCGGATCCTTCAGTTCGTAAGCGATGATTTCGGCCAGGTCGCGTTGGATCTGGTCGGCCACGCGTACGCCGCGGCCGGGAATGGATTTGCTGTGTTTAGCCATGATGATGCGCCCTTAAATGTCGAAGCCCGGATGCCGCAAGGCGATATCCGGGCGTCGCAACCGGCAAGACTAAGCCGGTATTACAAGGTACGAGCAACCTCCTGGATTTCGAAGACCTCGAGCTGGTCGCCTTCCTTGATGTCGTTGAAGTTCTTCAGCGACAGACCGCACTCGAAGCCGGACTTCACTTCCTTCACGTCATCCTTGAAGCGCTTGAGCGAATCGAGTTCGCCCGTCCAGACGACCACGTTGTCGCGCAGGAGGCGGACCGATGCGCCACGCTTGACGAGCCCCTCAAGCACATAGCAACCAGCGATCGAACCGATCTTGCTGACGTGGAACACCTGGCGAATTTCCACCAGGCCGAGCGTCGCTTCGCGCTTCTCGGGCGCCAGCATGCCGGACATCGCAGCCTTGATCTCATCCACCGCATCATAAATGATGTTGTAGTAGCGAATGTCGATGCCGCTGGCTTCGGCCAGCTTGCGCGCCGACGCGTCCGCACGTGTGTTGAAGCCGATGATGACTGCCTTCGAAGCCACCGCCAGGTTCACGTCGGATTCACTGATGCCGCCCACTGCCGCATGCACAACCTGTACACGCACCTCGTCGGTCGACAGTTTCTGCATGGAGTGGACCAGCGCTTCCTGCGAGCCCTGCACATCGGCTTTGACGATCAATGGCAGGTTTTTCACCTCACCCTCGGCCATCTGCTCGAACATGTTCTCCAGCTTGGCAGCCTGTTGCTTGGCCAACTTCACATCGCGGAACTTGCCTTGGCGGAACAAGGCGATTTCACGTGCCTTGCGCTCGTCCGCCATGACCATCACTTCCTCGCCGGCACCCGGCACTTCGGTGAGGCCTTGGATTTCCACCGGAATGGACGGTCCTGCTTCCGAAACGTTCTTGCCGTTCTCGTCCAGCATGGCGCGCACGCGGCCATATGCCGAACCGGCGAGGACGACGTCGCCACGCTTGAGCGTACCGGCTTGAACCAGCACCGTTGCTACAGGGCCGCGGCCCTTGTCGAGCTTGGCTTCGATCACGAGACCCTTGGCATGCGCATCGACCGGGGCCTTCAGCTCCAGCACTTCCGCTTGCAGCAGTACATTTTCCAGCAGTTCATCAATGCCTTGGCCGGTCTTTGCCGATACCGGGCAGAACGGCGCATCGCCGCCATACGCTTCAGGCACCACGCTTTCCGCAATCAGTTCCTGCGTGACGCGGTCGGTATTCGCACCCTGTTTATCGATCTTGTTGATTGCCACGACGATCGGCACGCCAGCCGCCTTTGCGTGGGCAATCGCTTCCTTGGTCTGCGGCATCACGCCGTCATCGGCGGCGACAACGAGGATAACAAGGTCGGTTGCCTTGGCACCTCGGGCACGCATGGCAGTAAATGCCTCGTGACCCGGGGTGTCGAGGAACGTGATGATTCCACGCGGCGTTTCGACATGGTAGGCACCAATATGCTGCGTAATGCCGCCCGCTTCACCAGCCGCCACTTTGGCGCGGCGGATATAGTCAAGCAGCGAGGTCTTGCCATGGTCGACGTGACCCATGACGGTCACCACCGGGGCGCGCGGCAGGAGTTCGGCGTCAGCATGCGTGCCCGCTTCTTCCAGCAATGCTTCCGGATCGTCGAGCTTTGCGGCGAATGCCTTGTGGCCCAGTTCCTCAACGAGGATCATGGCCGTTTCCTGGTCAAGCACCTGGTTGATGGTGACCATCTGGCCCAGCTTCATCATGTGCTTGATGACTTCGGATGCCTTAACCGCCATCTTGTGCGCCAGTTCGGCTACGGTGATGGTTTCAGGCACGTGCACTTCCTTGACGACGGCTTCGGTCGGCACCTGGAAGTTGGATTCGCGTTGATCGTCGTGACCGTGCGAGCGGCGGCCCTTGGGCCCGCTGCGCCAACCGTCGCGGCCACCCGGCGAAGCTGCGCCATTGCCACGCGTCTTGATGCCGCCGCGCTTCTTGGCCGCATCGTCCTGCCACGTGGAGGAGACGTTTGCCGACTTGATCGACTTCTTGTCGCCGACCGCAGGCTTCTTGTCATCTTTCTTTTCAGCGACTTTCTTGTCCGCCGGCTTGTGCAGGGTGCCTTCAGCTGCCTTCGCGACGGGCGCGGGTGTCGGCTCGGGAGCCTTCATTACCTTGCGCGGTGCGTTCATCATCGCCTTGATCTGGGCGACTTCGTCGGCAACTGCCTTGCGGGCACGCTCGGTTGCTGCGGCACGTTCGGCGGCGTCCTTGGCTTCCTGCTCCGCCGCCTTCTTGCGCGCCTCTTCGTCGGCGGCCCGCTTGGCCTCTTCGGCGGCGGTCATTTCCTTGCGGCTCTGCTCGGCTTTCGCGGCGGCTGCATTGGCAGCTTCGCGGCGCTCGGCCTCCTCGGCCGCTTCGCGCATTGCCTTGGCCTGTGCTTCCTTTTCCGCTTCCAGCTTGGCGAGACGTTCCTGCTTTTCACGCAGTTCCGCTTCCTGGCGGGCGATCAGCTCGGCCTGACGGCGTGCTTCCTCCGCACGGCGGGCGACTTCTGCCTCGTCGATGACGGGAGCGGCCGGTGCCTTGGCCGGCGCGACTTCTTCAGCCTGCGGCTCATCGCGTTTGATGAACGTGCGCTTCTTGCGCACTTCCACTTGAATGGTGCGGGACTTGCCGGTCGCATCCGCCTGCTTGATCTCGGTGGTTTCCTTGCGGGTCAGCGTGATCTTGCGCTTCTCGCCCTCCGGCGAAGCACCGTGGGAGCGGCGCAGGTGGTTCAACAGCTTGTCCTTGTCTTCTTTCGACAACGGGTCGGACGCCGAACTCTTCTCAACGCCCGCAGCGCGCAATTGCGTCAGCAGCAAGTCCGCAGGCATTTTCAGTTCGGTGGCAAATTGGGCTACGTTGGTACTCGCCATTCAGTCCTCTTTTCTATGTGGCATGGCAGATGATGTTGGGGCAGTCCGGCTTACTTCGCCTCGACCAGTTCTCGCGCTTTCGCTTGCAACGCCCGTGCCCGGTCGTCGTACTTGGCGTCGATGAGCCGCATTTCATCATCGGTCACATCTTCAAATTCGTTTTCGATCAGTTGACGCGCACGTTCGATCGGCAATGCCAGGATCGAACCGAATTCGTCGTAGGCCATGTTGGCAAACGCATCCAGCGTCTTGACGCCTGCAAGGCCGAGTTTGCCTGCGGTAATGCGGTCGATGCCGTCGAGATTGACCAAGGCGTCGTCCATGCCTTCCAGCCCTTCCTCGGATGCAATCGCTTCGGTTACCAGCGCGTCACGTGCGCGATTGCGCAGCTCGTTGACGGTTTCCTCGTCGAATGCTTCGATGTCGAGCATTTCGGTGATCGGCACGTAGGCAATTTCTTCCAGGCTGGAGAAACCCTCATCAACCAGGATAGCGGCAACTTCCTCGTCCACATCCAGTTTTTCCATGAACAGCGCGCGGATGGCGGCGCTTTCCGCGGCGGATTTGTCAGCGGATTCTTCCGCCGTCATGATGTTGATCTGCCAGCCGGTCAGTTCGGATGCGAGGCGCACGTTCTGGCCGCCGCGGCCGATGGCGATGGCGAGGTTTTCCTCATCCACCACGACGTCCATCGCATGCTTTTCTTCGTCCACGACGATGGAAGTCACATTTGCCGGCGCCAGTGCACCGATGACGAACTGCGCCGGGTCTTCCGACCACAGTACGATGTCCACGCGCTCGCCGCCAAGTTCCGCGGTCACTGCCTGTACGCGCGAGCCGCGCATGCCGACGCAGGTGCCGATCGGGTCGATGCGCTTGTCGTTGGTGAAGACAGCGATCTTTGCGCGCACGCCCGGGTCGCGCGCGGCGGATTTGATCTCCAGCAGACCCTGCTCGATCTCGGGCACTTCGAGCTCGAACAGCTTCATGATGAATTCCGGCGCGGTGCGCGACAGGATCACCTGCGGGCCGCGGGCATTGCGATCAATGCGCAGGATGAATGCGCGGACGCGGTCACCGATACGCAGGTTTTCCTTCGGGATCATCTGGTCGCGCGGCAGGCGGGCTTCGATCTTGCCGGATTCGACGATCGCATCGCCGCGCTCCATGCGCTTGATGGTACCGGTGACGAGTGCATCGCCGCGGGCCAGGAAGTCGGCGAGGATCTGCTCGCGCTCGGCGTCGCGGATGCGCTGCAGGACGACCTGCTTGGTATCCTGCGCGAAGCGGCGACCGAACTCGACGGACTCGATCGGCTCTTCGATGTAGTCGTCGACTTCGATGTCGGCAATCTGCTCTTTCGCTTCGAACAGCAGCACTTCCTGGTCGGGCAGCTGCAGGCCGGCTTCGTCCGGCACCACATGCCAGCGGCGGAAGGATTCGAACTCGCCGGACTCGCGGTCGATGGACACGCGAATGTCCACCTCACCCTCGTAGCGTTTCTTGGTTGCTTGCGCGAGCGCGTGCTCGAGCGCTCCGAAGACGATTTCTTTATCGACGTTTTTTTCTCGTGCCAGCGCATCGACCAACAACAATACTTCGCGACTCATGCTTTGCGACTCCTAAAGTCCACTTTCGGCACCAGGCGTGCCTTGTCCACATCGGCGAGCGTAAAATCCAGCATCGCCGGCCCATCTTTTCCTTCAAATTCCAACTTGAGCGTCTCGCCTTCCGGCGCACGCAGTATGCCCTGGAAGGACTTGCGGTTGGCTGCGCCCGGCATCGGCATGCGCAGCTTTACCACTGCCTCCAGGCCTGCAAAACGAACGTAGTCCGAGTGCTTCTTCAGCGGGCGATCAAGGCCGGGCGACGAAATCTCGAGGCGCTCGTAATTCGCGTTTTCCACAGTGAGCACATGCGACAGCTGGTGGCTGACTTTCTCGCAGTCTTCCACCGTGATGCTTCCCTTGTCGGCATCCTCCGGCGGGAAGTCGATGTACACGCGCAGCAAGCCATGGGCTGCCTGCTCGAAATCGACAAGCTCGTAACCCATGCCTACAACGGTTTTTTCAATCAGATCCAGCAACCGCAAAACTATTCTCCGTAACGGTCCAGGCTGGCCGTGCTTGCGCACAAAGCGTTCAAGAAAAAAAAAATGGGCATCTGCCCATCTCTTTTTTGTCGCTCCCGCGCCGATCCAGATATTCCTGAATGCTCCCCGGCCGCGGACCAATCTTTGTTAACTCACTAATTATAAACAATTATTTGGCGCACCGCAATGGAAACGCGGCCCCCAGCGGCGAAACCGGGGGGCGAAATTCTTCCCAAAGGAAATTTTTCGTAGAAACGCCCGAATTTAACCGCGGGTACGCCTGCGCGCCATTCCTTGCATTCCCATCCCACCCCGCATTTGGCCACCGCCCCGACGGGCTTGGCCAACGTCAGGAAATCCGAGTGCCGTTTGCAGCGGATCCGGCTGTCGCCCGCGTTGCTGGCCTTGCCCCTGACCCTGACCACGCGCGCCATTGTTGACACGTGCCTGTCCCTGGCCGCGCTTCTGGCCTTGCGGCGATTTTTCAAACACGTTGCCATTGCGATCACCGCCTTGCCGCTCACCGCGCCCCTTCGCCTGCTGAGCGGCGGGCTTTTCCAGCCCGCTCATCGCCATCAGGTCTCGCACCGCGTGCTCGTCGAGCTCTTCCCAGCGGCCGCGCTTCAAGTTGCTCGGCAGGGTCAAGGCGCCGTAACGGGTGCGGATGAGTCGCGAGACTGTCAGGCCCACGGACTCAAACATGCGACGCACTTCGCGATTACGTCCCTCACCGATGGTGACGCGATACCAGCGATTGACGCCCTCACCTCCGCCATCCGCGATCTTCGAGAACTGCGCGACACCGTCCTCAAGTTCGACACCGCTCAAGAGCTTCTGGCGCATGCCCTCTTCGAGCTCGCCTAGCGTCCGGACTGCGTACTCGCGCTCGATACCGTAACGCGGATGCATCAGGCGATTGGCGAGGTCTCCTGACGTCGTGAATAACAGCAGGCCTTCGGTATTGAAATCCAGCCGGCCGACGGCCAGCCATTTGCCAGCCTTCATGGTCGGCAGGCGGTCAAATACGGACGGACGGCCGTCGGGATCACTGTGACTGACGATTTCGCCGGCAGGTTTGTGATAGACGAGTACGCGCGGTGGACGCTTGGAGATTTTGCGCTGGATCAGTTTGCCGTTAATACGCACCTGGTCCGTGGGGAGAATACGTTGGCCGATATGGGCAGGCTCGCCATTGACAGACACGCGGCCAGCGATGATGAGTTCTTCCATGTCGCGGCGCGAACCAAGACCGGCGTCGGCGAGCACCTTGTGCAGCTTCGGCGCATCGTCGTCCGCAGTCAGGTCGCGGCGAACAGCCTTCTGCTGCCCCTGGCGTCCGTTACGTCGTCCATCATCATCACCAGAGGCGTCATAGGCGTCGGAGGTGACAAACGAGAAGACGTCGTCGGCGTTATTGGGTTTTGCCCCGGTTTTTTGCTTCGACGCCCCGCCAGCCGGTTTGCCGCGCCCTTTCTGCGCCGGCTTGCCATTCTGGCGATCGTCGCGCTTGCGCGCATTGCCGCGCTGCCCCTTTTCCGATACCGCCGCGGCCTCGCCTGCCGGCTGGGCATCCATCCCCTCCACGGGCGCAGCAGTCACTTTTGCCGCATCATCGCCACTCTCTTCACGCGGGGCACGCGTGCGGCGCAGGCTGCGAGGACCGCGCACACCGCGCTTGGCCGGCTTTTTCTTGCCTTGCTCGGACTGGTCCTGGCCCGCGGATGTTTCACCATGAGCTGGCGTCTGGTCGTCTCCAGATGCAGCGCGGCTCGTGGAGTCAGTGGTTATGACCACCTCGGAATCATTGTGGTTGGGCAGATTCATCATCGGATTCTTGATTATGCTGGCTGGGGCCCGCGTTTTCCTGCTCGTCATCCGCGGGGGCGGCATTGTCGGCATTGGCCAGCTCAGCGTCGGTGGAAACGGGTTCTTCGGGCCCGGTGTTCGGTTCAGACCCGGATTCGGCGCCGGCGTTCTGCGTGGTTTCTACAAAATTGTTACTCTCGGAGGCCACTGCAACGTCTTCCGCATGCGTTTCCGCTGCCATGCCGTCCGTCGCGGACGCTTCCTGCGCATCGATGACCAGCTCCTGTTGCACCGCCAAGGAATGCTCTGCTGCCGCAAAATCAATTGCAGCCTGGTCCAGATTGGCCTGCATCTCTCCTTCCAGCGCCTGCAACTCCGGCAGCATGCCGCCCTGCGGCCCGTCTTTCGATACATCCTGCAGCGGAGGCAACTGCTCTAACGAGGTCAGACCGAGATCGTCGAGAAATTGCTTCGTCGTGGCGAACAAGGCGGGGCGGCCCGGCACATCACGGTGACCGATCGCCTCGATCCAGCCGCGGTCTTCGAGCATCTTGATCGTCTGCGAGTTGACGGTGACGCCACGGATTTCTTCAATGTCGCCGCGGGTGACCGGCTGGCGATAAGCAATGATGGCGAGGGTCTCGAGCGTTGCACGCGTATACTTGGGCGGCTTTTCCGGATTGAGGCGCTCAAGGTACTTCTTCATTTCCGGCCTGCTCTGGAAACGCCATCCTGTCGACAGGCTCACGATCTCGATGCCCTTGTCGGCCCAATCGTTGCGCAACTCTTCCAGCATCGACTTGATCGTGTCGGCACCGACTTCTTCATCGGCTTCGCCGTTTTCCGCGTAGAGCTTCTTCATGTCGTTGATCGACAGTGGCTCGTGGGCGCAAAGCAACGCGGTTTCGAGGACTTTTTTCGCCTCAGCAGTGTTCATTTTTTTGCGTCTTGTTTTCTACTAGCAATGTGCAGAAGCCATCGTCAACGGCAGACATTCTGGATGCCAGCCTGATCAGAGAACCTGTTGATGCTTTTTTCCGACGCCTGATTTATTGGAGGTTTGATTTAGGCGGGAATTGATAAGACTAAAGACTTGGTTGCGGGGGCAGGATTTGAACCTGCGACCTTCGGGTTATGAGCCCGACGAGCTGCCAGACTGCTCCACCCCGCGTCTGGAAACGTCAATTATAACGTGGGCCAGCAAGTAACGCAAATGCAATCTGCATGTTCCCTGGAGGTGATACACTTTCCATGAACGCTTTCATAACGAATACACAGCACGCGTCATCGCCGCATCCACCCGCAACCACCAGATGCCCCGCCCATGAAATTCTGCTCAGAATGCGCACACCCGGTTTCCCTCCTCGTCCCGCCGGACGACAATCGGCCGCGATACGTGTGCAGTCAATGCGGGACTATCCATTATCAAAATCCGAAGATGGTGATCGGGTCCATTCCCGTTTGGGAACGCGATGGCGAAATCCGCATCCTGCTGTGCAAGCGCGCCATTGAGCCCCGGTACGGGTACTGGACGTTGCCCGCCGGTTTCATGGAAAACAATGAAACCACGTCCGAGGCTGCACTGCGCGAAACCTTCGAAGAAGCCGGCGCGCGCGTGGAGTTGCGGTCGCTTTTTACGCTGCTCAATGTCCCCCACGTGCACCAGGTGCATTTGTTCTATCTGGCGACGCTGCTTGACCTTGACTACCAGGCAGGAACGGAAAGCCTCGAAGTCGAACTGTTCTCGGAGTCTGAAATTCCGTGGGATGACATCGCCTTTCCCACAGTGAGCAAGACATTGAAGTACTTCTTCGCCGATCTCGCGAGAATCAAGAGCGAAGGTGGAACATATGGCTTCCACACCCGCGATCTGCGAAAGCCAATGCGGCAGGACTGAAAAGGCCACCGCACAGAAACTATTTCCCTGAGTCAAGGACTAAAGCGTTGAAGCAAGTGGCAGTGGCACACCTTTGCGCACGTCGCGCATGCCGCCGCCACCCCTCCCCTGCAAGCAAACCGATGGACAGGTAATGCAGGTCACTCAACATTTCGGACACACCCCGTCCTCAGGAGAAAGCAATGGGCTCATTTAGTGTTTGGCATTGGCTGATCGTCATGGTCGTCGTCATGCTCGTATTCGGAACCAAGAAACTGGGCAGCGCCGGCGCCGATCTTGGAAATGCAGTAAGGGAGTTCAAATCCGGACTGAAGGGTGACGATCCGCAACCCGTTGCGTCCACCCAATCAATCACTGACGACAGCGCAAAAGTTCAGTAACACCCCCTCCCTCTTGCAGACCCATCCGCAAGAGGGAGCCCCGCCCGCCTCTTCATACTTGCAGTAACGCTCCGGCGAAGTTCGGCCACCCATTTCTTTGGCAGTCCAATCACCAAACCAGCGTCTTGACGCCGGCAAAAGCAGCACGAAGATCGCCGAAGATACAAATTCTTACTCCATTTTGCGACCAACAGTCAGGAATAACGGAACTAACATTGTGACGAGAAGTTCCCGAAAAACGAAAAAATAAAAACCCGTATTTCCTAGCAGATTTCCTTGCGGAACAAATTTTCCGGGCGTAATATTCCGCTCGGAAACAACAGTTAAAACGCAGCAACTTCTTTTAACTTCGTTTTAAATTGCGATTTTTTCACATTTCCGGTTAGGCACAAAAAGGCACTGCCGGTAACAAAATCAGGAAGCTTCATCGATACGGTCATCCGGCTGCGGACTGCAGCCGGGTTGGGCGAAGCCTTGCCTCAAGAATCGTAGAGGCGGCCGTGCAGGCACTGCGACGACTTCGCAGCGAGATTGGATATGAACAGATTTCACAACCGGTTGTTCACGAACGCAGTACCAAGGCGCATGGCGCCTTGTGCGCTGAGCGACTCGAATCAGATGCGACTGAACGCCCAAGCGCTGCCTGATAGCGCGACGCTTTCCTCGATTGTTTTCTTTGACCGCGGCGGACACAGGCAGGATTTGCACCACCACCCGCCAACCAGACCACTCGGCAGGTAGAGAGAGCCCCGCTTCTCCCCCCTGACTTTTCGTAGCTATCGCTGACTTTCTTCCGCCTCCGCGACGGGGCGTAGGGATTGTTGCGCCCGAATTTCTTAGAAAGGCCTCACCAAATGCATCTCTTCACTAACCACCCGACGGCTCTGCACCGCAGCGTCTATGCCGCCATGCTGGCAGCCGGCGTTTGCCTCGCCCCTGGCGCGATGGCACAAACGGCGAACACGCAGGCGACGTACGATGCCACCAACGTCTACTACAAGATTCCCTATTCGAGCACCCCGCAGTGGGTTCGCGTGTTTATCGACGCAGACCGCAACGCGACGACCGGCTATCGCTTTGGCACCGTCGGCGCGGGCTACCTGATCGAGAACGGCAGTCTCTATCGCTATTCCGGAAGCGGCGGCACGCACTGGTCGTGGTCCTTCGTGAAGCGCGTCCCGTACACGCTGGGCAGCACGATGGCCAACGTGACGGTCGCACGTGCGGACCTCGGTGCGCCTGCTGGCCTGGACCTGATGACCCAGACCACTTCTCCGGCCCTTACGTCGGCGAAGATCACGCAAACCTTCACCGTTGCGCCGCCCACCGCCACCAGCGATGCAACGAACGTCTACTACAAGATCCCGTTCTCCGGCACGCCGACCTGGGTGCGCGTATTCCTCGACGCCGACCGGAATGCAACGACCGGATACCGCATCGGTACGATTGGCGCCGGCTATCTCGTCGAGAACGGCAGACTCTATCGCTACTCCGGCACGGGCGGCACTAACTGGGCCTGGACGTTTGTCAAGAACGTGACCTACACCATCGGCAGCGGTGCCGCGAATGTCACGATTGCGCGTACCGACCTCGGAAACCCCGCCGGAATCAACGTCGTAACCAATACCACTCCGCCGGAAAACACTTCGGCGGCGCTGACCCAGGTTCTGGTCGTTGCTCCGGCGCCTGCTCCGGCACCTGCCCCGGCGCCTGCTCCGGCACCTGCCCCGGCACCTGCTCCGGCACCTGCTCCGGCACCTGCTCCGGCACCTGCTCCGGCACCTGCTCCGGCACCTGCCCCGGCACCTGCTCCGGCACCCGCTCCGGCACCTGCACCCGCTCCGGCACCCACCACTTCCGCATGCTGAACCAGTGAATGACCGCGCGGGTAAAGGCGCGCGAAATAACGCACCGCCTTTACTTGCCCACTTCAACTTATTGAATAAAGAGAGAGATTTTTATGCGTAACCCTAAAAACAACGGAATCGATAATCGTCGTCGTCAGTTGCTGCTCGGCGGCCTGGCCCTCAGCGCAACCGGCCTGCTGCAGGCATGTGGCGGCGGAGGCGGCGGCGAAGAACTGGAAGGGTCCGCTTCCACCGCTGCCGGCAATGCTGTGCCGACTTCGGCACAAGGAAGCCTGCTGGCGGAAACCACCGTCGGCACCGTCACCACGCCGGCACCGATTCCCGCAAACATCGTCAACCTGGCGGACTACGGCGGCGTGCCCGGTGCCAGCGCTTCTTCCATCATCAGCGCCTTCAACCAGGCATTTACCCGCCTGAAGAACATCGGCGGCGGAACGCTGAAGATCAATGCCGGCGTGTATAACCTCGGCACGCATTCCAACGTGTCGGTCATCAGTGTCGACAGCCTGCAGAACGTGCTGATCTCGGCCTACGGCGCCCAGCTGACGATGACGACGGGGACAAGCAGCACGAGCACCACGAACAACACGCCGGTGTTCCTGAACTTCAATAACCCCAAGAACGTGACCGTGGCCGGTCTGGCGTTCAAGGACTTCGGTTCGGACATTCTCTTCCGCTCCAGCGGCGGACGTTGGGGTGCAATCTGCCTGAACACGTTTGCCAACACGCCTTGCGCCGGCTTCAAGACGGTCGACTGCGTGGCGGACGACGTCGTGACCTTTGTCCGCTCGGACAATCGTTCCAATCCTTACCAGATCACCGGTTTCGACATCCATGGCACCGTCAGGAATTCCTACTACGGCGTGCAGATGCTCCGGAACGGCCGTTATTCGAAGTGCACGCTGACGGCACTGAACGTGCGCCGCGCGTTCCTGTCGCAATCCGCACGCGACTGGACGGTGAACGTCACGACCAACCGTACCGCCGGCATCGGCAGCAATGCCCACGTCGTTCTCGACGCCTTCCCGAGCTGGCCGGTCCAGGATTGCAATATCACCATCAAGGCAAGCGGTGACCTGGACGGTTATGTCTCCCTGGGCAGCATCTGCCACCAGGGCGCGGACGGCACCTATTCGGTCGCAAAGAACGTGAAGTTCAACATCCTGATCGAGAATGCCACGAGCGCGGCAACGACCGGCTTCGTCTCGTTCACGGCCGAGCCGGAAGCAGGCGGCGGCATCCGTTCGACGACGGTCAGCGCCTACGAGAACATCCAGGTCAGCGGCCAGGTCGTCGGTACGTACAGCGGCCGCATCGTCGCCAATCCGTCGGTGTCCAGCGCGTCGACGAACTCGATCTACGTCGGGTCGAAGCTGGCCGCGCTCCAGAACATGAGCGCGCTGCCGAGCTACTTCCGCGTCATTACGCAGTGCACCGCGTAACCCGGAAGACATAGAAACAGGGGCGGGCTTCCACCTGCCCCTGTTCTTCTTGAGCTGTCCGAATGGCCTTCACGTGCGCGTGGAGGCCTTTTTACTTCATCACGCGAAAATAGGGCGGCAAGGAATCAGCGTCCAGGAATCGCGAAAGGTTTGCAGCAATATAGATGGAATTTGTCCGTGCGCTGGACACGGAAGGGTTGGCTACCACGCGTCCCTTGTACGAGCTCGGGACGGTGCCTTTGATGGAAATGTTTTCCCAGGCGCCTGCCGTGGTCGAGCGGATGCCGGGCGGAATTCCCGATTCCGGCTCCGCTGTGAAGGCAATGAATCCGGAGCGCGGTGCGCTGCTGGAGTTTTCAATCGCTATCGTGAAGCGCACATTGCGCGCGAACGAATAACTCCCGTCCGGCCCCTGATGGCAGATGCTGCCCAGGCAATCGTAGCCGTCCAGGTCGCCGCTCGCGCTTACGGAGATGGTGCAGTCAAGCACCGGTCCGTCGGGGAAAGTGTCAAGGACGACATGGGCGTTGCTCCCCGGGCCTTGCGTTCGGCGTGCGGCCACGCCGATGTCCCAGTCCCTTGTCGCGTGCGAGATGAAGGCCCGCCGCACATTCAAGGTCGTCAGCCTGCAGCGCGAATAACGTCCGTTCCTCAGCATCTGGATCCCGTAATAGGAATTCCTGACCGTGGCATGGATATCGAATCCGGACATCTGGTAGGGATTGGAACGGTTGTCCGAGCGAAGAAAGGTCACGACATCGTCGGCCACACAATCGACCGTCTTGAAGCCCTCGCACGGCCGCGACGCGAAGACGTCGATGCAGACCGCGCCCTGTCTTCCACCGCTCTTCCTGAATGCGAGGTTTGAACCGTATCCCTTGAATGCCAGGCCGGCGACGGTTACCCGTTCCGGATTGACGAAACGGAAGAAGGCCGGCGTGAAGTTGTTTCCCGCCCCCTCCGCTGCCGTTTCCATCGTCAGTTGCGCGCCATGGCCGGCGATGAGGACATTCCGCAGTTGTGCCACTTCGATCGCCACACCGTTGGACAGACTGCCGAGGTCGTACACGCCTTCGGGAATCACCAGCTTGCCGCCCCCTTCCTCCTTCAGTTCCTCGAAGGCCGCGCCGAACGCCGCCGCGATTGCGCGGGCGTTCGCGCCGGGAACGCCACCGAAATCGGCAAGACTGAGCGAACGGCGCTTCTTCTCCGTCCTGCTCGCGTAGGACATGCCGGCGCATTGCAGCAGCGCGAGGCTGCCGGCGAACACGATCGTACGGCGACGCTGCCGCATCTAGCCCTCGGCCTGGGCCAGCGCACATGCGTCGTAAAACGCCTTGGCGCCGGCCTCCTTCGCTTCGGCCAGGTCCGCAGCGTCAATCAGTGAAAACCGTGGAAGCATCTCCCTTATCTCCGCAACACTATTGAACATCATCACGTCAATAATGGAGAGCAGCGGCACGAATTCGTCATCGAACTGGCGATAGACGATGTCATCGATCCTGTGGAATTTGAGCGTGAGTCCGGCCTCCCGGAAACGATCGGGGTCATACAGCCGGACGCCGCCGATGAAATTGATATACGTTTCCCCGCCGATTTTCCGTGCGGTCCGGATGACCCTGTCCTGCTTGTCGATCACGTCGATGATCTTCAAGTCCGATGCAATATGGATGGGCGTCCGTATTCCGAGATAATCGCAGATGCGCCGGGTGGCGTTTTCGGCATATCTGGCGAGATTCCTGTCAGGGTGTCGCAGGATGTCCGCAATAAGTGCGATCGCGGTGTCGTACTGTGGGGCCTTGCCGTAGGCGGCACTGATGACGCGAAGGATCTTTTCCGCCTCGTAGGGAAATTCGTCGCAGAGCACCCGTTCGTTTATCTTGTCCAGGTGGCTTCCCTTGCGAAGGGGAAAGGTGATGAGTTTCGGCTTTCCGTTGACAAGGATCCGGTTCCTGTTGATCCACGCTTCTTTCACGTACTGCAGGTCATCGCCCAGCACGAACTCGTCCACTGCGGCAATGAGCTGGAAGTATCCGAGATACGGAAAGAGATAGGGTTGCATCATTCCGATTTTTTTCGCCATATGCTTTACTCCGAACACTGACAACGCACTGTTTGAAAGAACCGCGGCATGCGCCGTTCCCTTATTTCTGGATCATGTTGAGCAGGTATTGGCCATATCCGTTCTTGCTCAAGGGAGTGGCAAGCTTTTCGATATGCTCCGCATCGATCCATTTCTTGCGGTAGGCAATCTCCTCCGGGCAGGCGACCATCAGCCCCTGGCGCTTCTGCAGGATCGCGATGAACTGCGCAGCTTCCAGCAGTGAATCGTGCGTCCCGGTATCGAGCCAGGCGATCCCGCGTCCGAGGATCTCGACATTCAGCATGCCCATCTCGAGGTAGCACTTGTTGATCGTCGTGATTTCGAGCTCCCCGCGCGCCGAGGGCCTGATATCGGCGGCGAGGTCGCATACCTGGTTATCGTAGAAGTACAGGCCCGTGACCGCGTAGTTTGACGTCGGGTTGCGCGGTTTTTCTTCAATGGAGATGGCGCGGAAATTTTCATCGAAGGCGACCACCCCGTAACGTTCCGGATCGTGGACGTGGCACGCGAAGATCCTGGCGCCGGCGGCATTCTCGTTCGACTGCAGGAGCTTGTTGACGAGGTCGTTTCCATAGAAGATGTTATCGCCCAGCACAAGGGCGCTCGGTCTGTTGTCGATGAACTTGCGACCGATGACAAATGCCTGTGCCAGGCCTTCCGGCCTTGGCTGGACGGCGTACTGGATGTTGATGCCCCACTGGCGCCCGTCCGAGAGCAGCTCCTGGAAACGCGGCGTATCTTCGGGCGTGGAGATCACGAGAATGTCCCGGATACCGGACAGCATCAGCGTCGTCAAGGGATAGTAGATCATCGGCTTGTCATACACCGGCATCAGTTGCTTGGACACCGAGCGCGTGACGGGATGCAGTCGGGTGCCTGAACCTCCCGCGAGTACGATCCCTTTGCGTTGAACGGATTGGTTGCTGGTCATAGGATGTCCTTCATTCAGGATGAATAAGTCAGTCCGCCTGGGCTATGTGCCGTAATGCATCTGCACCCAGTTGCGGTACGCGCCGCTGGTTGCCTTCTTGGTCCATTCTTCGTTGGCGAGGTACCACTCGACGGTCTTGAGCAGGCCGGATTCAAACGTTTCTTTGGGGCGCCAGCCGATTTCACGCCGTATCCTGGCGGCATCGATCGCATACCTGCGATCATGGCCGGGGCGGTCGACAACGAATGTGATTTGCGCTGCGTAGGAGACGCCGTCCTCGCGTGGGCGGAGACGATCGAGAATATCGCAGACGCCGTGGACGACTTCCAGGTTCGTTTTCTCGCTCGATCCGCCCACGTTGTACGTCTCCCCCGGAATGCCTTGCGCAAGGACGGCCGCCACTGCCCGGCAATGATCCCGCACATAGAGCCAGTCGCGCCGCTGCAGGCCGTCGCCATACACGGGCAGCACCTTGGAGGCGAGTGCATTCAGGATGCAGAGCGGAATCAGCTTCTCCGGATACTGATAGGGACCATAGTTGTTGCTGCAATTGATGGTGAGGATCGGCAGGCCGTAAGTGACGTGCCATGCCCGCATCAAGTGGTCGCTTGCGGCCTTGCTGGCACTGTACGGGCTGCTTGGCCGGTAAGGCGTGCTCTCCGAGAATGGCGGGTCGCTTTCCTTGAGGCTGCCAAAGACCTCATCGGTTGATACATGCAGGAACCGGAAGCCTGCGCGCCCCTCGGGCGAAAGCGTGTCGACGTAGCCGCGCACCGCCTCAAGAAGATTGCAGGCGCCGACGACATTGGTCTGGATGAATTCCCGAGGACCATGGATCGAGCGATCAACATGCGACTCGGCGGCGAAGTTGATCACCGCACGCGGTCTGTGCTTTGAGAGCAAGGCTGAAACCAGCGTCCGGTCGCCAATGTCACCGCGCACGAAGACATAGCGCGGATCACCGGTCAGCGTCGACAGTGTGTCCGGATTTCCCGCGTAGGTCAGCTTGTCCAGGTTGACCACCGCCTCGCCGTTTTCCGCCAGCCATTCAAGAATGAAATTCCCACCGATAAAACCTGCGCCGCCTGTAACGAGAATCATTGCCACGCCCCCTCAAGTTATCCAGCTGTCCCGACATTCCGATCTCCCGCAGCCGGTGGAGGACATCGGACGCGCGCCGCGCCGGCCGCTACTTGTCCCGGCCGGCGAGCACAGCGGCAGTGCGTTTCCCCATGCGGACGTCGACGGTGAGAATTTCGCGAATGACGTCGAGGTACTTCCTGATCACGATGTCTTCGTCGAACTCGCTTTCCATTTTTCGGCGCCCCGCCCATCCCATTGCCTCGCGCGTCTCGGTCGTCATGTCGACCATCTGCATCATCTTCTCGGCGAGATCGTCCGAATCCCTTACCTTGCACAGCAATCCGTTCAATCCGTGGCTGACCACATCTCTGCATCCGATCGTGTCGGTCGTAATAATGGGCTTCGCCATCGCCGCGGCCTCGAGCAGCGTTCGCGGGACGCCCTCGCGATAAAAGGAGGGCAGGACGACGCAGTCGGCGCCGGCGAGATAGGAGGCGACGTCATCCGTATTACCCAGGTAGTCGATCAGGCCGTCCCGCTGCCACGATTCGATTTCGGCCCGCGACACGCCGTTCGGATTGTGTTCGTCGACAAAGCCGAGCAGCTGGAACCGCGCGTTCGGAAAACGTTCTCGTACGGCACGCGCTGCCTGTGCATACTCGCCGATGCCCTTGTACCAGAGCATCCGCGCCACCAGGAGAAAGGTGAACGCATTGGCGCCGGATCGCTGCGGCTGCGGGTTGTAGCGCGCAAGGTCGATCCCTGAGCCCGGCAACCTGTCGGTCCTGCCCGGCCGCGCCAGGCCGGTCTTCAGGAAGAGCTCCTGGTCATCGCTGTTCTGGAAGAACACGCGGTCCGACCAATACAATCCGCATTTATAGAGCCCCTTCACAATCCGGGTCAGGAGGCTGTTCTCGACAAAGGCCGCGCCGAGTCCCGCGATGTTGTTGATCACCGGAATGCGGAGCAGGTGCGCGGCCATCGATCCATAGACATTGGGTTTGACCGTGTACCCCAGGTAGACGCAGGGACGCTCGCTGCGCAAGAGTTGCACGTAGCGCATGAGCAGGGCAAGGTCCCTGCCCGGGTGGGTGCCGTGGTTATCCATCGGAAGACCGACGAAGCGGCAACCGAGGGCACGCACCCGCTCGGAATATTCGTCGTCCGGTGCCACCGCAATGACTTCGTAACCGTGCCCCACCAGCGCCCTGACGAGTCCCGCACGAAAGTTATGGATGTTCCATGCGGTATTCGATGAAATGACGATTTTCGGATTCATTGTCGAGCATCCTTCCTGGGTTCACGGAATGTCTAGAGCGCCGCGCCTTGGCTGCCTGGCATCGGGCGGCCAATGCCGTGGTATTCGAATCCCGCCTCAGCCATCACGTCCGGTTCAAACAGGTTGCGTCCGTCAAAAATCACCGGATTGCGGAGTTTGGAGCGGATCTGGTCAAAGTCGGGGCTGCGGAATGTCTTCCACTCTGTGACGATCGCAAGCGCGTCGGCACCGTCCAGCGTTTCTTCCGGGCTGTCGCAGAACCGTACCCGCGAGAGCGCCTCGGGTGAATCCAGGAAGTCCTGTGCCAGCGTCCGCTTGGCCTCTTCCATCGCGGCCGGGTCGTAGACGGCAACCGTCGCTCCGCGTTGCACGAGTTCATGTAGCAGCAGCCGGGAGGTGGCCTCCCGCATGTCATCGGTGTTCGGCTTGAATGCCAGCCCCCACACGGCGAAGTGCCTGCGCGAGAGGTTCTCGCCAAAGCGCGCGACGATCTTCTTGCCGAGGATGCGCTTTTGCTTGTTGTTCACGGCCTCCACGGCGCGCAGGATCAGGAGTTCCTGGTCGTATTCGCGCGCAGCGCGCTCCAGCGCCCGCACATCCTTCGGAAAGCAGGAGCCGCCATAGCCGCATCCGGCGTAGAGAAAGCTGTAACCGATGCGCGGGTCGGAGCCGACGCCGCGCCGCACCGCCTCGATGTCGGCGCCGACCGTTTCCGCCAGGCCCGCAAGTTCGTTCATGAACGAGATGCGCGTCGCGAGCATTGCATTCGCGGCGTATTTGGTGAATTCCGCGGACCTGACGTCCATCCACAACGTGCGGTCGTGATTCCGATTGAACGGGGCATATAGCTTGCGCATCAATTCCCGCGCCTGATCGCCTTCACGCGAATCCTCGCATCCGATCACGATCCGGTCCGGCCGGACGAAGTCCTCGATCGCCGCGCCCTCCTTGAGAAACTCGGGATTGGACACGACGGAGAACTTGAGCAGCGAATGCCGTGCAGACAGCTGGGATTGAATCTCGTGACGTACCTTGTCTGCGCTTCCTACAGGGACAGTGGATTTGTCGACGACAACCTTGAAACTGGTCATATGCTTGCCGATGTTCCGCGCCGCAGCCAACACATACTGCAAGTCCGCCGATCCATCCTCGTCGGGCGGCGTCCCCACCGCAATGAACTGAATCTCGCCGTGCTGCACGCTTGCAGCGACATCAGTAGAGAAAGTCAGGCGGCCCGCCTCCCGGTTTCGGGCAACCATTTCGTCGAGCCCCGGCTCGTGGATCGGTATTTCCCCGCTGTTCAGGATGTCGATCTTGCGCTGGTCGACGTCCAGGCAAAACACGTGATTCCCGAACTCCGCCAGACACGCACCCGTAACCAGGCCAACATAACCAGTGCCGATAATCGTGATGTTCATATTAGCTTCCTGTTTGTAGGTAAAGCGACGGCTTGCCGGACAGTGCCAGGCAAGAGGCGTACGTTGCTCGGATGTGCTCGCGGGCGGGCGCGTGGACCTCAGGCGGTGGTATGGACCGCCGGTTTCGACGCGCTGCCCCTGTTTCCGCCATTCAGCGCAAGGATCGGCGATGCCCAGCTCCGGTACCAGTCGGCGAAGCGCGTGAGGCCGTCTTCAAGCGGCGTCGACGGGGCGAAACCCACCAACTGCCGGAGGCGCGAGGTGTCGGCAAAGGTCGCCGGGACGTCCCCCGGCTGCATGGGCCGGTACTCGACAATCGCCCGCACATCCAGAACCCGCTCGAGTATCTCGATGAATTCGCTGACCCTGACCGGGCTGTTATTGCCGATGTTGAACACCGCGTGCGGCACCGTCCCGCTGCCCGACGTCCTCGGCTTGAACAGCAGGCGCACCACGCCCTCGACGATGTCGTCGATATAGGTGAAATCGCGACGCAGGCGTCCTTTCTCGAACACCTGGATCGGCTCGCCCTTCAGCATCTTTTCCGTGAAACCGAAATAGGCCATGTCCGGACGGCCCCAGGGACCGTACACGGTAAAGAAGCGCAGCCCGGTCGCCGGCATGCCATAGACGCGGCTATAGGTATAGGCCATGAGCTCGTTCGCCTTCTTCGTGGCGGCGTACAGGGACACCGGCTCGTCCGTCCTGTCATCCTCATGAAACGGCACCTTGCTGTTCTCGCCGTACACGCTGCTGCTGCTGGCATAGAGAAGATGCGCGACATCGTGGCTGCGGCACGCCTGGAGCATGTTGCCGAAGGCGAGCAGGTTCGATTCGATGTAAGCCGCCGGATTCACCAGGGAATACCGGACGCCGGCCTGCGCGGCAACATGGACCACGTGCGTCGGCCTGTGACGCTCGAAAAGTTCCGCGACCTGCCGCGCGTCCGCGAGCTCCGTGGCCATGCAACGAATGCGGCGCGGGGAGAGTAGGAACTTCACACGGTCTTCCTTCAACTTCGGGCTGTAATAGTCATTGAAGTTGTCGCAGCCGATGACGTCGAATCCCATGTCCGAGAGGCGTGCCGCGACATGGCTTCCGATAAAGCCGGCGGCGCCGGTAACCAGGATCAGATGACGATTGTTCATTCAGATTTCTCCACGGTGGCTTGCTCGTTCTCGGCTCCTGCCTCATGACACGACTTGAAGCGCGATGGGCTCGACCACCGGATCCGTTTGCGCAGGACGCTTCTCATGCTCGAGCCACTGCTGAAACATCAATACGTCCCACAAATGGTGCTGCCAGTTGCGCTCGCCGGACAGGTGCTCATTCCACGTTCGGCGGACCAGGGCGGTGTTCAAAAAGCCCTCCTGTTTCAAACGGGCATGCGCCAGCAGGCCTTCGGCCCAGTCGCGCAATGGGCTGCGCAGCCATTCCCCCACCGGCACGCCGAATCCCATCTTCGGCCGCTCGACGAGCGACGGCGGAACATGCCGATGAAGCACCTGCCGCAGTATCCATTTGCTGCGGCCATTTCTCAGTTTCATCGCTTGCGGGAGGCGGAACGAGAATTCGATGACACGATGGTCAAGCAGCGGCACCCGTGTTTCCAGCGACACCGCCATCGCCGCGCGATCTACTTTCGCAAGGACATCGTCGGGCAGGTAAGTGAGCAGATCGAGCACCATCATGCGCTGGTAATCGTCCAGCCCCGCGGGGCAATGACGCAGCGCGGACACGGCGCGCCGGGGCAGGTGCCCCCCGATGACGACGGAAGAAGGATCGAGCCAGTGCGCCGACAGGCCGAGATACATGGCGTCGATCGAGTCCGCTCCCAGCACGCTCGACGCCTTGTGCAGCTTGTGGCCGGCGAATTGCAGGCGCAGCGCCTGCGGCATCCACTTTCCCAGTACGCGCGACAGTTCATCCCAGGATTGCTGCGAGATGCCCGCGATTCCCTTCGCGGCGAGCCGCCTCATTCCCAGCGGCCCCGTCGCGAGCCTGCTCCACAGGATTGCCGCGGACTGATACCGGTCATAGCCGCAAAACAACTCATCCCCCGCGTCCCCTGACAGCGCGACCGTCACGTCGCGACGGGCAAGCTGCGCGACAAGGAAGGTGGGAATCTGTGACGCATCCGAGAACGGCTCGTCGTACAGGCGCGGCAGCGACGGAATTACCTCCATCGCTGCCTTCGGCGTCACATACAGTTCGGTGTGATCCGTCTTCAGATGCCTGGCCACGGCTTTTGCCTGCTGCGCCTCGTTGAACGCAGCCTCGTGGAAGCCGATGGAAAACGTCTTGACCGGACGGGAGGACTGGGTCTGCATCAGGGCGACAACGGTGGACGAATCGATGCCCCCGGAAAGGAAGGCGCCGAGCGGAACGTCGGCAATGCTCTGTCGCCGTATCGCATCCATGAGCAATGTCTCGAGTTCGTTGACGGCATCCTCCTCGGATCCGGCGAACATCGTGCGCGAAGCCTCGCTGGCCGCCTGCTCCGCCGACCAGTACGCGGTGATCTTCGGTTCACGAGCCCGCAGCGACACGCTGAGCAGGCAACCTGGCGACAGCTTGAAGATGTCTTCGTAGATGGAGTACGGCGCAGGAATGTACTTGTTTCGCAGTTGCAGGCTGAGCGCGCCGCGGTCGATGCGCCCGTCGAATGACGGATGCTGCCGCAGGGCTTTCAACTCGGATCCAAAGAGGAACGCAAGCCCGTCGCCACGGCCTTGCCAGCCGTAATACAAAGGCTTCTCCCCTACCCGGTCCCGCGCGAGGGTCAGGTTCCTGGTGAGCTTGTCCCACACGGCGAAGGCGAACATGCCGATCGTCTGCTCTACGGCGGCCTGGATGCCCCAGGCATCGATACAGGCAAGCAAGGTCTCCGTATCCGACTGCCCACGCCAGGACGGCGCACCACCATGTGCTTCGAGCCGCTTCCGCAAGTCGAGATGATTGTAGATTTCGCCGTTGTAGGCGATCACATAGCGCCCCGACGGCGAGTGCTGGGGCTGGTGGCCCGCGGGCGACAGGTCGATGATGGACAGGCGTCGGTGTCCCAAGGCGATGCGGCATGCGGGGTCATGCCAAAAGCCGGCGTCGTCCGGCCCGCGATGCGACAACGCGTTGGTCATCCGCATCAGGTCGCTGCGCTCGCTTTCGACGCGTTGTCCCCCGCCCAGGAATCCTGCAAATCCGCACATCAGGAAACTCCTTCCGCTACCGTCTGTCGATAAATCGTCTCGAATCGTTCCCGCGCACGTTCCATCGAATAATCCATCTCGATGCGTGCCCGCGCACGCTGCCCCATTCTCCGGCGCTCGTCAGCGGACAGCGCCAGCAGATTCTCAAGCCCCCGTGCAAGTGCGGCCGGATCTTCCCTGGAAACGACGACGCCGGTGTCGCCTACCATCAGTGACGCGTCGCCGACATCCGTGACCACACAGGGCAATTCCATCGCCATGGCCTCGCCGACGGCAAGGGGAAACGCTTCGGAACGGGAATGCAGGCAAAAAGCATCCATGGCTGCATAGCAGTCGACAACGTCGGAACGTTCGCCGAGGAGCAGGAATCGATGCCGATGGCCGGTGCGTTCAATCCAGGCCATCAGCGTGGTATTGCTTGCGTCCATTCCCTTGCCGATCATCACGAAGCGTGCTTCAGGGTGCCGTGCGCAGATCGTGCCGGCCGCGTCGACGAAATTCTTTGGGTCCTTCACCGGATTGAAGCGCGCAACCGTCCCGATCAGGATGTCGTGGTCAGCAATCCCGTACCGCGAACGTAATGCCGCTCGATGATGCGTTGCCGGGGTAAAGCGCGACAGATCGAATCCGTTCGGCACAACGACCATGCGCGCACTGTCGTACCCGGCCACAAGGTGAGCGCGCCGCGCCGCCTCCGCCACGCAGACAATCGTGCTGGGAACCACCCTGGAAAGCCAGGCGCAGACTCGCCGTACCGCCGGGGTCAGTGCCGACGTGCTTCCCCTTACCAGTCTGGTGGAATGAACGCCCCACACGACGCGGTCGATGCCGGCAATGCGGGCAGCGAGGCCGCCAATCAGGTCGGCGTGGTACATCCATGTCTGCACGATGTCCGGTCTCTCGCGCCGGATCAGCAAAACCAGTTTCCAGAACTGGGATATCGGCGCCTTCTTGAAATCGAACGTCACGAGATCGACGCCGGCCTCAATGAATTGCTTCCGCAGCCCTCCCCCGGTCGTCAAGGACACGACGGCGTGCCGGTAGTCGCTACTGTTGCATGTGGCCAAGCGATACAGCGCCATTTCCGCGCCGCCGACGGAGAGTCCTGTAATGACATGCATCACCCGGTGCATCGGCACTTCCTCCCATCCATGCGATTGCCCATTGCGGTGCTTGCCATCTAGGCGGGACGCAAGATGACATCGAATCCGTTGACCAGCAGGTCCTCTTCCGGCACGGCCCGGAATTCCCGCGCCAGCTTTTCGCGGGGGGTCGGCAGGCGATCCCATCGCGTGACGCCGATCACCTCCGCATCGAAACCGGCGTTGCGCATCTGGTGGAGCATTTCGCTGAACTGGATACGGTTCGTGTAGAAGCCGGACGACGACATGAACGGCGATTCCCAGGCCTTTTCCGGAAAGCGGAGATTGTTCAGGGCGCCGCCGAGATGGTCCCGAAGATCCACCCGGTGCGAGGCCACGCCGTCGTCCCGCATGATGCGGCGCAGCTCCTTCATCGTGTCGAAGAACTCGGCTCGTCGCACATGTTCCAGCACCGCCTGCGACCAGATGAAATCCACACTCTTCGCGGGAATCGCGCGCAGCGATTTGAGACCGGCTGTCAGGTACTCGGCGTTCAAGCGTTGCAGCATCTCCGGAACTGATCCGCACTCATCGATCTCGGGAACCGCGACGCCATTGAACCGCAGCTTTCTGGCCACGGACTTGTACAGCGCCATGTCCATGGATGCGAACGGACCTGCGTCCACCATCGTGTATTTTTCAACCCCGAACGCCTTGGCCACCTGGCAGGACGCCAGCGAGTCGCCGCACCCGAGTTCCATCGCGCTGCAGCCGCCCCCCTTGCGGGCGAACTGCACACGATTCCAGTGCATGGAAAACACCTTGTTGACGTAGTCCGGCTTGTCCATCAATCCATGCCGGAACAGGCCGAGCTTCTTCCAGAACGAATAATCGACAGGCAAGCGGGACCAGACGGTTTTCAGCCCGATCTTCATCCACCAGGGAATCGCATTAATCATGTCTTCGCCTCATCAGGAAATATGCTTCAGCGTCGCCAGGGACGTGCTTATCGGCGATGCCCCCACCTCTTCAAACAATGCATCCCACATCCGCAGGACGACGGGCAGGTTGAACCGCTCTCGCACCGATCGCCTTGCGCGGCTTCCCAGCGTCTTCCGCAGTTCGTCTCCCGCCATGAGCGTCTCGAGCGACCGAACCATCCCGCGGTGGTCATTGAGCGGAACGAGCAAGGCGTCACGCCCGTCGGCGGAGAGTTCACGCGGCCCGCTCGGGCAATCAAAGACGGCGCACGGCAGTCCGACTGCCATGGCTTCGAGCATGGCGTTCGGAAAGCCTTCATGTGCGGAGGTCATGACGAAGGCGTCGGCGTTCGACATGACGGCCCATGGCTCCGAGGTTTTTCCCGTGAGCGCCACGCGGCCCCGCAACTCCAGCGATGCGATCAGCCCGTCCAGTTCGCCCCTCAGCGGTCCATCGCCATAGATATGAAGGTCCCAGTCGGGAAAGGCATCGGCGACCTCGGCGAATGCCTCGATCATTCGGTGTACCTGCTTTTGCGGCACCAGTCGGCCCATGCCAAGCAGGACATGGCGGGACACGTTTCCTTCGGCGAGATACTCGCCAATGCCCGGCGCGAGCGGATTGGGGATGGCGCGCACCTTCTTGACGCCGGGATAAAATTGCCTCGCTTTCAGGGCAACGGCCTCTGTCTGGACGGTGAACATATCCGCCAGCGGATAGACAAGCCGTGCACCGATTTCCCAGAGGTCGCGCCTCGATCGGCTCGACGGGTCGTCACGTTCGCAGATGATCAACGGGATATTCGAGCGCATCATGCTGATTGTCGCGGCGACGTTGACATTCGGCATGAAGGACACAACGACATCCGGTTGCCTTTCCATAATCAGCCGACGCAGGGCAGCTCCGCGCGCGGCGTACGCCCACGGGCTCTTGCCCTTAGCGCCGCAGACCTCGGCAAGATAAATCAGCTCAACGTCCTCCGACACCTTGTAGAACGGCTTGCCGCCACCCGAGTAAGTCGGAATCAGGGTGACGCAGTCGCCTCGCGCACTCCATGCATTGCAGAGCACGGTCATGACGCGCTCCGCGCCGCCGGAGTTGAGCGAACTGACGAGAGAGACAATCTTCATTTGATGGACGCGATCCTGGGAAGCGGTGCGTGTGCCGCCGCGTTAAGATTCACCGTCGATGACGCGGTTCTTGCCAGCAGACGCGAGAGAATGAATACCCAGATGAGCTGTGTCGTCGCCAGTGCGATCGTCGATGGAATGAAGGTCAGGAAGTTAACGACCGTCCCCCACAGGAAGTAAGGAATCCAGACCTTTCTCCAGTCCCGCGACTGGATGGAACGCCACAGCCGTTCGATGGCGGCAAACATCCTCAGCCAGATGAATCCCATCAGGAAGCCCCCCACGCCCGGAAGCAGGTAGGCGGAGTAGCCGATGGTGAGCGGAGGCACGGTGCATTCCGCGTAGCCGAATGCCGCGGAGTTGACGCAGGCGAGCATTGGATCGACGTTGCCGTAATAGAGGAAATCCAGTCCCAGGAACGTCAGCACCCGCGACGGAACCGCGCCAAAGAAGGTGGCCAGCACATGTTCCCTGGAGAAGAAGGGAAATCCGGTGTCGTTGAAATGATCGATGCCGGCCTGCACCGAAACCCACTGGAAGCCGAAATTCCTCAGGATGACCTCGATGACATTGACATCGCCGACTTCGTCGACCATGGAATAGTAGTCACCGGAAAAATAGGCCCGGATCACCTGTCCCATGACCTTTCCGTAAGTCAGAACCCACAACGCGAAGGGAATGAGGGCGAGGCCGAGGACGTAGGAGAAAACGCTGGCCTTCTTTTGGCGCAGATCCATCTTCATGCGCAGATGGACAAGCACCGGCACAATCGCGGAGTACAGGAGCAGGTTGCGGCTGATCGAGTTCGCGTACGCGGTCGCAATCAGCAGGCAATAGAGGACAAGGAACACCCAGTTCTTACGGAAGAGCGCGACAGGCGCAAAGCACGTCGCCACGAACCCGACCGCGGCCACTGTTTTCAGAAAGACAAAGGCGTCCTTCTCGCCAAATCCCTCAAGGTCACCGCCACGCGCCGCAGCGGCGTTCATCAGTGCCACGTCGACGCCGACAAGATTGAAATACGTGACGTAGGCAACCACGCCGAGTGCAATCGAGCATCCCCAAACCACCGCGTCATTTGCGTTGAGCATCGTGCCGGCAACCGCCTTCAACAAGCGGCCCTCGGGCTTGTCGCGCCGACGCAGGAGATAGCCTGAAAAGATGCCGAGCGCGGCAAGAAAGACATGGAGCGCCGCGGCGATACCCGGCTCGCCGTTCCTGGCAATGAAATCCGCCACCTCCACATCCGCCTGGACGATCTCGAGGTAGTAGGCCAAGGGATAAATGCATGTCCCGATGAGGAACCAGATCATGGTCGCTACCAGCAGGATCCCCAGCGCGGAGGCACGTACCGCCCGGACAAGGACGAACAGGACCAGGCATGTCGAGGCAAAGTACAGGATTACCAAGAGAGCAGTCACGGACGGTTTCCTCAGGTAGAAGCGTCAGATGCGCAGTTCGCCGTGTTCAGCTGCTACACGAAGGCACGAACGGTCGAGCTGTTCATGAATGCGCGCCGCAGCTTGGTATTCCTGTTTGCCATGAACACCTTGGTGATCAGGGCCATGTCGGAGAGCGAAGGCATCGTGCGGCAGGCCAGGAACATCTTGAAGAACTGCCACTTCAACGGATAACGCAGGTAAGTCCGCAAGAGCAGTTCAAAGAGACATTGGGCGGCAAAGGCATCGGCAAGCTCGGGATTGGTCTGCAGGTAGCTGTGCATGAGGTTGAGCTTGCACCTGCCGGTAATCACCGCGCCTTTCACCTTGGTCACCGTGATTTCATTGGTATAGAACCGGTAGACGCCGTATGGCTCCTCGATATAGGACGCGTAGTTTCCCCTGATGCAGAAAGCCAGGGTCGAGAAGTAGTCGATCGTTTCTTCCTCCCGGCCGCGAAACCGTCTCTCGGAGGCGCGATACATGCTTCCGGAATGGCAGCCCGTCAGCCCGTAGTATTTCGCGAGGTCCTTCGCGTACAGGCGGTTGCTGTTGGTAAAGGTGCGGATGGGCACGATCGGCATGCCGACCGCCGACTGTCCGTGCTCGTTCAGGATGATCATGCGGTGCCAGACGATGGCGCATCCCGGTTCTCTGTCGAGATGCGCGGCAAGCACGTTGAGCTTCCCCGGCAGGCAGTAATCGTCGCCGTCGACGTGCGCGACGTATTCGCCGCGTGCGAGGTTATGGACGTCGAGATAGTTCTGCGTGGGGCCGATGTTCTTCTCGCGCAGGATTGCCCTGACCTTGCCGGGATAACGTTCGCCGAACTCGCGCACGATCGCGGTGGTTCCATCCGTCGAGCAATCGTCGCCCACGATGACTTCATAGTCAAAGTCGGTTTCCTGGTCGACGATGCTCTGCAGGCATTGCCGGATGTAGTTCTCCTGGTTATAGGTGACAACGCAGACCGATACTTTTGGACGTTCCGGATTCCGATCCATTATTTTTTCCCCATTCAACGATTAACGAGAACGTTTCTCACCCACGATGACGCCGAACCTGCAACCGCCATCAATCCCATTCCGAGGACACAGATCTCCAATGCCACCGTGAGCCTGCCGGGCGGCCAGGCCAGCAACCAATGCGCGGCGCCGGCGCCGGCAAGGGTCATGAGAACAATCGCGCCGACGTCGCGCCGCAGCCATTGCAGATGCAGGCCCTTCCTCATCCTGTTGTGCACGCGCGGTATCCAGAGGAGGAAGTAGGCGGCGTTGGCCGTGAACCAGGTAAAGCCGGCCCCGATCATTCCGTAGTGGCGTGCCGCCCAGATCAGCACCGGAATGAGCACGGCGACGAACAGCGCGTTACCGATCAGGTGCAGCTTCAGGTCGCCTTTGGCCACCTGCAGATAATAGGGAAGCGCGCCCAGCGCCGTGATGCCGTTTCCAAGCGCATACAGCGTCAGGACCGGCGCGGCCCGATGCGCGATTTCCCGGTCTCCCGTCCAGGCCCAGAGCACCTGCTCCGAAAAGAACGCCAGCATCGCGGACGCAGGGATGACGATGACCCCGACAAGCTGCGTCGTGTCGTGGTAGACGCGCATCAGCCCTTCCTGATCCCCGGCGGCGGAAAGCCGCGTCAGTCGCGGCTGCAGTGCCGCACTGATCGGGCTTGCCACCACGGTCACGCCGCTGGCGACGAGTACGGCCAGCGTGAAGTAGGCGTACTCGGAAAGCGGCAGGAGCTTCGACAGCACGAGCTTGTCCGTCTGCGTGATGACCACCCAGATCATGTTGCTGAAGGCAATGCTGAGCGAAAAGCGAAGGACTTTACCCATGGATGCCCATGTGAAGGGCACCGCGCTCGTGCCGCGTGCGGGAGGCATGATCCGGTAGGTCTGCACGACCAGCACGGCAAGTTCCGCGGCGGCGACCGTCAGCTGAAATGCAAAGAAATGCCGCGGCGTGGTTCCGACAAACATGAAAAACGGGACGACGAGCACGAAGCGCGTAGTGGCCACGGAGACGTTCAACCCGCTCAGCCATACCAGCCGCTCGCAACCCGTGATCGCTGCCCGGTACAAGCCGCTCATCCAGCGCAATGCAATCACACCGGCCATCAAGGTCAGCGCCGCCTGGACCTCCGTGTTCGACAGCTGCTCCGCATTCAGCCAGCCATGGGCAATCGACTCTGCATTGAGCGCCAGGCTTCCCCCGGCCACGACGGCGACGCACAGGAAAAAGCCTTCGAGCACATGCAGGAAGCGGCGCAAGGAATGCGCATCGGTGCCGCCGCCCTGGAAGCGTGCGGCCTCGCGAGCCATGGTTGCACCCAGCCCGATATCGAGGAGCTGGAACCACATGAGCAGCATGGTGAAAAAGCCGACCAGTCCGTAGGCCTCGATTCCCATGTAACGCACGTAGACCGGCACCATCACCATGGCGACGCCGGTTCCGTACAACTGGCTTACATAGTTCGCAACAATGTTGTGCTTCAGGGACATCGGTTCAGGTTCTCGCTTCGCTTCAGGTGTTCCAGTAACCGGTTCGTTCCACCAGTGCGCGATACCCGTCACGCGTGATGCCCACGATGATCTGGTCGAAGAAGCGTCCCTCGCGGTAAAACCAGTTCTTCTTCCTGCCTTCGATCTCCCAGCCGCACGTCCTGGTGTAGAACTGGATGGACCGCTCGTTCAACTCGACCATTCCACCATCCAGCCGGACGAGACCCAGCTCATCGAATGCATAGCGCATCACCG
The DNA here is from genome assembly GCF_048799745.1 of Noviherbaspirillum sp. ST9. Classification (NCBI taxonomy): domain Bacteria; kingdom Pseudomonadati; phylum Pseudomonadota; class Betaproteobacteria; order Burkholderiales; family Oxalobacteraceae; genus Noviherbaspirillum; species Noviherbaspirillum sp. ST9. Next base: position 205,860 of record NZ_JBLWFR010000009.1, on the reverse strand, counting down.
CCATCACGGTATCCAGTCCATATCCCTTGCCGCGCACATCCTTGTCGCCCAGCATCATCCCGTGGTAGGCATGCCGGTTCTTCCAGTCGATATCGATCAGGTTTGCCGTCCCGATCAGGCCTACTTCCGGGGCGTCGATGCAGAACACATGCGCTTTCAGATTGTTGTTGTTCTGATCGGACACCCATCGCTCGGTGCACAGACTGCTGTAGGGGAAATGCCAGCCGCCGAGGAGCCTCCAAATGTCGGGGTCATTGGCCCATTTGTTCAGCAATTCGATATCGCGAGTCTCCGCGGCCCGCAGGGTCACGGCTTTTCCTCGAATATTCATGGCAGTCTCCTGATGTCCAGTCAGCTTCTATCGTTGCGGGTGGTGGTCGTGCAAGTACTTCACGTTCCTTGCGATGCCGTCGGCCGCCGCATCTTTCTCCGATTGCAGTCTGTCGTCTTCCGATTCTCGTTGTATGGCGCTCTCGCACGCCGCCACCACCTCCTTCATCTCCTTTTCTCCGTAGCGCTGGTCACAGGGAAGCGGCACGAGATGCCTGACAAGAAAGGCCTCGAAGGACGACGGCGACACCATGTCGAGGACATCCTTCCAGTAGGTGGGAACATAGATGCGCTTGCTGATCAGGTAATCCCTGATCGTCGAATACTTGGTCAGCAGCGGATAGCACAATGGCCCGTTGACGGTGGCGGCTTCGATCGGCAGCAGGTTGATGTGGCCGAGACTTCTGTGCAGGTACGCGAAGTTCCTGTTGCGTACCTGCCTGACCTTTTCAAGGTCAATGCTGGCCAGCATCCGTCGGGTCAGACGCGACATCTGCATGGGTTGCTGGTAAAACAGCGTGTGCTCCGCTTCCACGTGGCTCTGGTAAGCGACCTCCGGCGAAAACGCCGCACGTTTTATCAGGGGAAGCGCACGTACGTACGAGCCTTGATCGACCGTGTCAGGTTCAGGAACCCCGAGCGTCGATACCAGCAGCCCGCCATCCGGTATGCCTAGAAATTTCCGTGGCGAGTAGATGGTCGCGAGGCCGGCCGCCGGAGGGGAAAACAGGGACTGCGACGAATCGATGACGATGGCGGCCCGGTCATACCTGTCCATGAGGGCTTCCACCTCGTTGCCGCAGACGCCGAAGTAATTGACGTAGACAAGCCACTCCCCTTTTTCCGGCCACACGCTCGCCGGGATCCGGAAATGCTCGTCGATGTCGTAAAAGGCCAGGTCGACTCCCGCTTGCCTCGCCGAGTCCACCATCGTGCTGCAGATGTAATACGGCATCCATATCCGCCGTGGCGTGCCTGCCAGCAGGAGCGCCAGGAAAGCAGCGCGAGCCGACTGGAAGTGCCCTGCCCCGCCATGGAAGGGACGGCCGCCACGTGGCAGCTCCAGTTCAAAAAAACCGCCGATGGCCGAGGGCGTCATTGGCCCTCCCTGCCATCGAGCATCGTCCGCAGGGAATCGCGGTCGGCAAACATCATGATGTCGATGATGGAAAGCTGGTCCCCCACGCACTGGCGGCACCGCGGACGCTCCGGCTGCACGGGCGGCGTGAACAGGATCTCCGTGTCGCATTCCCGGAAGGCGTTGACGTCGTACTGCGACGCCGTGCACTGCGAGGCAAAGTATTGCCGCACCCTGTCGCGCCGGCATATGTCGATCACACGCGCGCTTCCCCGAAGGTGCGTATTGTCATAGGCCATCGAGGCGCGCACGAATTCCGTCTTCAGGCCGATGTATTGCGCCACGGCCTTCACGCTTTGTTCGGCGACGCGGGTCACGTAAGGCTCGTCCGAATAGAGGATCTCGGCGAGCAGCTCGGAGATGCATGCATAGTTCGGCGCCTTGCCATACGCATGGCGAATGCTCTCGGCGGTCCGCCTCTTCCACGCCTCGTTTCGCGCCGTCATCGCAGCGTTGATTTTTGTCGACTGACTTTTTCCCGCCAAGGGAATGGAGACGTAGCGCACTTGCCCGTTCAACCTTAAAAGAATCCTGTTTGTCCAGCCGCTCTTCGAGAGATTGACGTCGTCCAGGAAAACGAAGCGATCCACCGCCCCCACCAGCTGGAAATAGCCGATCGTGGGAAACAGGTGCGGCTGCATGATCGCCAGTTTCATCTGGAGGCACCTTCGATAATGTCCACAATGCGATAGATCTGGTCAGCATCCAGGCCGGGATAGATCGGCAGGCACAGGATCCGCGAGGCGATGTCGTGCGCCACCGGCAGCCTGTCCGGCTGTGAAGAGGGCAGCCCCCGGTACATCGGAAAATCGGAAATCAGGGGATAAAAATAGCGGCGTGCGTAAACGTTGCATTCGCGCAGTTCGTAATACAGTTCGTCCCGCTTCAGGGGATATGCATCCTCGACGAGAATCGGGAAATAGGAGTAATTGGCAACGGAATCGCGCGCACCCTCCGCGCATCGGATTCCCTTGACGGAAGCCAGCATTTCCCGGTACATGGACGCGATTTCCTTGCGTCGTTCGAGCGCCTGGTCGATATAGTCCAGTTGCAGGATCCCGAACGCGGCATTGAGCTCGCTCATTTTTCCGTTGATGCCGGGCGCGACAACGGTCACTTCGTCGATGAACCCGAAGTTTTTCAAGTGGTCGATCCGCTGCTTGGTCTTTGCGTCCGGGCAGACGATGGCGCCGCCTTCGAAGGTGTTGAAGACCTTCGTTGCATGAAAACTGAGTACCGAGAGGTCGCCGTGGCGCAAGATGCTTCCGCCGGCATCGCGGACGCCGAAGGCGTGCGCGGAGTCATAGATGAGCTTGAGGTTGTAGTTGTCGGCAATCCTTTGCATCGCTTCCACGTCGCATGGGTTGCCGTAGCAATGCACCGGCATGATCGCCGTCGTTTGAGGCGTGATCGCCGCCTCGACCTGGCCCGGATCGAGATTGAAGGTCCGCGGGTCAATGTCGACGAATACCGGCTTGATGCCGTTCCACAGCAGGGAATGCGCCGTCGCGACAAACGAATAGGGCGTGGTAATGACTTCCCCGGTAATGCGCAGCGCCTGGAGCGCCGTCACCAGGGCCAGGGTGCCGTTCGAGAAGAGCGCCACGTGATCGACACCGAGATACTCGCCAAGCGCCTTCTCGAAGCGCTGGTGAAACGGACCGCCGTTGGTCAGCACCCTGCTGTTCCAGATTTTCTCCAGATAGGGGACGAACTCGTCCAGCGGCGGCAGGTGCGGCTGCGTGACATAAATGGGACGCATGTCCTTCGTGTTGATCGCGAATACAGCACTGCTTTTGCTCATGATCATCTCCCAGAGCCGGTTAAACGACGTTCACTTGTCCCATCAGCCACGCTACCGCCCTTGGATTAAGGGCTGCTATCCAAAAGGCCCATGCACGACACACAACGCTGACATGCGCAACCGGCGTTGCCTGCGCCGCTTGCGGTGCTGCCTATGCAACCTTGCGCAGTGTTTCTACCGCCAGGTTCAACTTCTGCGGCTGGTTCATCAGATCGATCAGCACCAGCGCGCGGATATCCCCATCGGGCACCTCGTAAATGCCTTCCATGCCCGCAAATGGTCCCGATGCGATCGACACGCGCTCACCTGGCCGGAACATCGGTTCCGCCGGAAGGCGCGGCGTGGCGGCGAGCGCCGCGACGCACGCATCGGGAAGCGTGGCGAACCGTCCGCCAAAGGACACGATGCTGCTGACACCGCGGGTGCTTCGAATCGGCGTCCATCCGCCCTTGTCCGGCATGAGGTACACGAACAGATAACGGGAAAACAGCGGCTCGGTGGCGATCCTGCGGCGCCCGGAAACAATGCGTTCCACGTCCAGCGTGGGCAGGAGGCACCGGAATCCCTGGTTCTCCAGGTTTTCCAGCGCACGAAACTCCTGCTTCGGCTTCGTCTGTACGAGGTGCCAGGCGCCATCGTCCTGGTACACGGTGTCGCTCATCGCAGCTCCCTCACCACGGCACGGGATCGAAAGGCCGTGGCCGTTGCCGCGCGCCCCCGTGTCCAGCGTCCGCATGCAAGCCGCCGATACACCGCGACATACATCACCACGTTCACGAACAGCACGGCCAAGGCAGCGACGGTCGTGTCCCCCACGGTGACGGCGACGACCGTCGTGACCGCGTTCCATGCCGCGACCACCCAGGCGACGGCGGCATTTCTCAACCACGGCTTGCGCTCGTTTCGCGGCAGCAGACGATAAACAAGCCGGCGGTAGATGAGCGTATGCAGGTGCAGGCGATCGGGCGTCCCCGGGCTCACTTTCCGGATGATCTTGCGACGGTACATGCTGTACAGGACCTCGATCACCGGATAGCCGCAGATGGCCAGAACCTGCCAGGTGCCGACGCCGGGATTCCGCAGGACGAGCAATACCGCCACCTCGGCCACCCAGAAGCCGAGGAAGTAGGCCCCGCCGTCGCCCATGAAAATCCGGCCCTTCGGATAGTTGATGGCGAGGAAGCCGAGCGTCGCACCGATGCCGATCAGGGCAAGGTTGGTCACGAAGATGTCATCCACTTGCCAGGCAAGGAAGCCGAGCCCGGCAAGGAGGATCACGACCGCGCTACCTGCCACGCCGTGGAAACCATCGATGATGTTGATGGAGTTGGCGACCCCTGCGACGGCAACGGCGGTAATCACAACGGCGAGAAGCGGCGCAACGTCGAGCAGCGCATCGACGCCCCAGATGTCCAGACGCGGGAGGTAGGCATCCAGCAGCCACGCGGCCAGCAGTGCGCTGGCGAATGTCGCGGTCAGGCGTGCCTTCACCGAGACCCTTTTCGTCATGTCCTCCGTCACGCCGGCGAGGAACGCCGGAATCGACGCGATGACGAGCTTGAGCAGCAACAGGTCGTCGAGCTCCTGGCCGATGGCGTATTCGTTCATGCCGCTGGAGAAGGCCGCAAGTACACCCAGCAGCAAGGCGATTCCACCGATTCTCGGGACCGGTGTTTCATGAAACTTCTGGATGCCGGCCACATCCCTGTCAAGCGAAAGCTTTCCGTGCCAGTCCTGGGTCAGAACGATGAGGAAGCTCGCGGCAAATCCGGCGGTAGCGCTGAGAGCGATCGTACTGGCTACATGCGAGGCAGACATCATGATTACACCTTGAAGGGAAGTTTCGATGCAACGGCACAACGTGATCGCGGGTGCGTGGCGTTCCGGCGGCGTGCTGGTCCATACCGGATACGCGCCACATTCCGGCCCCGGTGACGGACCACAAGCCGTTCGCGTCAACGTCGGCTTCCACATAAGGAAGTAAGGCGATGCGCCTGCTTCTCTGGTTTTTTCTCGATTCCATGTTTCTGGACAATCCGATTCTCCGACTCAGGCGGCGCGTGGTCATCGCGTCGCCATGGCTAGTAATCTATCCAGTGGGGCGATAAAAAATAAGTACGTAATTTCGATGCTTCGCGAAGCCAGGCACCGTCATGCATTTGATTTTTCCATCGATTCCGGTGAGCTCGGACGCCAGGGATGGTCATGGCAAGGATGAAACGACAAAAAGCCCGCAGGGACTGCGGACTTCCTGTGTCAAAGCGAAGAGCGGACGGCGCCTGCCAATGCCGTCTCTGATGAGGACTTGTTCAGGCCCTGCCTTCGGCAGCGAGATACCTCTCGTACTGATAGCCGTACTCGTAGCGTGCGGCCCGTTGTTTCAGGTCGTTGAAAACAATACCGGTCACTGTGTGGCCGGATTGATTCAACCGTTTGACGGCCTCTTCGATCTCGCCGGTCGTGGTGACGCCGCCCCTGACCACATTGAAGATCGCACCGACATGGGCTGCTACGACAAGGGCATCGGACACCGGCAGCACCGGCGCCGTGTCCACCAGCACGTAGTCATATCGCGTGGACATGAGCTGGAGCAGCTTGGCGAAATTCTCATGTGCGAGCAATTCCGCAGGCTTCTTCGGCAATTCGCCGGTCGAGAGGAAATCGACGTTCTCGGCCACGCCCTTTTGTATCGCCTGTCCGAACATCGCATTGCCCGTGATGACGTCGGAAAGGCCGATACCCCGCTCCCGGCCGAAGTACATGTGCAGGTGACCGGATCGCATGTCACCGTCGATCAGCAGGACCTTCTTGCCGATGGAGGCCAGCACGGCCGCGAAATTCGCGGAGACGAACGACTTGCCGACACCGGGCGTCGCTCCCGAGATCATGACGACATTGTTCTTTGCCTCGAGCATCGCAAATTGCAACGATGACCGGAACCGGCGCAGGCTTTCAACCGTACCGTCCGAGGGCACGTCCAGCGGAAGCACGGCGGTGGCCTTGCTGTCGCTCTGCAGGCGTGCATACATCTTTTCCTGCGTGGGACTGTGGGGAATGGTGGCGGCGATCGGCAAACCGAGGCGCTGTTCGATTTCGTGCGGGGCATCGATGCGGCCAAACACGCTCTTCCTGGCAAATGCCGCAACCAGCCCCAGGATCAGGCCGAGCATTCCCGAGAGGGCAATGACGATGGCCTTCTTCGGCTTGACCGGCTTGATCGGCACGACGGCGTTATCGAGCAGGCGCACGGTGCCCACCTTGCTCTCCGTCGCGATGCGCAATTGCTGTGCGGCGGCGAGCAGGCTCGTATACATCTCCGTATTGATCTGGACATCGCGGTTCAGGCGAAGGACGTTTTGCTCGACATCGGGAATTTTCTTGAGCTTCGCTTCCACATTCGCCGCCTCGCGCCGCAACGTCGCCATCTGCTGGTCGATGTTTTCCACGTTCGGATGATTGGGCAGGAACCGCATGAGCAGCTCTTCCCTGCGTTGCGCAAGTTCAACCAGCTTCGTCTGCGTTTGCAGGGACTGCTGCAGCGCGGACCGCGTTTCCTCGCCAATATCGACGGTCCCCTTGTTGTTGCGCAGCTGGTTGTACTTTGTCTCGGTGCGCTCCAGCTCCTGCTTCAGTTCAGGCAAGCGATTGTTCAGGAAGGCGAGTGTTTTCTCCGCATCCGAGGAACGCCTGCTGACGTTCAACCGGATGTATTCCTGTCCGATTTCGTTGAGGATGTTGCTGGCCATGACCGGATCCGTCCCCTCCAGCGCGACGTCGATAATGCCGGATTGCTTTCCGCGCTGGGAGACGATCATGGCTTCCTGCAGCTTTTCCACCGTTTCGAGCGTCGCGAAGCGCGTGACGGAAAATTCCGCGCCCGGTTTTGCACGAAGCTGCTCGATTTGCACTTCGATTCGTCCGTCGGACACGTCGAATGTACGGAGTTCACCGGTCTTTCCCTTCAGCTCCAGCCCTTCTTCCTCCTCGGTCAGGGTAAATCCCCCGTCCTCTTCTGCCCGAAGCACAAAGGGTTTTCCTTCAAGAGACTCGGGCACGTTGAACACGGTGACGGTCGCCTGCTCCGCTCCCCAGACGTATCCCCCGAATCCGAATATCCCCGGGTCCGACAGATCGCGGTTGCGCTTGGCAATCCATTGGCCGATGAGGGGAAAGTACTTTGGTTTGACGTTGATGAAGAACTTGCCCTTGCCGACGGCGCCCGTCACAACGGCACGGGAACGGATCACTTCCATTTCGGATGCGACGGCTGCCTTCATGTCTGCCGTCACCTCGGGGCTCAGCACATCGCCGGGCGTGTTCTTCGGTCCGAAAATGCTGTCTTCCACCTTGATCAGCAGGTTCGCTTTGTAGACAGGGGGGACGACAAACGCATAGGCGGCACCAAGCAAGGTCACCAGCAAAGCGACCACGGCAATGAAGCCGCGATTGTCTGCAATGAAGTCAAGATATCGTGCGACGTCGACGGACTTCTCGACTTCGACACCGGGTACTTGCTGAACAATGTGATTCATCGAACACCTGCCCAAAAAGAGTGGGAGTGGGTCTGCGCAATGTGCTGACGGCAAGGCCCAGCATCGGCCGGCGCCGTTCTATCGCGACGACATGTCTCCTTCCGGCCGGATCCGCAGACATGGGCAGACAAATGGAATGCTTACCAATTTACGCAGCGTGGGGACATAAGATAAGTACGAAATCTCGATTGGTTTCGTGTGAATGATGGAAGACCGTTGGACTTTTTCGATCTCGCTTGCGACGGACGGGCGGGAAGCGGCGGATACGAGCGAAGCCTTGCGGCTTCGCTCGTACCGGGCATGATGCAAAGAGAGGGTGCGCTCGAAAGCCTGCCGTCCCTAGCGGTACGGCTCGCCGGCCGGCTTGGGCACGTGAGGGCTGGTATCGAAGGGTTCTTCCGTCGAGAGTTCGACGCGCAGCTCGCCGATGGAAATCGCGGCACCGGACGGGAAATTCTGTCCGTTCACGCGAACGATAGACACCGTCAGCGCACTGAGGTCGCCCGCGCCGACATTCGCCAGGACGTCCGTCGCCTGCAGGGACAGGCGTGGCGCGCCGTGATGCGAAGCGGATTCGATTTCGAAGGGCCCGATCGTTCCCAGGAAATGCTGCTCCGACGACGAGGGATCGCCGCTCTCGGGCAGGTTGAGATAGATGTTATAGAAGAAGCCGCCGCCGCGCGCCGCATTGAGGACACGCGGATTATCCAGGACCACGGATACCGAACGATACGTTCCCGACGGGGGAGCACCGCCGGACGAGCGACCTGCAGCATTCTGCGCAATGGATTGCAAGGAAGCGCGGTCTTGCGCGGGAACGGGAAGGCGCACACTGACCGAGCGCTCCGTCAGGACGACGTCCCGTGCACCGCCCAGGGAACGGCCGTTTCCGATGGCGCGCGGTGCGGTTGCGGGGAAATCTCCCAGCGCGGGCCGGCCGCCGCCGGGCTGGAACTGTACGCGGATGATGCGCGCCGTTTGCGCCTGTGGCGGCAGTGACGTCGGCTTGTTCAGGTTGGCGTAGTCGGTTCCGACACGGTTGGGGTGATAGCACTGTGCGCGCGGCAAGGTCAGGTTCGTCGCATAGCTGAAGCTGCCCTGCCAGTATGGCGCCGTCACCCATGGGATCCCTTTGCCGTCCGGCAGAGCCCACGCATGCCAGAGGCGATCGACGTTTGCGTGGTGCAGATAGAAGATCGGATCGTTTGGCGAGCGCAGGCCACCCATCGCGCCGCCAATGATGTTGTGTACCGGATTGTGCGGACGTGACTCGATCAGCGGTTCGAAGGCGTTCGTTCGACCCCGTTCGAAATTCCACACTGTCGACCCGAATGGCGTGAGGGACAAGGCGCTGTAGACGTTGGTATTGGTGCGCGGGACGTAGAGCGGATTACTGGTGGCGGGGTCGGTGAACTCTGAGGGGATGTTCGGATTTCGGTAGTAGTCCCAGTAGGGAAGCGTAAGGTTGTTGTTGCCTGAAACTGTCCTTAGTTGCTGATCGAAGTAATACAGATAGCCGCGGTGCCAGGCCAGAAAATAGGCAATGTCGTGCGGACAGAAATTCACGTGTACGTTGGTCCAGTAACCCCAACTCGCCGGATCGTTGGTATTCGTATTGGCGCGCATGCGGCGTACGGCGTCAATGAAGGAGGCATAGTTTGGGCTGCTTCGAAACTCGGTCCATTCCTGACGTACCCTGATCGTGGTCTGGCCGAACACGTATTTGGTTGGTAGCGAAGCGACTGCAACGGCGGATAACGACGCTTTGACAAAGTCTCGCCTGCTGACTTGTTTGGAAAGCATGGGACTGCTCCTGACAATTCACATGGCTCCGGTAACAAATTATTTTCGGTTATGTCGCCGTTTATACAGGAGGTAGGCACGCCGAAGAAGCGACGACGTCAGCGGTATTGAGAAAAGATAAAAGCCGTTTACGTCGTGCCATGTTTTTGCGGCTTGCATGAGACAGTTCCGCACGCGTTGAAATTCGACGGCGTAACGACGGCATGTTCCGGCCGGGAAAATTCCCGCGGCCGGATGACCGATGGTCAGGGAAGGAGTTTGCAGAGGGAAAACCGGGGCGGTATTCCAGGAGGAAGCGTTGCTCCTGCGAATACCGCCCGTATCTATCGTCTTACCAGCTCGTCTCGCGCTCCGCGGTGGCGCTGATGCGATGAATGGACAGATCGGCGCCGTCAAATTCCTGCTCCGGATCGAGACGCAGGCCGACGAGCTTCTTCAACAGGCCGTAGATGACCAGTCCGCCAAGCGCAGCAATCGTCAGACCCATGAGTGTACCGATCAGCTGCGACATGAACGACACGCCGCCAATCCCGCCCAGCGCCTTCAGGCCGAAGATCCCGGCAGCAAGTCCGCCCCATGCGCCGCACAGGCCGTGCAGCGGCCACACGCCGAGCACGTCGTCGATTTTCCACTTGTTCTGCGTTAGCGTGAACATCCAGACAAAGATCGCGCCTGCAATGCCGCCGGTAATCAACGCACCGAGGGGATGCATCAGGTCCGACCCCGCGCACACGGCGACCAGGCCGGCGAGCGGGCCGTTGTAGGCAAAGCCGGGGTCGTTCTTGCCCAGCAGTACTGCCACCAGCGTACCGCCGACCATGGCCATCAGGGAGTTGAGCGCGACCAGGCCATTCATCTTGTCCAGCGCCTGCGCACTCATGACGTTGAAGCCGAACCAGCCGACGGTCAGGATCCATGCGCCGAGGGCGAGGAAAGGAATGTTTGAAGGCGGATGCGCGGCGATGGCGCCATCTTTCGAGTAACGCCCGCGGCGTGCGCCGAGCAGCAGCACCGCCGGCAACGCGGCCCAGCCGCCGACCGCATGCACCACCACCGAGCCGGCGAAGTCGTGGAATTCTTCCGAGAACGCTGCCTTCAGCCATGCCTGGATACCAAACTTCTGGTTCCAGACGATGCCTTCAAAGAAGGGATAGACCAGGCCCACCAGCAGCGCCGTTGCGGCCAGCTGCGGATAGAAGCGCGCCCGTTCGGCAATGCCGCCCGAGATGATGGCCGGAATCGCCGCTGCAAACGTCAGCAGGAAGAAGAACTTGACCAGCTCGTAGCCATTCTTTTGGGCAAGCGTCGTGGCGTCGGAGAAAAAGTCGACGCCGTAGGCAATGCTGTAGCCGATAAAGAAATAGGCAATCGTTGAAACGGCAAAATCGACTAAGATTTTGACCAAGGCATTGACCTGGTTCTTCTTGCGCACGGTGCCAAGCTCGAGAAACGCGAACCCGGCGTGCATGGCAAGAATCATGATGGCGCCGAGCAGGATAAATAAGGCATCGGCACCGTTTTTAAGCGCATCCATGAAAAACACTCTCCCTGTTAGTGTGCAAGATTGGTTTAATGCTCATCCATGAAGCAAAATCTATTCCATTTTGGTGCAAACAGGCAACTATTTGATTTACAAGTGGAAATTTTTTTGACAATAGTTGGTATAAACGAAAATGCACCGTTGCAGTGCATTTTCGCCGTCCAGTTTGGGGAGACACGATGATTCCTTGGCTGGAGACGGACTCCCCCTTTCCGGACGTGAGCTGCGCATTGACGGAAGAGGATGGCGCACCCGGACTATTGGCGGCCGGTGCCGATCTGTCGCCGGCGCGCTTGCTGGAGGCGTATCGCCACGGGATCTTTCCGTGGTTTTCGGAGGGTCAGCCCATCCTCTGGTGGAGCACCGATCCGCGCATGGTGCTGTTTACTGAACGCTTCGCCATTTCGCACAGTCTGAAAAAAACGTTGAAGAAAGTCCAACGGAGCATGTCGACCGACCGCAGGTGGGAAGTCCGCTTCGACTCCGCGTTCGACGAGGTGATGCGCGCGTGCGCTTCGCCGCGCAAGGATGGCGCCGGCACCTGGATTTCGGACGACATCGTCCGCGGCTATGTCGGGCTGCACCGGCAAGGCTATGCACACTCTTCGGAGGTATGGCTGGACGGGCAACTCGTCGGGGGCGCGTATGGCGTCTGCATCGGCCGGATGTTCTATGGCGAGTCGATGTTTGCGCGCGTAACGGATGCGTCGAAAATCGCCCTCGCCTGGCTGGTCCACTTCCTGCGAGCGAATGGCGTGACCCTGATCGATTGCCAGCAGGAGACCGGCCATCTCGCGTCGCTCGGCGCCGTACCGATCCCGCGCAAGGACTTCGTCAGGCATTTGCGACAGGCAACCGCCCTTCCTCCCATCACGGCGTGGAAGCCGGAAAACCTGTTTTGACCGGCGCTGCAAAAGCCCTGCGCATTGACGCGCTAACAGTGTAAATTACCGATATCGTAGTCAGGCTTCCCGCACATGACGCACCTAAAAGACCTGCCTTTTGCAACGCTGCAGTTTTACGCGACTGCGCCCTACCCCTGCAGCTACCTGGACGGACGGCAGGCGCGCTCCCAGGTAGCGACGCCGTCCAACCTGATCAACGCCGACGTCTATTCCGAGCTGGTCAAGAACGGTTTCCGGCGCAGCGGCATCTTCACCTACCGCCCCTACTGCGACGGCTGCAATGCCTGTATTCCGGTTCGTGTGAAGGTCGAGGATTTCACGCCGAACCGCAGCCAGCGCCGCGCGTGGAAGCGCCACGAAGGCATGGCGACCTGGGTGACGACCCTGTCCTTCGTCCCCGAGCATTACGAGCTTTATCTCCGCTACCAGGCTGCGCGGCACGCAGGTGGCGGCATGGACCAGGATAGCCGCGACCAGTACGCGCAGTTCCTGCTCCAAAGCAAGGTCAACACCCGCCTCGTCGAATTCCGCGACCGGGATGGCACCTTGCGCATGGTGAGCATTATCGATGTGCTGAACGACGGCTTGTCGTCGGTGTACACGTTTTACGATCCGGACGTCGAAGGCGCCTCCTACGGCACCTACAACGTGCTCTGGCAGATCGAACAGGCCCGGCGCCTGCGCATGCCCTATGTGTATCTCGGCTACTGGATACGCGACAGCCGCAAGATGGCTTACAAGGTAAACTTCCAGCCGCTCGAAGCGCTGCAGCGGGGACGCTGGCAGCCGTGGCAACCGGAGAACTGATTTCCGGCCATACTTGCCGGCAATAGTAAAATAGCGCCTTTTTCAACGCGCGCTCTTTCCGTTGCTCCCCATGTCCGACAAACTGCTCTACGCCCTTACCCGCCCCCTGCTGTTCTCGCTCGATCCGGAAACCGCGCACAACCTCACCCTGCCTGCCCTGAAGAATGCGGCTGCCTGCGGCCTGACCGCGCTGGTCGGCAAGCCCGCGCGCGATCCCCGCACGGTCATGGGCATCACCTTCCCCAACCCCGTCGGCCTGGCCGCCGGCCTCGACAAGGACGGCGCCTATATCGACGGATTGGCCGCACTCGGTTTCGGCTTCATCGAAGTCGGCACCGTGACGCCGCGCGCGCAACCCGGCAATCCGAAGCCGCGCATCTTCCGCCTGCCGCAAGCCAATGCCGTGATCAACCGCATGGGCTTCAACAACGGCGGCGTCGATGCCTTCGTCGCGAACGTGCAGGCCTCGAAGTTTTACCAGAACAAGGAAGGCGTGCTCGGCCTGAACATCGGCAAGAATGCCGACACGCCGATCGAGCGTGCCGCCGACGACTACCTGCATTGCCTGGAAAAGGTCTATCCCTACGCCAGCTATGTCACGGTCAACATTTCCTCGCCGAACACCAAGAACCTGCGCCAGCTGCAAGGCGGTTCCGAGCTCGACGCGCTGCTCGCGCAATTGAAAGACGCCCAGCAGCGCCTGGCGGACAAGCACAAGCGTTATGTGCCGATTGCATTGAAGATCGCGCCCGACGTGGACGGCGACCAGGTGAAATCCATTGCCGCGGCGCTTCTCCAGCACAAGATGGATGCCGTGATCGCCACCAACACGACGATCACCCGCGACGCCGTGAAAGGCCTGCCGCACGCGGAAGAAACCGGCGGCCTGTCGGGCGCACCGGTCTTCGAGATGTCGAACATCGTCATCCGCGCACTGAAATCCGAACTGGGCGATGCACTGCCCATCATCGGTGTCGGCGGCATCCTTTCCGGCGACAATGCCCAGGCCAAGATCGCCGCCGGCGCCTCGCTGGTGCAGCTGTACACCGGATTGATCTATCGCGGCTCCGCCCTTGTGAAGGAGTGCGCAGCAGCGCTGCGCAATTCACGTTAAAGTTCTGTCATGTTCCGCCACCATGGCGGAACGCCACTGACAGAACACCATGGAAAAGATCACCCTAGGCAACAGCGACCTCACCGTTTCCAGGATCTGCCTCGGGACGATGACGTTCGGAGAACAGAACTCCGAAGCCGAGGCGCACAGACAGCTCGACTACGCGCTCGAGCGCGGCATCAACTTCATCGACACCGCCGAGATGTACCCGGTGATGCCCCGCGCGGAAACGACGGGGCGTACCGAGGCAGCTATCGGCAGCTGGCTGAAGAAATCCGGAAAGCGCAGTCAGATTGTCCTCGCCACGAAGGCCGCCGGCCCCTCGCGCGGAATGACATGGATACGCAATGGGCGAAGCGATTTCGATGCTGCCAACCTGCGCGTTGCCGTCGACAATAGCCTCAAGCGCCTGCAGACGGACTACATCGACCTCTACCAGTTGCATTGGCCCAGCCGCAATGCGCCGATCTTTGGCCAGATATCCTTCGACCCGCAGAAGGAGCGCACCTGCATTGCAATCGAAGAGACACTCGCCGCACTCGGCGAACTCATCAAGGCCGGCAAGATCAGGCATATCGGCGTCTCGAACGAGACGCCGTGGGGGGTATGCGAATTCATCAAGCAGGCGGACGCGCGCGGACTGCCCCGGATTGTCTCGATCCAGAACGCGTACAACCTGGTCAACCGCAGCTTCGAGAATGGACTGGACGAGACCTGCTATCGCGAGAATGTCAGCCTTCTCGCCTACAGCCCGCTTGCCTTCGGCCAGCTCAGCGCGAAATACCTCGACAATCCGAAGGCGCATGGCAGGCTGACCCTCTTCCCACCCAACTGGAGCCCGCGCTACCTGCGACCCTCAGTCGCGGAAGCAACGAAACGCTACGCGGCGCTTGCTCGGGCGAACAGCATGACGCCCGCACAGCTGGCCCTTGCATGGTGCTATTCACGCTGGTTCGTCGCATCGACGATCATCGGCGCAACCACGATCCCGCAACTGCAGGAAGACATCGATGCCCTGTCGATCGCCCTGCCTGAGCAGGTCATCGAAAGCATCAACGCCATCCACCGCGAAGTCACCAATCCCGCGCAGTAAAGTAAAAAGCCCGAACCCACTTGCATGGGTTCGGGCTCCTGATTGCGGCTCTGACGCTTATTCGACTTCCAGCGTCTCTTCCGGCGCAGCCGGCGGCGGCGCATCGCCTTCGGCGAAATCGAGTTTGATCTGCTCATTCTCGTCGAGGTCCACCGTCACCTTGCCACCCGAAACGAGGCGGCCAAACAGCAGTTCGTCGGCCAGCGCCTTGCGAATCATGTCCTGGATCAGGCGGGACATCGGACGCGCGCCCATGAGCGGGTCGAAGCCCTTCTTGCCGAGGAACTTGCGCAGGTTCTCGGTGAAGACGGCATCCACCTTCTTCTCGTGGAGCTGCTCTTCCAGCTGCATGAGGAACTTGTCCACCACGCGCAGGATGATGTCTTCGTCGAGCGCCTTGAAGCTGATGATGCCGTCGAGACGATTGCGGAATTCCGGCGTGAACATGCGCTTGATGTCCGCCATCTCGTCGCCCGATTCCTTCTTCTCGGTGAAACCGATCGTGCGCTTCTGCAGGCTCTCGGCACCCGCGTTCGTGGTCATGATGATGATCACGTTGCGGAAATCCGCCTTGCGGCCGTTGTTGTCGGTCAGCGTTCCGTGGTCCATCACCTGCAGCAGGATATTGAAGATATCCGGATGCGCCTTCTCGATCTCGTCGAGCAGCAGCACCGCATGCGGCTTCTTGGTGATCGCCTCGGTCAGCAGGCCGCCCTGGTCGAAACCGACATAGCCCGGAGGCGCGCCGATCAGCCGAGACACGGCATGACGCTCCATGTACTCGGACATGTCGAAACGGATCAGCTCGATGCCGAGGATGAAGGCCAGCTGCTTCGCGACTTCGGTCTTGCCGACACCCGTCGGACCAGAGAAGAGGAAGGAGCCGATCGGCTTGTCCATCTTGCCCAGGCCGGCACGCGCCATCTTGATCGCGGAACCGAGCGCCTCGATGGCCGGATCCTGGCCGAACACGACATTCTTCAGGTCGCGGTCGATCGTTTGCAGCTTGGTGCGGTCGTCCTGGTTGACAGTCTGCGGAGGAATGCGCGCAATCTTCGAGATGATGTCCTCGATCTCGGATTTGCCGATCGTCTTCTTCTGCTTCGACTTCGGCAGGATGCGCTGCGCTGCGCCCGCTTCGTCGATCACGTCGATCGCCTTGTCGGGCAGGTGACGGTCGTTGATGAAGCGTGCAGCCAGTTCCGCCGCGGAGGTCAGCGCAGAAGCGGAATACTTCACGCCGTGATGCTCCTCGAAGCGCGACTTCAGTCCGCGCAGGATCTGCACGGTCTGCTCGACGGTCGGCTCCGTCACGTCGATCTTCTGGAAGCGACGGGACAGCGCGTGATCCTTCTCGAACACGCCACGGAATTCCGTGTAGGTCGTTGCACCGATGCACTTGAGCTGGCCGGAAGAAAGCGCCGGCTTCAGCAGGTTGGATGCATCCAGCGTGCCGCCCGAGGCGGAACCCGCACCAATGATCGTGTGGATCTCGTCGATGAACAGGATGCCGTGCGGGTTGTCGCGCAATTGCTTCAGCACCGCCTTCAGTCGCTGCTCGAAATCACCGCGATACTTCGTGCCCGCGAGCAGTGCGCCCATGTCGAGCGAATACACGACGGCGTTTTGCAACACTTCCGGCACATCGCCTTGCGTGACGCGCCAGGCGAGACCTTCCGCAATCGCGGTTTTCCCAACACCGGCCTCGCCGACGAGCAGCGGGTTGTTCTTGCGGCGGCGGCAGAGCGTCTGGATGACGCGCTCCACTTCGGATTCGCGGCCGATCAGCGGATCGATCTTGCCTTCGGCAGCCAGCTTGTTCAAGTTCTGCGTGAACTGGTCGAGCGGGCTTTCCTTCTGCTGGCCTTCGGCCTGGGCTTCCTCGCTGCCTTCCGGCGCCTTCTGCGGATCGGCCTGCTGGTCCTTGCGCACACCGTGCGAAATGAAATTCACCACGTCGAGGCGCGTCACACCTTGCTGGTGCAAGTAATACACGGCATGGGAATCTTTTTCACCGAAGATCGCCACCAGCACGTTTGCGCCGGTGACTTCCTTCTTCCCGTTGGACGCGGATTGCACATGCATGATCGCGCGCTGGATCACGCGCTGGAAGCCGAGCGTCGGCTGCGTGTCCACTTCGCTCGTGCCCGGCACGGTCGGCGTGTTGTCGTTGATGAAATTGGTCAGCGTCTTGCGCAGGTCTTCTATATTGACTGCACATGCACGCAGCACCTCGGCCGCCGACGGATTGTCGAGCAGCGCAAGCAGCAGGTGCTCCACTGTGATGAACTCATGGCGAGCCTGGCGAGCCTCGACAAACGCCATGTGCAAACTTACTTCCAGTTCCTGCGCAATCATGCTTCCTCCATCACGCATTGCAAGGGATGCCCTGCCTTTCGAGCGTGGGTTAAAACTAATTCTACTTTAGTGGACGCTATGTCTTTTGGATAGACTCCACACATTCCTTTACCGTCACGGTGCACCTTGAGCATGATCTGCGTCGCGGTCTCCCGATCCTTGTTGAAGTACTCCTGAATGATCGCTACGACAAACTCCATCGGCGTGTAGTCATCGTTTAAAAGCAGGACCTGGTACATCGGCGGCGGCTTGAGCTTCTGCTCTTGCCTAGCAAGTACCGTACCGTTATCGTGCTGAGTTGCCATTCGTCTATTCTAAAGCGTTCAACTTCTCGCGGTGCGGGAAAGAAAAGGATATTCCATCGGTATATTGATATTAGCCCTTTTCTGCTCAAAGCGCAGATGATGCTGAAAAGCGCGAAATCAAGGCGTATTCATGTGCAAATTCCTTGTAATATGTCAAAAACCGCCTTGACACTGCCTTGACTTTTATAATTTTTGAAGGAACAATGGTATCGATTGACAACACAGGCGTTATGGTATTGTCAATACAGAAGTGAGCAAGTTATAAAGAGGGGGCAGCGTGTCGCGAGGCTTCTTGCTTTTACGGCTCGTGTGATTAGTCATTAATGAAAGACGCTTTTATGGCAACAGGTACCGTCAAGTGGTTCAACGATTCGAAAGGCTTCGGATTCATCACTCCGGATGACGGCGGTGAAGATTTGTTCGCCCACTTTTCCGCAATCCAGATGAACGGCTTCAAGACTCTCAAAGAAGGTCAGAAGGTTCAGTTTGAAGTCACGCAAGGCCCGAAAGGCAAGCAAGCTTCCAATATCCAGGGCGCCTAATCACCCGCGATTGGCAAGAGCACGAAAACCCCGCACAGCGGGGTTTTTTTTCGCCCATGCGTTTCACGTGCCGCACGTCCGGTCTCCTTTGCAAGCAGGTAGTATTTACCACCTGGCGACTCCTTCCGTACAACCGCGTAGCCGCCTGCTGTGGAAATAGCTGTAAAGTAACGCCCAATGAAACTCCGGCAAAAGATCATCGTCCTCGCAATTGCGCCCCTGATCGTGGCGCTGATCGCCATTGCATTCGCGGTTCAGTACCAGGCAACCATCCTCGCGCAACAACAGCGCGCCTCCGTCGAAGCCGCCTATCTCGCCAGTAAGGAAGCCGAACTCAAGCATTATGTTTCCCTCGCTGAACGCGCGATCGCACACCTTTACGACTCCGGCCGCGATGACGAAGCAACAAAAAATGAAGCCAAGGCCATCCTCGCCAAACTGGATTATGGCGACGACGGCTATTTCTTCCTTTACAACCTGGAGGGCAGGAACCTGATGCACCCTCGCCAGCCGCAACTCGTCGGCCGCGACCTGTGGGAACTGCGCGACCCCAAAGGCAGCCCGACGATCCAGCGTCTCATTGCACAAGCCAAGGCGGGTGGCGGTTACGTCCGATATCTCTGGGAGAAACCGTCCTCCGGCAAGCTTGCCCCCAAGCTGGGCTACGTCATCCAGATGGATCGCTGGGGCTGGATGCTGGGCACCGGCATCTATCTCGACGACGTGGATGCCGCGCTGGCGAAGATAGACACGCAAATCTCGGGAAATATCCGTAACACGATGCTTTGGATCGCCGGTATTGCCATCGCGAGCGTTTTGGTCATCGCACTCTCCGGACTTGCATTGAATATCAGTGAATACCGCGTGGCCGACGCCAAGCTGCGCGTACTGGCCCAGCGCGTCGTGCGCTCCCAGGAAGAAGAACGGGCGCGCTTGTCACGCGACCTGCACGACGGCATCAGCCAGTGGTTGGTGTCAATCAAGTTGCAGGTCGAATCCGGCATTGCCAAACTCATTGCCCAATCGAACAAACCCGAACTGGCACGCGCGTCGTTCGACCGCGCCGCGCACCAGCTCAACGACGTCCTGGGCGAAGTCCGGCGCATCTCGCACGACCTGCGGCCCGCCCTTCTCGATGACCTCGGCCTTGCGGCTGCGCTGGACCACCTGACACGCGAATTCAGCGAAAACAGTGGGATCGCCACGAAGTTTGAGGTCAACGGCGCCATCGATGGTTTGACGGACGTGGCGAACACGGTATTTTTCAGGATTGCGCAAGAGACGCTCACCAATATCAAGCGCCACGCAAATGCCTCAAATGTGATCGTGCGCCTCGCCGGCGACAAGACAGACGTGAAGCTGGTCGTATCGGACAACGGGGTCGGCTTCGACGTCGCCGGCATCGCCCAGCATCCGAAGCGCGGCATCGGCCTTCGCAACATGCACGAACGCGTCAATGCCATCGGCGGCAAACTCGAACTGCTCTCCTCTTCCGAGGGCACGCAAGTCACAGCAACCCTACCTCGTTCCTGAACGCCATGCTTACACAGCCCTTTGTCCACATCCTTCTCGTCGACGACCATCCCCTGGTGCGAGACGGCTTGCGCGCGCGCCTCGAAACCATTCCGCACTTCACGGTCGTCGCCGAGGCCGGCAACGCCACTGAAGCATTGGAGCTGGCCGGCAAACAGAACATCGACCTCGCGCTGATGGACATCAATCTGGCAGCGGGAATGAACGGCATCGAACTGACCGGGCGCTTCAATACCTTGTTCCCGGAGATTGCGGTGCTCATGCTCAGCATGCACGACAAGGCGGAGTATGTGATGCAGGCGATTCAGGCCGGCGCCCGCGGTTACGTGCTGAAGGATGCGCCGGCGCTCGACATCATTACCGCGATCGATACCGTCATGTCGGGCGGCATTTACTACAGCGCGGGCCTGGCCAAGCAGCTTTCCCGCCCGATGCCTCCGGCGATGCTGCTGACGCCGCGCGAACGCGAAGTATTGCAATGCATTGCGACGGGGAAGTCGAACAAGCACATCGCGCGCGAGATGAACCTGAGCGTACGTACGGTCGAGACGCATCGCCTCAACATCAAGCGCAAGCTCGGCATCGAAGGACAGGCGGACCTGATCCGCTTCGCGCTCGAGCAGACGCAGATCAAGTAAGCGTCGACGAATGAAAAAAGGCCGGACAGTGTCCGGCCTTCTTTGTCTTGCCCAGCTCGAATTACATGTTCGAGATCATCACGTCGCCGAAGCCGGAGCAGGAGACTTGCGTTGCGCCGTCCATCAGGCGGGCAAAGTCGTAGGTCACCTTCTTCGAGGTGATCGACTTCTCCATCGAAGTGATGAGCAGGTCAGCCGCTTCAACCCAGCCCATGTGACGCAACATCATTTCAGCGGACAGGATCAGCGAACCCGGGTTCACGTAGTCCTTGCCTGCGTACTTCGGTGCGGTGCCGTGGGTAGCTTCGAACATCGCGACGGAGTCGGACAGGTTGGCGCCCGGAGCGATACCGATGCCGCCGACCTGCGCAGCCAGCGCGTCGGAGATGTAGTCGCCGTTCAGGTTCAACGTGGCGATGACGCTGTACTCTGCCGGACGCAGCAGGATCTGCTGCAGGAACGCGTCAGCGATCGAATCCTTGATCGTGATTTCCTTGCCGGTCTTCGGATTCTTGAACTTGCACCACGGGCCGCCATCGACCAGCTCGGCGCCGAATTCCTTTTGTGCCAGTGCGTAGGCCCAGTCACGGAAGCCACCTTCGGTGTACTTCATGATGTTGCCCTTGTGGACAATGGTCACGGACGGCTTGTCATTGTCGATTGCGTACTGAATTGCCTTGCGTACCAGGCGTTCAGTGCCTTCGCGCGAGACCGGCTTGACGCCGATACCGGAAGTGCCCGGGAAGCGGATCTTCTTGACACCCATTTCCTTGATCAGGAAGTCGATGATTTTCTTCGCGCCGTCCGAACCTTCCGCCCATTCGATGCCAGCGTAGATGTCTTCGGAGTTCTCGCGGAAGATGACCATGTCGGTCTTCTCCGGCTCACGCACCGGCGAAGGCACGCCTTTGAAGTAACGCACGGGGCGCAGGCAGACGTACAGATCGAGTTCCTGGCGCAGTGCGACGTTCAGCGAACGGATGCCGCCGCCGACCGGAGTCGTCAGCGGGCCCTTGATCGAAACAACATATTCCTTCAGTACCTGCAGGGTCTCTTCCGGCAGCCACACGTCCGGACCGTAGACCTTGGTGGACTTTTCACCCGCGAAAATTTCCATCCAGCTGATCTTGCGCTTGCCGCCGTATGCCTTGGCAACCGCAGCGTCAACCACCTTGATCATCACCGGGGAAATGTCCACGCCCGTGCCGTCACCTTCCAGGTAAGGAATGATCGGATTGTCGGGAACGTTCAGGGAGAAATCGGCATTGACTGTAATTTTTTTGCCGTCGGCAGGCACTTTGATATGTTGATACATCGTAGGCTCCGGGGGGTTGGGGAGGAAAAGGGAAGACCGATCCTGACTTTAAATTTTTGTTTTAAAGCGAAGCTCCGGTCTTATATAAGACATAAGACACGTTTCAGATTATGCACCACTATTTTACGAGATGCCATAGTTTTTACTTACGTCAACATTCGTGCAAAAACGTCAACACGCCAGCACGCGAGCGGAGACGCGTTTGATCATATGGCGGGAGGGTCCAGCTGCGACGCCTACCAGATTAGCTCCAAATTCCAGCACATTCAAAGCGTAAAATACGCCCTCCTTGACCCCGATTACCCTTTGCGAGATTGCATGGCGCTTTTTCTGTTCAACAAGCCGTTCCAAGTGATGTGCCAGTTTTCGCCCCATCCTGCTCGCACGACGCTTGCCGACTATGTCGATATCCCGGGCGTCTACCCCGCCGGCCGGCTGGACGCCGACAGCGAAGGCTTGGTGCTGCTGACCGATGACGGAAAATTACAGCACCGCATCAGCCATCCCGACAGCAAGCAGCCCAAGACGTACATCGTGCAGGTGGAAGGCGTGCCGGATACAGGCACGCTTGAGAGGCTGGCCGCCCCGCTGAACCTCGGCGACTTCGTCACGCAACCGTGCAAGGTCAGCGCGATCGAAGCGCCGGACTGGATATGGGAACGCGATCCGCCGATTCGGCACCGCGAGAACAAGCCGACGAGCTGGCTTGCGATTACCCTGTCCGAAGGGAAGAACCGGCAGGTCCGCCGAATGACGGCGGCAGTCGGACTGCCGACACTGCGGCTGGTACGCATCGCCATCGGGCCGTTTTCGTTGGCGACGCATCCGTTATGGCCGGGCGAAACACGCGAAGTGTCGCCCTCGGAGCTGGATTAGAACGAAAGCAGCTTCATATCCCATGCGCGTTCGACAAACCAGACGCCCGCGAGCAGGGCAATCAACAAGGATCCGCCGAGAAGTATCGCTCGCCGGTAGAGCAACGTGCGGCGCAAGCCATAGGCCAGGGGCAGGAACACGGCCACGATGGCCAGTTGCCCAAGCTCGACGCCGGCATTGAAGCCGACCAGCGCAAGGATCAGCGCATCCGAGGGAAGCCCGAGGTCCGCCAGGACACTCGCAAAACCGAAACCGTGGACAAGGCCGAAGGCAAACGCCATGGCCCAGCGGCGCTCGCTAAATATCGGGAAGACATTGTTCAGCGCGGCGACGACAACGGAAGCTGCGATCACGGACTCAACCAGTCGTGACGGCAAACTGACGAGCCCGAGCGTCGCCAGCGACAGTGTGATCGAATGGGCGACAGTAAATGACGTGACGATCTTGAAGACGTTCCAGAACGCCGGGCGGAAGGCATCGACTGCCTGCCAGCCGTGCCGGGCACGCATCGCGACGGCGGGCAGCAACAGGGCGAGCAGGAAAAGAATGTGGTCGAAGCCGATCCAGATATGCCAGATCCCTTCTTGTACATAGTCCGCAAACTGCGTCCATTTACTCCGCGCCGCCAGGGTGAAATCCTGGGTTGCCTTCTCCGGACTGAAGATGGCGGTGCTGGAACTTCCCTGGTATTCCAGCCGCAGCAACCCCTTGTGCTGCGGGTCGAGATCGAAGAACAATCCGTAGCGCACCTGGAGAATGCCGGACGCTTCGCTGCAGTCCGCGCGGAAGCGGAGAACTGCGTAAGCACCGTCGGTATGGTCGTCGATCAAGTGCCCGGTGACGTTCGCCGGGCATGGCTTGTTGGCGGCCGAGATGGCCAGCCGCGGCAAGGCGTACGCCGCGATCGCGGCGTGCTTGTCCCGCACTTCTCCCCAAGTGATCTCGGCGTCGCCGTTGGCATCAAGGCCGATGGCGAAATCCAGGTCACGGAGCGCGATGTCCCATTGCCCGTTGACCGTCGCTCCGTCGACAGAAAGCGTGAGATAGCTGTCGCTCGGCTTGTGCGCCTGCGCAGGAAGGACAAGCAACAGCAAGGCGACCAGCAGAATCAGGCGCGCAATCATTAGCGCACGCCCTTTAGCTGGCGCCCCAGGTCGAGCAGATACGCATCTTCAATTCCGCTTTCCTCCAGCCACTGCAGCACCGGCTGGGCCGCCGCGGCATCCCGTGCGGCAAGAGCAGCCTCAAGGAAAATGCGGGCGTCCCGCGGTTCGCGCTGGACTTTCCAGTTCTCCTGTGCCAGTGCGAGTGCCTTCTTTGCATCGTTCCTGACGACGAGTTCAAAGCGCGCTTCTTCCTGCTGATGGACGCTTTCGCCCCTCAATTGCGAGGCCGCGTAACGCGCTGCAAGCGCAGTCTCACGCTCCTTCGCCGTCGGCAAACCGAGTGCCCGTTCGGCGAACACAAGACGCAGCAAGAGCACATCGGAACGCGCCTTGTCCTTGAGTAGCGTTACGACTTCCGGATAGCGCTTCTTGTCGAGCAAGAGGTCGGCATAGGCAGCAAGAAGGAAGGTATCGGGAATGCCAAGGTCCATCGCCTGCCGGAAGTGGGATTCCGCCAGGTCGTCCCGCCCTTGACGCTGCGCGAGTTCGGCAAGACGAATCTGAATCCACAGCATGTCTGGCGGCGCAACATCGACGCTCCTCCCGACCGTCGTGTTCAACGCCGCATACGCGGGAACCGCCTTGCCGGTCATTCCGTCGACCATCGACTCGCAACCGAATCCGACGAGGGCGCTGCCAGCCCCTCGCAGTACCTGGCAGTCGATGCGCGCCTGGGAATAGCGCGCCTGGACGATATGAATGATCGCGCGCAAGGCAAGAGCACGCGCATTGCGCGGGTCGCGCTCCAGTACCTGACCAAGATCTTCGACGGCTCCGGCAAAGTCATGCCGGAACTGACGGATGCTGGCTCGCAGCACCTGTACGTCGACGGGCGGCATCGGCAAGTCCCACCAAGGAGCCAGCGCTGCCTGTGCATAGCCGAGATAGCGCGGATCCCCTTCTTCGCCCACCATCCCGTAGTATCGATTGGCAAGCGTAACGGCAACCTCGAGGTTGCGCGGGTCGCGACGCAGGGCGGCGCGCAGTTGCGAGAGTTCGCGCGCTACCGGGTCATTTGGCTTGAACGGGAGCCGTTCCAACACCTGTCCGTCGGATTTAGGCAGGTAAGGGACGGCGTCGGCGAGCGTCGTCCATGACGACAGCGCAAGCAGCACTGCGAAAAGGCGTGGATTCATCGGGGTCCGGTTAACGGGCGCGGGCGGGGTCCGCGCAAAAGTCTGGATCATAGCAATTGCATTGATGCCTCGGCAATTATTGCCCTGCTACTCCCTTGAGCGCCGCGCAAGTATCCTTTTCGAAACGTTCCTGTCAACCAATCCGAATATAGACCGTTAAACACATTGATTCGCAAGAATCATGGTTTTCTACAACATCGAACATGAAGGATAAAAAATGAAGAAACTGATCGCTGCTCTCGTTGCTGGTTTGTTTGCCTCCGCCTCCTTCGCTGCCAGCCACGCTGCTGCCCCGGCTACGCCGGCAACACCGGCTGCCGCTCCTGCTGCTTCCGCTACCGCACCGGCTCCCAAGGCCAAGAAGATGAAGAAAGCCAAGAAAGCCAAGAAGGCCGCCGCCGCCAAGTAATCGGCGCAATGCATTGCAAAAAAGGCAGGCGCGTCCTGCCTTTTTTGTTTTATGCTCTCCCCTCAATCGTTTTCTGACGCCCCCCCATGACCGTTCGCCCCCTGATTTCATCGATCGCCATGCTGCTGGCGGTTGCCAGCCCGTATGCCGGCGCCCAGCAGCCCGCAAAATTCCCCGTGGTTTCACTGACCGCAGGCATGCATGTTATTCGGGCCGAGGTTGCCTCTACGGATGCCGAGAGGCAGCAAGGCTTGATGTACCGGGAGAAGATGGGACCGAACGAAGGTATGGTCTTCCTGTTCCATGCCCCCGCTTCCGTATGCATGTGGATGAAGAACACACTCATTCCCTTGTCCGTTGCCTTCATCGACGAACATGGAAAAATTGTCAACATCGAAGACATGCAGCCGCAGACAACGACTTCGCATTGTGCGAAGAAGCAGGTCCACTATGCGCTGGAGATGAACCTGGGCTGGTTCCGGCAGAAGAATATCAAACCGGGTGCGACCATTGAGGGTTTGCCGCGCTGAAGCGCCAACAAACCCGCAGAAACGACAAAAACCCGCGAAGCCGAAGCTTCGCGGGTTCTGATGTACCTTGCTGCCACCGCGACAGGCGCGGCGGTCACACTCGAACTTAGGCTGCCAGTGCCTTCAGGGCAGCGGCCAGACGGCTCTTGTGGCGAGCTGCCTTGTTCTTGTGGATGATCTTCTTGTCGGCGATACGGTCGATCGTCGAAACGGAAGCCTGGAATACTTGCGCGGCTGCTGCCTTGTCGCCTGCACCGATCGCCTTGCGGACGGCCTTGATCGCCGTGCGCAGCGTGGAACGCTGGCTGGAGTTGTGAGCGTTTTGCTTGACTGCTTGACGAGCACGCTTGCGCGCCTGTGCGGTATTTGCCATGTATATTTCCTAATTCGAAATCGGGCTGCGTTCGCGGGATGCGAGACGAAATTCTGTAAAGCTGAGGATTATAACGTCCTTTTTGGGAAATGGGCAATGGATTCAGCGGTTTGGCGCATTTTTGCCTGCCTTGCCGTTCCTGCGCTGGCGCAAAGGGGGGCGTTGTCGCCTGGCTGCGAGGTGGTGAGCGGCTATAATTGCGGCCCATGAAACTCCACAAAACGCTGGCGACCGTCTCCGGCATGACCATGCTGTCGCGGATAACCGGGCTGCTGCGCGAGCTGCTGATTGCCCGCGCCTTCGGCGCCTCCGCCTACACTGACGCCTTTTTCGTCGCCTTCCGCATTCCCAACCTGCTGCGCCGGCTGTTCGCCGAGGGGGCATTTTCGCAGGCGTTCGTGCCGATTCTCGCTGAATACAAGAATCAGAAGGGAGAAAGCGCCACCAAGGACCTCACCGATCATGTCGCGACCGTGCTGGTCTGGGCACTGGTCCTGACCTGCCTGCTTGGCATCGCCGGGGCACCGGTCATTGTCTATTTCATTGCCACCGGACTGAAGTCCGACCCGGAAGCCTTTGCGTCCTCGGTTGTCATGACGCGCATCATGTTCCCATATATCGGGTTCATGGCCTTTGTCGCGCTGGCCGGCGGCATCCTGAATACCTGGCGGCAGTTCCGGGTTCCGGCGTTCACGCCTGTCCTGCTCAACCTGTCCTTCATCGCAGCCTCGCTGCTGGTTGCTCCGCATATGGAGCAACCGGTCTATGCGCTGGCGCTGGCCGTCGTCGTGGGCGGTGTCCTTCAGGTCGCGATCCAGATTCCGGCACTGCGCAAGATCGGCATGCTGCCGCGCGTCGGCATCAATGTGAAAGCCGCGCTCGCCGATGCTGGCGTCCGCCGCGTCCTCAAGCAAATGGTACCAGCCATCCTCGCCGTGTCGGTCGCGCAGATCAGCGTCATCATCAATACCAATATTGCCTCGCGGCTGGAAAACGGCAGCGTTTCCTGGCTCTCCTATGCCGACCGCCTGATGGAATTCCCGACCGCCTTGCTGGGCGTTGCCTTGGGCACAATCCTGCTGCCAAGCCTGGCAAAAGCGCATTCTGACGGCAACCATACTGAGTATGCTTCCTTGCTCGATTGGGGCCTGCGACTGACCTTCCTGCTCGCGCTGCCTTCGGCGGTCGGCCTGCTGACCTTGTCCGAACCGCTCACCACCACCCTTTTCCATTACGGAAAGTTCGACGCGGAGTCGGTCACCATGACCGGCCGCGCGCTGATCGCTTACGGGGTGGGCCTGATCGGACTGATTGTCGTCAAGATCCTGGCTCCGGGCTTCTATGCGAAGCAGGATATCCGCACACCAGTGAAGATCGGCATCGGCGTACTGATCGCAACACAGTTGATGAACCTGTTGTTCGTCCCTTGGATTGCCCACGCGGGGCTGGCGCTTTCCGTCGGGGTAGGCGCCTGTCTGAATGCGGCTTTTCTTTATTGGGGACTGCGGCGCAAAGGAATCTACGAGGCCCTTCCGGGATGGGGTCTTTTCCTGGTGAAGCTGACCGGCGCACTGTTCCTGCTTGCAGGCGTCGCGCTGTGGACAGCCGGGCATTTCGACTGGATTGCCCTGCAGGCCCGACCGCTCCATCGCGTCGGTGCGTTGACACTCGTCATGATTGCCTGCGGAATCACCTATTTCGGCGCCCTTATCGCAATGGGATTTCGCTTTCGGGACTTCAAGCGGGTCGAGGCCTGAGGAAGTTCCCGGCGGCCAAATTTATTCCCTGCCTTGCCGCGCCGCCCTTTTATTGGCTGCGGCATGGTTTATGATGGTCATTGTATGGTGATCAAATCCCTCGATTACTTCGCGTCGCTCGTGCAGGAGGACGAGTCCATTCCACTCTTCGAAGCGGCGCTCGCCATCGCACAGGACGTCGACCCGCAACTCGATTTGGCGGCGACGCAAGCAGAAGTTGACCAGCTTGCGGCAAGGCTGCAGCGACGCCTCGCCCCCGACGCCTCCAGCGTGCAGAAGCTGCGCATGCTCAATCACTTTTTCTATCGCGAGCTCGGCTTTGCCGGGAACGTGAACGATTACTACGACCCTGACAACAGCTACCTGCATCGCGTCATCACGACACGGCGCGGCATTCCGATCTCTCTCGCAGTCCTGTACATGGAGCTGGCGCAACAGATCGGCCTGGACGTGAAGGGCATTTCCTTCCCTGGCCATTTCCTGATGAAGTTGTCGATCCAGTCCGGCGATATCGTGTTGGACCCGTTCAATGGCGTCAGCCTGTCACGCGAGGAACTCGAGGAGCGGCTTGAGCCCTACTTCGAGCAACACAGCTATCCGGGCGCCATCCCGCTGTCCTACTACCTGCATGCCGCGCACCCAAGGGAAATTCTCGTGCGCATGCTGCGCAACCTGAAAGCACTTTTTGTTGAGCACATGCGATGGCAACGGGTGCTGGGTGTGCAGCAACGCCTGCTCATCCTGCTTCCCGACGAGATTACCGAGCGGCGTGACCGCGGGCTCGCCTATGCCAACCTTGAATGCCCGCAGGCGGCGCTTGCCGACCTTGAGGCGTATCTGGAAGAGCGGCCCTATGCGCCGGACGCGGACGTACTGCGCGGCAAACTTCCGGAATTGCGCGAGGCCTGCCGCCGCATGAACTGAAACCGGTTCAGCCTTTCGTTTTCGCTTCGATCGCTTCCCACTTCTCCAGGTATTCCATCAGCAGTTCGTCGATCTCGGCGAAACGGGCATTGAGCTTTTGCACTTCATCCGGCCGCTGGCGGTACAGCTCCGGATCGGCAAGCTGCTCCGAAATCGTTTTCTGTTCGGTTTCAAGGGCAGCGATCTGGGCGGGCAGCGTTTCCAGTTCGCGCTGCTCCTTGTAGCTCAGCTTCTTCGACTTCTGCGCGGCGGGTTTCTCGGCGGGCTTGCTTTCCGGCTTCGCGGCTGGCTTGGGCGTTGCATTCGGCTGCGTTGACGCACGCACCCGCTCCCAATCGGTGTAGCCGCCGACATATTCGCGCCACAAGCCGTCGCCTTCCGCGACGATCACTTGCGTAACGACGTTGTCGAGGAACATGCGGTCGTGGCTCACGAGGAATACCGTCCCGCTGTAGTCTTCCAGCAATTCCTCAAGCAGCTCGAGCGTATCGATGTCAAGGTCGTTGGTCGGCTCGTCCAGCACGAGGGCATTGGCCGGCCGGGCAAACAGGCGCGCGAGGAGCAACCTGTTGCGCTCGCCACCCGAGAGCGATTTGACGGGCGAGCGTGCGCGTTCTGGCGCGAAGAGGAAATCGCCCAGGTAGCTCATCACATGCTTGCGCTGGCCATTGATTTCGACCCAGTCGCTACCCGGAGATATGGTATCCGCGAGGCTGGCCTCCTCGTTCAGTTGCGTGCGCATCTGGTCAAAATAGGCAACCTGCAGGCGCGCTCCCTGGCGCACCACGCCCGCATCGGGCGCCTCCTCGCCGAGGATCAGCTTGAGCAGCGTGGTCTTGCCGGCTCCGTTGGGGCCAATCAGGCCGACCTTGTCGCCGCGAAGAATGGTGGCGCTGAAGTCGCGCACGATGGTTTTCTCGCCGTAGCGTTTATGAATACCGGTCAGCTCGGCGACGATCTTTCCAGAGCGTTCTCCCTCCGACACATCCAGCCGCACCTGTCCCTGCTGCTCCCGGCGGACGCTGCGCGTGAGTCGCAATGCCTCGAGACGGCGCACACGCCCCTCGTTGCGCGTGCGCCGCGCTTCGACGCCCTTGCGAATCCAGACCTCTTCCTGCGCAAGAAACTTGTCGAACTTGGCGTTCTCGACCGCCTCGATTTCCAGCAGCTCCGCCTTGCGCGTCTGGTACGTGCTGAAGTTTCCAGGGAAGGAGAGCAGGCGGCCGCGATCGAGTTCGACAATACGCGTCGCCACGTTGTCGAGGAAGGAGCGGTCATGCGTGATGAACAGGATGCTGCCCTTGTATTCGCGTAGCAAGGCTTCAAGCCAGATGATGGAATTGAAATCAAGGTGGTTGGTCGGTTCATCAAGCAGCAGGACATCTGGCGCCCCGACCAATGCTCGCGCGAGTGCAACGCGCTTTTGCGTACCACCGGAGAGCGTGCCGATCACCGCGTCCTTGTCGAGATTCAGCCGCGCGAGGATGGTTTCCACACGATTGCCGAGATTCCACGCATCGGCGGCGTCGAGTTTCGTTTGGAGCGCATGCATACGCTCCATCAACGCGTCGTCTTCGTGACCGCCTAGCCGTGCCGTGAGGTCGTTGTACTCATCGAGAAGCTGCTGGGTGCCACCCATTCCGGCCGCGACGGCGTCAAATACGCTCGCGCCCTGCTCGAAGGCCGGTTCTTGCTCGACGTAGGCGATTTTCAGTCCCTGCTGCATGACGAGCAGGCCGTCATCGAGCTTTGATGTGCCGGCGATGATCTTCAGGAGCGAGGATTTGCCGGTGCCATTGCGGCCGATGAGGCCGACGCGCTCACTGGCTTCCAGGGAAAATTCCGCATGGTCAAGCAGGGCGACATGCCCGAAGGCGAGCTGGGCGTTGGTAAGGGAAATGACTGCCATAACGTGGGTTGTTGCCGACGGCCGCAGACACGGACCGTCGAAATGCGAGACGAAACACGCATTGTACCGACTCGCGATGATGGAAAGATCATTTGCAGCGTCCGTCTCGGCTATAATCCTGCCTTGGCTGCCATGCAGCCAGTCAAGCGTCTCGCCGTAGTTCAATGGATAGAACGAGTGCCTCCTAAGCGCTAGATACAGGTTCGATTCCTGTCGGCGGGACCATCTCCCCTCTCTTTGCCCCCTTCCCATTGCTGAAAGTGTAACCGCAGGTAACTTTCGCCTGACCGTATCGCAAGCTTCCTATAATTATCGCTGGGAGTATCCGCACCATGACCAGACTGCTTGCACCATCCGCCCTTACCGTCGCCATCCTCATGACAGGTTGCGCGACGTATGAGTCGCAACCGGGCTATCACGTAGCCGCGACGGGGTATAGCCACGGCCCCGTGACCTACTATTCCACTCCACCGGCCTACTACGCTGTACCGGCGCCGGTGTATACGGTTCCACAGGTCTATGCGGCGCCACCGGTCTACGTGGCGCCCGCGCCTGCCTTCAACATGCAAATCCAGTCTGGCCCGAGTTTTCGTCGCTCGCCGCACAGTCACGGTCCGCGCCAGCGTCTGCGCTCCGGAAATGCGGCCGAGTCGCAAGTTGGCGGCCCGGGCTGGACCGGATCCGTTTGGAGTCGTTAACCTTCGTTACATCCCGCTGTGCCTCTTGGTAGCGAATGACCAAGCTCAAGGCACCGTCATCCCTCGGCATTAAGATGACTCTATCCACTTTCGACAGAGTTACACATGCCGACGCCACCGAACCACAAGCCAAGCGCCCCTTCCCTAACCCTTGAGGAACCACTTGAGTCGTCGCCTGCAGAGACATCCGAACAAGCGGATCTCCCGGAAGGCGTATCCGAAGTCTCCAAGCGCCTCAGCCTCCTCGGCAAGCTCATCATCCCGCCGGATCCGCGTTAGGCCATGTTACTCACATAAACTGTGGCCAACTCTGTGGACAAGTACCCAGGACGTGGTGCATGTACATGATTTTGCTCGGGTTTTTCATGTTGACGAAATTCAAGGCACGCCTGCCATGACCCGCTTGGCGGAGAGCGGCAGCAACGAATCGCTGCGTGCAAGGGCTCACCTGATGATCTGAAAAGAAGACCTCGCACCTTGCGTCTGCATTTTCAGCAAACGGCCGAAGATGAATTTCCCGTTCGTGGTCATGTTGATGGATGGCGCCATGATGGCAGGCCTGTCGTCGGTATTCCTGGTGCAGTAAGAACGCCTCGTCCACCCTGAAAGAACACTCGAGCAGCGTGACGCCCGGGAGCGCCGTTCATGATGACCGGTTTCCCCGTCATTGTCCCTTTCTTGCGCCGTACTCCCCGATTATCTTTCGCACCTCCAGGAGGAAATCGTGATTCGCTTATGGAAAATGCTGGCCTCGCTTGCTTTCGGGGCGATTTGCCTTTCCACCATACTCGCCCAAGCTGAACGCATGGATGACAGCTATGTGGAAACCATGCTCGTCATCAGGGACGCATCGTCGCACGCGGAATATCGCGCCCTTGAGCGTGAAGCCCATGCGGTCTTTCGTGCAACGATTGCACGTTGCCGTCGCATGCAGTATCCGCAACTTAGCGACTGCGCGAAAGACGCCCGGGCGCACCTCTTCGACGAACTTGCTGAAGCCAAGCGCATCAGCGACACGGGCCTGTAGCATCGCGTCACGCATGGACAAGCGCGTCAGCAGCCCCTATATTGCAATGTCCAAATATTCCGGATGGAAACGATTAAAGGAGATTGCATGAAACTCGTGCGCTACGGTCGCATTGGCAAGGAAAAACCCGGATTGGTCGATGGACAGGGCCGCCTGCGCGATCTGTCCGGCGTGGTGGATGACATCCGACCCGAGCATCTGTCCGATAAGGCGTTGGCCCGATTCGCGAAGATCAAGCCCGAGTCGCTTCCCCTCGTGCGCGGCAATCCGCGGCGTGGCGTTCCCTTCAGTGGCGTCGGCAAGTTCATCGGTATCGGCTTGAACTATTCCGACCATGCAGCGGAGGCAGGAATGCCGATCCCGAAGGAGCCCATTGTCTTCATGAAAGCGACCTCCTGCCTGTCGGGCGCCGACGATCCCATCATGCTGCCAAAGGGTTCGAAAAAGACCGATTGGGAAGTCGAACTCGGTGTCGTGATCGGCACCGTCGCGCGCTCGGTCAGTGAGAAAGATGCGCTCGCCCATGTTGCCGGCTATTGCATTGTGAACGATGTCTCCGAGCGCGAATACCAGCTCGAACGCGGCTCGCAATGGGACAAGGGCAAGGGCTGCGATACCTTCGGCCCCGTCGGTCCATGGCTCGTGACGCGCGATGAGATTCCGAATCCGCAGCGACTGGCGCTCTGGCTCGACCTGAACGGCAAGCGGGTCCAGTCCGGCAATACGCGTACCATGATCTTTTCGGTCGCAAAAATCGTCAGCTACGTCAGCCGCTTCATGACGCTCATGCCTGGCGACATCATCACCACCGGAACGCCTCCTGGTGTTGGCATGGGCATGAAACCTCCTGTGTTCCTGAAGCGCGGCGATGAACTTGTGCTGGGAATCGATGGCCTCGGCGAGCAGCGACAGGCCGTGACTGCGTACAAGGCGGGATGATCTGCAGGGGGCGGCGCGTCCCGTGCAGCCGCCCTTTTCTCGATCGCTACTCGGCGTCGGGCTGGTTGGCAGGCGCCGCCTTTGCAAAAGCTTCCAGCGCAAGACAGGCTTCGTTGATTCGCATGACAGTCGGCATCCCGGAGAGATTGCAATTCAGTCGCTGGGCATTGGCAATCTGCGGGACAAGACAGCAATCTGCAAGCGTCGGCGTATCGCCATAGCAGAAGCGGCCGGTCCGGTCATCGCGGGAGAGTGTGGTTTCGAGTGCCGCCAGTCCCTGTTCGCACCAGTGCCGGTACCATGCATTCTTGTCGTCCTCGCTGACCTTCAGGTTGCGAACGAGGTAACGCAGCACCCGGAGATTGTTGATCGGGTGGATATCGCAGGCGATCGAGAGCGCGATGCCACGCACATGCGCCCGGTCAAGCGGGTCGTGCGGCAGCAGGGGCGGCGACGGATGCGTCTCGTCGAGATATTCAATGATGGCGAGCGATTGCGTGAGCGCCCTCTCCTCGCCATCGACCTCATCGACGAGCGCCGGCACCAGCGCGTCCGGATTGAGTTTCCGGTAGTCAGGACTGAACTGTTCACCGCCGTTGCGCAGCAGATGGACAGGGACCACGTCATACGACAACCCCTTGAGGTTCAGGGCAATACGCACTCGGTAAGACGCTGAACTGCGAAAGTAGCTGTACAGTTTCATGTCACTGCCTCCTGGCCCACTTCGTCTTAAACGATCCTGACCTTCAGTTCGCCCAGGCCTGCGATCGCGCCTTCAAGGAGGTCGCCCGGCTTGACTGCTGCGACGCCTTCCGGCGTGCCGGTGAAGATGAGATCGCCGGGGCGCAGTTCGTAGAACTTGGAGAGATGTTCGATCGTTTCGGCGACATTCCAGATCAGCTTTTCGACGTCGCTCTTCTGGCGCCCTGCGCCGTTCACATCGAGACGAATTTCGCCCTTTGTGTAATGACCGGTTTCGGAAACAGGATGGATCGGCGAGATGGGCGCGGAGAAATCGAAACCCTTGCCGGTACACCACGGGCGTCCCAGCTTCTTCGCTTCGCCCTGGAGGTCGCGGCGCGTCATGTCGAGGCCGACGGCATAGCCCCAAATGTGCTGCATTGCGTCCGCTGCTGCAATATTCTTGCCGCCCTTGCCAATGGCGACGACAAGTTCGATTTCGTGATGCAGGTCGCCGGTCATCGGCGGATAGGGCATTTCACCGACCGCACCGTGCGCAATCGGAAGTACCGCGTCGGCCGGCTTCATGAAGAAAAACGGCGCTTCCCTTCCTGTGCCGCCCATTTCCTTGGCGTGTTCGACATAGTTGCGGCCGACACAGTAGATGCGATGAACCGGAAAAACAGCATCGCTGCCGGCAACGGGAACGGCGGCGACGGCTGGCTGGGGAATGACAAATTGCATGGTGGGCTCCTTGTTGTTTCCTGATTATGCCATCGGTAAAACACGCCTGCCGGGGGCTGGCAGTCACAAAGCAAAACCGCCTTGTCGAATACTCGAGCAAGGCGGTTTCAATGAGGCGGAATCGATGCTTTACATCAGCCTTCGCCGAGATAAGCCTCGCGCACCTTCGGATCGTCGAGCATATCCTTGGCATTGCCGGTCATGGTGATGAGGCCGGAGTCCATCACGTAGCCGCGGTGCGCTGCCTGCAGTGCAAGCTTCGCGTTCTGCTCGACGAGCAGGATGGTCACGCCTTGGGCCGACACGTTGCGCACGACCTCGAAAATCTTCTCGACCATGATCGGCGACAAGCCCATCGACGGCTCATCCAGCAGCAGCAGCTTGGGATGGCTCATCAGCGCGCGCGCCATTGCCAGCATCTGCTGCTCACCGCCGGACAGGGTACCGGCGAGCTGCGCGGAACGCTCCTTCAGGCGCGGGAACACGCCAAACCACTTGTCGATGTCTGCCTGGATGCCATCCTTGTCGTTGCGGATGTAGGCACCCATCATCAGGTTTTCGAGGATGGTCATACGGGTGAACACGCCACGGCCTTCCGGCACCATCGCCAGCTTGTTCTTCACCAGCTCGAAGGACTTGGTGCCCTGGATCTGGCTGCCCGAATAGTGGATCTGCCCTTCGACCTTGCAGCCCGGCAGCGTGTTGGTGATGGCCTTGAGCGTCGTGGTCTTGCCTGCACCGTTGGCGCCGATCAGCGTGACGAGCTCGCCCTTGTTGACTTCGAGATCGACGCCCTTGACTGCCTGGATGCCGCCGTAGGCGATCTTCAGGCCGGTGATCTTCAGAATGTTTTCGCTCATTAGTGAGACCCTCCCAAGTATGCCTCGATCACAGCCGGGTTCTTTTGCACCTCGGCTGGTGCGCCTTCCGCAATCGGTTTGCCGTAATCCAGAACCGTGAGGCGGTCGCAGAGTCCCATCACCAGTTTCACGTCGTGTTCGATCAGCAGGATCGTCTTGCCTTCCGCCTTGATCTTGACCAGCAGCTCGCGCAGGGCAAGCTTCTCCGTCGCGTTCATGCCGGCCGCCGGTTCGTCCAGTGCCAGCAGTTGCGGTTCGGTCGCCAGTGCGCGGGCGATCTCCAGGCGGCGCTGGTCGCCGTAGGAGAGATGCCTGGACGTACGGTGTGCAAACTGCGCAATGCCGACGAAGTCGAGCAGCTCCATCGCACGGCGGCGGATCGACGCCTCTTCCTCGCGTGCTGCCTTGTGATGCAGCACGGCGCCGAGCACACCCTGCTTGGTACGCACGTGACGGCCGACCATTACGTTCTCCAGCGCGGACATTTCGCCGAACAGGCGGATGTTCTGGAAGGTACGTGCGATGCCCGCCTTTGCCACTTCATGCGGTGCGGAAGGCGAATACGGCTTGCCCGCCAGCTCGAAGCTGCCGGTGTCAGGCTGGTACAGGCCGGTGATCACGTTGAAGAAAGTGGTCTTGCCAGCGCCGTTCGGGCCGATCAGGCCGTAAATCTGGCCGCGCATGATCTTGACGTTGACGTCCGACAGCGCCTGCAGGCCGCCGAAGCGCTTGTTGACACCTGCGATATTCAGAATGGTTTGTTCGCTCATGAAAGTTCCTTATGCAGCCAGCGCCGCCGGTTCTTTTTCGTCGTGACGCTTCTTGGCGTTGGCGTCCATGCGGTCTTCGTGCTGCGGCGACGGCCACAGACCGGCCGGGCGGTACAGCATGATCACAACCATGGCCAGGCCGTACAGCAGCTGGCGCAGGACTTCGGCGTCGATCAGCACGGCGCCAAACAGCTTGCGCTGCAGCGGCTCAACGACGTGACGCAGGACTTCCGGCAGCGCGGCGAGGATGACGCCACCCAGCACGACGCCCGGGATGTGACCGATACCGCCGAGCACCACCATTGCCAGAACAGCGATCGATTCCATCAGCGAGAACGATTCCGGCGAGATGAAGCCCTGGAAGGACGCGAACATTGCACCGGAAATGCCACCGAAGGAAGCGCCCATGCCGAAGGCGAGCAGCTTGATGTTGCGGGTGTTGATACCCATTGCCTTGGCGGCGATTTCGTCTTCGCGGATCGCGACAAATGCGCGGCCGAGGCGGGAGTGCGTCAGGCGAACGGAAATGAAGATGATCGCTGCGCACAGTGCCAGGAACAGGAAGTAGTACGCGTTCACGGACGGCATGGAGAATCCGAGGAACTTTACCGTGGCGTTCGAGCCTGGCTCGCCGGCGAGCGATACGCCGAAGATACGGATCGGATCGATCAGGTTGATGCCTTGCGGGCCGTTGGTGATGTTGACCGGGGCATTCAGGTTGTTCATGAAGATACGGATGATCTCGCCGAAGCCAAGGGTCACGATGGCGAGGTAGTCGCCGCGCAGCTTCAGGGTCGGAGCACCGAGCAGCGCTCCGAAGAATGCAGCCAAGGCAGCGCCCAGCGGCACGATCATCCAAACGGAGAGGTGGATGCCGTTCTTCGCCGCTTCTTCGCCCACCATCCATGTCAGCGCTTCACCGATCATCGGATATTGATTGACGAAGGATTCGAGCACCGTCGCAAATTGCGGCGACGCCAGCAGGCCGGTCATGTACGCACCCAGCGCATAGAACGCGATATAGCCAAGGTCCAGCAGGCCGGCCATGCCGACCACGATGTTCAGCCCGAGCGCCAGCATGATGTACAGCAGCGCCAGGTCCATGATGCGCACCCAGGAGTTGCCGTAATGCATTGCGATGAACGGGAAGGCGATCAGCGCGATACCCAGGATGGCAAAGCTCGTGTAGGCCTTGCGCGGATTCTGTTTAACGTCGAATAGTGTTGACATGAAGCTCTCCTTTACGCACGGTCCGCAACACGTTCACCCATGATGCCGGACGGACGCAATGTGAGTACGATGATAAGCACGATGAATGCAAAGATGTCCTGGTAGTGGCTGCCGAGGAAGCCGCCGGTCAGGTCGCCGATATAACCGGCGCCGAGGCTTTCGATCAGTCCGAGGAGAATGCCGCCGACCATCGCGCCGTAGATGTTGCCGATACCGCCAAGCACCGCAGCGGAGAATGCCTTCAGGCCGGGCACGAAACCCATCGCGAACTGTGCGGACGAATAGTTGGCGCCCCACATCACGCCGGCAACCGCAGCAAGCGCAGCGCCGATTGCGAACGTCATGACGATGACCTTGTTGGCATCGACACCCATCAAGCCGGCAACGCGCGGATTCTCGGCCGTCGCGCGCATCGCACGTCCCATGCGGGTACGTTCAACGAGGAGGACCAGGCCAACCATGGCGGCGGTCGCGAGGAGGAGAAGCATGACCTGCGTCGGCGAAATCAGCGCGCCACCAAGGGTGAACGGTTCGGACGGCATCACTTGCGGGAAGGGGATCGGGCTGCGGCCCCAGATCATCATGGCGAAGGTCTGCAGCAGGATCGACACGCCGATCGCTGTGATCAGCGGCGCAAGACGCGGCGCGTTGCGCAGGCGGCGGTATGCGACACGCTCAATGATGATGTTCACGATAATACAGACCGGAATGGCACCTGCAATGGCGATGCCGAGCTTGACGATGCCAGGCAGGTCGGGCGCGACCTTTTGCAGGATCTGAAGGATGGTGACACCCATCATGGCGCCAATCATCAGCACATCGCCGTGCGCAAAGTTGATCAGATTCAGAACGCCGTACACCATGGTGTACCCGAGCGCGACCAGCGCATACATACTGCCTAGCACCAGTCCGTTGATGATTTGTTGGATAAATGTATCCATGGTTTGCCTACTCTCTATAAAGATCGTTCAAATCGGTCTGCAACTTCATTGCGGGAAGCAATGTGCAATCGCAGCAATTCGATTCAGATAACAAAAACGGCACCCGGGGGATTACCTCGAGGTGCCGCCTGAAAAATTCATTGTTTATCTGCCAAGAATCGCAGCGAGATTGCGAATAGCGGGGGTGGTCTGGATGCGCATGATCGTGTCTCCTTTGCCGTCTTCGGTAAAAAACTTTTTTAGTTAAGCGTTGCCTTTTGAGCGCACCTGAACCGGGCGGCATTATACCGAACCTGTTCTCATATGAAACATTATTGCGACTTCTTTACGCAAATCGCTGAGAAAGCAACAACAATTCCGTCGAACTGTTGGAACCCTTGCAACGATTGGCGTTCCCTGCCGCCTTCACCTGCCCGCTCCGCATACACTTCGCGCCGTTCTCGCGTGGCGACGCGTGTTATCTACTTTATATTCAAAAATGCAAAAAACATCCTGAATATTTGCGGAAGAGCCGTTCTTATGTTTCATCGGCCGCCCGGCATGCGACGCCGCCATGCATGGGCTCTTTAGGCCATGTCTGCGGCAGTGCTGCCTGCACCTGCAATGACACTGTCATTGCAGGCTGCATCATAACGACGAACGCAAAAAACAATCGATGGAAATAGTGGAGCCCGTCTGAATTAAATTCCGGCGTGTTTCAGGCTCCGGAGCAGGCCATTGCTCAGCCCGGACGTACCGCCGTCAATCCTTTTGGCATGGGGAAAGTTACGTTTTCTTCCACGCCTGGCAGCGGGCGCACGCTCTTCGCGCCGAGGTCCTTGAGACGGTTGATGACAGCTTCAACGAGCACCTCCGGGGCGGAAGCGCCTGCGGTTACTCCGACCCGAGTGGCATTTGCAATCCAGGCAGGATTGATCTGATTCGCGTTGTCGACCATGTATGCGGCGGCGCCCTTCTTCTCGGCGACCTCGCGCAAACGGTTGGAATTGGAACTGTTCGGGCTGCCGACGACCACGACCACTTCCACTTGCGGCGCCATGAACTTGACGGCCTCCTGGCGGTTGGTCGTGGCGTAGCAGATGTCGCCCTTCTTGGGCTCGGAGATATTGGGGAAACGGCGCTTGAGTGCCGCAATGATATCGGCGGTGTCGTCGACGGACAGCGTGGTCTGCGACACGTAGGCGAGCATGTCGGGATCGGCGACTTGCAGCGTCTCGACATCCTTTACATTTTCAACCAGGTACATGCCTTCGTCCGCTTGTCCCATCGTGCCTTCCACCTCGGGATGCCCGTCATGGCCGATCATGATGATCTCGCGTCCTTCGCGACGCATCTTCGCGACCTCGACATGCACCTTGGTGACCAGCGGACAGGTCGCGTCGAACACGCGCAACCCGCGTGCTTCCGCCTCCTCCTGCACGGCCTTCGAAACGCCGTGCGCGGAGAAGATCACCGTATTCCCGGCAGGTACCTCATGCAGTTCTTCGATAAAGATTGCGCCCTTGACGCGCAAGTCGTTGACCACATACGCGTTATGCACGATTTCATGACGCACATAGATCGGCGCACCAAATTCTGCGAGGGCGCGCTCGACAATTTCGATCGCCCGATCGACACCGGCGCAAAAGCCGCGGGGCTGGGCAAGCAGGATTTCCTTATCCATATTCTGTACAACCTTCAGGAGCTGCGAAAGCAAGCGTTACAGTATGCCGATAATCCGGACTTCAAACTTCAAGGTCTGTCCAGCGAGCGGGTGATTGAAGTCAAACAGGGCGCTATCGGCATCGATGGCACGCAGCACGCCGGCGAACTGGCCGCCGCTGGGCGCATTGAACTCGATCAGGTCGCCAACCGCATATTCGTCACCTCCGCCCGAATTCTCGTCGAGCGTAGCCCGCGAAAGGCGCTGGATCAGGTCAGGATTGCGCGGACCGAAGGCCTTCTCCGGCGGCAGTTCGAATACGGTATGCGCGCCCTCTTGCATGCCGAGGAGGCAATCCTCCAGGAACGGGGCGAGCTGGCCGGTGCCAAGCTGAAGCGTGGCCGGCTTTTCTTCGAACGTACTAACAATGTTATTACCATCGACCGACGCCAGGCGGTAGTGCAGGGTCAGGTAAGACGTGGGAGTGACGACGGGGACGGAAGAATTGGACATGGAAA
Organism: Noviherbaspirillum sp. ST9; assembly: GCF_048799745.1. NCBI lineage: Bacteria > Pseudomonadati > Pseudomonadota > Betaproteobacteria > Burkholderiales > Oxalobacteraceae > Noviherbaspirillum > Noviherbaspirillum sp. ST9. The sequence continues at coordinate 164,973 of NZ_JBLWFR010000009.1, read as the reverse complement.
TTCCGGTTCAAAAGGTAACCCGCTATTGTATGCCACGAGTGCGGAAGGCTGCCGCTTTTCGGCAACGGTGGAATGCTCCAGGGCTTTCCGAAATGTCGCAGTTATCTTTTTTGCAATTATTTCCCTATAATTTTCCATCTTCAACCCGCCTCCTCCTACCTCATGGCAATTACCGATTGGCCCGAAGAACAGCGCCCGCGCGAACGACTCGTCAGGCATGGCGCGCAAACCTTGTCCGATGCGGAACTGCTTGCCGTTTTCCTGCGGGTAGGCGTGAGCGGCAAAAGTGCTGTCGACCTGGGTCGCGACATGATTGCGCATTTCGGATCCCTGAACGGGCTGTTCTCGGCGAACCTCCCGGAATTCTCACAGCTGCATGGACTGGGTCCCGCAAAGTACGCCCAGTTGCAGGCCGTGATGGAACTCGCCCGCCGCTCGATCACGGAAGAATTACGGGCCGGAGAAATCCTCAGTTCGCCTCAGGCCGTCAAGCAGTACCTGCAATTACTCCTTGCGAGGCGCCCCTATGAGTCCTTCGCTGTCCTGTTCCTCGACGTGAAAAACCGGCTTATCGCATCGGAGGAACTCTTTCGCGGCACGCTCACACAGACGAGCGTCTATCCGCGCGAAGTCGTGAAGGCGGCACTGGGACACAATGCCGCCGCGGTCATCATTGCGCATAACCACCCTTCGGGCACGCCGGAACCCAGTGCAGCAGACCGCACCCTGACGCTCGCGCTAAAGCAGGCACTGGCCCTGGTGGACGTCCGGTTGCTCGATCATTTTATCGTCGCGGGACGGCTCGTCTATTCGTTTGCCGAGCATGGCGAAGCATGAATGAACGCGAGTGTCGGAACTGTTAAATTTCTCTGTATTTTCAAGACACAATTGTTTTTCGCAAGTCATTGAAAACTCACATTTTTTTGGATATACTCTCGTTTTTTCCAAATTCCGGAATCTTTTTAAGGAGTACACCATGGCACGTGTTTGCCAAGTCACCGGGAAGGGGCCGATGGTCGGCAACAACGTTTCCCATGCGAACAACAAGACCAAGCGTCGCTTTTTGCCGAACCTGCAGAACCGCCGCATCTTCGTTGAATCCGAAAACCGCTGGGTTTCCCTGCGCATCTCCAACGCCGGCCTGCGCGTGATCGACAAGATCGGCATCGACGCAGTCCTCGCCGATATGCGTGCGCGTGGCGAGAAAGTCTAAGCGGAACCTAACAGGAAATCATCATGGCAAAATCTAACCGCGACAAAATCAAGCTGGAATCGACCGCAGGTACCGGTCACTTCTACACCACCACGAAGAACAAGCGCACCACGCCGGAAAAAATGTCGATCATGAAGTTCGACCCGAAGGCACGCAAGCACGTGGAATACAAAGAGACCAAGATCAAGTAATCGATCCGGTTTCCGTATTACGACAAAAGCCCCGCACTGCGGGGCTTTTTGTTTTGAGAAAGAAAAACGCGGCCGAGAAATTCCTGCCGCGTTTTGCATTAGCGCTGCGTACTATCAGGCATAGCTGCGCAGGCGCGACGAGAACTCCTGCAAGGATTTGATCCCGGAGGCTTCGGCGCGTGCACACCAATCCTGCAACTGCTGCAGCAACTGCTCGCGGCTGGAATTCGAACGCTCCCAGATCGCACCGAGTTCGACACGCATCTCGTGCATGGTCTTCAGTGCCTTGCTGTGGACGAACAACTCGGTCAGTTGCTGTTTCTGCGGCGCTTCGAGCTTTGCCGGCTCTCGCTGGAGCAGCTTCTTGGCATTCTTCAGGAATTTCGCCTCCAGGTTGGCCTTGCCCTTCAGGTCGGCGAGTTCGTCGCGCCATGCACTCTTGACGGACTTGGCATACGTCGCCATCACGTCATAGCGGTTGGCGATAACTGACTGCAGGGTTTCAAAATCGGCCACGAGCTTCTGGCGATCGAACTTGGGTTCCGGTGCGACCTTCTTTACCTTGGCCAGGCCCAGCGTCTCCAGAATGCGGATGTACAACCAGCCGATGTCGAACTCGTACCACTTGGACGACAGTTTGGCGGAGGTGCCATAGGTGTGATGGTTGTTGTGGAGTTCTTCGCCGCCAATGATGATCCCGATCGGGAAAATGTTGGTCGACGCGTCAACGCAATCGTAATTGCGATAGCCCCAGAAATGACCGATGCCATTGATGATGCCTGCGGCGGTGATCGGAATCCAGAGCATCTGCACGGCCCAGACCGTGAGGCCGATGCCGCCGAACAGCATGACGTCGATGATCAGCATCAGTCCCACGCCTTGCCAGCTGTATTTGGTGTAGAGGTTGCGCTCGATCCAGTCATCGGGCGTGCCGTGGCCGTACTTCTCCATCGTCTCACGGTTTTTTGACTCGGCGCGATACAGTTCCGCGCCTTCCAGCAGCACCTTCTTGATGCCGCGCGTCTGCGGGCTATGCGGGTCTTCTTCGGTTTCGCACTTGGCGTGGTGCTTGCGGTGGATTGCGGCCCATTCCTTCGTCACCATGCCCGTCGTCATCCACAGCCAGAAGCGGAAGAAGTGGCTGGGAATGGCATGCAGCTCGAGTGCGCGATGCGCCTGGCAACGGTGCAGGAAGATGGTGACGCTGGCAATCGTGATGTGGGTCACGACAAGCGTGAAGGCGAGAATTTTCCAGCCGGAAGCGCCGGTCAGGCCATTGGATAAAAAGTTGAGTACGGCATCGAGCATCGTGTGTCCAGTCTTTGAGTTTCAGTTGGAATGCATCCGGAAATAGCGCTGGAAGCGTTCTGTCAGCCAAAAACCGACCTCCTGCATGCATGCAGGCCCGATTGTACGCTGTTTAGGACGCCCCCGTGGCGCGGACCGCCTGCAAAGTTGAGGATTCACTGCTTGCAATCGGATCGAGCAATCGGATTTCGCGCTGCGGGTAAGGAATCTGGATCCCGTCTTGTTGCAACTGTTTCCAGATGGCGCGGTTCACGTCGGACAGCACGCCGGACCTTCCGTTCTCCGGATCCGCAATCCACCAGCCCACTTCGACTTCGAAGCCATCAGCATCGAATCGCAGGAGGAAAGCTTGCGGTGCCGGATCCTTGACTACCCGTGCCACGCTGGCCGCCGCCTGCTCAAGCAGCTTTAGCACTGCATCGATATCGCTTTGATAAGCGACGGACAGCTTCGTCGACATCCTGAGCATGCGGTCGCTCAAGGAGTAATTCTGGACGGGCCCAGACAGCAGCATTTCATTTGGAACAACGGTTTCGATGCCGTCCATGCTGCGGACCACGGTGTAGCGTGTATTGATCTGCGTGACCTGTCCGTAATACTTGTCCACATTGACCAGGTCGCCGATGGCGAGGCTGCGTTCGATCAGAATCACGAAACCGGATACGTAGCTGCTGACGATCTTTTGCAGGCCAAGACCGAGGCCTACACCTAACGCGCCGCCGAAGACAGACAGGACCGTGAGGTCGATCCCGACCAGCGAGAGGCTGATCAGCACGGCAAGCAGGATCAGGACTGCGCGGCCGAGGCGGGCCGTAACCGCGCGAAGGGATGAATGGACGGCATCCATCCGCATCAGCCGCTCTTCGAGCACGGCGCCCGCCCAGAGGGCCAGGATCAGGGTCACAACCACGGACGCGGCCGCCTGCACGATTACCAGCAGCGAGGTCTTGTGACGCCCAACCGGAACGAGCGTCTGGTCAAGGAAACCGACGAGTTCGGGCCAGAGCCCGGTGATGTAAAGCGCCACGCCGCACCAGACAATCGTGGCGATGACTTTCTCGAATGTCAGCAGTACCCTGCCCGCCTTCCCTCCGCGCGCGAAAATTCGGCGCAGCACGTAGAAGGCCAGGCGAATCAGGGCGAACGAGCCCACCAGCGGAATGGCCAGGCGAAGCAGGTTCACGTTCTGCCATTGTTCGAGTATCAGCTTGGCGACGGCGATCAGCGACAGCGCCACGAGCGGTGCGAGTACGCTGGCGAAACTTTCGACGCCGAGGCGCATGACGCGCAGTTGCATGTCCTGCGTGCTCAGGCGGTTGCGCAAGACGCGTCCAAGCACCCATCCTAGCGCAAGGCAGGCGACCAGCGCGGTGAGCTGCCAGAGCAGTCCGGGATCGCTCAGATCGGTCCATAAGTCGGTCAGCAGGTTCGAAAGCAGGTTCTGTTTCATTTCTTGAAGGGTGTCGCCTCCAGGCGGTGCCGTTCCCAGTTTTCAGCATAGCGGGTGGCAAGCGCCGGGTTGTTGCGCGCAATAAGGATGTTTTCGGCGTTCTTGTGCTGCGCCGTCCAGGTGAAATTGAAGCTGCCGGTGATCACCGTTGCCGCCGGGCTGCCCGCATCCACGATGATGAGTTTGTTGTGGGCATTCTGGTACCGGGTTTCGATCCATACTGGGACGCCGGCGGCGGAAAGGTCGGCCGCCATCGATGAGGGGACCTTTTCCAGCTGGCCGCCATCGACAAGCACGCGCACCTCGACACCGCGTCTATGGGCTGCAATAAGGGTAGTGGCGATCTTTTTGCTGGTCAACAGATAGGCCTGGACAAGGACCTGCTTGCGAGCGCTGACGACGACATCGATCACGGCAGATTCGACATCGTCCCATGGAGCAAACAGGGGTTGCAGCGAGCCCTGCGCAGGAAGGGGGACTCCTGTGGCATGGGCCGCGCCGGACAGCGCGGCCAGCGTAAAGATTAACGAGGCAACGAGCGCCCGCCGGATCATTTCCGGCGCTCGAAGACGGCGGCGAAGAAGCCGTCGGTCTGATGAACGTGGGGGTACAGCTTGAGGTAATCGCCCATTTCCAGCGCCACCTTCTGCTCGGCGAGCACGTCCTTCATGGGTATGAGCGTGAAATCAGCGTGCGATGCAATGAACTGCGCGGCGATGGCGTCGTTTTCCTCATCGAGCAGGCTGCAGGTTGCGTAAACGAGGCGGCCGCCGGGTTTCACGATGCGTGCGGCGCTGGCCAGGATAGCTGTCTGCTTGGCATTGAGCTCTACGACGGATTCCGGCGTCTGACGCCATTTCATGTCCGGGTTGCGGCGAAGCGTACCCAAGCCGCTGCATGGCGCGTCGACGAGGACACGGTCGATTTTGGCGGCGAGACGCTTGATCTTGGCATCGTTTTCATGGGCGATGACGACCGGATGCACATTCGACAGTCCGCTGCGTGCCAGTCGCGGCTTCAGCTTAGCCAAGCGCTTTTCCGAGACGTCAAATGCATAGAGGCGGCCGGTATTGCGCATCATGGCGCCGAGTGCGAGGGTTTTCCCGCCGGCACCGGCACAGAAGTCCGCCACCATCTCGCCACGCTTGGCGCCGACAATCTGGGCCAGGAGCTGGCTACCCTCGTCCTGCACTTCGATCGAGCCGTCCTTGAACAAGGGCAGGTTCTGCAGTGCGGGCTTCTTGTGCAGTCGAAGGCCGAACGGTGCGTATGGTGTGGCTTCGCAGACAATGGGTGCTTTGGCCAGTTCGGCGATGACTTCATCGCGCTTTGCTTTGAGCGCGTTGACACGCAGGTCGAGCGGCGCGGGGCGATTGAGCGCATCAGCAAGCTGCAAGGCCGCCGCTTCGCCGTCGCGCGCCACCAGCTTGTCGTACAGCCATTGCGGCAGGTTGGCGCGAAGGGCGACCGGAAGCGCGGCGCGATCGATTTGGGCGATCCGCTGGAGCCAATCCGCCTCTTCTGTTGCAAGTCCGCCTATCGCATCGGCGCCGACGACGTCGGCCAGACCCAGGAGGGCAAGCCGGCGCATGGCGGGACCGTGGCCCGATTCGGCAAAACTCGCATAGCTGAGCTTGTTGCGCAGGACGGCGTAAATGCCTTCTGCAACCGCATTGCGTTCGCGCGGGCCAAGCTTCGGATGTTCGCGGAAATAGCGGGATAGGATAACGTCGGCCGGGCCGGTAAAGCGCAGGATTTCTCGCAATGCTTCTTCGATATGGCCCACGACTGCGGGATGCAATCTCATGGAAATCTTTCAGGTAATGGCAGGCTTGCCGGATTCCGGGGAAACGCGGACGAGGCCGTTGTCGATGGTCAGCCGGCCCTCAATGAACCATCGCACCGCGCGCGGATAAATAATGTGTTCCTGCGCCAGCACGCGGTCGCCGAGCGCATGTTCGGTGTCGTCCGGCAGGACGGGTACAACCGCCTGTTCGACGATTGGTCCATGGTCGAGTTCGGCGGTGACGAAGTGTACGGTGGCGCCGTGATATTTGACGCCTGCCGCCAGCGCCTGGCGATGTGTGGCGAGGCCGGGGAAGCTTGGCAGCAGCGATGGATGGATATTCAGCAGGCGTCCGGCGTAATGCTCGACGAACGCGGGAGTCAGGATGCGCATGAAACCGGCAAGAACGACGAGATCCGGGGCGAACTTGTCGATTTCTGCACGCAACGCGGCGTCAAATTCATCCCGGCTGGGGAATGCCTTGCTGACAACCACAGCGGTCTGGATGCCGTGTTCGGCAGCGAAGGCAAGCCCTTCGGCATCGGCGCGATTGCTGATAACGGCGGCTATCCTGCACGGCCATTGCTCGGACTTGGCGGCGCGGACGATCGCCTGCATGTTGCTTCCGCGTCCGGAAATCAGGATGACGATATTTTTCATGGCGCGCATTTTACCGTACAGGGGTTCCGCCACCCCAACAAAAAAGCCGACCGGAAAGGGTCGGCTGTGCGGGAGAAGGTGAATATTACTGGAAGGAGTAGAAGACCCGGAAGGCCACCTTGCGCTCCGCCCAGAAATCGGCGGCGTCGCGGAAAACGTCCAGCAGAGTTTCGCGTGCTTCCTTGTCGAACTTTGGCGTGTTTGGCAATTGTTCAATCACCACCAGGAAGCCCGGTTGCGGGCCGGCCTTGTAGGCCAGGTCGGTAAGGCAGTCGCCAAGGGCGTCGAAATTCTTGCCGAAATGGCGCGGGAAATGGAATGCCGTCGCAATGCGGGTAAGCACCTGCTGCTTGGTCGTCGCATCGGCACACCAGGCGTACAGGAAATGCTGGCCGAGTCGGGCGGCCTCCTCCTGCAGCTCGTTCACACGGAACGCGCGGATGGACTGAACCACATTGGGCGGCACCGTTTTAAACAAGCTCATGTCATCCTCGGCTCGTGCGATTAGCTGGACGGGATTGTGCAGTGACTCGATACGCATTTCGTTACTCTTTGATGCGCCGGAAGGTCGCATAGTGGTCGTCGGTGTAATAGTGTTCGCCGGATGTCGCGGGATCACCTCCGGAGACAATGCGCCGCGCACCGCGATTGCGCGCGCCAGGAGTCTTCACCGTGAATTCGTGATAATACCCGCGCTTCTGTTTCGGCAAAACCCCTTCATAGTTCCCGAAAACGCTGCCGTCCTTTGGATAGGGGAAGGGGCCGCCCTGCTTGATCAGGACCAGGGTTTGCTGCGCTTCCTTCGGCAGGTCGCGCGCCGCAACGATATCGATCGGTACGGGTCCTCTTGCAAGGACATGAACAGATAGTAATAAACCAAGGACGAGTAACGTCCAAGTTTTCAGGAACTTAGCAATCATCGTCGCTCGCCCGCGTTGTTGCCTGTTTATAAACAGTCGTGTTTTTTCGGGATTACGTAGGGTAACGTGTTGTCAGAAACGAAGCAAGCGTCTGGCGTCAATTTCGAGTCTGTTTTCAAGGACTTAGCAGCGAAAACATTTTCAGGAATGCAATTTTTTTGAGCAAAACAGTTGCCGGTCACAATTTGTTGCAATAGTTACTTGCCAGGGAATAATTGTTCGTAGCCCGAAAGCGGGGGTTTGACGTTTAATAGGTCAGGAAAACCTCAAGGAGAACGTCATGAAGCAATTCTTCCCATCGTCCCCGTTCAAGTGGATTGCCGGAGCCGTGATCGCGCTCGCCGCGCCGCTGGCCGGTGCAAGCGATGTGAACTGGTCGGTCAGCGTGGGCTCCCGCTATCCGGCCCCGCAGGTCTACGCACCGCCGCCGGTCGTCTACGTCCAACCGCAACCGGTCTACGTACAACCGCAACCCGTGTATGTCCGGCCGCGCCCGGTCTATGTTCAACCGGCGGCCGTGGTTCAGTACGGTCCGACTTACTATGTCGAGGAAGGCCGGCACCGTGGGCACAAGCGTGGCCACTGGAAGCATCGCCACGACCATCGCTACGACTATTGATGTTTAAGGGCACGCCCGGCCCTGCCGGCGCGTGCCGCCCTCAAGCAGTTTTGGCAAGTGCCGGCAGGGACATGGCGCCCTGCTCGGGCACACCAAAGAACGCCAGCACATCCGCCTTGCGCGCCAACGCATCCTTTCGGCCCAGGCTGATCAATTCCCCAGTAAAACTCGATTCGAAAAGCAGGTAGGACGCGAGCGCGCCGCCGCGCGCTTCGGTGGCGCCGATGGCGCCGAGGAGCATGCGGATCGGACCCGGCAGGCTTTGCACGTGCCGGCTTGCGATTTCATCCAGGCGTTCGGACGGCGCAATGATCAGGAGATCGACCGGCCGCAGCGGCGTGTGGCGTCGCTGCTCCTCCGTCAGCACGGAAAGCGTCAGGTTGATGCGGGTCATCCGCTCGATGTCGACCGCGAGACTGTCGAGGAAGATGCTCGACATCGCATGGCCAGCGATCTGGGCGAGACTTGGGTATTGGGCGAACTCGGATGTCTCCCGCTGCTGCTCGGTGAGGCGTCCCGCACCGATTACCATGACCTTGTCCGCGCCGAGATGGATTGCGGGTGAGATCGGCGCCAATTGACGCATGGACCCGTCGCCAAAGAATTCACGCTTGCCATCGCAGTAAATCGGTGTGGCCGGAAAGATCAGCGGGATCGCCGACGAAGCCAGCAGATGCTCGACACCGATCTGGCTGCGCAGTGCGATCCGTTGTGAGCGTATCCAGGGTTCGACGTCGGCCTCCGTCTGGAAGAAGGTGATGTGGCGTCCCGCTGTATACGACGATGCCGTTACCGCGAGGGCATGCAAAGCGCCGTTCAGCAGTGCCTCGTCCAGGCGCGGGAAGTTGAGCATGCGGTTCAGGAGCGTGACCAGCGGCGTGTTGTCGAGCAGTGCGTTGGGCGGGTTCGCCTTCCAGGTTCTCAGCAGCCAGCCAAAGGAAAGCAGCGACAGCCAGCGCGCGCCAGATCGCAGCACACCCAGTGAATCGGCGCGGTACACCTGCTCGACGGTGATGCGCTCCCATACGCGCAGCACCATTTGCAGTCCCTCGTCGAAGTTGTCGGCATGGCATGCGAGCGCTGTCGCATTGAGTGCGCCCGCGGAGGTGCCGCAGATGATGTCGTAGGGATTGTGTTCGGGAAGCCAGCCTGCCTCGCGCAGGATCGTCGACACGCCGTCCAGCACACCGACCTGGTATGCCGCGCGTGCCCCGCCTCCCGTCAGGACCAGACCCGTTTTCTTCTGCTTTCCCATAGAGAAGAGATTAGCAGGCGATCCGTGATTTGGGGAGGAAGCCTTTCAGGAAAGGATGAAAAAACGACGCATGGCGCAGATGCGTCTACTCTCCCCTGACGATTCCTTCACGGCGCGGGTCGGCGCCGCCGAACCACATCTCCTCGCCATGAATCGTCATGCGCATGATCCCCTGCAGTCCCGACGTCTGCTCCATGAGGCGTACGTTGTGGCCCTTTGCCTTCAATTGCTCGACGACGTTATCCGGCACGCGGCCCTGTTCGAGTTCTGTAGGCCCGTTGCGGCTGCCGAAGTTGGGCAGGCTGATCGCCTGCTGGACATTGAGCCCCCAGTCCATCGTCCCGATGAGCACCTTGGCAACGTAGTTGATAATTGCGGAGCCGCCCGGCGATCCAGTCGACAGCACCAGCTTGTTCGTGCCCTTTTCAAACACAAGCGTGGGCGCCATCGAACTGCGCGGCCGCTTGCCCGGTTGCACCCGGTTGGCGACCTGCCCGTTTACGTCAGAAGGATCGAAGGAAAAGTCGGTGAGCTGATTGTTCAGCAAGAAGCCGCGCACCATCTGTCGCGAGCCGAATGCATCCTCGATGGTGGTCGTCATCGAAATCGCGTTGCCGAATGCATCGACAATGGAGATGTGCGAGGTTGACGGGAGCTCGGGGGAGTTATCGATGCCGCCAGCCAGCGCAGTCGCGGGTGGCACGCCGAATTTCGCCTGCCCCATCGACTTCTCAGTGATCAGCGCGGCACGGTCACCAAGGTATTTGCGGTCGAGGAGTGCCCTGGCGCTGTTGCCCGGGAGGGGAACGAAATCGGTATCGGCGACATAGCGCCCCCGATCCGCATAGGCGAGGCGGCCGGCTTCGGAAAACAGGTGGATCGCGTCGGCAGTCAACGCGCCGTCCTTCGGTGCGAGGGAGCGCATGTCCCGCGTTTCGAGCATGCCGAGCATCTGGGCGATGGCGATGCCGCCGGAGGATGGAGGCGGCATGCCGCAGACCGTCCACGCCTTGTAATCCGTGCAGATTGGCTCGCGCAACCTCGGCTGGTAGCGTGCGATGTCGGCGGCTGTCAGCAAGCCGGGATTGGTTGGATGCCCCTTGACCTTGGCTTCAATGTCGCGCGCGATCTGCCCCTTGTAAAACGCGTCCGCCCCGCCAAGTGCAATCTCGCGCAGCACGGTCGCTAGTTCGGCATTCTTCAGTACGTGGCCGGCTGGCCAGGGATTGCCGTCCTTGTCGTAGAAATAGGCGGCGGCGACGGGGTCCTTCTTCAGGTGCTGCTCGCTCTTGAGCATGGTGTTCAGGCGCGGACTGACCGCAAAGCCCTCTTCTGCCAGTTTAATCGCGGGCGCAAACAGTGATGCCCAAGGCAGCTTGCCGTACTGCTTGTGTGCCATTTCGAGCATGCGCAGCGCGCCTGGCGTCCCGACAGACCGTCCGCCGACTACACCGTCATAGAAGCTCATCGCCTTGCCCTCGGGCGTGTAGAACATCTTCTCGGTGGCTGCCGATGGCGCCGTTTCGCGTCCGTCGAATGCCTTCACCGTCCTGCCGTCGAAGTGCATGAGGAAGGCGCCGCCACCGATGCCAGAGGACTGCGGTTCGACCAGCGTCAGCACCATCTGCACGGCGATGGCGGCGTCCACTGCCGTGCCACCGGCGCGCAGTACCTGGTAGCCCGCGTCCGTTGCGAGCGGATTGGCTGCGGCCACCATGTATTTCCTGGCTGTCCAGCCGGACTTCTCGGTGTAGTCGCTCGCGCGCTCGGGCGCCTGCATCCCGGGAGCAGGCGTGCTCGATTGCTGCACTGGCACAGGGGCGCAGCCGGCAATCAACAGGATGGCAAGCAGGGATGAAGGTATTCCAGCTTTCAACATGGGCGCTCCAGAAAGAAAAAGACAAGCCTCGGGCTTGTCTTAGTCTAGTGCGGCAGGGACGACATTGTCATCCTGCCATGCCGTGAATCCGGCCCGGGCTTGCGTTTGCTCACCCGGTCCGCAGCATGCAATTACTTAGGCTGCATGCGGATCGCGCCGTCAAGGCGGATCGATTCGCCGTTGAGCATCGAGTTTTCGATGATGGTCTTGGCGAGGTTTGCGTATTCGGCCGGTTTGCCGAGGCGCGGGGGGAACGGGACCATCTTGCCCAGCGCGTCTTGCACTTCTTGCGGCATGCCGAGCAGCATCGGGGTTTCGAAGATGCCGGGGGCGATCGTCATCACGCGGATGCCGTTTCGGGACAGGTCCCGTGCCATCGGCAGCGTCAGGCCAACAACCGCGGCCTTCGATGCGCCGTAAGCGGCCTGGCCGATCTGGCCGTCATAGGCGGCAACCGATGCGGTATTGATGATGACGCCGCGCTCGCCGCCCTCGTTGGCTTCCGTCTTGGCCATGGCATCCGCTGCCAGGCGCGCCATGTTGAAGGTGCCGACGAGATTGATGTTCACCACGCGCTGGAAGACATCCAGGGGATGCGGGCCGTCCTTGCCTACGGTCTTGACTGCCGGCGCGACGCCTGCGCAGTTCACGAGTCCGCGCAGCGTACCCATCTCGGTCGCGGCGGCGACGACCGCCTTGCCGTCGGCTTCGGAGGTCACGTCGCACTTGACGAACTTTCCCTTCAGTTCGGCGGCCAGCTTCTCGCCAGCATCCACCTGCACGTCGGCCAGGACAACCTTGCCGCCGTTTTCCACGATCATGCGCGCGGTTGCCGCGCCGAGGCCGGACGCACCGCCGGTGATGATGAATACGCTGTTCTGAATCTGCATTGCTTCCTCTTTGTGATGAACGGAAAGGTTAATGACGTTTACGTAAACGTAAAGAAAACCAATTGTAGCCAATTTTGAATGGCAAAAGCAAAAAAGGCGGCCGGAGCCGCCAATTTTGCTTTGCGAAAATCCGGTGTTACTTGGATTCCGCCTGTGCCGGCGCGGGCATCGCCGGAGTTGTCGCCGGTGCGCTCATCGCGGCCGGCGTCGTCGAATGTCCCGGCGTTGCCGTCGTGCCGATTGCCGGAAGCAACGGTACCAGCAGCAGTGCCACGATGTTAATGATCTTGATCAACGGATTGACCGCCGGACCGGCCGTGTCCTTGTACGGGTCACCGACGGTGTCGCCGGTCACCGCTGCCTTGTGCGCATCGGAACCCTTGCCGCCGTGATGGCCGTCTTCGATGTACTTCTTGGCGTTATCCCATGCACCGCCGCCGGTACACATCGAAATCGCCACGAACAGGCCGGTCACGATGGTGCCCATCAGCAGGCCGCCGAGCGCCGCCGGGCCAAGGATGAGGCCGACCAGGATCGGCACCACGACCGGCAGCAGGGAGGGAACAATCATTTCCTTGATGGCCGCGGTAGTCAGCATGTCGACTGCCTTGCCGTATTCCGGCTTGCCGGTGCCTTCCATGATGCCCTTGATGTCGCGGAACTGGCGGCGCACCTCTTCCACCACGCTGCCCGCCGCGCGACCAACCGCTTCCATCGCCATCGCGCCGAACAGGTAGGGAATCAGGCCTCCGATGAACAGGCCGACGATCACCATGTGGTCGGACAGGTCGAAGCGCAGGTGCATGCCGCGTGCTTCCAGTGCGTGGGTGTAATCGGCGAACAGCACGAGCGCAGCCAGGCCAGCCGAACCGATCGCATAGCCCTTGGTCACCGCCTTCGTGGTGTTGCCCACGGCGTCCAGCGGATCGGTAATGTCGCGCACGCTGTCCGGCAGGTCCGACATCTCGGCGATGCCGCCAGCATTGTCGGTGATCGGGCCATAGGCGTCGAGCGCCACGACGATACCCGCCATGCTCAGCATGGAGGTCGCCGCGACCGCAATGCCGTACAGGCCACCGAGCGCGAACGACACCCAGATGGCGAGGCAGACGAAAATCACAGGCCATGCGGTTGATTTCATCGAGACGCCGAGGCCGGCGATGATATTGGTACCGTGGCCGGTGGTCGATGCCTGCGCGACGTGTTGCACCGGCTTGTAGTCGGTGCCCGTGTAGTACTCAGTGATCCACACCATCAGCGCCGTGAGCACCAGGCCAACGACGCAGGTACCGAACAGGGCCATGGCGCTGACGGTCTTGCCGCCGGCAACGGCCACTGCCTGCGGGAACATCCAGGTGGTCACGAAATAGAAGGCAATCAGCGAAATCACGCCTGCGATGATCAGGCCCTTGTACAAAGCGGGCATCACGTTCTTCATGCCGGGTGACGCCTTGACGAAGCTGCAGCCGATGATCGATGCAATGATCGACACGCCACCGAGGGCGAGCGGATAGATCACGGCATTGAGCGGCGCGCCGGTGACCATCAGCGCACCGAGGGTCATGGTCGCGATCAGGGTCACCGCATAGGTTTCGAACAGGTCGGCGGCCATGCCGGCGCAGTCGCCCACGTTGTCACCAACGTTGTCGGCGATTACCGCGGGGTTGCGCGGATCGTCTTCCGGAATGCCGGCTTCCACCTTACCCACCAGGTCGGCGCCGACGTCAGCACCCTTGGTGAAAATGCCGCCGCCAAGACGCGCGAAGATCGAAATCAGCGAGGAGCCGAAAGCGAGGCCGAGCAGGGGTTTGAGGGTAGTTGCGTCAACCGTCTTGCCGTTAGTCACGAACCAGAAGAAGAGCGTCACGCCAAGCAGGCCGAGGCCAACCACCAGCATGCCGGTGATGGCGCCGCCGCGGAAGGCGACGTCCAGCGCAGGGCCGATGCCCTTGGTCGCCGCTTGTGCGGTGCGCACGTTCGCGCGAACCGACACGTTCATGCCAATGAAGCCGCATGCGCCGGAAAGGACGGCGCCGACGATAAAGCCGATGGCTGTGGTGGCGTCGAGGAAGACGCCGATCAGGATGGCGAGGACAACGCCGACGAGGCCGATCGTCTTGTACTGGCGCGCGAGGTAGGCGCCGGCGCCCTGCTGAATGGCTGCTGCGATTTCCTGCATGCGGGCGTTGCCCGCATCCTGGCTCAAGATCCAACTCCGGGACACCAATCCGTAGATGACAGCGATAATGCCGCACGCTACGGCCAACCATAAACCTGTTGCCATATCGACTCCTCCAATTGTTTCACGACAAAGTTAAAACAACGACGGTCCGGAGGACGGCGACGGCATACGCCCGGTGCTGCAAGAAGGTATCTGCTGTCGTCGTCCCGCGAGTACTACGCACTGCAAAACTTCAAGCGTTACTGAAGAGATTCGGTTGGCCCGTATTGTTGCATACGGGATATTTGTCTGGATACGTGTGCCAGGCGCCCCCTGATGTTTCGTTGATCTGGAACAGGCCGGTGGCCGGAAAGAAAAAAGCGGACATGAGGTCCGCTTTCCTTTTTACTCCGACAAGGCCGCGAAGGCTTTGTCGCGGATCGTCTCTACTGGACCGACACCCGAAATCTTGCGGTATTTCGGCGCGCCGGACTGGCCGGACTGTGCCCACTTGTTGTAGTAGCCGACCAGCACTTCCGTCTGCTCATGGTAGACGGCGAGGCGTTTCTTGACGGTTTCTTCCTTGTCGTCATCGCGCTGGATCAGCTCTTCGCCCGTGACGTCGTCCTTGCCTTCCACCTTCGGCGGATTGAACTTGACGTGGTACGTACGGCCGGACGTCTGATGCACGCGGCGGCCGCTCATGCGCTCGACGATGGATTCGTCGGGCACGTCGATCTCGAGCACGTAGTCGATTGCCACACCGGCTTCCTTCATGGCGTCAGCCTGGGGAATAGTGCGCGGGAAGCCGTCGAACAGGTAGCCGTTCGCGCAGTCCGCTTCCTTCAGGCGGTCCTTGACGAGCCCGATGATGATGTCGTCGGAAACCAGCCCGCCAGCGTCCATCACCTTCTTGGCTGCGATGCCGAGCGGCGTGCCAGCCTTGACGGCAGCACGCAGCATGTCGCCGGTGGAGATCTGGGGGATGTTGAATTTTTCCTTGATGAAATTCGCTTGCGTGCCTTTGCCGGCACCTGGCGGTCCTAAAAGGATGAGGCGCATGGTGTGTCCTAGACTGGTTTTAAATTTGTAATCGGTGGCGAGGATCTCCGCCAGGGCGGGCGAATTTACCTCAAAGACATGCTTTTATCACACTAAGTTTTCATGAAACTTACCACAGAATGTCTCCTGACCGGAATCCCATGCGTGATTTCTTCTAATTTCCTTGACCGAAAACCTGCCGGACCCGGACGAGGTCTTCCGGCGTATCGACGCCCGCAGCGGGTGCATCGGGCGTGACATGCACGGCAATCGGATAACCGTGCCACAGCACGCGAAGCTGCTCCAGCGCTTCGATCTGTTCCAGCGGCGACAGCGTCAGGCGCGGATAATCCTGCAGGAAAGCGTTGCTGTAGGCATACAGGCCGATATGGCGTAGCGGCATATACCCCGGCGGAACAAATTCTTTCGATTGGGCGAAGGCGTCACGATGCCACGGGATGGTTGCGCGTGAAAAGTAAAGCGCCTTCCCGGTCTTGTCCAGAACAACCTTGACCACATTCGGATTGAAGATCTCCGCGATGTCCGCGATTGGATGCGCGGCGGTTGCCATTGGAACGCCGGCAGAGATGAGTCCTGCGGTCGCTGCAATCAGCGCCGGAGAAATCAGCGGTTCATCGCCCTGGACATTGACCACGACAGCATCTGCGGCCAGCGACATCGCGGCAGCCACTTCCGCAATGCGGTCGGTGCCTGAGGGATGATCGGCCCGCGTCATGTGCGCCACGACGCCGTGGTCACGACACGCAGCGAGGATGTCTGCATGATCGGTTGCAACGACCACCTGGGTTGCGCCGGATTGCGATGCACGCTCTGCGACACGCACCACCATCGGCTTGCCGCCGATGTCAGCGAGAGGCTTGTTGGGCAAGCGGGTCGATGCCAGCCGCGCGGGAATGATGACGGTAAAGGTCATGAGTCTGGCTGCACGCGCGGTGCGGGAAAAATCAGGGATTGGCTGTGGAGGACGGCGGGTTCAGGTCGCGTGCCTGGTCGGCCCACATGATGGGGATGCCATCGCGAATCGGATAGGCCACCTTGTCGGGATTGCAGATGAGTTCCTGCGCGTTCTTGTCGTACTCGAGGGGGCCCTTGCAGATGGGGCAAACCAGGATATCAAGCAGTCGGGCGTCCACGACATTTCTCCACTATTCGTTCGGCCAGCGCGCGATCGATGCGCGCCGTCACCGGCACGACCCAGATGCGCGGGTCGTTGTTGATCGTATCAATTCGCGTACATTTTACTGCATCCTTCTCGGTGACCAGAATGATATCGGCAGTGATATTCGCGAAAGGGTTGTCGGAGAAGTCGTAGTGATCGGGCAGCGGCAGCTCTTCAATCTCCAGGCCCGCCGACCGCAGCATGGAGAAGAAACGTGAAGGATTGCCGATGCCAGCGGCTGCAACGATACGGCGCCCCTGCCCTGCAAGTTCACGAAGCGGGACCGCCTTCGCATCGCCGGACAGCGGCTCCGCAATCTCGCCCACCAACTCCATCCGCATTGCTAGCTTCGGAATGCCATCCGGCACGCGCGCCGCGTTGAATATGGTGAAATCGCGCCGCCTGCCGGGCGGCTCGCGCAGCGGACCGGCCGGTAGGAGCCAGCCGTTGCCATTGCCGCGTTCGTCGCAAAGCACGATTTCAACGTCGCGTTGCAAAGGGTAATGCTGCAGTCCGTCGTCCGAGACGATGACGTTCACCGCCGGGTATGCAGCAAGCAACGCGCGTGCGGCCTCGACACGCCTGCGGCCGATTACGACGGGACACTGCGTACGCCGCGCAATCAAGGCGGGTTCGTCGCCGACGTCCGCTGGAGCAGACGTAGGGAGAACCGCTAGCGGTGCGTCATTCTTCGAGCCGTAACCACGCGAGATCACACCTGGGAAAAAGCCGGCACGCCGCAGTTCCTCGACGAGCCAGATGGTCAAGGGCGTCTTGCCCGTGCCGCCGACGAAGATGTTGCCGACGATGACGACGGGGACAGGCAGGCGAGTAGAATCCAGGAACCCCGCCCGATAGGCAGCACGACGCGCAGAGACAAGTGCATGGAAAATGAGCGAAACAGGCCACAGCAAGCGTGCGAGCAGGCCGCGGCGCAGCCAGCCCTGGGGAAGGGTCGTGTCGGCGCCGCGCGTCATTTCCTGCCGCTGGTTTGCGCGGCAAAGGTGACCTTCTCGAAACCGGCGAGGCGTGCGGCTTCGAGCACGTTGATGACCGACTGGTGTGCAGCCGTCGCATCGGCGTTGATGATGATCACCGGATCCTTCTTCGACGCGCCCTTGGCATTGGCCGCAGCCTTCAGTTCGTCAGCGAGGCTTGCCGCATCGCGTGCCGAAATTTGCTGGTTATCGATGGCGTACTGGCCTTGGGCGGTTACGCCGACATTGATTTCCATCGGCTGTTCAATCGCCTTTTCAGCATCGGCCGTTGGCAGGGAAATCTGCAGCGCGGTGAACTTGCTGTAGGTGGTGGTGACCATGAGGAAGATCAGGATCACCAGCAGGACATCGATGAACGGAATCAGGTTGATGTCCGGATCGTCGCGGCGCTTGCCTTTGCGGAAGTCCATGAGGCGGCCTTACTTGCGGTTGCCGTGCACAATGTCGACGAACTTCACCGCCTGCTGTTCCATGTCAACGATGAAGCTGTCGACCAGCGCACGGAAGTGCCGGTAGAACACCAGGGCGGGCATCGCAATCGCAAGGCCAAAGCCGGTGTTGTAGAGGGCCACGGAAATGCCATGTGCCAGCTGTGCCGGGTTGGCGCCGGTGGCATTCTGGGAGCCGAAGATTTCGATCATGCCGACGACGGTGCCGAACAGGCCCATCAGCGGCGCGAGCGTGGCGATCGTGCCAAGCGTGGTGAGGAAGCGCTCGAGGTCGTGGGCGGTGCCGCGACCGGCCTCTTCGATCGATTCCTTCATGACGTCGCGCGGAGCGTTGACGTTGCGCAGGCCGGCGGCGAGCACACGACCCAGCGGTGAATTGAGTTCAAGGTTGCGCAGGACTTCGGGACTGATCTTGCCATTGTGATAGACGCGGATGACCTCTTCCAGCAGGCTCGGCGGGAGGATGCGGCGACGGCGCAGGTACAATACGCGCTCGATAATGAGTGCCAATCCGATAACGGAAGCAATCAGCAGCGGCCAGATCGGCCAGCCGGCCGCTTGAATAATGGCGAGCAAAACAGGCTCCTTGGGTGAGAAATCAGTCGGATGCAGAATGTATCCTGTTGGGCCGTCGCGGGCAAGCGCACACAACGCGGATCCTACGTGAAAACTGCTGCACAGCGCCTGTGGATAACTTTGTGGGCAAGTCGGTGGATTTCATAAAAGTACTTGATTCCAAAGGCTTTTCGGGCAGCAAGCATGCAGCAGTGCAAATTGAAATGTTCAATGAATTCAGATACTTACCCGGTGCCGATGTTGTTTGTAACCAAGTGTGACGGCGAAATGACGATTTGGCGCGCCTGTGGACAGCTTTTCCCTTGGAAGACCGCATGAATACTGGAAATATTTCCGAAAACCAAGGATCCGCGCCGTCTGTACTGACGGTCTCGGCGCTGAACCAGGCCGTGGCACGGATGCTGGAGCGGAGTTTTCCGCTGGCCTGGGTGTCCGGCGAAATCTCCAATTTCACGAAGGCGGCGTCCGGTCACTGGTATTTCACGCTCAAGGACGACGCGGCACAGGTTCGGGCTGTCATGTTTCGCGGTCGCGCGCAATATGCAGGCTTCACCCCGCGCGAAGGCGACAAGGTGGAGGTACGCGCGCTCGTCACCCTGTACGCGCCGCGCGGCGATTACCAGCTCAATGTCGAAGCGATTCGCCGGGCCGGCGTTGGCAACCTGTACGAAGCCTTCCTGCGGCTCAAGGAAAAGTTGAATGCCGAAGGCCTGTTCGACCCGGCGCGCAAACGTCCGCTCGCACTCTTTGCACGCACGATCGGTATCGTCACCAGTCTGCAG
Organism: Noviherbaspirillum sp. ST9; assembly: GCF_048799745.1. NCBI lineage: Bacteria > Pseudomonadati > Pseudomonadota > Betaproteobacteria > Burkholderiales > Oxalobacteraceae > Noviherbaspirillum > Noviherbaspirillum sp. ST9. The sequence continues at coordinate 145,615 of NZ_JBLWFR010000009.1, read as the reverse complement.
GCTGCGGCGTTGCGCGACATCCTGACGACCCTGCGCCGCCGTGCACCGCACGTCCGGGTCATCCTCTACCCTGCCCCCGTGCAAGGCGAAGGGTCGGCACAGAAGATCGCGCAAGCGATCCAGACCGCTTCCGCGCGGGCGGAATGCGATGTCCTGCTCGTGTGTCGGGGCGGCGGCAGCATCGAGGACCTGTGGTCGTTTAACGAGGAAGTGGTTGCACGCGCCATTGCCGCCTGCTCGATGCCGGTGATTTCCGGCGTTGGCCACGAAACCGACGTCACCATCGCGGATTTCGCCGCCGACCTGCGCGCGCCGACGCCAACAGCTGCGGCCGAAATGGCTGCCGCGCCACGCGAGGACTGGATGGCGACCCTGGGTGCGCACGCCGATGACCTGACCCGCGCATTCAGGCGCCTGCTGGCTGAGAAGGCTCAGACCCTGGACTGGTTCTCAAGGCGGCTGGTCAGTCCGTCCGCCTACATTACGCACGAGCGGCTCAAGCTCCAGGGCCTGCAAACCCGACTTGGTCATGCAACGCGGTCGCCCCTCAGGCAGGCGCGTTTCTCGCTCTCGCATCTCCAGACGCGGCTTGCCGCGCAACTCCCGAAAACCGCTTCCGCCCGATTGCGCCTGCAGGACGACGCGCGGCGTATCGGCACGCGCATGGGAACGCTGCTTGCGCAACGCAGGCAAGCGCTCGCATCGCTCGAAGCGCAACTGGAATTGCTGAATCCGCAGCGCACGCTGGAGCGCGGCTACGCAATGGTGTTGGACGGCAAAGGACGGATTGTCCGCGCGCCGAAGGATTTGCGCCCACGGGAAACTGTGACGGTGCGATTGGCGGAAGGATCGGCCGAAGTCGGCATTGCCAGCGTCCAGCCCACCCTCGATTAGCCGCGCGGGAAGCCTTTCCGCCCGCGATTCGTCGCAGGTCAATGAGATCATTCATGCAACCTGTCGGCATCCGTCTTACAATTAACACCTTTCAAAAACAATATCGACCGTAACGAAAGAAAGGAAACGCCATGGAACACACCCTGCCCCCGCTGCCTTACGCAATGGACGCACTGCAACCGCATATGTCGAAGGAAACGCTGGAGTACCACTACGGCAAGCACCACCAGACCTATGTGACCAACCTGAACAACCTGATCAAGGGCACCGAATTCGAAAACGCCTCCCTGGAAGACATCATCAAGAAGTCCTCCGGCGGCCTGTTCAACAACTCCGCTCAGGTGTGGAACCACACCTTCTTCTGGAACTGCCTGAAGCCGAACGGCGGCGGTGCTCCGACCGGCGCAGTTGGCGACGCCATCAACGCCAAATGGGGTTCCTTCGACAAGTTCAAGGAAGAATTCACCAAGTCCGCCACCACCAACTTCGGTTCCGGCTGGACCTGGCTGGTCAAGAAGGCCGACGGCTCGGTTGACATCGTCAACACCTCCAATGCCGCGACGCCGCTGACCACCGCCGACAAGCCGCTGCTGACCTGCGACGTGTGGGAGCACGCCTACTACATCGACTACCGCAATGCCCGTCCGAAGTTCCTCGAAGCATTCTGGAACCTGGCGAATTGGGATTTCGTTGCGAAGAATTTCGCGTAATCGCCATCGTCTCCGAAGAACCCCGCCTCGTGCGGGGTTTTTTATTGTCCAGGCGGTATTTGCAAGCATGCCGTCAGCCTACGTACGTAGGGTTACGTACCTGTTGAAAAACTTTCACTCCAGCGCAGGCCCGATGACTTATCCTTGCGCGAAACGAATTCTTAACTTTGCATGCCAACCACCATGAAGACGCCTCACCATCGTCATCCCATCCGCAAGATCCTCGTCGCCAACCGTTCCGAGATCGCCATCCGCGTGATGCGTGCCGCTGCCGAACTCGGCATCCGTACCGTCGCCATCTACGCCAATGAAGACAAGTTCGCCCTGCACCGCTTCAAGGCGGACGAGTCCTATCTCGTCGGTGAAGGCAAGAAACCGATTGCTGCCTATCTTGACATCGACGACATCATCCGCATTGCGAAGGAAGCGCATGTCGATGCAATCCACCCCGGCTACGGCTTCCTCTCGGAGAACCCCGACTTTGCGGAAGCCTGCGCGAAGAACGGCATTACTTTTATCGGCCCGCAACCGGAGGTGATGCGCACGCTGGGCAACAAGGTGGCCGCGCGCAACGCAGCGATCGCCGCAGGCGTGCCGGTCGTTCCGGCAACCAAGGCGCTCCCGCACGACATCGAACTGGCGAAGAAGATGGCTGCGGAAATCGGCTACCCGCTGATGCTCAAGGCAAGCTGGGGCGGTGGCGGACGCGGCATGCGCGTGATCGAATCAGAAGCCGAGCTGCCCGGCCAGCTGGAAGTCGCGCGGCGCGAAGCGTTGGCGGCATTCGGCAATGACGAGATGTACCTCGAAAAGCTGGTGCGCCGCGCGCGCCACGTCGAAGTGCAGCTGATGGGCGACAAGCACGGCAATCTCGTGCACCTGTTCGAGCGCGACTGCTCCGTACAACGGCGCAACCAGAAGGTGGTGGAGCGCGCACCCGCACCCTACCTCGACGACCAGACCCGTACCGAGCTGTGCGATGCCGCGCTGCGACTCGGCCGCGCGGTCAACTACACGCACGCCGGCACCGTCGAATTCCTGATGGATGCCGACACCAACAAGTTCTACTTCATCGAGGTCAACCCCCGCATCCAGGTCGAGCACACCGTTACCGAACAGGTCACCGGCATCGACATCGTCAAGGCGCAGATCCGCGTCTCGGAAGGCATGGCCATTGGCGAGAAGGATGAGCACGGCGCAGGGATTCCCGCGCAGGAAGACATCCGGCTGAACGGCCACGCGCTGCAGTGCCGCGTGACGACGGAAGACCCCGAAAACAACTTTACGCCCGACTACGGCCGCCTCGTCGCCTATCGCAGCGCGGCCGGCTTCGGCGTACGCCTCGACGGCGGGACCGCCTACTCGGGCGCGGTGATCACGCCCTACTACGATTCGCTGCTGGTCAAGGTGACGGCATGGGCGCCGACCTCGGACGAGGCAATCGCGCGCATGGACCGTGCGCTGCGCGAATTCCGCATTCGCGGTGTGTCGACCAACCTGCCCTTCCTTGAGAACGTCATCAACCACGACCAGTTCAAGTCGGGCGAATGCATCACACGCTTCATCGATACGACGCCGGAGCTGTTCCAGTTTGCGAAGCGCCGCGACCGTGCGACGCGCCTGCTGCGCTTCATCGGCGATGTGGTCGTCAATGGCAATCCGGAGATGAAGGGCCGCAAGGGCGTCGATGGCGTCATTCCGACGCCGCTGCTGCCGAAGGTCCATCGTTCGGAACTGATCCTGCCCGGGTCGCGCGACAAGTTCAAGGAACTCGGTGCGGAGAAATTCGCACAGTGGATGAAAGACCAGCCGCAGGTACTGCTGACCGATACCACGATGCGCGACGCGCACCAGTCGCTGTTCGCCACCCGCATGCGTACTGCCGACATGCGCGCCATCGCGCCCTACTACGCACGCATGCTGCCCAACCTGTTCTCGATGGAATGCTGGGGCGGCGCGACCTTCGACGTGGCGATGCGCTTCCTGAAGGAAGATCCGTGGGAGCGTCTCTCCCAACTGCGTGAGGAAGTACCCAACATCCTGTTCCAGATGCTGCTGCGCGCCTCCAATGCAGTGGGCTACACGAACTACGCGGACAACGTGGTCAAGCACTTCGTTGACCAGGCCGCCAAGGGCGGCGTCGATCTGTTCCGCGTGTTCGATTCGCTGAACTGGGTGGAAAACATGCGCGTGGCGATCGATGCGGTGCGCGAATCCGGCGCGCTGTGCGAAGGCGCGATCTGCTACACCGGCGACCCGTTCGATCCGTCGCGTCCGAAGTACAGCCTGAAGTACTACGTCAACATGGCCAAGGAACTGGAAAAGGCTGGCGTCAATATTCTCGGCATCAAGGACATGGCGGGCGTATGCAAGCCGCACGCGGCGCGTGAACTGGTCAAGGCGCTGAAGGAAGAAGTCGGCCTGCCGATTCATTTCCATACGCACGATACCAGCGGCATCGCTGCTGCGTCCGTACTCGCTGCGGTTGAGGCGGGCTGCGATGCGGTCGACGGCGCGATGGATGCAATGAGCGGCCTCACCTCGCAGCCCAACCTCGGTTCGATTGCTGCCGCCCTGCAGGGCACGACGCGCGATCCGAAGATGGACAAGCAGGCGATGTTCGAGATCTCGCAGTATTGGGAAGGCGTGCGCCGCCAGTACGAACCCTTCGAAGCAGACATGCGTTCCGGCACCTCGGACGTGTACCGCCACGAAATGCCGGGCGGCCAGTACACCAACCTGCGCGAGCAGGCCCGTGCCATGGGCATCGACCACCGCTGGACCGAGGTCGCACAGGCGTATGCGGACGTCAACCAGCTGTTCGGCGATATCGTCAAGGTGACACCGACGTCGAAGGTGGTCGGCGATATGGCGCTGTTCATGGTCGCCAACGACCTGACGCCGGAAGACGTGAAGAATCCGGACAAGGAAGTCGCCTTCCCCGAATCGGTAATCTCGCTGTTCAAGGGTGAACTCGGCTTCCCGCCGGACGGTTTCCCCAAGGAACTCGAACGCAAGGTGCTCAAGGGCGCGGCGCCGATGGTCGGGCGCCCGGGGGCGAACCTGCCGCCGGTCGACCTGGCCAAGGCCAAGGAAGATGCGGAGAAGGCAGTGGGACGCTCGATCTCCGAGCAGGAACTGGCGTCCTACCTGATGTACCCGAAAGTTTTCCGCGACTACGCCGAACATCGCCGAAACTACGGCGACGTGAGCGTGCTGCCCACGCCGGTGTTCTTCTACGGCCTGCAGCAGGGCCAGGAAATCTCGGTGGACATCGACCAGGGCAAGACGCTGGTCGTGCGCTTGCAGGGACGCACCGAGCTGGAGGAAGAAGGCCAGAGCAAGCTTTTCTTCGAGCTCAACGGCCAGGCACGCATGGTGCGTATCGACAAGGCTGGCGCACTGAAGCTGGTCACGCATCCGCGCGCGCAGGACGGTAACGCCAATCACGTCGGCGCACCGATGCCGGGCATGATCGTGACGCTCGCGGTGAAGCCCGGCCAAAAGGTGGCCAAGGGCGATCCGCTGGTCTCCATCGAAGCGATGAAGATGGAAACCATGATCCGCGCAGAACGTGATGCAGTCGTGAAACAGACGCATGTGAAACCGGGCGCCGTGGTGGCGGCAAAAGACCTGCTGGTAGAACTGGCCGAGTAATCTACCCTGCTGCACGCTCAGGGCCCGCGGCTTGCGGGCCCTTTTTTTGTCAGTCCGGCAACTTCCAGCGGCCGTCCGCTGAATCCATGTGACTCCGGGCAGGGGTTTAATTAAAATACAAGCCTTTTGCGGCGGCAGCGCCCGCACGCAAATGCATTCTCTCCATCCAGCCCGAACATCATGAGCCCTTCGCATATGTCCATTTCTATCAAACGCATCCTCCAGCTTACTGTCGCCGCAACGGCCGTTGCCCTTGCCGGTTTCGCGCAGGCGCAACAGGTACTGCGCGTATCGGCAATCCCCGATGAGGCGCCGACGGAACTGCAACGCAAGTTCAAGCCGCTCGGCGGCTACCTGGAGCAGAAACTGGGCATGAAGGTGGAATTCGTCCCGGTGACCGATTACGCGGCGTCGGTGGAAGGACTGGTCAACAACAAGCTCGACATGGTCTGGTTCGGCGGTTTCACCTTCGTGCAGGCGAAGATCCGCAGCGGTGGCAAGGTGATCCCGATCGTGCAGCGCGAGGAAGACGAGAAATTCCGTTCGGTTTTCATCACGACCAGCCCTGCGATCAACAAGCTCGAAGACCTGAAAGGCAAGACCTTCACCTTCGGTTCCGAATCGTCGACCTCCGGCCATCTGATGCCGCGCTCGTTCCTGCTTTCCGCGAACATCAATCCGGACACCGACATGAAGCGCGTCGCGTTCTCGGGCGCGCATGATGCGACCGTCGCCGCGGTATCAGGCGGCAAGGTCGATGCCGGCGCGCTGAACATTTCCGTGTGGGAGAAACTGGTCGCGCAAGGCAAGGTGGACAGCAAGGCTGTCCGCGTGTTCTACACGACGCCGGGCTACTTCGACTACAACTGGACAGTGCGAGCCGACATGGACCCCGCGCTGCGCAAGAAACTGACGGACGCTTTCCTCGCACTGAATGCCAATGATCCGCAGGGCAAGGAAGTCCTGGAACTGCAACGCGCGACGCGCTTCATTCCAAGCAAGGTCGAAAACTACGAACAGATCGAAAAGGCGGCGCGCAACGCCGGCCTGCTGAAGTAACAATGACGTTTGAGCTGCATGGCGTCTCCGTACGCCATACCTTTACCGCCTCCGCTCCTGCCGCGCTGGATGACTTGACCCTGTCGATCGGACAGGGCGAACAAGTGGCGCTGATCGGGCCGTCGGGGGCGGGCAAGACCACCTTGCTGCATACCCTCGCCTGCGCGCATCGTCCCGATGGCGGCAACCTGTCGCTGTTCGGCATCGCCCCGTGGGAGGCGAGCGACGTTCAGCGCCATGCCCTGCGCTCGCGCCTGTTCCTGGCGCCGCAGACGCCGCCCTTGCCGCCACGCCAGCGCGTGGTCACTGCAGTGCTTGCCGGACGGCTGCCGCAGTGGAGCTTGTGGCAGGCGCTTGCCTCGCTGTTCAGGCCTGCCGATCCGGATGCCGCGTACAACGCACTCGCGCGGTTCAACCTCCAGGACAAGCTGTATTCCCGTGTAGACCGTCTCTCCGGTGGCGAAAGGCAGCGTTGCAGCATGGCCCGTCTGCTCGTCTCGAACGCTGAAGCTTTCCTGGTGGACGAACCGCTCTCGGCGCTCGACCCCGCCCTCGCCGTGCAGACGCTTGCCGTTCTGCAGGAAGAAGCATCGTCGCGCCATGCGACGCTCGTCTGCAGCCTGCACCAGGTCGACCTGGCGCGTGCGCATTTCCCTCGCGTCATCGGTGTCCGCGCCGGTCGGATCGTCTTCGATGCCGCGCGCGAGGCGGTAACGGATGACATGATTGATGCGCTGTATCGTCACACAGACCGCGCGCCCGTCATCAGTGAACCGATGGATGCGCCGGCGACAGTACCGCTGCCGACGCGCTGCTTCTGAACCGCCGATGCCCCTGTTTTCCTCGCACGCAATGCATCCGGACCCGGCCTGGCATGGCCGCATTGCCGCTGTCATCCTGACGCTCGCCGTGCTATGGCCGATGCTGTCCTGGAGCGAATTCCATCCTTGGCTGCTGCTGGACGCGCAAAGCCTAAACGCAACTGCGCGCTTCCTTGCCGCCTTCGTGCCCCCCGCGCACTCGTCCGAATTCCTGCAACTCGTGGCGCAGGCGACCTGGGAAACGATTGCGATGGCGACGGCCGGAATGGCGCTCGCCCTGCTGGGTGCGGTCCCGATGACGCTGATCGTCACCGAGCGGCTGTCCTTGTCGCGCATCGGCACCGGTCGCATCGGCCTGCTCGGGAGTACTGTTCGGCAGGCTGTGCGCTGGGTCCTCGTACTCTTGCGCAGCGTTCCGGAACTGGTCTGGGCATTGCTGTTCGTGCGCATTGTCGGCCTTGGTCCCACTGCCGGTGTGCTCGCGATCGCCCTGACCTACTGCGGCATGCTCGGCAAGGTCTACGCCGAAATCCTTGAGTCCTCCGATCCCCATGCGAGCGATACGCTGCTGCAGAACGGAAGCAGCCGCCTGTCCGCCCTACTGTATGGCGCACTGCCCGACTCGGCATCGGAGCTGGTTTCCTACACGGTGTACCGATGGGAGTGCGCAATCCGCGGGTCGGTGATCATGGGCTTCGTCGGCGCCGGCGGACTCGGACAGCGCATGGATGAATCAATGAAGATGCTGGCGGGCGGTGAAGTGTCGACGATGCTGCTGGTCTTCGTCCTGCTGGTCGCCTGTGCGGATGGCGTCAGCAAGCTGTGCCGGCGGAGGCTCGCATGAACCGGCCGGCCTTGCCGCCCGCCCCCCGCATGCGCCGGTCGACACTGGCCTTGCTTGCCGCAATGGCGCTGCTCGTGGTCGCGAGCTTTGCGACCTTGTCCCTGCAATGGAAGGCGTTCTTCACCCTGGACGCCGCACGGACAACCGGAGAATTCCTGCTCGGCTTCGCGCCGCCCGACATGTCGCCCGGCTTCCTCAGGAAGACGGTGATGGCGACAGCGGAGACGCTGTCGATGTCCGCGCTCGGGACAGGTATTGCGGCACTCATCGGACTCGCCCTGGCGCTTCCCGCCAGCGGCCGTTTCGGGCAAACGGCACGCGACGTCACGCGCGTGCTGCTCAATGTATCGCGCTCGATCCCCGAACTGGTTTGGGCATCGATCCTGCTCATTGCCGCCGGTCTCGGCCCTTTCGCCGGCACGTTGGCACTGGCTGCGCATACGACGGGCGTACTGGGCCGCCTGTTCGCGGATGCGCTCGAGAACACTTCGCCGCTGCCTGAGTCATCCCTGCGCATCAATGGCGTGCGTCCTTTTGCCGCTTTCTTGTACGCGACGTTGCCGCAAGCCGTTCCGCAAACGGTGTCCTATACGCTGTACCGCTGGGAGAACAATATCCGTGCCGCCGCCATCCTGGGCGTGGTTGGCGCCGGCGGTCTGGGGCAAATGTTGAAATACCACCTGTCACTGTTCCAGATGCAGCAGGCGGCGACCGTCATCATCGCGATGTTGCTCCTGGTGGCGGTGGTGGATGCGGCCAGTTTCGCGCTGCGCCGTGTCATGACGCGTTGAACGAAAAAAGGGTGACGCGCGTTTCCGCTGCGTCACCCTTTCAATCGGGGTTTGTCCGGCACGTGTGCCGAAACAGGATCAGCCGTTGACGGCGTCCTTGAATGCCTTGCCTGCCGAGAACTTGACGGTCTTGGCGGCAGCGATCTTGATCTCTTCGCCGGTGCGCGGGTTGCGGCCGGTACGTTCAGCGCGCTTGCCGCATGCAAAGCTGCCGAAACCGACGAGCTGCACGGTCTTGCCTTCAGCAACGGACTTGACGATGTTGTTGATCACGGAGTCGAGTGCACGTTGTGCGGCGACCTTGGACAGATCGCAGTCAGCTGCAATTGCATCAACCAGTTCAGTCTTGTTCATTAAATGTTCCTCCTGAGAAAAGGCACAGATTCTAGCATCACGTCTTGATGCAGTCTGTAGATATTTTTCCACAGCCGCCGGGGCGGCCGGGGATGTTCAATTTTCGTTCAAATGCCCGTCTGGCGGGAGCTATAGGATAAAACAAACCGGCATTTGTATCAGTAACGATACGCCCGGTCGTTTTCCACCCTGACCCGGGCGCCGACCTGGAGGTCGGCGGCACTTTCCTGGGTCACCGTCCGGTAGCTGCCGTTATCCATGCGGATACCCAGCTGATAGGCATTGCGGGCCTGGCTGCCCCGCTCTATCTGGTGGCCGACCATGGCACCGCCGATGACGCCGGCGACAGTGGCCGCTTTTTTCCCGCTGCCGCCACCCACCTGGTTGCCGAGAAGGCCGCCGACCACGCCGCCGACCACCGCACCGGTACCGATGCCGTTGCTGCCGCCCCCTTGGACAAGCTGGATCGACTCGACCGTGCCGTAGGAGCTGCCATAGGCGGGTCCAGCGGCCGGATAGGTTTGTACGGGCGCAGGATAGGATGGACCGACGACAGGATAATTTTGCCCTTGGCTGGCGCAGCCGGACAGGATGACGGCGGCAAGGATGGCGGGGAGAGAAAGTTTGGGATTCATCATGGCAGACCTCACTTGTTGTGAGGTCATTTAACGCCAACGGGGATGGGGCCGCCAGTGTCGATGAGTAAGGATTGCAACAAGATGTTTCGACCGGATTGCCGTTGCCGTCGGTTGTCTTTCCTCATGAAAGCCAGTACGCGCCAACACGATAATTTGCACAGGCAACGACGCTCCCGCGCTTCCTCCCATGGCAACTTCCCCTGACAGGCCGCATACCTTTTCCCAGCGCTTGCGCAAGCTGCTGGTGGGCGCCGTGGAGGAATGGATCAACGACCGAGCCTCAAGCAAGGGCGCGGCGCTCGCCTTCTATACCCTCTTTTCGCTGGCACCGATTCTCGTCATGGTACTGGCGATTGCCGGCGCAATCTTTGGCGACGAGGCGGCACGCGGGGCCATCTTCCATGAGCTGAACGGCCTCGTCGGACCGGCTGGCGCAGAGGCGATCCAGCTGTTGCTGGCCAACGCGCGCAATCCGAAGGCCGGGGTACTCGCCACGCTGATCGCCCTCGGCCTGCTCCTCATCGGCGCGACCACCGTCTTCGGTGAGCTGAAGGACAGTCTCGACGAAATCTGGGAAGTGCCGCCCTCCCGCCAGCCGGGCATCATTCTCTTCGTCCGCTCGCGCCTGCTCTCGTTCAGCCTGATCCTGGTACTGGCTTTTCTCCTGCTGGTGTCGCTTTCGGTGAATGCGGCGCTGGCGGTGCTGGAAAAATACCTCGGCGGATTCTGGGGCGACGCGACTTACGTCCTGCTTGGCTTGTCGTCGCTGGTTTCCTTCGCGGTGATTGCAGCACTCTTTGCCGCCATCTACAAATTGCTGCCCCAGGTGCGATTGCCCTGGCGCGATGTGTGGGTAGGCGCCATTGTCACGGCGGCCCTGTTCCTGATCGGCAAGAAGCTGATTGGCGCCTACCTCGGCAACAATGAGTTCGTCACCAGTTTCGGCGCTGCCAGTTCCATCATTGCCCTGTTGATGTGGGTCTACTACTCCGCCCAGGTATTTTTTCTCGGAGCCGAGCTGACACGGCAGTATGCACTGTGGTTCGGCAGCATGAGCAGTCGCGAAGCGAATCGGAATTAGCTCGAGCGGGGCCCCGTCCCATTGGCGAGCTGGGCGTGGTAGTGCACGATGCGCTCGATGGCATACTCAGCCCCTGCCTTGCGCACCGCGTTGCGGTCGCCCTCGAAACGACGGGTCTCGGAAAACACCAGCGTCGTGCCCTCATGCTCGAATCCCCATGCGAAGCAGATCGTGCCGGGAGGAATGCCGTCGGCCGGCGTGGGCCCCGCGATCCCCGTGTTCGCCACCGCGGCGGTCGCATGGCTGTTGCGCAGCGCGCCTTGCACCATTTCGCGGGCAACGGCTTCGCTGGTCAGGTTGTATTTCTCGATGGTGGCAGGATTGACGCCCAGGAGCCGGCATTTTGCCTCGGGGGCATAGGTAACGAAACTGCACTCGAGCCAGCTGCCGCAGCCAGGTACGTCGCCAAGGGTGGCGACGACAAGTCCGGCGGTGCAGGATTCGGCGGTGACGAGACGAAGTTTATGGTGGTCGAAATAAGCGGCGATGCGTGGAAGGTTTTCCATGTCTCTCCCGGATGGATGGCGAGGTGCTTGCACTCCACGCATATGGGGCGCAAACAGGCGTATCTATACGGAATAGACAAGCTGCGTCCTGGTTCGGTTCGCAGCTTTATTTCGTTTCAAAGGTGGTGACGCCGTCCCAGTCAGGACCGGGCGGATGCTCGCGGAAATGCGCGATGCGCTGCAGGTAGAGCGTGTACAGCACATCATCCGGATGGTCGGCGAGAAGCGCGTTGAGCAATGCTTCGGCCTTGTCCCATTCCTGGCCGCGGATAAGGCTGAGCGCGTCGTGCCATTTTTCGACGGTTGCGCGGACGGACGCGTCGATTTCCGCTTCCAGTCCGAGTGGCTCGAAAATCGGGACAGGCTCGTTCTTGCCCTTGACCCGAACGCGATCAAGCTCACGGTAAGCAAACTGCGGGGCCGCGAGTTTCGTTGCCGTGCCTACAGCGACGCCGACACCGTACACCTTGGTAATGCCTTCGAGGCGCGACGACAGGTTCACCGCATCGCCCATCACGGTGTATGCGCGACGAATTTTGGATCCCATGTCGCCCACGCGCATCTCGCCCGAGTTGAGGCCGATGCCAATTTTCAGCGGCGGCCAGTCGCGCGCGATGAAATCCTTGTTCAAGGTCTTGGCCGTGGCCTGCATTTTCAGCGCGGTCGCCACCGCGCGGGCGGCGTGATCCGGCAGTTCGACCGGGGCGCCCCAGAACGCCATCACGGCGTCGCCAATGTACTTGTCGAGGGTGCCGCGGTTGCCGCGGATGTCTTCCGACATGGCGGTCAGGTAGATGTTGATGTACTCGCGCAGCGCATTCGGATCGAGGCCTTCCGAAATGGTGGTGAAACCGCGCACGTCGCAGAACAGCACGGTCAATTCGCGGCTTTCGCCCTCCATGCTGTAGCTCTCGGGGTTGGCCGCCATCTCGGCCACGAGTTCCGGCGCGACATATTCGCCGAACAGGTTGACCATGGCCCGGCCCTTGCGGTATTCGAACAGGTAGCCCCAGGCGATATTGAAGATGAACAGCGCCACGACCAGCAGCAGGGAAATGGCAATGGGAACGACCCAGTTGAGGTGCTGGTACATGGCGAAGTTGGCGCCGATCACTGCCGCCATGGCGGCAAGCGATGCCAGGATGGACAGCATGGGCGACAGCACCGGGAGCAGAAGTCCGAGCACGATGCCGATGACCAGTACTTGCGCCAGCTGCAATCCGATACTGAAGTCCGGCTCCTGCTTGAACTCGCCATCCATGATGGAAGAAATGATGTTGGCGTGCATCTCAACGCCGGGATAGTCCGTGTTGACCGGCGAGGGGCGCAGGTCCTTGAGTCCGGCCGACGTCGTGCCAACCAGCACGATGGTGTCGGCCAGGTGCTCCATCGGGACTTTCTCCTGCAGGACATCGACCGCCGATACGTAGCGGTATTGCCCGCCCCGCGGCCCGCCGGGACCGCGATAATTGATCAGCGCGGTCATGTGCCGCTCGAGGGGAATGACCGTGGTTTTCGGCTTGGTATTGAGACGAAGCTCCTTCAATGCGCCATAGGTCCTGTGCTCTTCGCCGCTGAGCTGGGTTTCCTCTTCGGAATAAAAGACCGGTTTGATTCTGCTCGCGCCCAGGCCAACCCGCGCAGTCGCCAGCGCCAGGGATTCGTAATAGTTGTTGCCGACGCGGGCCAGCAGGCTCAGGCGGCGGATTGTTCCGTCCGGATCCTGCGTCGGATTCATGAAGCCGCCTGCCCTGGCCGCGGCCTGAAGTTCCTTCAGGTTGCTGGCGTAGGATTTGTAAACAGCAGACTCCACCTCCATGCCGCCCAGGTCCGATACCGAAAACGCAGGCGCCGGCAGCAAGCCCTTGGTGATCGCGTCCGGTTCATTGGAGAGGAAATAGCCGAGGACCGTGGGACGCCCTTCAAGCGCCGATGCCAGATGGTGGTCATAGTCGAACCTTGGCTTGAGCGCGCGGATCCTTTCCGCAAAGCCGCTGATGTCCTTGAACTCCTTGCGCGCCAGCCCTTCCAGCGTGCCATAGCCGGAACTGGTATCCGCTTCCGAGAAAATCACGTCGAAGCTGACGGACTTGACGAAGTATTTCTGGTCAAGCGTCTCGATCAGTTTCGCCACGACATTCCGGCTCCACGGCCATCGTCCCACCTCGGCGATGCTCTTTTCGTCGATGTCGACGATGACGACGCGCGGATCCAGTTCGCCCTTCTGCACGCGCATGCGCATGTCGTAGGCAAGGACGTCGAGTCGTTCGATAAAGGGAATGGACGGAAAGTAGGCAATCTGGAGCGCGGCGAGCAGGGTCATGCCCAGCGCCACCGCCCAGCGCGATCCCAGCTTGGAAATCAGTCGCAGCATGCGCTCCCCCGTCGAGTCCCGGTCAGGGCTTGTAGCCCGGTATCCGGGTGACATCGACCTCATCGATCTGCGCGGGATCCATGAATCGCTTGGCGTACGTCAGATAGACCTGCTTGCGGATGAAGACGTCGAAGAGATCCGGATCGATGTGGTTGCGCAGCACGAATCCGCCAAGGATTTCCAGCGATTCGCTGAGCGTCTTTCCCTTCTTGTAGGGGCGATCTTTCGCCGTGAGCGCTTCGAAAATATCGGCAATTGCCATCATGCGCGCCTGCACCGACATCTGGTCGCCACGCAGCCCGCGCGGGTAGCCTTTGCCATCCATCTTTTCGTGGTGGCCGCCGGCGTATTCCGGCACCTGCTGCATGTGCTTGGGCCACGGCAGCGATTCCAGCATGCGGATCGTGACCGAGATGTGGTTGTTGATGATTTCGCGTTCCTGCGCGTTGAGCGTGCCGGCGCGGATCGTGAGATTGGTAATTTCGTCCTCGCTGAGCAGGTCGCGCTCGAAACCGTCCGGTCCGACCCAGCGGTAGCGGGCAATCGCGCTCACGCGCTGCTGCGCCTCGGGCGACATGGCTTCCGAGCCGATGTTGGCAAAGCGCAGGAAATCGCGGTCGGCATCGAGACGCGCCAGTTCCTCGCTCAGGTTCCGATTGATTTCCTCGTGGCGCTTCGCGTCATTAGCGGCGACCAGCTTCTCTTTCAGGGAGCGGATCTCCGCATCGCGCTTGAGCACTTCGAAGCGCGTATCGACCACGTGGATCCGATCGAACAGGGTCTCCAGCTTGGTGGCCTTTTCGACCACGTGCACCGGTGTCGTGATCTTGCCGCAGTCGTGCAGCAGGCCGGCGATCCACAATTGCTTGCGGTCGCGCGGCGTCATCGTGAAATCGGCCAGCGGACCGGTGTCGATCTCATGGACGGCGTCGGCCAGCATCATGGTCAGTTCCGGCACATGCTCGCAGTGGCGACCGGTGTGCGGCGATTTCTCGTCGATGCCGATGTTGATCAGCTTGACGAACGACTCGAAGAGGTCCTCCAGCAATTTGATCAGTTGCTGGTTAGTCAGCGCGATCGCCGCCTGGGACGCCAGCGCCTCGATGAACCGCTGGTCGGTATCGGAGAAGGCGTGCGTCTGGCCGGTTGCCGGGTCCTTCGCGTTGATAAGCTGCAGCACCCCGATGACCTCGCCCTCGTGGTCCATCATCGGCACGGTCAGGAAGGACTGCGAATGGTAATTGAAGGTCTCGTCGAACTTCCGCATGCCCGAGAAGTTGAAGACATCGACCTTGTAGACATCCTGGATGTTGACCGAGGTGCCGGTGTTGGCAGCGTATGCCGCTACCGCACCCAGGTTCTTCGCACCGGTGGACGTGTATAGCGGAATGTCGGGGATCTCGATCTTGTGTCCGCTGGTGCCGCCCTGGTGCATGCCCAGCGTATCGTTCATCGAGATGTTGAAGCACAGCGCCTGCTTGTCCTCGCGCGTGATGTAGAGCGTGCCGCCGTCCGCATGCGTCATGCTTTTGGCGACCGTCAGGATCCTTTCGAGCAGCAGGGGCGTGTCATGGTTCGTGCTGAGCTCGACGCTC
This sequence comes from Noviherbaspirillum sp. ST9, assembly GCF_048799745.1. Lineage (NCBI taxonomy): Bacteria > Pseudomonadati > Pseudomonadota > Betaproteobacteria > Burkholderiales > Oxalobacteraceae > Noviherbaspirillum > Noviherbaspirillum sp. ST9. The sequence goes on along the minus strand of NZ_JBLWFR010000009.1, from coordinate 130,291 downwards.
AGCTCGGTCAGGCGCTCCAGTCGTTGCGCGATATCTGTGTAAGTCGAGTCACTCATTGTATTTGTTGGACACTTCAGCCGCTGCGCGGTATTTCGACTAACACTTGTTCAGAAAACGAATTCATCTCCGCATTTCAGCGCGCGGAAGGGGCGCCCTTCACCTTCATCGGCCAGCTCACGCATGATCTGGTCTTCCTGGCCGGGCTTGAGGTGGTAAATCAGGAACTCGATGGCATTTGTCATGCCGCGGATATCGTCGATCAGTGACCGCGGACAGAAATGCATGGACTTGGCGGCCAGCTCCATGTCGGCATTGGTGAATGAACAGTCGACAATGACCTTAGAGAGACCTTTTTCGCTTTGCAGCGTCGTCCAAAGCTCCGGCGTGGAAGACATGTCGCCCGAGAACAGAAAGCCCGACCGGGAATTCTTGACCATGTAGGCGACAGAACCGACAGTGTGATTGACGATGTGCGGCGTCAGGTGCCGGTTGCCGAGATGGACCGTTTGTCCTGGTTCGATGATTTCCCAGCGCATCGAAGGACGTTCGTTGCTGGGAATCGTGGCGAAGTCGGGCCACAGCACCCAGTTGAACAAATGCTTCTTCAGCGAGGCGACGACCTTTTCCGTGCCGTGCACGGTAATCGGAGAGGCGCGCTTGCCCTGGATCGAATCGACCAGCAGTGCGAGACCCGCGACGTGATCGAGATGGCAATGCGTGATGAACACATGCTCGATGCGGATCAATTGTTCGACATCGAGACTGGTTACACCGGTACCGGCGTCCAGGAGAATGTCTTCATCAACCAGCAGGCTGGTGGTCAATCGCTCGCGTCCACCGATTCCTCCGGCGCATCCAAGTACCTGCAATTTCATTGTGCGACACCCGGGCAGCCCGGGCCAGTTGTTGTGTGCGGTGCATCAAAGGGAGCCGGGCAACGAGCCCGTTTCACACGCATCACATCCGTCAAACGCATGACGCTCCTCCCTTTGCTTTTTTGAATGATTGTAGACCGAATCGGATGGATTGCGGCTTTTTCGTCTCCGTAAATGAGACGCCGAAAATTAAGCGCGAGCCGATGATACATTTTTGCAACGTGATCCATTATGATGGAAGGAGTGGCCTCACGCGGCCAGTGACTACATAACGATTCCATGTCCACATGCATGCTGGTTCCCGCACCTTCCGCCTACGAACGACAAGGCAGCACGCATGATGTTGATAAAGATGAAACACTGGTGATGGACGACAATTCATGAGCGCGGTTCTCGGCACTCCACGAAGCAATCCCGACGACGCCAATCTCCGCCTGGCGTTCTTCAAGAAACTGCAGGACGTTACCAACAAGATCCACGCGACCAGTAACCTGGACGAGATCATGATGGACCTGTCGCAGGACATCTGTGACCTGTTCAACGCGGACCGCCTGACCTTGTACGTGCTGGGCGAAGACAAGAACAGCATCGTTTCCAAGATCAAGACCGGCCTGAATTCCTTCAAGGATTTCAAGCTGCCGATCTCGGCGCAGAGCATTGCCGGCTACGCGGCACTCTCCCGCCGCGTGCTCAACCTGCGCGACGTCTACGACGACAAGGAACTGAAATCGCATTCGCCGGACCTGAATTTCCAGCGCGGCGTAGACCAGGCAACCGGCTACAGGACCAAGCAGATGCTGGTCGCGCCATTGATCGATGAAACCAGGAACGAGCTGCTGGGCGCCATCCAGCTGATCAACAACCGGTCGGGGGAATCCTTCAGTGCTGTCGCTGAAGAGGGCATCAAGGAATTGTGCAAGACGCTGGCGATTGCCTTCACCCAGCGCCTGAAGCCGATGCCGCTGATCCGTTCCAAGTACAGCATGCTGGTGGAGGAATCCGTCCTGTCGGCACCCGAGCTCGAGCTTGCCTCCCGCTCGGCGCGGCGCAAGAACGACGACATCGAAGAAATCCTGGTCAACGAGTTCCAGGTCAAGCTGCCCTCGATCGGACACGCGCTGTCCAAGCATTTCGGCGTGCCCTATGAACCGTTCAAGTCGGATCGCGTCAAGCCCGTCGACCTGCTCAAGAACCTGAAGCGCGATTTCGTCGAGCAAAACCTGTGGGTGCCGATCGAGGAAGGGCCGGAAGGCATGGTCATCCTCGCCATCGACCCGGAGCACGTCCGCAATGCGCGCGTCATCAATAACATCTTCCCGAAGGCGAAGCTCGTCTATCGCGTGACGACCAATCGCGAGTTCGGCCAGACCATCGACCAGTTCTATGGCGCGGAAGGCGACTTCACCTCCGTCGGCGACCTGCTGTCCGGAATGGACGACGGCGACGAAGACGGCTCGGAACTGTCGGAAGCCGATCTGTCGGCAGCGGCCGAGAACGAGCTGGTCAAGCTGGTCAACAAGGTCATCATCGACGCCTATCGCCAGGGTGCGTCGGACATCCACATCGAACCGCGCCCGGGCAAGGAAAAAACCATGATCCGCTTCCGCAAGGACGGATCGCTCGAACCGTACATCGAAATCCCGGCGAGCTACCGGAATGCACTGGCGGCGCGCATCAAGATCATGTGCGACCTCGACATTTCCGAGCGACGCAAGCCGCAGGACGGCAAGATCAAGTTCAAGAAATACGCGCCGCTCGACATCGAACTGCGCGTTGCGACGATTCCCTCCGCGGGCGGCGTCGAGGACATCGTCATGCGTATCCTCGCAGCCGGCGAACCCATCCCGCTCGACAAGCTGGGCGTGCTGCCGCACAACCTGGAGCGTTTGAGGGCCGCGGTCAGCAAGCCGTACGGCCTGTTCTTCGTGTGCGGACCGACCGGTTCGGGCAAGACGACGACGCTGCACTCGGTGCTCAACTTCCTCAATACGCCGGAAACCAAGATCTGGACGGCGGAAGACCCGGTTGAAATCACGCAGAAGGGATTGCGCCAGGTGCAGGTCAACCGCAAGAGCGGCCTCGACTTTGCCACGGCGATGCGCGCCTTCCTGCGCGCTGACCCGGACGTGATCATGGTCGGCGAAATGCGCGACAAGGAAACCGTCTCGATGGGCATCGAGGCCTCTCTTACCGGCCACCTCGTGTTCGCGACGCTGCATACCAACAGCGCGCCCGAATCCATCATCCGCCTGCTGGACATGGGCATGGATCCGTTCAACTTTGCGGATGCGCTGCTGGGCGTGCTTGCGCAGCGTCTTGCCAAGCGCCTCTGCTCGAAGTGCAAGCAAGCCTACGAGCCGTCCGAGGATGAGCTGCGCACACTGCTGACCGAGTATTGCGAGGAATTGAAGAATACCGAAGCCTTCAAGGACCAGCAGGCCGGCCTGGATGGCGTACTCGCAACCTGGAAGAAGAACTATGCCGAGAACGGCAAGTTCAAGTTGTACCGCGCGGTGGGATGCGACCAGTGCAGCAACGGCTACAAGGGTCGCGTGGGCCTGCACGAACTCATGATCGGTACGGATCGTCTGAAGCGGCTTATCCAGGAACACAGCCGCGTGGCGCAGATGCTGGCGGCGGCGCTGGAGGACGGCATGCTGACGCTGAAAATGGACGGCATCGAGAAAGTGCTGTCCGGAATTACGGACATCAAGCAGGTCCGGGCCGTCTGCATCAAGTAACGATGCAATAAAGAGCGGCGCATACCTGCGCCGCTCTTTCCCTGCCTGTTCACGTCATCTCTTTCTTTTACCGCACTTCGCAATCGACGGCATTCGATCCCGAGGTATTACCCGATCCGCCCTGCGGACCGCTGCTCGTATTGAAGGCCGGCGGCGGCGCGAACTTGATGCCCGGGTTGTTCGGCAGGATGACGGGCGGCTGCTGGAAGCTCGCGGTGTAACCGAACTGGCCCGCCGAGAAATTCTGCGTCCCGCCCTGGTTGGTTAAGTGGATCATCCCGTCCAGCACCTGCACGTACAGACCAGGCGCGAGACCGCCGCTACCCGGTGCCGGCGGCTGCCCCGGCACCTGCGCCAGCCGTATCGGCAGCACCTGCAGCGGCACCGCCGATGGCATGTCGCTGCGCACGTCCGCATAGCCTGACACACTCATCGCCGCCATGCTCGCCATCCCGTAGGCAGCCACTGCTTCTTCATTCGGTGCAATGTATTCGGCGATGAAGATCGTGCCGCGAATGCCGATCGTCGCTGTCGGCGTGTTCATCCCGAACTTTTCCTTGTTGCGCTTGCCCAGCGTCCCCGTCACCGCGCGCAGTCCGCCCTTGACCAGGTTGAACGCCGCGCTGTCCTTCTCCGGCTTGTCCTCTTCAAAGCTGAAGTTGTCGATTTTCAGTTGCGAATTCGGCCGCAGCGTGATCTCGCTGTTGTCGATGAACTTGATCCGCGCGTACGTATCCTTCTCGCTGATGAGCGTGTCGCCCTGCTCCACCGACGATTTCACCGCCAGCACCTTGGAGGTGCCGTCGGCCTTCTTGGCCAGCAGCGGGCCGCTCAGGTTGGCCACTGTCCCTACCACCTGCGCTGCCCACGCCTGTGCCGACAGCAGCAGCGCAGACATGAACAGCAGCGGCTTAATTGCAGTACATCTTCTTGGCTGGTTCATTCTTTTTCACTCCGCTGTCATCCGTCGAGGATAAGGTTTTCTTTTCTTCCTTCTTGCTGTCGCTGTCGGACTGCGGGCTGGAACCGCCGGAGGAGCCGCCGCTGCCCGGCTGCATCTTGATTACCGACGCCTGTGTTATCACCACCGTATTGGTCGTCTCGACGACTAGTTCCGTAATGGTGGTTGCCGGTCCCTGCTCTGTGCCGGTAGTGGGAAGCACCGTCTGGCATTCCGGCGCGGACGGGTTGGTCACGCACTTGCTGGCCGTAGGCACGACCACCGAACAGCCTTCCTGGCTCGGGTTGGCAGAGCATTGCGCCAAAGTGGGCAGTACGGCCGTACAACCTGCGGTGGTTGGTGCGGTAGTGCAAATGCTCATACTCGGCAACACGGCACTGCATCCGGCTACGTTGGGCGTGGCAATGCAAGTGATCAGCGGTGGCAGCACTACGTTGCATCCCGGCTGTGCCGGATTAGCCGTGCAAACACCGACTGGCGGCAAGACAGCATTACAGCCTGCTATTGACGGACTTTGCACGCATACATCAAAAGGTGGCAACACGACGGTGCAACCCGGGGTCGATGGCGCCGACGTACACAGCTCAAATGTCGGCAGCACTGTGTTGCATCCAGCAGTGGTCGGCGCGGCGATGCAAGTATCAATGGACGGTGGCGGCTTGGACACTACGGAGCATCCGGCCAGCGTCGGGTTGGCGGCACAAGCGTCGACAGTCGGCAACACTGCCGAACAGCCCGCGGTGCTGGGAGCTGCGATACAGGCATCAAGCGTTGGCAACACCGTACTGCAACCTGAAAGCGTTGGACTGGTCGTGCACTGTTCCAAAGTCGGTGGAGGTGGCTCCGTTGAACCTCCACCACCACCCGAACTCGGCAATTGAAGTATCGCGCCAGTCGGGACGCTCGTCCCGCCCACGCTGTTGGCGCCGAGCGTAATGGTGCCCGACGTCGACGTGACCGGGCGATTGATGGTCAGGACGTTGCCCGAGAAGGAAGACCCCGCCGACCCGGCCGTCAGATTGATGTTCCCGCCTGCGGATACGTCGCCGTTGATCGTCAGCGGAAGAGAACTGCTCGTCGTGATCGTTACTGATCCTGCCGGTGCGCTGACCGCCGTCATTGCCGTTGGCGTCGTTGCGCCGATGGTCAGGGCGGAAAAACCCAGGACGTTAACGCTGCCTGCGGCCGTCTCGAGTTTTGAAATGAGCGGAGCAGTGATATGAAGGCCTCCAGCCCCATCGATACCTGAGGATCCGTCCGCCTTGATGCTCACATTTCCCGCGACGATATCAGGGCTGAACGCGGACCCGAAAACCGAACCGGAGGAATCGATTGTGACCGTTCCCGTGCCGGCATTGACTGCCGCGTCGAGGTCGAGCACTGAGGAACTGACGCCAGCAAGTGTAAGCGTAATGCTACTGTTACTCGTCACAAGTCCCGAAAAGCTGTAGTCGTAAGTCGGTCCGCTGCCAGAGATGTCCGCGATGCTGAAGGACTGATCGTTCTTGAATGCAAACGCTCCTCCGGACAGCCCGGCGAGTTCCGTTACATGATTAGTGGAAGTGGCCAGGTTGACGGAGCCGGCTGCCTTCACCCCCAGGGTGTTGACGTCAATGGGGCCAGTCTGCGTTACGTTGCCTCCGGTCATCAGGCCAATGCGAGTCGTGTTTGCATGGCGGTCCGTCAGCGCGCTCGACCCGGTATTGGTGATTCCAGCGACCGTAATGTCGCCGGGGATGGGAGCCGACGTATTGCCGATGCCAATGGCAGGTGAATCGATCTTGTAAAGGTTCGTGATGGAGAGGCAGTTCGGACCGGTACATGCGGCGCCAACCATGATCGAGTTTCCTGCCGTTTTTGGATAGATGCCGGTGACGGAGCTGGTAATGGACGCGGACGCGCCAAGCGTAAGACTGTCGGTCGAAAGCTCCACATCGTCAGCGGCGAGACTTCCGTTGACATTCAGTGCGGCCGTTTTCAGCAGAAGGTTGTTGAGGCTGCCCGCCGTGATCGCGCCAGGTGCATTGATGGCGATCGAGCCGGATTCCGAGGAAATGTACAAATCCTTCGGCACCGTCATGGCCGCACTGATCGAAACTGTGCCGGTCGCTGTATAGATTTCAAAGGGTCCTGTCAGTTTGCCTGGCGTTACCAGGTCAAGCGTGCCGGACACATTTACAAAACCGCTTGGCGCGGAGAGGGTATCGCCGATTTTCAACGTGCCGCTGGTCTTGACTGCGGCAAGGTCGTTCTGGTTGAGCGCGAGATAGCCATCTTCGCCACCGGTTCCGCCGACCTGGATGGTCTCCGCTGGGTTAAAGGGCTTCAGTTGAACGTTTGCGCTACCTGCGTCCACCAGGCCGCCTGCCAGGTCGATCCAATCCGAGGTAAGGGTGACAAGGCCGCCGCCGCTGGCGATCTTTGCATTCGTTTGCACGTCGATGGAACCGCCGCCACTTACCGTCAGCGAAATGGCTCCACCATTGCTGGAGATAAGTCCGCCCGCATTCGTTCCTGAATCGTAGGCAATCAATTCAATACCGAGCGGGGCCGCCAGAGCGATTGGCGCCGCAGAGGTAATGATTGGCGCCTGGACACTGATCTCTCCACCCACGCCGTTCTTGAGGTCGATGAGTCCGTTCGCTGCATGAATGCCGTTAGCTCCCGCGACACCGCCATCGTAAACGATGAGGTTGCTGCCGGTATTGCTGAGCCGGATGGGGCCGGAAACAGTACTCTTCGCATTGAGGAAGTTTGCCTTGATGTTGGCGTAATCGGACGTGGCGGCACCATGAATGCCGCCGGTAGTCGTCATTTTGAGATGGTTGGCAGTGATCAATGCCGAGTTGCCGACGCTGATATCGCCACCGGCAGTCAGGCTGACATCTCCAGTCGTGCCCGTCACGCCGCTTGCATTGATAGTGTCGAGGGTCATCAGGCCGGAGGAAGTCAGCGAGATATTGCCCCCATTGCCGCTTAAGGGCGTCGAGTTCGCTTCACGCACGACCATGAATCCGGTGCCGCCTGCAGTCATCGAGATTGCACCGCCCTTGCTCTTGACCCCGCCGATATTGAGATTGCCACTGGTGGTGGTGAATACGACGTTGCCGCCTCCGGTCTGGAAGCGGTCATTGACATCCGCCGTGCCGATAATATGGCGCCCCGCGCTGATGGTAAACGTGCTTCCGCCCGCCACACTTGCAAGATTGACGGTGTCATCGGAAATGTTCTGGAGAATAATGTCGCGGCTGGCATTCAGTGTGACACTCCCCGACAGCGCTTCAAGCGCCTGTTCGGAAATCGTCACGTCGGTAACGGTATCGGGCTCCGCGACCAGGATCTGGCTGTCACTGAGGAGGCCGTCGTTGGCGCCGCCCGAACCATTCGCAATAATGATGTCCTGCGGATCGAGCAGCAGGCTGCCCGCCTTGCCGTTAGGTGCATCAACGTCGACCTTGCCATTGAATGCGAGATGCTGCTTGCCCGATGTTTCGACCAAGCCGCCATTGCCGGAGTGACGTCCGCCACGCGCGGAGATCGAGCCGTAGTAACGTGCTGTGTCATCCGCCCAGACGATAACCTTGCCACCGTCGCCGTTCTCGACCGCATCTGCCTTGACCTGCACATCCTTGCCGACGTAAGCCACCTTCGCGTTCTGCACATCCGGATTCTTGCCCTGGTAGTCACCGCCCACCAGTACGATGCCGCCGCCCTGCTGGCCGCTTGCATCCACCATGGCATCGCCCGTCAAACCTACGCGCTCGCCCAGCACATGGATCTCGCCGCCCTTGCCCGCGCCCTTCGCCGTCGTCCGGCTACCCGCCTCCAGCAGCGTGTCCCGGCTCGCCTTGAGCACCACCTTGCCGTTCTCGCCTACCACCGCACTATCGGCGTTGACGATCCCGCGCTGCCTGATCAGCGCGCCATAGATGCTCGCCTTGCCGCCTGAAGAAATCACCTGCCCCAGGTTCAACGCTTCATTCTCGGGCGCACTTAGCACCACGCGCAGCTCCGGATTGAGCGAATCCGCCAGCTGCACCATATGGCCCGCCGCCAGCATCACCTCCCCCTTCGGCGAGGTGATGATCCCGCTGTTCTCCACATTCGGCGCAATCAGGAAAACCTGGCCGCCTGCCGGGGTCGTGATCGAACCTTCATTCTTCAGGTTGGCCGCCTTGTCGCCGGCCTTGAACAGCATCTTCCCGATCAGGAAATCTTCATTGCTGATGTTGAGCGTCGACGCCATGAGCCCGTTGACGTCGACCTGCGCGCCCTGGCCGAACAGAATGCCGTTGGGATTGACGATGAACACGCGCCCGTTCGATTGCAGCGCACCCAGGATCTGCGATGGGTCCTGCCCGGTGATGCGGTTGAGCACCGCGCTGTTGGCGTTTTGCTGGATGAAGCGGGTGAGTTCACCCTGACTGATTGAGAAGCCCTGCCAGTTGATGATGGTGCCCGGCGTGTTGGTCACCGAGAGCACGTTGCCCTGGTTGAGGAAGCTGGCCTGGCCGTTGATGACTTGTGGGCTGACGGGATTGGCGAAGGCTGTACCAAAACAGCCTCCAACCAGAATCGACAGGAGCCGGCGGTGCAAGACCGACCGGCACTTTGGAGTGCGCTGGTTGCGCACGACGGGATTGATGTTCATGTCTCCCCCTACTCCCTCGCCTGTCAGATGCAGGCGTGCGTCAGACTGTTTGCCGTCGATTGTAGAAAGCAACGTCTACTAAGAAACTATCGTGCATCGACCACAGGGGTGTCAAGGAAATTACCCCCGCTTGCTTTGCATTCAAGGAAACCATCGCCGCATGGTTTCCTGCACTTGCACTTCAGGCCCTCGGTATTGCAATTTCAATAACTACCGTACTTCGCAGTCGACGGCATTGCTGCCCGACGCATTACCCGTTCCGCCCTGCGGACCGCTGCTCGTATTGAAGGCCGGCGGCGGCGCGAACTTGATGCCCGGGTTGTTCGGCAGGATGACGGGCGGCTGCTGGAAGCTCGCGGTGTAACCGAACTGGCCCGCCGAGAAATTCTGCGTCCCGCCCTGGTTGGTTAAGTGGATCATCCCGTCCAGCACCTGCACGTACAGACCAGGCGCGAGACCGCCGCTACCCGGTGCCGGCGGCTGCCCCGGCACCTGCGCCAGCCGTATCGGCAGCACCTGCAGCGGCACCGCCGATGGCATGTCGCTGCGCACGTCCGCATAGCCTGACACACTCATCGCCGCCATGCTCGCCATCCCGTAGGCCGCGACCGCTTCTTCATTCGGTGCAATGTATTCGGCGATGAAGATCGTGCCGCGAATGCCGATCGTCGCTGTCGGCGTGTTCATCCCGAACTTTTCCTTGTTGCGCTTGCCCAGCGTCCCCGTCACCGCCCGCAGTCCGCCCTTGACCAGGTTGAACGCCGCGCTGTCCTTCTCCGGCTTGTCCTCTTCAAAGCTGAAGTTGTCGATCTTCAGCTGCGAGTTCGGCCGCAGCGTGATCTCGCTGTTGTCGATGAACTTGATCCGCGCGTACGTATCCTTCTCGCTGATGAGCGTGTCGCCCTGCTCCACCGACGATTTCACCGCCAGAACCTTGGAGGTGCCGTCGGCCTTCTTGGCCAGCAGCGGGCCGCTCAGGTTGGCCACCGTTCCCACCACCTGCGCTGCCCATGCCTGCGCCGACAGCACAAGCGCAGACATGAACAGCAGCGGCTTAATTGCAGTACATCTTCTTGGCTGGTTCATTCTTCTTCACTCCGCTGTCATCCGTGGTGGATGTGGTTTTCTTTTCGTCTTTCTTGCTGTCGCTCTCGGCCTGCTGGCTCGATCCGCCGGACGAGCCGCCGCTGCCGGGCTGCGACTTCAGCACCGAGGCTTGGGTCGTCACCACCGTATTGGTCGTCTCAGCGACGGTTTCAGTGACGGTATTCGTTGCCGTCGTGCTTGTGCCCGTCGTTGGCAAAACCGTCTGGCATTCCGGCGCTGACGGGTTGGTCACGCACTTGCTGGCCGTAGGCACGACCACCGAACAGCCTTCCTGAGCGGGATTGGCCGAGCATTGCGCGAGCGTGGGCAGTACGGCCGTGCAGCCGGCTGTGGTCGGCGCGGTGGTACAAATACTCATGCTTGGCAACACCACACTGCAGCCCGCCGCATTGGGCGTGGCAATGCAGGTGCTGAGCGGCGGCAGCACGACGCTGCAGCCGGCCTGCGTAGGATTGATCGTGCAGGCACTGACTGGCGGAAGGACAGCGTTGCAGCCAGCGGTTGTCGGGTTCTGCAGGCAGATGTCCATAGGTGGCAACACCACGATGCAACCCGGCGTCGATGGCGCGGTCGTGCACAGCTCGAACGTCGGCAGGACAGTACTGCAACCTGCAGTGGTCGGCGCGACGATACAGGTATCAATCGTTGGCGGCTTGGAGACCACGGAGCATCCGGCCAGTGCCGGGTTCGCGGCGCAAGCGTCGGCCGTCGGCAAGACCACTGCACAGCCTGCGGTACTGGGCGCGGCGACACAGGCATCAAGCGTTGGCAACACCGCACTGCAACCCGAAAGGCTCGGATTGGACGAGCAAGCCTCAACTGTCGGGAGCACAGCAGTGCAGCCGGCTGTCGTCGGCGCAATCGTGCAGGTACCCAATGTCGGAAGCACAGTGCTGCACCCGGAAAGGGTCGGATTGGATGTGCAGTCGGTCAACGAGGGTGCCGGCGGCTCGGATGAGCCGCCGCTGCTCGCAGTCGCATTTTTGTTGGCAAGAACTGTCACCGTACCCGGCGAGCCTGTCGTTGCCGAGTTTCCGCTGATCGTGCTGCCAGCCTCCAGGGTAATGTTGCCCGTCGTTGAGTTCACACCACCGGAGATGGTCAGCGTATCGCTGCTGCTGCCCGTCGGGTTCGACTTCAGTGTGATGTTTCCTGCACCTGTCGAAACCGTATAGTCTGCATCAACGATGATCGGTCCGGTGTTGGTAATCGTAATGTTTCCCGTTCCTGTTGATTGCGACACGTTGTAGAGGTACAGCGGGTCCGGGCTGGAGACGTTCGCAATACTGATGTCGGAATTGGCGCCCGAGTTGACGGCCGCCAGCGTCTTGACCTTGGTGTTCGACAGCGCGATGCCGCCGCTTGCCGACGCGCTCAGGTCGTGTGCAGTCAGTAGCCCCGATCCGTTGATGGCGCCCGATGCCGACAGAATGACATTTCCGAGTCCGGCATTGATCGGCGAGGAGACGGTAATGTTATTGGTCGTACTCTGCAGCTTGACCCCGGTGAAACCGACGGGCGTGGCGGACTGAATTCCAGTGTACCCCGCATCGGTAACGGTCACGATGCCGTTATTGCTCTTGTAGCTGAACGTATCCCCGGAGGTCGTGCCTGTGGACTTGCCTGCAATGATCCCGGTCGGGTTGACTTGTTCCAGCACCACCTTCGAACCTTCGGCGAAAACCGCTTTTCCGCTAAGGAGGGCACCGGCTTCCTGCAATAGTGCTCCCGCGCTCTTCAAGGTGATCACGCCGGTCGCGCCAGTGGAATACGTCCCGGACATCGTGGCCGTGATCCCCGACATGCCATCGATGCTGCTGCCAACGGTGAGGCCGCTGGTCACGTTGTTGAACGAGAAGTTCTTGTTGAAATTCGTGATCATGTCACCGGTCACGCCGGCAACGTAGTTCACCATGTTCTCGTCCATCAGGTGGACTTTCGTCAGCGAACGCAAGCCGAGCTTGTCGATGATGATCTTGGCGCCGGCGTCTTGCTTGATCTCGCCGCCCGCCTGCAGGATGAGCATGCTGGTACCGGACGGCGTCAACGAACTGACGACGTCCAGGTTTCCGGTTGCAGCAGTGTCTCCAATGCGCAGCTTGGCAGTGGAGATCCGATCGATTTCGTCTTGGGACAAACGCAACGCACCGGCGGCGTCGTCACCAGACGTTACGCCGACCTTGATTGCCTGCAGCGACGTTTTCGGCTTCAGGGTGACGGCTGCCGAACCGGTGACAGTCGCGCCGGACTGGATGTCCATGCTGTCCCCTGTCATGTCGATATTGGCGCCGGAGACCGCAGCGCTCAAGGTCACGCCATAGCCGGCGCCATTGGCATTCAGGCTGACCGTGCCGGTTCCCGCCGAAACAGCACCATTCACGATCAGCATCCCGGCCGGAGCGTTCAATGTGATATTGCCGTTGTTAGTGGAAATGCCCGAGGCGCCAACGACGAGGGCGCCGGCATCCTGAAGCTGGATCGTCGATCCGGCGCCAGTGGCATGCGCAGTGATGTTGCCGTCGAACCGCGTCACGTCGATGTTGCCAACGGAATTGAGCGTGATATTCCCTTCGAGCAGGGAGTTCGACAAGGGGTTGACGACAGTGCCGCTCACGGCAATGCCCCCGGTCCCCGCCTTCAAGGTAACGTTACCGCCCTCGGCGTAGGAGTTGACGAGGTCCACGCCGCCGGCGCCAGTCACTGCCGGCGTGCCGGTATCCCCGTTCCAGCCTCCAATCAACGTGACGTTGCCCGACGTCGTGGCCGCACTGTTGTTCATGTTCACGTCGGACAACGCGAAAAGGTTGATCTGCCCCCCGTTCGCGTTGATCGTGGCGCCGCTCAATGAGATACCGCCGCCGGTGGAATACAGATTTACGTTGAGCGCGTTTGCGCTGGACGTGATATTGCTCTGCAAGCTGATGTTATTGCCGGCCTTCAGTGTGAACGTGCGCGCTACGCCCCCATAAGTCAGGGGCGCACCCGAAGCCCAGTTAATATCGTTGGTTGCCTGCAGCTCGAGATTGCTGCTGGCGAGTAGGGTTGCGATATCCGACACGCCGATCGATTTGGCGGCCCCGAGGTCTTCGGTCGACGACCAGAGGTAATCGCCGGCCCCGCCCGAGTTTGCTGGCGAAGCCGCGAGGCTGCCTGGCGTACCGGTGTACGCGCTGCCGGCGACGATATTGATGTCCGTCGGATCGAGGAGGAGCGTACCGTACTTGCCACGTGCCGCAGAAGTATCGACCGTGGCAAGGAAATCGAGCGTGCGTTTGCCGGAAACTTCAACGAAACCGCCATTACCCGCTGCCGCACCAGCGCGCGCGGAAATGTTGCCGTATGCGCGTGTGTCTTCGTCGGCCCAGACAATGATCTTGCCGCCGTCTCCGCTTTCGACTGCATCGGCATGGATTCCCGCATCCTTGCCGAAGTAGGCGCGCTTCGCGTTCTGCACATCCGGGTTCTTGCCCTGGTAGTCGCCGCCCACGAGCACGGTGCCGCCGCCTAAGTTTCCGCTGGCATCCAGCTGTGCATCGCCGGTCAAGGCCACGCGCTCACCCAGCACCTGGATCTCGCCCCCCTTCCCCGCGCCACGCGCACTCGTCCGGCTGCCGGCCTCCAGCAACGTATCCCGGCTGGCCTTGAGCACCACCTTGCCGTTCTCGCCCACCACCGCACTGTCTGCATTGATGACCCCGCGCTGCTTGACCAGCGCGCCATAGATGCTCGCCTTGCCGCCCGATACAATCACCTGCCCCAGGTTCAACGCTTCATTCTCGGGCGCACTCAGCACCACCCGCAACTCCGGATTAAGCGAATCCACCAGCTGCACCGTATGGCCCGCCGCCAGCATCACCTCCCCCTTCGGCGAAGTGATGATCCCGCTGTTCTCCACATTTGGCGCAATCAGGAAGACCTGGCCACCTGCCGGGGTCTTGATCGCACCTTCGTTCTTCAGGTTGCCCGCCTTGTCACCGGCCTTGAGCAGCATCTTCCCGCTCAGGAAGTCTTCGTTGCTGATGTTGAGCGTCGACGCCACCAGGCCGTTGACGTCGACCTGCGCGCCCTGACCGAACAAAATGCCGTTTGGATTGACGATGAACACGCGACCGTTCGATTGCAACGCGCCGAGGATCTGCGACGGATCCTGCCCGGTAATGCGATTGAGCACCGCGCTGTCAGGGTTCTGCTGGATGAAGCGGGTCAGCTCGCCAGCATTGATCGAAAAGCCCTGCCAGTTGATGATGGTGCCCGGCGTGTTGGTCACCGACAGCACGTTGCCCTGGTTGAGGAAGCTGGCCTGGCCGTTGACGACTTGTGGGCCGAAGGGGTTGGCCAGCGCACTACCGAAACAGCTGGCAACCAGAACCGGCAGCAGCCGGCGACGCAATGTGGCCTGAGAGCGCGCAGTCTGCTGCGCACGCCGGGCGGCATGGATATTCATTTACGTGTTCCGCGTTGAGGTTCAATACGTCAGGCCGAGCCTGAAATGCAATTTCTTGTCGCCCTTGAGCTGGGTGATGCCGCCATCGATGACATGCCCGTAATCCATCTGCATCGTCATGTACTTGCTGACGCTGACGCGCAGGCCCAGGCCGACGCTGCCGATGGAGGCTTTGGCGATTTCGCCCGGCAACGCATCGTTACGACGGACATTCGCCGTGTCGTAGAACGCGAGACCGCGGCATTGCGCGGCGACGGTCTGGAGCGTGGAGCAGAAATTCGGGGTGTAGAACTCGATGCTGGCAAGCTGACCCTTGTCGTTCGAGATATCGCGTTCATCGAAGCCGCGCACCGTCGTCGCGCCGCCCGCGCCGAACTGCTCGCCCGGGACGAGGGCGTCGGACGTGAACTGGCCGGCAAGGATCAGGCGCATCTGCCAGTCGGCCGGCAGGGAATGGCTGTAACCCGCGTTGTAGCGGAGCAGGCTGTATCCGGCCGGGGCGCCGGCGCGCACGCGTGCAAAATCGGCGCTCTTCCCCTTGTCGCCACCGGGAATGTTGCGCATGCCCGTGACGGTGAAGCTCAGTTCGCCGTTCGCCGTGCCGAGAATGCCGGTATAGGCAACGCTCAGCGGATGCACGGTCACGTCATTGCCGAGCTGGACGCCCTGCAGGGCCACGTTATTCTGGAATTGTTTGTAATCCAGTCCGTAGGTGAAGCGCGATTCGTACTCGCCCCTCCGCTGGAGCAACTGGTTGTAGCGTCCGCCGACGACGGTACCGCGACCGCTGACCTGAAGATTGAAAATGCCGGCCAGTACCGATCCGGAATCGACGTCGGAGTAGCTCGCGAAGAGGTCGACGGAATCACCCAGCGCATACAGCGGGATGTGATAACCCACGCCGTACACGCTGATCTGGCTCGGCTTCTCCAAGGTGGTCGTGTATTGCAGGCTCATCACATGGTCGCGGTCCATGATGTTGGCGTGCTGGAACTGCATGGTCAGCTGCGATTTGCCGGTACTGCTGTTGCCGCTGTTGTCCAGGCTCGCCGCCACCTTCCACGCCTTGTCGTCCACGACCGCGAGAACGGCGTTGACCTCGTCGTCGTTGTCGCCGCTCTGGAGCTGCAGCGTGGTTTTCTTTGACGGGTTTTCATTGGCCAGCTTGAGGCTGGACGAAACCGCGCCGAGATTCGGCGTCTGCCCTTCGGCCAAGGCGGGCAGGCTCCTGCGGATATTGTCCTCGCTGAAGACGGTATTGCCTTCCACGCGCAACTTGCCGATCCGTGTCTCGACCACCTGCAGGCGCACGACGCCCTGATCGAGCTCCTGCTCCGGCAATGCGACCTGCACGACGTTGAATCCGCGCGCGTGATAGGCCGCTTCCAGGGCCTCGAGCGCCATCTGGACGTGCCCGAAATTGCGTTCCTTCCCGGCAAAGGGCGTCAGCAGCCTGTCAATTTCCGCCGCCGGGAGGATGGTGTTTCCTTCGACAGCAAATCGTGTGATCTCGAAACGGCCGATGGGATCCTGCCCGTCGGCGGCAAAGGCCGACCCTGCCAGCATGGCGAAGGCCGTGCCGGCAATCAGACGCGATAGTGGATGTCTCATGATGTGGATGCCGTGGGGGTCTCGGGTTTTTATTAGAAGTTGGTTACAACTATTTACATCTTTTCCGAGTAGTAACTATAGCGTAGCGGCTTGATTAATCTCAATGAAATTGCCTTTTTGACAGCACAAATACCATGTCTTGTTAAGGGATATGTTGTATCGGGGTCATGCGACACCACTACGCCCTGCGGTCCTGCCCGGAGTGCCGGCATGCCAAAGAAGGCGTGCTCGGCCGCGTCCTTCCTTTTGACGACGTTCAACGGCGCCGACAGCGGATGCTGGCATAGTGATTCAACTCACGTTGCTCGTCATCGAAAGGCCGGGGATGGGGCTCATCAGCAATCTGTTCGGAAAGCCGGACGGGCACCGCGAAGGCGTCCGTGGCGCTGACTTCCCGATCTTCCTGTTGCGATTCACCCTCCTGACCACGGGGTATGCCCTGGTCGCGCGACTTTCCATCGCGTTCGCAGTCATTCCCGGCATCGCCAGTTCGCTCTGGCTTCCCTCCGCCATCGCCTTGTGCGCCTGCCTCGCATGGGGCGTACGCATGGCACCCGCCGTATGGCTCGGCGCCATGCTCGCACTCGCCGACCGGGACATACCGCTGGCAGGATCTGCCCTCATGGCGGCCGGCGGCATGGCGGGTGCGATCATCGCGACACTGCTCGTGCAGCGCCTGTACCGTGCGCGGACGGACTTCATTTACCTCGCGCCCCCCTACCGGTTCATCGCAATCGCCTTATTCAGCAGCATGATCAGCGCGGGAGCGGGCACGTTCGGCCTTGCCACCAGTGCCCAGACTGCGGCCACACCGGCACCCATCCTTTTCCTTGTCTGGTGGCTGGGCGATACTGCAGGCCTGGTCATTGGCGTTCCGCTCATCCTGGCGTGGAACCTTCGGCGAGGTATCCGCTGGCGCCCGGGCAAACTTGTTGAAATCGCGGCCTTCGCCATCCTGCTGCCCTTGATCGCGCAGGGCATATTCGGAGGAAGTTTCGGCAACTGGCCGCTTGCCTACCTGGTCATGCCCCTCTTCCTGTGGGCGGCCGTCCGCTTCAACCTCACCGCTGTCGCCTGGACGACCGCCGTTACCTGCGCCGTCGCGGTATGGAACACGGCGCATGGCCACGGGCCGTTTGCCGACAGCGACATGACGGTTTCCCTGCTTCTCGTGATGCTCTACGTCATCGTCACGGGAAGCATCGGACTGGTCATGTCCAATCTTGTCTATCAGCGCAGCAGCGCCGAATCGCTCCTGCGCGAAGAACGCGACGACCGCGAACGCCATGTGCTCGACCGCACGCACACGCTGGTCAACGATATCGAAGAGCGCAAGCGTATCGAGCACAAGCTGGCCGCGCGCGAGCGTCAGTTGGCCGAGGCGCAGCATCTCGCGCAGCTGGGCAGCTGGAACTGGAACCTCGATACGGACGAAATCGCATGGTCCGACGAGCTGTACAGGATTTTCGGCGTCGACCGCGGCACGTTCACGGTCACGCAGGAGAGCATACGGAACCTGATTCACCAGGATGGTTACGAAAAATTGCGTGAAAGCGTGCGCGGCAGCCGGGAGAGCGGCGAACCATTCCAGGTGGAATACGGCATCACGCTGCCGGACGGATCCTCCCGCATCGTCGCCGCCCGCGGCCAGCCCCAATACGACGGAAACGGCCGCATGGTTCGCATGGTCGGCACCGTGCAGGACATCACCGATGCCAAGAAGGCGGAAGCCTCGCTGCGCGAGGCCGAGGAGCGCTATCGCAAAGTCGTCGAACTGTCTCCGGACGCCATCCTCGTGCAGCAGGATGGCGTCTTCGTCTATGCCAACCCGGCGGCCCTGCGCCTGCTCGGCGCGGCACGGATGTCAGAAATCGTCGGCAAGCCGATGTTCGATTTCGTGCATCCGGACTTCCATGCGCTGGTGCGGCAGCGCATTGCCTGCCTCCAGCGCGGCGACACGCTGAGCGCGGCGGAAGAAAGATTGATCCGTCTCGATCGCAGCGAAGTCGATGTCGA
Source organism: Noviherbaspirillum sp. ST9 (assembly GCF_048799745.1). Taxonomy (NCBI): domain Bacteria; kingdom Pseudomonadati; phylum Pseudomonadota; class Betaproteobacteria; order Burkholderiales; family Oxalobacteraceae; genus Noviherbaspirillum; species Noviherbaspirillum sp. ST9. The sequence goes on along the minus strand of NZ_JBLWFR010000009.1, from coordinate 111,885 downwards.
AGTCAGCTCCTCTCCCTTCCTGCACGGCGGGCACTTCGCTTCGCTGTACATCATGCGCGACATTACCGAACGCAAGAGAACGGCGGAACAGATGGTGTATCTCGCGCACTTCGATTCGCTGACCGGCCTGCCGAACCGCATGCTGTTCCATCAACGGCTGGAACACGCGCTCAACATTGCGGAACGTCCCGGACGTTCCCTGGAAGTCCTTTTCCTCGATCTCGACAGGTTCAAGCACATCAACGACACGCTCGGCCATGCGACGGGAGACCGGGTCCTGAAAGAAGCCGCTTCCCGCCTGCAGAGCATCCTGCGCGAATCGGACACGGTGGCGCGCCTGGGTGGCGACGAATTCGTCGTACTGGTGGAAAACATCGGGGAGCCGCATCGGGGAGGAATCATCGCGGAAAAGATTCTGAGCGCCTTTTCCCCGCCCTTCCTGCGCGACGAGGAACCGCTGAACGTCAGCACGAGTATCGGCATCGCCAGTTTTCCCAATGATGGCACGGACTCCGAAACACTCCTGAAAAACGCGGATATCGCGATGTACCGCGCCAAGGAAACCGGGCGCCATACCTATCGCTATTTCTCGCCGGAGATGAACGAGCACGCTGCCGAACGCCTCGCGCTCGAGAACGCACTGGGGCGCGCGATCGAACTCGGGCAGTTGTCCCTGCATTACCAGCCGAAGATCGACATCCTGACCAACCGCATCACCGGGATGGAAGCACTGCTGCGCTGGGACCATCCGACACTGGGATCGATGGCCCCGGCGCGCTTTCTTTCCGTCGCGGAGGAAAGCGGCCTGATCCGACCGATCGGCTACTGGGTAATACGCACAGCTTGCGCGCAGAACAGGGAGTGGCAGCGAGCCAGTCCGGTGCGGCTGCGCGTCGCTGTCAACCTGTCGGCCAAGCAGCTGTCGGACAACCGGCTGGCCGACAACATCGATGCCATCCTGGCCGAGACCGAACTGGACGCGCAGTATCTCGAACTCGAAGTCAGCGAAAGTGCCGTCATGGCTGATCCGGAACGGGCGATCGGCGTGCTGAACAAGTTGCGCGATCGCGGCATTTCGATTGCCATGGACAACTTCGGCATCGGCAATTCCTCGCTTGCCTACCTGAAGCGTTTCCCTATCCGTGCAGTGAAAATCGATCACTCCTTCGTACAGGGCCTGCCGTACAACAGCGACGACTCCGCCATCACCAAGGCGATCATCACCCTTGCACACAGCCTGGAGTGCAGTGTGATCGCCGAAGGCGCGGAGACGCAGCAGCAGTTCGATTTCCTGCGCGATAACGATTGCGACAGCGTGCAAGGTTTTTACTTCAGCGCCCCCATGCCCGCCGAACATTTCGAGGACTTGATCAAGGTGCAGTCGAAGTTGCACCTGCATTGAGCCGTCAGATCGTCACACGGCGCGCGTCCCTCCTCACGACTTTTGCCAGACCAGCAGCCGGTTGTTGGCTGGCATGGCGCAGTCCTCCAGCAGCACCAGTCCGTTTTGCTGCGCCACCCTGTTCACGTCTTCGAAATTGCGCAGGCCCATGTGCTCTCCCTGCGCCTTGAGCGACATGTCGAACAGCGCATTGCTTTCGCTGGTAAACCGGCCTTCGTAGTTGAAGGGCCCGTACACGCACAGGGTGCCGCCGGTGCGCAAGGCCCGTGCAGCGCCCATCAACATCGTCTCTACTTCCTCCCAGGCCATGATGTGGCAGGTATTGGCGGTGAACACGGCGTCCCAAGGGCCGGCGGGCCACTGCGCTGCGCGGACGTCGAGTTCGAGAGGCGGGAGGACGTTGGACGGCGCCTCCTCGGCAAGCCATGCGTGGATGCCCGGATGATTGGATGGCAGGTCGCTCGTCTGCCAGGTGAGCGCCGGCAGGGCGGCGCCAAAATACACGGCGTGCTGGCCGGTCCCGCTGCCGATCTCCAGTACCCGCCCTGACGGCGGCAAGATGCGGCGCAACTCTGCGAGGATGGGTTCACGATTGCGTTCGCATGCGGCAGAAAACGGCTTGGTCATGGCAGGCTCCCTTCAGTCTATGCCGGCATTGCGCAACATCTGCTCGACACGCACACGCATGCGTGCCACGTGCGAACCATCCCAATAGACATGGGCGCATTCGGCGCATTCAAAAAAGTGCTCGTAGAACTGGCGGCTGTGCTGGGGAACACGGTGTGCGACATCCTGCTTGGCGACGGCGCGCAGCTCGCCATTGCAGGTAAGGCAGCGGCTGAAGGCGCGCACGTGCGGCGCCAGCCTGAAGCGCGCGATGACTTCGGCCATCTGGCGCTCGGTGTCCAGCGCATGCAGGTAGCATCCCAGGACGATTTCCTTGCGGATCAGCAGGTCGCGGTCGCGGGTGAGGACGATGCGCTCCTCGCCCGCGGCAATGCGCGCCACTTCCGCGTCGCTGTAATCGTTGCGGTAGAGGACGTCGAAACCGAGCATGCGCAAGTCCTTCGCGAGTTGGCCCAGGTGCGCGTCCGCGATGAACCGGCCCGGTACGGAGGGCTCCGGCCGCAGGCGCACTGCCGGCTCCATATCGATCGAGGAAAAGACGGGATACACGCTCACCCGCTCGCCGTCCTTCAGCCGGTGCGAAAAATCCACCGCCACGTCATTGATGCGGATCAGTGCCACCTCGGTGTGCGGAACGCCCAGCGCCTCGATCATGTGCTTGACCGTCGCATCCCGCGAGCAGAGGTGGCTGAATGTGCGCTGGCGGTGCAGCGGCGCAAGGAAGTTGTTCAACTCGGCGTAGAAGCGGAAATGCGCGGTGGTCATCGCGCTAGCGCCCGCGGCGTGCGTAGGCAATGCGCAGCTTGCCGGACTCCCACGCAGGCGCGTTCAGGTTGAGCGCGAGCCGTCCGGCGCGGGCGGCGTCGGCGGGAAATCGGAATGCGCTGCCGGTCAGCGCCTGGAAGAAGGATGACATGGCCCGCCATCCATCCACCTCGCCGGGCCTGGCAAGACGCTCCCAGTGACGCGCGGGATCCGGCTGACTGGCGAAGACACGCAGCATGCCGCCCTGCATCTCGGCGATGATCGTGACCATGTAGTAGCCATAGTCCAGCGCGCGCTTCACCCCCGGGTGCACTTGGGCGGCCGCCAGGGACAAGAACTGTCTTGTGTCGCGGGCGGCGGCAAGTTGCCGTGTCGAAAAGTTGCTTTGCTCCAGCGTCAAGCGGAGCATTCCCATGTTCAGCTCGGCAACCTGGCGCATGCCCTGCACCAGCGTATCGCCGAACATCGTGCCAACAGCGAGCTGCCATGACACTTGCTCCCGTACCGCCCGGGAAACCTCGTCATGATTCGCGAGCATCCGATTCTCCTGCGCCGGTCCGTCCGGCGCCCCTTCATTTTATGTAGGGCACGAATGAAATCAAGGCAACGTCCGTCATCGCCTCGCTTTGATGCCTGTCAAATTTCCGAAGAGGCATCTTCGGAGGCATGCTGTGTCTAATCACGACCGCACGAAGCCGAAAAGCACACCATGCCCTACAAAACCATCCTGGTGCACGTGGATGAATCCAGCCGTGCGAGTGAACGCATCAAGATTGCCGCGGCGATTGCGATGGCGGAGCGTGCCCACCTGATCGGCACGGCAGTGACGGGCGCGTCACGCTACCTCCTGCAGTCGCGCATGCTGGCCGAACTCGATCCCAGCCTGCAGGCGCATCTCGCCTTCCTGCGCGGGCGCGCCGAGCGCGGCCTGGCGGATTTTGAGGCGGCGGTGCGCATGCTGCGCTTGTCGTCATACGAAAAGCATCTCGTGGACGACGAGGCCGGCGGAGGAATCTGCATGCAAGCGCGCTATGCGGACCTCGTCGTCATTGGCCAGTATGATCCGGAGGAAACCTCGCCGGTCGTGATGCCGGACTTTCCCCAGTACGTGGTGCTGCATTGCGCACGACCGGTACTGCTCGTGCCGCATGCCGGGCGTTTCGAGAATATCGGACGGCGCGTGCTGATCGCATGGGACGCCAGCATGCAGTCCACCCGTGCCGTCACCGATGCCATTCCATTGTTGCAGCGGGCCCATACGGTGGATGTGGTGGTGTTCAACGCCGGTGCGCAACAGCAATTGCAGAGCACGCGGCCTGGGGCGGACATTGCCGCCTACCTTGCTCGGCACGATATCAAGGTGGAAGTCTTGCGCCGGCGCACCGAGGAGCCGATAGGCGACGCGCTGCTTGCCCTCGTACAGGAACTCGGCGCCGACCTGATAGTGATGGGCGGTTACGGCCATACACGCTTCCGGGAAATCATTCCCGGGCGCGTCACTGAAAAAGTAATGGCTGCGGCAACCGTGCCGGTGATGATGTCCTGCTGACTTCGCCGCGATATCCCCGTCATTCCCGCGAAGGCGGGAATCCATGCTGAGTTTGTATCAATCAGCTCACTATGGATTCCCGCCTGCGCGGGAATGACGGACTACTTTATGCGATAGACCGAACGCACTTACCCGCCCGCACGCCAGACGACGGACAAAGGAGGGCGAGTCATGAACGGAATGGCGCGTTCTGCCCTTGCTCTTTTCCGATAACGCATCAAGCCGCAAGCGGCAATGCGCTGAAGTGCTTGCGCGCCCAGGGCACCATTTCTTCGTCGCTCGGGTGATCGACCGTCTCCAGCGCCACGATCCTGTCGGCCACGTGCGGATATCCGCGGCGCAGGTGGACGAGCAATTCCAGGCGCTCGAAACCCGGTCCGAGAATCAGGATGCCGTCGGCGTCGCTGATCGCCTGGGCGATATCGTCGAAATAGCGCGCCGTGTCAGGCGCATGCACGCTTCGCTCGGCAGGCAGGGTTTCTGGCGCGGTAGCGTACGTCTTGATGATTTCGGTTTTCACCAGCGCGCGATTGAAACGGCTGACGCACGCCTGGTCGTAATCGATCCAGACGACCACATGATTGATCGACATACAATTTTCCTTGAGACGAATTAGAGAGACACGCCGTGGCTCAGCCCGTGCTGTTTTTCATAGGCCTGCTGGCATTTCACGCAGCTCACGGCGGTGGGCAGTGCGTTGAGCCGCGCCGCGGGAATCTCTTCGCCGCAGTCGACGCAAATCCCGTAAGTGCCGGCCTTGATGCGGGCCAGCGCTGCATCGATATCCCGCAGGCGCACGAGTTCATGACTCAGGAGCGCGATGTCGGTGTCATTGAGCAGGTCGGCTTCCACCCAGTCGCCCACGGCTTCAAGGTGGTTCAGCAGTGCCAGCTTGCCAGGCTCTCCGGCGGAATGAAGATGCTCTCGAATGTCGGCGAGCACGGATTCGCGCTCGGCGAGCAGCACGTCTTCCATGGCTGCCATGCCAGTGTGGCGTGGGGCGTTCATGTTATCCTCCTTGCAACCCCGTCTTTCAGTACAGGGCTCAAGATGCAGCGTAAGGGATTTTTCTTTACGCAATGAATGACCTGGATCAACCTTGCCCCACTCGTCGTCGAATCTTCCCGCACAAACAAAAAAGGCCGCAACACGTGCGGCCTTTCCAAGCGATCCCGTTGCGGGTCAGAACTCTTCCCAGTCGCTGTCGTTGCCGGGCCGAGTCGTCGCGACCTGCCTTTGGACGGGGGCGGCCACCGCAGTGCGCGGCTTCGGCAGCGGAACGACGCGTGCCGGAGCGGCCGGAGCGGCCGGAGCGACGGGGACCGCCGCCGTGGCGGGCGCATGCATGGCGTCCAGCTTGAACACGCTGACGACGTGCGCGAGGCTCGACGCCTGCTCCTGCAGCGACGATGCCGCGGCGGCCGCTTCCTCGACCAGCGCCGCGTTCTGCTGCGTGACTTCGTCCATCTGGTTGATCGCCTGGTTGACCTGCTGGATGCCGTCCGTCTGTTCCTTGCTGGCCACCGAGATCTCACTCATGATGTCGGTGACGCGCTTGACGCTCTCCACGATCTCTTTCATCGTGGCGCCGGCCTGGTCGACCAGGCGCGCACCGGTGTCCACCTTCTCGACCGAATCGTCGATCAGCAGCTTGATTTCCTTGGCCGCCGCCGCCGAACGCTGCGCGAGCTGGCGCACTTCCGTGGCCACAACCGCGAAGCCCTTGCCCTGTTCGCCCGCGCGGGCCGCTTCGACGGCGGCGTTGAGCGCGAGGATGTTGGTCTGGAAGGCGATGCTGTCGATCACGCTGATGATGTCGACGATCTTCTTCGCCGACTCGTTGATGGAGCCCATGGTCAGGACGACTTCGGACACCACGGCCCCGCCCTTGACTGCCACTTCGGACGCTGATGCCGCCAGCTGGTTTGCCTGGTAGGCGCTATCCGCATTCTGCTTGACGGTCGACGTCAGCTCTTCCATTGAGGACGCCGTTTCCTCCAGCGAGCTGGCCTGGGTTTCGGTACGCGCCGAGAGGTCGAGGTTGCCGGCGGCGATCTGGCGCGACGCGGTGGCAATCGATTCCGTGCCCCCGCGCACTTCGCTGACGATGCGCACCAGGCTTTGGTTCATGTCCTTGAGGGCCTGCAGCAGTTCGCCCGTTTCATCCGATGTCGTGACCTTGATCTCCTTGGTCAGGTCGCCCGCCGCGACGGCCTTTGCGACCCCCACGGCATCGGCGAGCGGCTTGGCGATCGCGCGCAGCAGCCAGATGCAGATGACGGTGCCAAGCAAGACCGCGAAGAGCATGCCGCCGATGCAGGAATTGCGCACCCAGACGTACATGGTCTCGTTCTTCTGGTAATCCGCCTTCGCCGTCTCCCGCTGGTATTGCATCAGCTTTCCGGCGGAGTCGACGACGGGCACGAACAATTCGGTCATCGGGCCGCGCATGAGCTGGGCGGCCTTGGCAGTGTCATTGGCGCGCAAGGCGGCGACCGCCGGCTTCAACCCTTCTTCGAGGAATTTCTTGCGGCTGGCGACGAACTTGTCGGCAAGTGCCGTTTCCTCCGCGGAGATCTCATCCCGCATGTCCGCCATCAATTGTTCCCACTGGCGGTTGATCTCGACGATCCGCTTCTCCACGCCATCCATCTCGCGCTGGACGCCTTCCGGCGTGTCCGTCAGCGCCTGCGCCACCGCGAGCTGGTTGCGGTCGATCAGCCGGATGATCTGGTCGATTCCGCCCATCGGGACGAGCCGGTGCTCATAGGTGATGTGCAGGGTCTCATTGGCGGCGTACAGGCTCGACAAGCCGACGACGGCGCCGGAGACGCACATGAGTGAAAGGAAGCCGACCACGAAGATCAGGCGCGATTTGATGCTGAGATTCCTGAGCATGCCTTTGCCTCTTTTTTGTTTGCCCGCGAAGCCTGGACCCGCACATCCCTGCGTCGCTTGTTATCGTTTTGTTGACCTGTGTAGCGCTTGCGGGACCTTCTCGTCGGCACACCTGCACCGGCCGCGAAAAGTTGATTTTGGTCAATATTTTATTGAGGATAGGGATTGTACCGGCGAAAAACATTGATTCCAGTCAATTTTTTTCGGGTGGGCGCCATCACACCGTCGGCTGCAGCACGGCATGCGGAGGGGATGGGTTGGCGGGGAAAAAGCGGAGCGGGCAAGAAAAAGCTGCCTCGGCCGGGGCGAGCGCCCGCGAGGGAGCACAGGCTGCCCTGCCGGCACTTCAGGATGAAGTCCGGGAGGACAGCCGATGGACGGGCATGTCAGTGAAAGTGGCTGGGCTGGCCGCCAGTCGGGGCTGCTTCAGCCGGCGGTGCCTTCGGCTTGCCCTGGGCGTCGCTGAGACGATACTTGGTGCGGCGATCGCCCATGAGGTCGCGCAGCTCGCGAATGCTCATGCCGGTCGTTTCATGCATGCGAATCAGCAGCGAGGCGCCGATCGGCAGGCGGCGGTGGCGGATCTTGCTGATGACCGGCGGGGCGACTTCCAGCATGCGCGAGAGTGCCGCGTCGTTCTTCAGATTCATCCGTTCGAGCAACGTGTCCAGTAGACGATTGGGATCGTAGCTTTCCTGGCTCGACAGCGCGTGTTCGGTCATGATTGGCTCCTGATAAAAAAAACAACTCATCGTACTTAGGTGTAACAAATGACACCTTGACTTCAATTAAGTTTCCAAAAACAACAGAAATTATTGAAATTTTTCCGGGACGAGGTGAGCATCCACTCCCGGCCGCCTCCGCATCGGCAATATTGCCAATCACACCACTTCACAGCGTCGATTTGACGCCTCCGCTGTATTGTTTTCAAACGCGCTGGAACATTTACAACCAGGCACTGCCAAATGGCCCACATGTCTGTTGATTAAGTATAGGCACAGGATTTGCAACGGCTAGGGCGCACCAAGGAAGCATTTCTCATTTTTAAACAAAAGGAGATTGTCATGAATTGGGATACCGTCGCAGGGAACTGGACACAGTTCAAGGGCAAGGTGAAAGAGCAGTGGGGCAAGCTCACCGACGATGAGCTGGACATGATCGCCGGACAGCGCGACCAGCTTGCCGGAAAAATCCAGGAGGCCTACGGGATCGGCCGCGAGGAAGCAGAAAGGCAGATCGACGGCTTTGAACGGACGCTTCACTAATCCGCGCAGCGCTTCATCCCCCCTTCTCAATGCCAGGCCACCGGACCGCGGCTAACCGTTTCCACACACGAGCATGAACCGCCTGGCCGGCGGGCAAGGAGTCAGCGACATGGGATTCGATCAGCAAGGCACATTGGTCATCTGCGTGTCACCCGGCCTGAACGGCCGATGGGATGTCTCCGAAAAGGGGCAGGACGTACCACTTGCATCGTTTGACGATAAGGAGGATGCCTATGCGTATGCCACTCAACTGACGAAATCGAAACAAGACGCGACTGTCCTGGTCGAGGATGAGGAAGGGTTTTCACCTCTCCCGACTGACGACAAGGGCGGCATCCGCCGGCCGCGCGGCTGATTGAAGCATTCACGGCGTGATTCGGCAAACAGGAATTCGACGTGATGAACCATTCCCCAGGCAGCCAGTCTATTGATGTAGCCACTTTGTCAACATAGGAGGTAAACCATGAACTTCATTATCTGGATCGTTGTAGGCGGTATTCTCGGCTGGCTCGCCAGCCTCGTGATGCGCACGGACGCCAGCCAGGGCCTGCTGCTCAACATCATCGTCGGTATCGTGGGCGCACTGCTCGGCGGATGGCTGCTCGCACCGCTGTTCGGCACGGGAACCATCAACCAGAATGACTTCAGCATCTCATCGCTGCTGGTGTCCTTCCTGGGCGCGGTGATCCTGCTGGCGATCGTCAATCTCCTGCGTCGTGGTACGCCACGCTAACGGCGAAAGGAAATAGCGCAGCACAGAATACCCTGCCGGTTCAGTGAGCCGGCAAAAAGAAACAGGCGCGAATTCCCGGCTTGCGGGAATCGCGCCTGTTTCCGTTTCAGGCGTTAGTGAAGTTTGACGGGCGGTGTCACCTTGCCGCGTATCCAGTGCGCGACCGACTGCGCGGCCATGCGTACAAAACCGTGCAGTGCCATCACATGCTTCTGATACATGAGTCTGTACAGCACGCGCGCCGCCATGCCGCCGACAAGCATCTCGCGCTTGTTCGCGCCACCGATCAGTACCCCCATCGCGGCAAAAGGGCCGAGCGACACGACCGAACCATAGTCGCGATAGCGGAATCCCGCCGCCCTGTTTCCAACCGCGCGGACCAGCGCATCGGCCAGGTAGACCGCCTGCTGGTGTGCGACCTGTGCCCGCGGCGGAACCGCTGCGCCGTCCACCGGACACACATAGCTCGCGCAGTCACCGAGCGCGAAGACGGCCGGATCGTTTTCCGTGCGCAGCTCCGGCGTCACCACGATCTGCCTGATGCGATTGAGCGGAAGACCGAGCGTGGTGCAGATGGCCGGCGCTTCCACACCGGCCGCCCACACCGTGATGTCGGAAGGGTGGCGGACCCCGGCACTGTCATGGACGGCATCCGCCTCCACGCGCGCCACGGTCGTGCCCGTGCACACCTCGATACCGAGCCGCCCCAGGGTCCGTGCCGCCCGCGCAGACAGGCGCGGGTTCAGCTGCGGCAACAGGCGGTCGCCCCGCTCGATGATGCGGATGCGGACGTCCCGTGCCGGATCGAGCGAGTGGACGTTGTACTGCGCCAGGGAGCGAACGGTGTGGCAAAGCTCGCCCGCCAGTTCTATGCCGGTCGCCCCGCCACCCACGATCACGATATTCACGGCCGCGCCATCCGGTGCACCGTTCCGCTGGCTGCTCGCCTGCAGGCACGCCCCGAGGAAACGCCTGCGGAACAGCTCCGCATCCTGAACGCTGTCGAGGGTCAGCGAGTGTTCCGCCGCGCCGGGGATGTTGAAGAAATTGGTCACCGCACCGCAGGCAAGCACCAGCTTGTCGTACTGCAGGGTGCGTGGAGGAAGAAGTTCGGCGCCGTCATCGGTGCGCCAGGACCCGATCTCGAGCGTGCGGGCGCCGCGATCGACGCAAAGCACTTCGCCGCAGATGAACTGGAAACCGTGGTCGGCGGCCTGGGCGGCGTACTCGACCTGGTGCACTTGCGGGTCGAGCTTGCCCGCGGCGACCGTGTGCAGCAGCGGCTTCCAGAAATGTGTCGGGTAACGGTCGACAAGAACGATCCTGGCACGTCCGTTCTTGCCCAGGCGGTCGCCCAGACGGGTTGCGAGCTCAAGCCCGCCGGCACCTCCTCCCACGATCGCAATCGTTTCCATTTCTTGCCTCCAGACTGATTGAAATTTCGTTGAAAACCATGATCGGCAGAGCGTCAGGCCGCCACACGGACGGGCACCGGTTTCGACAATACCGGCATGCCGGTGCGCTCGCGCTTGAATGCACGCAGCGCGTCGAAAGTCACGAAGCGCTCCGGGCGCGTCCTCGGCACATTCCTGCGCTCGATCATGTCGCGCAGCTCCTGCATCTGCGGACACCAGATGTCCGCGCCGGAAATGCGCGCAATATCCTTTTCATACGGCGTCACAGCCATGGTCCAGATGCCGGCCTGCCGCGCGGCATTCAGGCCGGGGACCGCCGCGTCGACGGCGACACATACGCCGGGTTCCGCGCCCATCGTGCGCAGCGCCAGGTCGTAGGGGCCATTGCCGCCAGCCGTCGAGAAATCCGCGCCGCTGACGATCACCGAAAAGATGTTGGTGACCGCATTGCCGAAGACCAGGTCCAGCAGGGTCGTCGCCGTTTGCGCTGGCATGTCGGTGACGACGGCAATCTTGCATCCGCTCTCGAGTGCATCGGCCATCAACTGCGCACCCCCCGAGCTGCGCACTGGCTGGCTCCCGAGAACGAGGTCATGGAACAGCCGGTTCTTCTCCTGCCCCAGGTTGACGACACGTTCATCCGTCGCGGCAAGTCCCATGCGTTCGGCGACGGAGTCGGTCACGTTCGCCGCACCCCAAACGCGCGTCGCCGCGCGCAACTGGGGCAAGGACCATTGCAGGTCAAGGCCGCAGGTGCCAAAGGCTGCATTGCAGGCACGCAGTTGCGCCTCTTCGGTGTCCAAAATCACGCCGTCGAGCGCGAGTGTGATCGCTTCGATTCCCATTCCTGTTCGCCTGAAAAAAGTGCGCCGGTGTGATGCGCTGGCGCGATTTGTTGTCTCGTTCACTGTTAATATAAGCGCAAGAAATCCAAAAGAAAAATTAATTTTTCTGTGTATTTGATAAGGTATCGCTTATGCATCTCGCCAGCTTCAAACAATTGCAGGCCTTGCTGATGGTGGCGCACTATGAAAGCGTTTCACGTGCTGCAGACGCATTGCACGTGACGCAACCGGCGGTGTCGCTGCAGTTGCGGATGCTCGAGGAGGCAGCGGGAACATCCCTCACGCGCAAGGTGGGACGCGGCATCCAGCTGACCGCCGCGGGCGAGGTGATGGCGGAGTTTGCCGATCGCATCCTGCGCTTGTGGGACGAGGCGGTGGACGAGGTCGCCGCGCTCAAGGGCGTCATCTCCGGCACCTTGCGCATCGGCGCCGTCACCACCGCGGAATACCTGCTTCCCCCCATGCTGGTGCAGTTCACCACCGCACGGCCCGATGTGCGCATCAAGCTGCAGGTCGGCAACCGCAACGAGATCGTGAACATGTTGGGCAGGCACGAAATTGATCTCGCCATCATGGGCACGCCGCCTCGGGAGTTCCGCACGAATGCTGCACCCTTCGCGCGCCATCCGATGGCTTTCGTCGCCAGTCCGAACCACCCGCTGATGCAGAAGAAGAAGTTGACGCTGGCGGACATCATGGACGTCAACCTGCTGGTGCGCGAGCGCGGCTCGGGTACACGCACTGCGATTGAAAGGCTGTTCAAGGAATCGGGCTATCCGCTGCGCATCGGTTCCGAGTTGTCGAGCAACGAGGCGATCAAGCGGATGGTGGTTGCGGGACTCGGCGTGGCCTTCCTGTCGGTGCATGCCTGCACGCTGGAGTTCGAGGCTGGCCTGATGCGCATGCTGCCAATGGCGGAAAGCCCGGTCGAGGCGGACTGGTATGTGATGCACCTGGCCGATCAGCACATCCCGACTGTCGCAGCGGCCTTCCAGGACTTCGTGATCGAGAGCGGGCAGGAGGTGGTGATGCGCCAGCTCGAGGCATTTCACCGCGATGCTGCGAAACTCAAGTCCTCGAGCCGGATAATACGCAGCTGACTACTGCCCGGAACTCTGATCGACGCTGCTGCGCTCCCGCGACGCAGACTTGATCGCATTGTCCTGCGGCGGTAACTCGATCGGTTTGACCTCGACCGTCGCGACGCCATCCTCTTTCATGTCGAGCTTCTCGGCGGTCTTCGGCGTCAGGTCCACGATGCGGCCGTCGACATACGGCCCGCGATCGCGGATCTCCACCACTTCGCTCTTGCCGTTTTCGAGATTGGTCACGATCGCCTTCGTTCCGAGGGGAAGCGTGCGGCTGGCGGCGATGTTGGAGTTGGGATCCATGGGTGTGCCGTCGGCCATTTTCCTGCCGTGGAATTTCTTCCCGTAGTAGGAGGCCTTGCCCTTGCGCGGCTTGCCTGAACGATCGAGCTGAGGTTTCTTCGTTGAACTTGCGGTGGATTGGGTTTCGCTCTTCGAAGGTGCCTGTGCCCACGACGGCGCGCCGAAACACAAAGCCAGAGCGAAAACCACCGCGCTGCGACATTTTTTCTTCATCTTCCTGCTCCAATCGAGCTGTCACAACAAACGGTGCGGACATTCCCGAAAGAATGTCCTTGTCAGTTCGATAGCGTGCGGGCGACAAAGGTTCTGGGAAACATGTTACGCAATGTTTCGCTTCTTCTCTTCCTCATCGACTAGTTCCTTCTTCGAGAGCTTGCCCACAGGCGTCCTCGGCAGTTGCGTGCGAATCTCCATCGCCTGCACCATCTCATGCTTGCCGAGCCGGCGCTTGAGGAAAGTCTTCAGTTCCTCCAGCGTGAACGGTTCCGCGCCCGCCTTGAGCACGATGAAGGCCTTCGGCGATTCGCCGCGATAGGGATCGTGCACGCCGATGACGGTCACTTCGGCCACCGAGGGATGTTCGTAGATGGCTTCCTCGATGATGCGGGGATAGACGTTGTAGCCACCGCACAGGATCATGTCCTTGGTGCGGTCGACGATGTACACGAAGCCGTCGTCGTCCATCCAGGCCACGTCGCCGGTGCGGAAGAATCCATCTTTCGTCATCGACGCCGCGGTGGCATCGGGCTTCTTCCAGTAGCCCTTCATGACATTGGGTCCCTTGATGCACATCTCGCCGCGTTCGCCGCGCGGCACCTCGACTGAGGGGTCGGACACGTCGACGAATTTCAGGACGACGCCCACCGTCGGCATGCCGCAGGAGCCGACCTTCTGCATGCCATACACCGGCGTGAAGGTACCCGTGGGCGAGGTTTCGGTCATGCCCCACCCTTCCACCAGGCAGCAGCCGGTCAGGTGCTGGAATCGTTGGTTCACTTCGACCGGAAGCGGTGCGCCGCCGGAGCCACAGAACTTGAGCGAACTGAGGTCGTGGTTCTCGATGCCGGGGTAGTTGATGATGGCGGTGTACATGGTCGGCACGCCGGGGAAGACCGTGATCTTTTTCGCGGCCAGGTCGCGCACTACGGTATCGATCTCGAACTTGGTGTGCAAAACGAGTTCCGCGCCCAGTCGCACGCCGAAGAGCATGTCGACCGTCAGCGCGTAGATATGGAACAGCGGCAGCACCGCGAGCACGCGTTCCTTGCCCTCTTCCAGCACACGGTTTTCGCCGCCGGTGACAGCGCAAAGCTGGCTCACCGCCGTCGTCAGGTTGGCGTGCGTGAGCATGGCGCCCTTGGGCAGTCCGGTGGTGCCGCCGGTGTATTGCAGCACCGCCAGCGCATCGTCGAGGTCGCCGATCGGGTACGCCTGGTACGCGCCGTCGTTGTCGAGCAGGCTGGCGAAGCGGACATGGCGCTCGTCCTCCGCCACGTCGGCGAGTTGCCCTGCATTGCGCATGTGCGCATCCACGGCCTCCGGATTGCCGCTCATTTCGCCGATGCTGCCGACGACAAGCTTCTTGAGGCGGGTGGTGGACAGCAGCCGGTCCATCTGCGGATACAACACCGCGAGGTCGAGCGTCACGATGATGTCGGTCTCGCTGTCTTCGACCTTGTGCTCCAGCACACGCTCGGCATCGAGCGGCGAGTAGTTCACCACCGTTCCTCCGGCGCGCAGCACGCCGAAGAAGCCGATGACGTAATGCGGCGTATTCGGAAGGTACAGGCCGACGTGCACGCCCGGCTTCACCCCAAGCGCCTGGAAGCCCTTCGCCGCGCGGTCCACGAGGCCCTGCAGCTCGCGGTAGGTGAAACGCCTGCCCATGAAGTCGATCGCCGCATGGTCCGGCCATTTTGCAGCCGCGTCGTCGAGCAGTTGCGGTACCGGCATGGTCGGCAGTTCGGCATCCCAGTGGATGCCCGGCGGGTAGGATTTGATCCACGGGAACGGCGTGTTGCGCTTCATGCCTGCCACTCTCCTTCATGCAAGGTTGAAAACGGCACCGCCCCGGACACCGGATGAAGGAGTTTCATCCGGAGCCGGGGCGGCCAGGGGGAAATTGTTGTTGCGCTCAAATCGAGGTCAGCCCGCCGTCGACAGCCATCTGGTGTCCCGTGACGAAAGAGGCGGCGTCCGAACAGAGCCATACGGCTGCGTTCGCGATCTCCTCGGCTTCGCCCAGGCGTCCGATCGGGTGCGCCTTCAGGATGTTCTTCTCGCGCCGGGGCTCGCGCTCCAGCGCGCGTTCGAGCATCGGGGTGCGGATGATGCCGGGACAAACGGAATTCACGCGAATGCCTGCCCTGCCATATTCGGCCGACGCCGTCTTGGTCATGCCGACCACCGCGTGCTTGCTGGCGGCATACACGGGCATGCCGGGTGCGCCGACGAGGCCCGCGACCGACGCGGTATTCACGATGGCGCCGCCGCCCTGCTTCAGCATCTGGCGGATCTCATGCTTCATGCACAGCCACACACCCTTGACGTTGACGCTCATCACGCGGTCGAAAGTGGCTTCATCGGATTCGGCCAGCGGCAGGTGTTCGATTTCGATGCCGGCGTTGTTGAAGGCGCAATCGAGCCGTCCGTAGCGTTCGACCACCGCGGTCACCATTGCTTCGACCTGTGCCGACTGCGAGACGTCGGCCTTGAAGAAGAAAGCGTCGCCACCACCCTGCGCGATCAGCCCGACGGTTTCCTCTCCGCCCTTGGCGTCCACATCCACGATGGCAACGCGCGCACCCTCACGCGCAAACGCGAGTGCCGCGGCACGTCCAATGCCACCTGCCGCGCCGGTGACGAGGACCGACTTTCCCGAAAATCCCAGATTGCTCATTCCATCCCTTCCTCTGAAGCACGCGCCGCGGGGCAGCACACCCCGCAGCGTCGCGCGATTACTTGTATTTCTTGAGTTCCAGCTTGCCGATCTGGTTGCGGTGGACTTCGTCCGGACCGTCGGCAATGCGCAGCGAACGCGCGCTGGCATAGCTGTGCGCCAGCACCGGATCGGCCATGCCACCACCACCGTGCGCCTGGATCGCCCAGTCAATCACCTGGCAGGCCATGTTCGGCGCAGCCACCTTGATCATACCGATTTCCTTCAACGCGGCCTTGTTGCCGACGCGATCCATCATGTCCGCAGCGTTGAGCACCAGGAAGCGCGCCTGGTCGATCAGGATGCGGGACTGGGCAATGCGCTCCAGCGTGACAGTCTGCTCTGCCACCGGCTTGCCGAAGGCGACGCGGCTCAGCGTGCGCTTGCACATCTTTTCCAGCGCGCGCTCGGCCATGCCGATCAGGCGCATGCAGTGGTGGATGCGGCCGGGTCCGAGGCGGCCCTGTGCGATCTCGAAACCGCGGCCTTCGCCCAGCAGGATGTTCTTGGCGGGCACGCGCACGTTTTCGAACAGGGTTTCGCCGTGGCCGTGCGGCGCATCGTCAAAACCGAATACCGGAAGGTGGCGCACGATGGAAACGCCGGGGGTGTCGCGCGGCACGACAATCATCGACTGCTGCTTGTGCTTCTCGGCGGTCGGGTCGGTCTTGCCCATGAAAATGAAGACCTTGCAGCGCGGATCGTTGGCGCCCGAAGACCACCACTTGCGGCCATTGATGACGTATTCGTCGCCGTCGCGTTCGATGCGCGCTTCGATGTTGGTGGCGTCGGAGGAAGCGACCGCCGGTTCGGTCATCGCGAAGCAGGAACGGATCTCGCCGGCCAGCAGCGGCTTGAGCCATTGCTCCTTGATCTCTTCGCTGGCATAGCGCTCCAGGGTTTCCATGTTGCCGGTGTCCGGCGCGGAGCAGTTGAAGACTTCGGCGGACCACGGCGCGCGGCCCATGATTTCGCACAGCGGCGCGTATTCGAGGTTGGTCAGGCCCGCTCCCTTGTCGGACTCCGGCAGGAACAGGTTCCACAGGCCGGCGGCCTTGGCCTTGTCCTTCAGTTCTTCCATGATCTTCGTCGGAATCCAGGCATTGCCTTTCTCGCGGTTGGCGTCGATCTCCTTGTGGAAGGTTGCTTCGTTCGGGTAGACGTGTTCATCCATGAACGCGTTGAGGCGCTTTTGCAGGTCCTTGACTTTATCGCTGTACTGGAAGTCCATGTGTTGCTCCAAGAAAGTGTGCGGGGTTGGTGTTGTTATAGCTTGCGGTTGGATGCTTGTTCTGTGCTGGCGCAGATCGGTTGCCGGCTTTGCAGGACGAGGATCGCCCGTCCTGCTGCCGCTTCTTTTATGTACTGCTGTCTCCTGCCACTCTCACTGCCAAAATCAGCCCAGCAGGTACCCGCCGTCGACGTTGATGCAGGTGCCGGTGGTATAGCTCGCCGCATTCGAGGCGAGATACAACACGGCGCCGGCCATCTCGTCCGGCTGTGCGACACGGCGCATCGGCACGTGCGGCATCATCCTGTTGAGCACCGCGGGGTTCTGTACCAGCGCGGCGGCGAACTTGGTGTCGGTGGCGCCGGGCAACAGTGCATTGACGCGGACGCCGGCTTGCGCGCATTCTTTCGCGAATGCATGGGTCATGGAGATGACCGCTGCCTTCGTGATCGAGTAAATGCCCTGCATGTCGCCGGGAATCACGCCGTTGACGGAGGCGACATTGATGATGCTGCCGCCGCCATTCTTCTTCATCAGTTTCGCGCCGTTGACCGATGCAAAGAAGTAGCCGCGGATGTTTACGTCCACCGTCTTCTGGAAGGACGACACGTCGGTTTCGAGGATGTGTCCGAAATACGGGTTGGTCGCCGCGTTGTTGACGAGAATATCCAGACGACCGTGCTTATTTTCGATCGCGGAAAACAGCGCTTCGATCTGTGCCATTTCACCGATGTGGCAGGCGAGTGCTTCGGCGGATCCACCCTCTTCGCGGATGGCGGCGACCACTGCTTCGCAGCTTTCCACCTTGCGGCTCGACACGATGACGTGCGCGCCATAGGCGGCGAGGGTTTTGGCGATGGATTCGCCGATGCCGCGGCTGGCGCCGGTGACGAGGGCGATTTTTCCGGAGAGGTCGAACAGATTGGTGTTGGTCATGTCAGCGATAGGTGATGGATTCAGGTTTTCCCAGCCATTCGAGGTGGGAGTAATTGTTGAGGTAACTGAGCGTCACGCGGCCCGGCTGGTAGAAGAGCTTGGTCATCGCGCAATTCACCAGCGTCCAGTTCATTTCGGCCGTCTGACGATTCGACAGGCCGAGGATGTGCTGGCAGATCGTCGATATCGTTCCGCCGGAGGTGAAGACGATGATGTTCTGCGACTTGTCCGCACTCTCGACCAGGCGCTGCAGCGCACCGACGCAGCGCGTCTGGAATGCCGGCCAGGATTCGACGTAGTCCCCGTCGTACTCGCCGCTCATCCAGCGCGACATCGATGCCTGGAAAATGTCCTGGAAGGCGTACTTGGCCTTCGGGCTGGACGCGAGGAAGCGCTTCACCTCTTCCGGATCGTCGAACTCCGGGCGGTGGCGCACCAGCACTTCATGGTGGTTGTATTCATCGAACCCGGCATCGGTCGCCCAGTCGGTGTCGACGCGATGCGCTTTCGGGAGCATGGCGATGCAGGCATCGGCCGTCTGGCGATGGCGCTTCAGGCTGCCGGTGACGACGCGGTGGAATTTCTGGTGGGAATTGGCAAACCACTCGCCGAGCAGGCGCGCCTGCTCCAGGCCAAGCTCGGACAACTGGTCGTAGTTCGCACTTCCGAACGATGCTTGTCCATGACGGACCAGATAGATTTGTCCCATTGCTTGCCTTCCCTGTTGCTGGTTTCCGGGTTGTGGAAAGCATATCGCCGGGGTTAGAATCGATCAAATGAATAGTTATTATCGGATTCGATAAATCTCATGCATATTTCGCGCGTCGACCTTAACCTCTTCACGGTCTTCGAGGCCATCTACACGGAGGGCAGCGTCACGCGCGCCAGCCAGAAACTCAACCTGACGCAGCCGGCGATCAGCCATGCGCTCGGAAGGCTGCGGCAGATGTTCGACGACCCCCTGTTCGTGCGCCAGGGCCATGCGATGGTCTCGACGCCGTTGGCGCGCAGCATCATCGATCCGATCCGCCGCTCGCTGCGCAGCCTGGAAGTCACGCTCAACGGCGTGCACGCCTTTGATCCGGCGACGACGGCGAAGCGTTTCAATATCGCACTGCGCGACGTGCTGGAGGCCACCATCCTGCCGCCCCTGATGCTGCAAGTGCGCCAAAGCGCGCCGCTGGTGGATGTGGCGGCGAGCCATGTGGAACGGCGCGAACTGCAGAGCGAAATGGCCAACGGAACGCTCGACGTGGCGATCGACGTGCTGCTGCCGCTGCCCAGCGACATCATGCACACCCGCATCTACCAGGATTCCACGGTCGTGGTGGCGCGCAAGGGGCATCCGGCGATTGACGGCACGATCGATATCGACACTTATCTGAAGCAGGACCACATCCTCGCCAGTTCGCGCCGTCGCGGACCAGGACTGGAGGATTTCGAGTTGAGCCGCTTCGGCATGGAGCGGCGCATCTGCCTGCGCTGCCAGCATTACTTCGCTGCCTGCCGCGTGGTCAGCCAGACCGACATGGTGCTCACCATGCCGGGACGCTACGCGCGCATCGCCAACGAACAGTTCGGCAACCAGATCATCCCCTTCCCGCTCGAAGTCCCGCCCTTCGACGTATTCCTGTACTGGCACTCGAACGTGGACAACGATCCCGCCAACCGCTGGTTCCGCGAGCAGGTGATTGCCTCGACGCGTTAGGCCAGCAGCTCGACGAGAAGTGCCACACCGATCCAGGTGAGACACAACAGCAGACAGACGCCGACGACAATCACCAGCCCGCCCGAAACCTCTTCAAGCAACCGTCTCATCACGTCAATCCCTTCTTCTTCAGGATTCCGTCCACTGTGCGCCGGAGTATCGCCGCACTGAGGAGTGTCTTGACGATGTATCCATCAGCCCCGGCTGCCACGGCGGCGGCCACACTGTCGTCCTCCGCCTCGGCGGTAATCATCAGCACCGGCAGATGCGACAGCTTTGTACTGGCGCGAATCGCGCGGAGCAATGCGATGCCGTCCATAACCGGCATCTTCCAGTCGGTAAGAATGAAATCGACCGCTGGACCCGACTGCAAAAGCGAGAGCGCCTGTTTCCCGTCGCCGGCTTCGGAGATGGTGGTGCAGCCAATCTCGCGCAGCAACGCGGAGACAATCCACCGCACCGACGGCAAGTCATCGACAACGAGAAAATGAAACCTGGAGAGCATGAAATTTACCTCCCATTCAACGTGGGCTATTAAACTTCAATAATGACATTCAAGTCAAACATCATTTGACATTAAAGTCATTCTTATCAGGCATGAATGGACTGACCATGCAAGCCACTTGGACAGGTGGCCTATGGCGAGAACGAAGCGAACAAACAAGGAACTGGCGATACGGGTCGGGCAGGCAATTCGCGCCCAGCGCAAGATCGCGGACATGACACAGGAAGCGCTGGCGGAAGCAATCGAACTGCAGTCGGAGACGATTTCCCGCTTTGAGAACGGCCAGCGTACGCCGAGCCTTGAAAAGCTGGCGGAAATCGCCGATGTCCTCGGGGTTCCCATCGCGGTTTTCTTCGAGGACCTGGACGGCAGCCCCGCGCTCGATGCCGACCCCTATGCGCAAAAACTCAGGGCGGCATTGGACAAACTACCGGACGAAGGCAAGAACTTTGTGCTGGTGGTAGCCCAGGACTATGCGCGCTACCACGTGCCGAAGCCGAAGAAAACGCGCAAGTAGGCCGGGCGACCGAGCTGGACGATTCAGCTCGCCAGTTGCTTGCGCACCCCGACGCGGGTCCTGCCAGATGGCAAGGCCGGTACCGTGGCACGTGCCGCGGCAAGAGCCGGCTTTGCCGCGACGGGCGCCGGTCCGCTGGAGCGGTAGCCCATGCGGAAACCACCCCAATGTTTGCCATTGACGTAGATCGGCACTGACAGGTCGTGCATCACCTCCCCCGTATCCCGCTTGTAGGTCTGCAGCAGGAAAGGCTTGGTGTTGGAGCCGCAGCGGGTGCCCGTGCGGTCACTGAAGATGCGCTTGGTGCGGTTGTTCACCAGGTCGACATCGTAGTTGCCGGTCAGGGGCTTTGAGAATTTGCGGTTGTGCGTCGGGAAGTAGCCGTTGTTGTCGACCGCGCCAGCGTAGGCGATGTTCGGCATCTTTTGCAGGATCGCCTCCTGGATCGCGGGCAGTACCCGGTCGGTGAAGGCGTCGAAGGCCGTCTTGTGCTTGGGCGGATTGGTGTTCGGGATCGGCTTGTAGTTACGGTCGAAGAGCGCCATTTCGGTGATCTGGCCGGTGGCGATCGCCTGTTCGAACAGCTTGCCGATGTCGCGCGCCGCCTGCTCGCCTACCGCGCGGATTTCGTCGTGTGAGGTCTTGGCGTGGCAGGCTGTCGCCGCATCGAACAAGCCTTCGGCGCGATCGTTCAGCATCATTGCCGATTTGGAGGCCAGCGGCAGTTCCGCTTCCGTGGCCAGCATGCCGTCGCGGATGCGGGAAATGGCTTCTGCAATGCGGCGCGTGGTTTCCACATGCTCGCGGGAAGCGGCGGCGATTTCCTCGATCTCGCCCTGCGACGCGCCAGCGAGGCGCTCGATGTTGCTCAGGAAGTCGTGCACCTTCTCCACGTTCTGCGCGGCTTCCATCACCTTGTGCGTCAGTGCGCCCATGCCGGTCGCGGCGCGTTCGGCTTCTTCATTGATTTCCCGCACCATGACGCCGATATCACCCGTCGCCGAGGTCGTCCGTTGCGCGAGCTGGCGAACCTCGCCGGCGACGACGGCGAAGCCGCGGCCGTGTTCGCCGGCGCGCGCGGCCTCGATCGCGGCGTTCAGCGCGAGCAGGTTGGTGCGGGCGGCGATTTCATTGATCACTTCGGTAATGCCGTGGATGCGGCGCGCCTTGTCCTGCAGCTTGCCCATCATGCTGGACGCTGCCTGCGCATCTTCACGCGCATTGCTGATCTGGCGCAGGCCCTGGTCGACTTCGGCGCGTCCCGCCACGCTCTCGGAGCACACGTCGGCAGCCACCCTGGCGGCACGTTCGGCGTTGACGGCGATCTGTTCGGTGGTGTGCGCGGTCTCCTGCGTACTGCCCACGATTTCCTCGGTGGTCTGCAGGTCGACATCGACCTTTTTCTTGATCGAGTCAACGAAGTAGGACGTTTCCGCCGCGCCGATCATCAGGTGGTCGATTTCCTCACCGACCTTTTGCGCGAACGCTTCCGTGCCGTCGCCGCTCCGCGCATGGAAGAGCGTCGCCACAGCGATCCCCGTCCCGCAGGCGATGAAGGCGGCGACAAAGGGATTCACTGCAATCCCGGCCAGCCATTCAAAGGAAGCCAGGACCGCGCTCACGAGCATGGCTGCGGCCAGCAGCAACAGATAGCGAAATTGTCGAATATGCATGGTAAATCCTCCCGGGTTCTTTTTATTCATCCTAGTCCAGAGCGGCGCGGCCGTTTCTCAAAATGTTTCGACGGCACAATCATGCCGCGACGCACAAGGCCGGACTAGCAATATGGAAGGCGGTGGAGAGCGCGGGCGTCAAAAGGCATGCACCGGAAGCATCCGGTGCGCGCGATGATGGGACAGGAAGATTACGGCTTGCTTACTATAAGATAAATTTTCTCATGAACCAAAATTCACCTTTTGGCGTCATTCCGACGGTTTCGTCATGTCTTCGGCCCTGATCCAGCGGTCGAAATCCTCCTCCGTGACGTAACCGTACGCCAGCGCCGCCTGCTTGAGCGTGGTGCCTTCGCGATGCGCCCGCTTGGCGATCTGCGCCGCGCGGTCGTAGCCGATGTGCGGGGCAAGCGCGGTCACCAGCATGAGCGAGCGTTCCATCAGCTCGGCGATGCGTTCCTGGTTGGCTTCGATCCCCTGCACGCAATGGGTGTCGAAACTGCGCATGCCGTCGGCAAGCAGGCGCACGCTCTGGAGGAAATTGTGGGCAACCAGCGGCTTGAACACGTTCAGCTCGAAATTGCCCGACGCGCCGCCGATGTTGATGGCGACGTCGTTGCCGAACACCTGGCAGCAAAGCATGGTCAGCGCTTCGCACTGCGTCGGGTTCACCTTTCCCGGCATGATGGAACTGCCCGGCTCATTTTCCGGAATCGTGATCTCGCCCAGCCCGGAGCGCGGACCCGACGCCAGCCAGCGAACGTCGTTGGCGATCTTCATCAGCGCCACGGCAAGCGTCTTGAGGCCGCCGTGCATGGCGACCATGGCATCGTGCGAGGCCAGCGCGGCAAACTTGTTCGCGGCGCTCCGGAACGGCAATCCCCGGCTGTTCTCCAGTTCGGTGGCGACACGCTCGCCAAATGCGGGATGCGTGTTCAGCCCGGTGCCAACAGCCGTGCCGCCCACCGCCAGTTCACACAGGGCGGGCAGCATCGCTTCGATCACGGAGCGCGCATGGTCGAGCTGGGCGACATAGCCGGAGAACTCCTGGCCCAATGTCAGTGGCGTGGCATCCTGCAGATGGGTGCGGCCGATCTTCACGATGCTGGCAAACGCCGCCGCCTTGCGTCCCAGCGATGCGCGCAGCGCATGCAAGGCGGGCATCAGGCTGTTCGTGACGGCAAGGGCGGAGGCCACATGCATCGCCGTCGGGAAAATGTCATTGGAGGACTGGCCGAGGTTGACGTCGTCGTTGGGATGCACCAGCCGCCCGTCCCCGCGCGGTCCGCCGAGCAACTCGGAAGCCCGGTTGGCGAGCACCTCGTTCATGTTCATGTTGCTTTGGGTGCCGGAGCCGGTTTGCCATACGGACAGAGGGAATTCGTCCGGGTGCCGTCCTTCGATCACTTCGTCGGCGGCGCGGACAATGGCGTCTGCCTTCGAAGCGTCAAGGCGGCCGAGGTCGAGATTGACGACCGCGCAGGCCCGCTTGACGACGGCAAGCGCATGCACCAATTCGCGCGGCATCGCTTCCGTCGAGATACGGAAGAACTCGCGCGAACGCTGCGTCTGCGCTCCCCACAAGCGTGCCGCCGGGACATCGATTGGTCCGAAGGTATCGCGCTCTGTCCTGTTCTGATCCATCTTCACCCCCATGTTGTTGTGAAGTTTGATCGGCAATGCGTCCGAGCGTTCCGGCAACCCGCCGGCGAATTCAACCTTCCTGCGAGAACGGACTGCGATCGAGGTAATACAGGATGACTACCAGTCCCATGGTCGAGAGTACCAGCAGGACCGGGCCGAAGAGCCAGAACGCCAGCGGCACCGTGACGAAATAGGCGCGCATGCCAACGGTATAGAAGGCGCCCGCCTGGTTCAGCCGGGCTGCCGTGCGCGCCGGCGACAGCGGCCCCAGTGCGGCATCGGCTGGCAGGCTGATCATGAAGACGACATGGTTGAGCACGCGGATCGTCATCGCAAAAGCAAAGAAGGCAACCAGCAGCGCGGTGAGCAGGCAGAGTATCTTGATGATCCACAGTTCCGGGGCGATCGAGCCGCCGATGCTGAGTACGTGCCAGGTGCGCGCAAGGCTTTCGGCCTGACCGGACAGCGTCAACGTACCGATGATGAGCAGGATGGCCGATGATGCCTTGAAGGTGGCAGCCATTGCGAAGTTGCGCAGCGCCTGCACGCCCATGATGTCCTTGGTCCGGTCACGCATCACCGCCTCTACCCACAGGGTGCGCGCCTTGTGGTTGATCGCCTGGATGGTGTAGTCAGGGTCGCGCCGCACGCGTGACAGGAGGAAGATGTAATAGGAAGCGATCAGCGTCACGCTGATGGCAACGGCGACAGTGTCGAGCTGGATTGCGTTCAAGCGCGGTTCCTTGGTAGCGGTAATCCCCGCATCTTACCCCGAAGCGCCGGCAGCGCCTCAGGTTCCGACACCGGCGACCGCTTCCGCGCCGCCGTCTGTCTCGACGGCCGCCCCCTGCATCGTCCAATAATGGCGGAAAGCGTCGCGAATCCCGTCGCGCAACGTGCCCTCATCCCACGGCTTGGCATAGAAGCGGAAGATGCCGCCGAGGTTGACCGCGTCGACAATGCTGTCGAAGGCGGCATGGCCGGACATCATCACGCGCACCGCTCCCGGATACAGCGTGCTGATCCGGCTGAGCAGTTCGCTGCCCGACATGCCGGGCATCCTCTGGTCGCACAGCACGACCTGTACCTGATGGCGTCCAAGCAGCTCGAACGCTTCTGCCGGGCTCATCGCAATCAGCACTTCGTACCCGTCGGAACGCAGCGTGCGCTTGAGCGCCGACGCGACGCCCGGCTCGTCATCCACAATGAGCAGCGTCTGCCGGAGCGGCGTCGTCAGCGCCGGCGGCAGGCGGCGGCGGTTGCGCAACATCGCCGTGCAATCCTCGACCGGCAGCGGCTTGCTGAAGTAAAAACCCTGCATGAGATCGCAGCCATGGCGCTGCAGGTAACTGAGCTGCGCTTCGGTTTCCACGCCTTCGGCAATCACCTTCAGGCGCAGGCTGTGCGCCAGCGAAATGATGGACAGCACGATGGCCGCATCGTCAGGGTCGACGGTAATGTCGCGCACGAAAGACTGGTCGATCTTGAGCAGGTCAATCGGGAAACGCCTGAGGTAGGACAGGCTGGAATAGCCGGTGCCGAAATCGTCGATCGACAGATGCACGCCGATCGCCTTCAGCTTACGCAGGATGGCAACCGCGTGCTCGACGTCGTTCATCATCATGCTTTCCGTCAGCTCCAGCTCCAGCAGGTGCGGCGCGATACCGGTCTCGTCCAGGATCACCTTGATCGTGGAAACGAGATCCTGCTGATAAAACTGGCGCGGCGACAGGTTTACGGCAACGCGCACCTGACCGTACCCCGCTCGCAGCCATGCCACGCTTTGCTCGCAAGCGGCGCGCAGCACCCAGTTCCCGATCGGCACGATCAGGCCCATTTCCTCGGCAAGGGCGATAAACCGTCCCGGTGGCACGGCGCCAAGCATGGGATGCCGCCATCGGATCAGCGCTTCCACCCCAAGGATGCGCCCGGTGGCGAGATCAACCTGCGGCTGGTAATGCAGTACGAATTCATTGCGGTCCAGCGCATTGCGCAGATCGCTCTCGAGCCGCAGCCGCTCCATCGCCTGTTCGTTCATCGACGACGTATAGAACTGGAAGCTGTTGCGACCCGTTTCCTTGGCACGGTACATCGCGATGCCGGAGTGCTTGATGAGCGTGTCGGCATCAATGCCGTCGGTCGGACAGACAGCGATACCAACACAGCATCCCATCACGAATTCGTACCCCTCGATCACGATCGGTTGCGCAATGGAGGCCATGATGCGCTGGACAACGACCGGCGACAGGTGGTCCTCGGCGCCTTCGTGCAGGATGAGGACGAATTCGTCGGCGCTCAGGCGCGCGATGGTATCGGACTCGCGTACCGCTTCGCGCAGCCGCTGCGCCACGATATTCAGCAGCTGGTCGCCGGCCCGGTGGCCGAGTGTGTCGTTGACGAACTTGAACCGGTCAAGGTTCAGGAACAGCACCCATACCGGATGGCCGTACCGCACCGCATACGCGCTCGCCTGCCGCAGACGGTCCTGCAGCAGGTTGCGATTGGCCAGGCCGGTGAGCGTGTCGCGGTTGGCCTGGAATTCCAGTTCGGCCTGGTAGCGCTTGGTGGCGGTAATGTCATACAGCGCGACGACAAAGTGGTTGACCTCATCCGATTCGTCGCGCACCGGCGCAAGGTAGGCGTCGCTCCAGAACAAGCGCCCGTCCTTGCCGTAGTTGCGCAGGACGGCATGCGTCTCGCGCTTTTCGCGGACGGCGGCAAGGATTTCCTGGATTTCCGGCTGGTCGCGGTCTTCCGCCCACAACAGGCTGCAGCTGCGTCCAACGACTTCGGCGGCGCTGTAACCCGTAATCCGCTCGAATGCCGGATTGACGTACTCGATCGGATACTTGGGCGGCACGGCACTGGTAATGATGACGGCGTTTGCACTTGCATCGATGGCGCGCTGCCGCAATTGCAGGCCGTCCTCGGCGCGCTTGCGTGCCGCGATATCGTGGATCAGGAGTTCATTCGCCTGCCGCAGCTCCGCGCTGCGCTGCTCCACCAGCTTGTGCACGCGGCGCGAGCGTGAGGCGAGGACCTGCACGAATGCCGCCAGCAGCATGCTGAACAGAATGCCGCCGATTAATGTGTACAGAGAACCGTCGTGCCGCAGGAAGAACAGCTTGGGCTCGGCCGAAACGACGACACGCCAGGTCCTGCCGGCCACATCGAAGTTGTGCACGATGTCTTCCGGCAGGTCATGGAAAATCCAGTGCGGCAGCCACGAGGTCTGCGCCTGCCGGAAGGGCCGCGCTCCCTTGCGGAAGACGAGGAACTGTTCGTCCAGACTGGCCGCGGCATAGACGCTGATACCGATTCCGGCATCTTCCATCAGACTGTTGGACTGGAGGATCTGTTCGACGAGATAGGTGGCGTTGAACACCGCCGCCGTATCGCCAATCGCCGCCTTGCGCCGCCCCTCGACGGTGTTGAGCGGCATGCCGTGTCGATAGACCGGCATGAGAACGAGGAAGCCTCTCAGTTTGCCGCCGCCCTGGGCGAGGTTGATCAGCCCCGTCGAGGCCACCGCACCGGTATCGATGGCATGCTCCAGCGCCGCGACGAGCTCCGCATTGTGTGACACGTCCAGGCCGAACGCGGCTTCGTTGCCATACATCGGCTCGATGTAATCCACGACCAGGTGCCGCGCGCGCGGCTCAGCCGGCACCACCTTCCCGTCTTCCATGCGCGTCATCGCAAAACCCGGAAACCGACGCCGCGTACGCAGCTCGTAGGCCTCGCGCTCGCCATCCGCGACGAAGCGGTGGAAATTGAACGCCTGCACGTAGGGGTGGCGCTGCAACAAGGGGTCGGTAAATACGCCGAACTGCTCCCGGCTGACCGGCTCTACCGTCGCAAACAGCTGGTTGAGGAATTTGAGGACCTGAACCGTCTCGGTCAATTGCTGACGAAGGGTGACGGTGCGAAGACTGGCGCGCTGCTGGAAATCCAGGTCGACCTTGTCATGCTCTAGCCGGCGCATGCCCACGAACACGATCGTCGCCCCAATCAACCCCACAATGAGCGCGAGGACGGCGACGGCGGACAGGTTGAACGGCAAGCGGCGTCGCGCCATGGCGGTCTCGGTGAGGTACTTCTTGAATGAAATGTCGCTGGGCAAACGGGTTTCCCTCGCCACGAGAATTGAGCGAATTCATCATAGGGTAGCGCAATTTATTGCCATAAGGTAAGAATGAACGACGGATTCTGTAACTCCGCCTCTTACAGCAGCCCGTCGGTGTGGCTGTGCGTCAACAATCCGGGTCTCCATGGGATCGCGGCGCGTCTGCCAGAGGCGTCGGCAAGATCTATAGTGGTAGGGAGAGGATTCGCATGGAATACCGGCTTCTTACGCTCTGGAAGATCGCCGCGCCGCGTCGGCAGGTGTATGACGCCGTGTTCGACTCGCTGCGGTGGCCGGCCTGGTGGCCCGCGGTGGAACACGTGGAGCAGATCGCATCAGGCGATGCGGATGGCATCGGCGACCTGCGGCGCTACATCTGGAAAGGCCGGCTGCCCTATTGCCTCTCCTTCGTCGCGCGCGCCACTGCGATTGAAGAATGCCACCTTCTTGCCGCCGAGGTGGACGGCGACCTGACCGGTTCAGGGCGCTGGACTTTCCTGTACGACAGCGGGATCACGACAGTACGGTATGACTGGCAGGTGCGAACGACCCGGCTGTGGATGAATGCGCTTGCGCCGCTTGCCCGCGGAATCTTCGCCAGAAACCACCACGCGGTCATGCGGCAAGGCGGCGAGGCACTCGCCCGCCATCTCGAGACGCGTCTTGTCAACGCCTATTACGGAGACCTGCCCTGAGGAAGAGTGACCTGGACCGGCCTGGAAACAGGGAGGGAGCGGACCGCAGTCCGGTCAGGCCTTCTTCTCCACCGGTTCCGGCAGGAGGCAGGCATCAACGATCTGCAGGTCGTTGTCCTTGGCAAAGTTCAGCACGAAGTGGTAAGCCATCGGCTCAATCTGGCGCAAAGCCTCGTTGACCACCACGGACTTCACGCCGCCAAGGACGGTCGGCCTGACATACGGGGAATATCGAAGGTGCGAGCCGGGCCCGCGCATGCCTTCCGGTCGGAAGCAGGACATTACTCCACACAGGCGTTCTGCCCAGTCGCTCGGGCGGAATTGCCTGCCGTCGCTGGTAAGTCCCTGGATGAAGAACTCGCTGGCGACGGTCTTCGATGTGGTGGAATCGGCCATGTGTTCGGCTTCTTTCAAAAAGCGGTGCTACTGCTTTCGGGTCCGTTTCGATGCATGCGAAGCGGCTCTTTCGGCTTGCTCCTATTATGCAGAAGCAAGCTTTCATTATTCTTGCATATTATATCTTATAGAAGACTTGAAGTGAAACAACATCTCGCAATGTGAAAAATGACAATATTGCGAGAATGACCATCCCTCGCCCGCGCAGGCGAAGAAGGCCATTGAGAAAGGATAGTCGGCGCCCGGCGTTTCGCTACCGGCGCGCGCGATTTACAGGAAGGAAATACGGATCGGTCAGCCGAGCCAGACGGCGAACGAGAGCAGGAGCAAGAGCAGCATCCAAAGCAGCAGTGCCCGCCAGACAAGGCCTACCGTGCTCTGCAATGCACGCACAGTTGCCTCTTCCCCTGGCGGCGTTTCGGCCTCGATGCCACCGGCATCAACGGTCGTCGCGTCAGCGAACCGCAAGTCCGCGGCATTTTCCCTGGCACTGCCCAGACGCAAACCCATCGCGCCGCCGCCGGCACACAGGATGATGCCGATCGCCTCATCCTGCCAGCGATGGGCAAAATTGCGCCATGCGTAAATGGCGTCCTCGAAATTGCCGACCACGGCAAAAGCGATTGCGGTCAGGCGTGCGGGAATCCAGTCGATCCAGTAGAAAGCCCTGGTCGCGAATCGGCCGAACGGCTCGTTGCGCAGGTGCTCGGGCTCGTTCCAGGCGCGGGCAAGGTATTCCGAAACGCGATACAGGATAGCGCCTGCCGGCCCCAATGGCATCGCGAACCAGAAAAACACGCCGAAAACATTCCGGTGCGTCGTCACCAGCGCATTCTCGACCGCGACGCGCGAAATCTCGCTCACGTTCATGCCGGTCGTATCCTGCTTTGTCCATTCGGCCAGCAGGCTGCGGGCAGTCGCCTCGTCGCCGCTGTTAAGCGCCAGCTGGATGGACGTGAAGTAATGGCTGTAATGGCGAAAGCCGAGGGTCAGGTAGACCACGAGGATATTCCAAGCCAGCGCGAGGAAGGGACTGATCTTCACGCACATCCAGTAAATCAGCAGCGCAGGCACGAGCAACGCGAGCATGGTAACGATCCACGCCAGCCTCCCGTGGCCTTCCTGCCCGGCGTTGAATGACGCCTCCATCCGCGCCGCCAGTTGCTTGATCGCCGCGTACATGGGGTTGTCGGCCCGCAGCGGCTTGAGTTGTTCGAACAGCAGCGCGAAAAGAATCGAGAGAAAGGTCATCAGCTTGTCGGTTGTATCAGGTAGCCGTAACGATAACCCAGTGCCACGCGGGAATCAAACCGGCAGGCTTCAGGCACGCAGGAAATGGAACAGATTGCGCAGCATGCCGGCCGTTGCGCCCCAGATGAAGAAGCGGTCATACGGCATCGCATAGAAGGTCCGCCGGCCGACGCCGGGCAAATCGATGCTGCGCCGCTGGTGGTTGGCGCCGTCGAGAAGGAAGGCGAGCGGCACTTCGAAGATCTCGGCAACCTCGAACGGATCGGCGCGCAGATCGAAAGGCGGCTGCACGAGCGCGACGATCGGGGTTACCCGGAATCCGGTACCGGTGAAATAGTCGGGCAAGGCACCAAGGACGTCGATATGACGACGGTGCAAACCGACTTCCTCCTCGGTTTCACGCAAGGCGGTTTCGACAGGCGAGGTGTCGACTTCGTCAACACGTCCACCGGGCAGACTGATCTGGCCGGCGTGGTCATTCAGGTGCGCGGTGCGCTGGGTAAGCAGCAAGGTCAGTCCGTCATCGCGCACTACGATGGGCATCAGCACCGACGCCGGCGTCGGCTCGCCGGTCTGCTTTCGCATCAGCCGCTCCTCGAAGCCTTCCGGCTCCCATGCGGGAGGATTGGCAAAACGTTCACGCAACCAGGACTCATTCAACCGCTCCGGCACGACCGCGGGCTCGCCCGCAAGGGATTCAACGGGAAGAGCTTCGGGGTCGAAAATCAGTTTGGACAAAACGTGTTCCTTGGCGATGCGGACAATCCGGTATCGATTCTAGCCTGATTGAGCGCGCTACTCACGACGCAGCGCAGAAATGAAAAAGGGCACCACAGGTGCCCTTTCCGTTTGCTGCCAACCGCAGATTACTCTGCAGCCTGGGTCGCAACGCGACGGTTCGGCAGCTTTTCCTTGATACGTGCGGACTTGCCGGAACGCTCGCGGAGGTAGTACAGCTTCGCACGGCGCACGTCGCCGCGACGCTTGACTTCGATCGAAGCGATCAGCGGGGAGTACAGCTGGAAGGTACGCTCAACGCCTTCGCCGGAAGAGATCTTGCGGACGATGAAGTTGGAGTTCAGACCGCGATTGCGACGTGCAATCACGACGCCTTCGTAAGCCTGGGCGCGCTTGCGGGTGCCTTCGACCACGTTGACGTTGACGACGACGGTGTCACCCGGTGCGAAGTCAGGGATGTTTTTGCCCAGGCGGGCGATTTCTTCTTGCTCGAGTTTCTGGATCAGATCCATGTTCAGCTCCTTAAGCCATCATGCCGGCGCGTTGAAAATTGTGTGCCCGGTAGAGGATGGGGTTTTACAAATGCGGGTTGCCCCGCGCGATACAACAAACTACAACTTCAAACTGCTCAAAAACTTTTCATCGGCCCGCGTCAGCAAACCTGCCTCTCGCGCCGCCTGAATCAGGTCAGGTCGCTTGTTGGCAGTTGCCAGCAGCGCCTGTTGCCGTCGCCACTTCTCGATTTCCGCGTGGTTTCCGCCCATCAGAACCGGCGGCACTGCAACGCCTTCGTACACATCCGGCCGCGTGTAGTGCGGGCAATCGAGCAGGCCATTGACAAAGCTGTCTTCGACGGCCGACACATCATCATTCAGCACACCCGGCAATTGCCGGATCACCGCATCCATCAGCGCCATTGCCGGCAACTCTCCGCCGGACAGCACGAAATCGCCAAGGCTGATTTCTTCGTCCACGCACCGGTCGAGCAATCGCTGGTCGACCGCTTCATAGCGGCCACACAACAACACCAGGCCGGCCTCGCCGGTCAGCCGCATGACGCGCTCGTGCGTCAGCTGTTTGCCTTGCGGCGACAGGTAGACGACGCGCGGCTGCGGCAAGCCCTGCTCCATCTGGCGCGATTTTGCTGCGCCGATGGCCGCTTCGAGCGGCTTGGCCATCATCACCATCCCGGGACCGCCGCCATAGGGGCGATCATCGATGGTGCGGTAGTTGTCTGACGTGAAATCGCGTGGATTCCAGAGCGACAGTGCGCACTTCTTCTGTTCGAACGCGCGCCGGGTGATACCCGACTGCGTGATTGCGGTGAACATGTCGGGAAAGAGCGTGACGACATCAAATTGCATCTCGACTCATCCCAAAAACCGGGCTAATAATCCAGCCCCCAATCCACCGTGATTTTCCTGCCCGCCTGGTCTACGGTCTTGACGAACTGGTCGACGAACGGGATCAGCCACTCTTTCGGCTTCTGATCCGGCGACGCGACCGGCGCCACGACTCTCAGGATGGGATGCGCGCCATTGTCCATCAGGTCGGCGACTGCACCGAGGGTTTCGCCCTCCAGGTTTTCTACTGCCAGGCCGACCAGGTCGACCCAGTAAAACTCGTTGTCATCAAGCGGCGGGAAATGGCTTCGCCGGATCTGCACGGCCGCGCCCTTAAGGGCTTCCGCCCCGTTGCGGTCCGCCACGCCCATCAACTGGGCGACGACGTCTTCACCGTGCATCTTGGCCTGCATCATGTCGACGTCGCGCAGGACAGGTTTGTCCAGCCACCACGTCTTTGCATGCAGCATGGCATCCGCATCCGAGGAATAGGGCTTGATCCTGACCCAGCCCTTGATGCCATAGGCGCCGGTCACATGACCAACCAGCACCAGATCTTCAGGGACAGTAACCCCTGATACCGTCTTGATCGACAAATTCAGCGACTATGCAGAAGCCGAATTAAGCAGCGGTCTTGCCGGCTGCCTTGACCAGGCGAGCAACCGTCGGGGACAGTTGTGCGCCAACGCCTTGCCAGTGAGCCAGACGGTCTGCGGCGATGCGAAAACCTTCATCCTTGCCTTCGGCAACCGGGTTGTAGAAGCCCAGGCGCTCGATGAAACGGCCGTCACGGCGGTTACGCGAGTCGGTAGCAACGATGTTGTAGAACGGGCGCTTCTTGGCGCCGGCGCGGGAAAGACGAATAACGACCATAATGTGCTTCCAAAAATTGTTCGAAGGCGGAAAAAGCCGGGAATTATAGCCTGTTTTTCAGGCTACCTGCAAGTTAAGTCATGGGATGGCGACAAGAAGCGCTGTCAAATTGCACTGCAGGCGCGCCTCATGCACACTACAGCCCCGAAAACATTCGGTTTCCGGCTTGCAAGGAGCCGGATTTTAACAAAACCACCACCCCGCAGGTTGGAATGACTACACCACACAAGAACAAGACGCTTGCCACCTTCCTTGCCGCCATTTTCGGCGGTTTGGGCTTCCACAGGTTTTATCTGTATGGCAAGAAAGACGTCTGGGCCTGGGTGCATGCCCTGCTCTTCCCGGTTTCCATCTTTCCTGCATTTATAGAAGCACTGGTCATCGGCCTCACGCCGGATGAAAAATGGGACGCCATCCATAACAAGGGCTCCGGCCGGAAATCGGATTCGGGCTGGATCCTCGTGGTTCTGCTGGTGTTGACGTTCGGCGGCGGGGCAATCGCCATTATTGCGGCAATCGCCCGCACATTCGACCTTCTGTTTACCGGCGGCGCCTACGGTTAAGCGTGGGCGAGCGGGCGCTCGATCGGAGGAGTGCCTTCCTTGAACATCTGCTTGATCTGCTGACGTAATTCAGGCGTGTCTTCATGATGATGTACGGCAACAGCATGCTGGACTGCGGCATCCAGGAGTTCCTGGTCTGAATCGGCCGATAAGGCTACCGTGCAGTTCATGTCGCTTGGGAATTCGCGACAGTCGATGTACTTGCGTGTCATGATCCTGCCCTCCTCGTTGGAGTGAATGGACGAACGTGCAGCGATGCACTGCACTATGTCGTTATAGCGTGAGGATGTTTACACACAAGGCGCGCAGGGGCGCCACTGTTGATCCAGATCGAAGTCAGATGGAGACGCTGGTGGTTTCCAGGAGCTGGCAACCGTCAATCCGCCAATTGCTATCCTCCCCTTGAAGCATCCAGAAGACAGCAAGCCAGACGCGGCTGTTGCCGTCCGTGACGCGCACTATCTGAATGGCATCGCCGTTGATGACTTCCGGCCTGGAGAAAATGACGCGCTGGTAGCGGTAGATGGGGTTGTACTCTTCCTTGATCAACCGCAGGAAGTTGTCCGGACTGCCGATCAGCATGCGCTTTTCTGGAGTGGCAAGCTGGAATGCGGAGTCGGCATCGTCGTTCGACAATGCCTCAAGCTGGTTTTGCACCACCTCGTGGATCGCGATGGCGTCAGCGGTCGTGATATCGTCGATCGCCCAAGCGCTGCTCCACCATGGTGCACAAAGCCCGAACACCAGGCCTGCCGTAGCCAGAAACCGTTTCATGATCGCCTCCCGACCAGAAACAAAGGGTTGTCAAATCAGTATACGGCAGATAGAAAAAAGTGCTGAGAGTTCACTGCTGGACAAAAAATAAGGCAGTCCGGCCTGCGCCGGACTGCCTTTCGGGTTGTTGCAACGACCCTTGCGTCAGAACTGGTCTTCCGCGAGCGCCATGACGCCGGCGCTGCCGTCGATGATCGACGTACGGTAGCTGGACGCCTGAGACAGGATGTGGTCCGCAAAGAAGCGCGCGGTACCAATCTTCGCCTGGTAGAACTTCGCGTCGCCCTCGCCTGCCTGCAGCTTGCGCTCGGCGATCAATGCGGCCCGCGCCATCTGCCAGCCGCCAAGCACAACGCCGGCAAGCTTCAGGTAGGGGACGCTGCCGGAGAAGACAGCCTTGATGTCGGACTTCATGTTGCCGACAACGAAGTTGACAACGTCTTCGAGCGCTTTCGAACCGATGGACAACTGGGCACGGATCGCGGCAAGGTCAGGCGACGTGGAAGCGGACAGCTCTTCTTCGGTGCGGCGCACCTGGGTCAGGATGGCCTTTGCCGTCGCACCGGCGTCGCGCACCGTTTTGCGGCCAACGAGGTCGTTGGCCTGGATGGCGGTCGTGCCTTCGTAGATCGGGAGAATGCGGGCATCACGATAGTATTGCGCGGCGCCGGTCTCTTCGATGAAGCCCATGCCGCCGTGCACCTGCACGCCATTGGAGGCGACGTCGATCGACATTTCGGTGGACCAGCCTTTAACGATCGGCACCATGTATTCGTAGAACGCCTGATTGGTCTTGCGCACGGCGTCGTCCGCGCTGTGGTGCGCGGCATCGTAGGCAGCCGCGGTGACATAGGCCATGGCGCGCGCTGCTTCAGTGTGCGCACGCATCGACATGAGCATGCGGCGAACGTCCGGGTGATGAATGATCGCGACGGGGCCGGCAGAACCGGCGAGGTCGCGCGACTGGACGCGGTCGCGCGCATAGGCGACTGCCTTCTGGTATGCGCGTTCTGCAACGCCCACACCCTGCATGCCGACAGCGAAACGGGCGGCATTCATCATGATGAACATGTATTCCAGACCGCGATTTTCTTCGCCGACCAGCGTGCCGATGGCGCCGCCGTGGTCGCCGAACTGCAGCACCGCGGTCGGGCTGGCCTTGATGCCGAGCTTGTGTTCGATGGAGACGCAATGCACGTCGTTGCGCTCGCCGAGGGAACCATCCTGGTTGACCAGGAACTTGGGCACGACGAACAGCGAGATGCCCTTCACGCCTTCGGGCGCGTTCGGGGTGCGGGCCAGCACGAGGTGGACGATGTTCTCGGCCATGTCGTGCTCACCATAGGTAATGAAAATCTTGGTGCCGAAAATTTTGTAGGTGCCGTCACCCACTGGCTCGGCGCGCGAGCGCACGAGAGCGAGGTCGGAACCGGCCTGCGGCTCGGTCAGGTTCATCGTGCCGGTCCACTTGCCGGAGATGAGGTTTTCCAGGTAGGTGTTCTTGAGCGCGTCGGAGCCGGCGGTCAGCAACGCTTCGATCGCGCCGTCGGTCAGCAACGGGCACAGCGCGAACGACAGGTTCGCGGAGTTGAGCATTTCGATGCAAGGCGTCGCCACGAGCTTGGGCAGGCCCTGGCCGCCGAATTCGGTGGGATGCTGCACACCCTGCCAGCCGGCTTCACCGAAAGCCTTGAAGGCTTCCTTGAAGCCCTTGGTCGTGGTGACCTTGTTGCCGTCGTGCCAGTAGCTCGGCTCCTTGTCGCCCGCGACGTTGAGGGGTGCGACGACTTCGCCGCAGAACTTCGCGTTTTCGTCCAGGACCGCTTCGACGGTTTCCGGCGTTGCGTCTTCGCAGCCGGGCAACGCATTCACTTGGGACAGGCCAGCGAGTTCGTTGATCACGAACAGCATGTCCTTCAACGGGGCGACGTAGCTCATTTGAGACTCCACATAAAAATGGCAGGACTGCGGGAATTATTACGGAACGGGGAAAAAAATCCTGTCAGTTCCGCGACAAACCCGGCAGGTCCTGCCCGGTATCTAATAATTATTGTGCGCGGGGCAACCATGGCAGCCGCCCCGTTTCTTCTATCAGCCGAGCTCGGAAACCAGCTGCGGCACCACTTCGAACAGGTCGCCCACGATGCCGTAGTCGGCAACGGAGAAGATCGGTGCTTCCGGATCCTTGTTGATGGCGACGATGGTCTTCGAATCCTTCATGCCGGCAAGGTGCTGGATCGCGCCGGAAATACCGACGGCAATGTACAGCTGCGGCGCGACGATCTTGCCAGTCTGGCCGACCTGCCAGTCGTTCGGCACGAAGCCGGCGTCGACTGCCGCACGGGACGCGCCCATGGCTGCGCCCAGCTTGTCTGCCAGGGGTTCGAGGATCTTGAAGTTGTCGCCGGAGCCCATGCCGCGGCCACCGGAAACGATCACCTTGGCGGCAGTCAGTTCCGGACGGTCGGACTTGGCCAGTTCGCGGGAGACGAAAGCGGACTTGCCCAGGCCGGCGGCGGCGCTGATGGTTTCGACGGCAGCGTTGCCGCCTGCGGGAGCGGCGTCGAAGCCGGTGGTGCGCACGGTGATGACCTTGACGTTGTCGGTCGACTGCACGGTGGCGATCGCGTTACCGGCGTAGATCGGGCGCTCGAAGGTGTCAGCGGAGACGACCTTGGTGATTTCCGATACCTGGCCGACGTCCAGCTTGGCGGCAACGCGCGGCAGGATGTTCTTGCCGTAGGCGGTAGCAGGCGCCAGGATGTGCGAGTAGTTGCCGGCGATGGCCAGGACTTGCTCGGCGACGTTCTCGGCGAGGCCGTCGGCGAAGTGCGCGGCGTCAGCCAGCAGCACCTTGGACACGCCGGCGATCTTGGAAACGGCTTCGGCTGCGCCGCCGGCATTGTGGCCGGCAACCAGGACGTGGACGTCGCCGCCGGCTTGTGCCGCGGCGGTGATGGTGTTGAGGGTGCTTCCCTTCAGCGAAGCATTGTCGTGTTCAGCAATGACGAGTGCGGTCATGATGATGGATTCCTGATCTGAATAGGTTTAGATGACTTTTGCTTCGTTCTTGAGTTTGGAGACCAGCGTCGCGACGTCCGGCACCTTGATGCCTGCGGAGCGCTTCGGCGGCTCTTCGACCTTCAGGGTCTTCACGCGCGGGGTGACATCGACGCCGAGGTCAGCCGGCTTGAGAGTGTCCAGCTGCTTCTTCTTGGCCTTCATGATGTTCGGCAGCGTGACGTAGCGCGGCTCGTTCAGGCGCAGGTCGGTGGTGACTACAGCCGGCAGCGTCAGGGAAACGGTTTCGAGACCGCCGTCGACTTCGCGCGTCACGACAGCCTTGTCGCCTTCGATAGTGACCTTGGAGGCGAAGGTGGCTTGCGGCCAGCCCAGCAGGGCGGCGACCATCTGGCCGGTCTGGTTGCAGTCGTCGTCAATGGCTTGCTTGCCGAGGATGATCAGTTGCGGCTGTTCCTTGTCGACCACGGCCTTGAGCAGCTTGGCGACAGCCAGCGGCTGCAGTTCGGCATCGGTCTCGACCAGCACGCCGCGGTCGGCGCCGATGGCCATGGCGGTGCGCAGGGTTTCCTGGCACTGGGTCACGCCGCAGGACACTGCAACGATCTCGGTCACCTTGCCGCCTTCCTTCAGGCGGGTGGCTTCCTCGACCGCGATCTCATCGAACGGGTTCATCGACATCTTGACGTTAGCGATGTCGACACCGCTGCCGTCGGACTTGACGCGGACTTTGACGTTGTAGTCCACCACGCGTTTGACAGGTACCAAGACTTTCATAGCTTTGCCTTTGTAAAGAAACAATTGACGTTAACGTAAACCGAACCGTGATTATAGGGGAGAGCTGACCGTGAAACGAAATTTAGCACGACCGTTCTTTTAATTGGTAGAGAGTATGCACTAAATCGCATCAAAAATCCAAGGAATCCTGATGCATATTGCCCGCCGGAATCAAGCGGGATCCAAGTAAATACGGGAGCTGCGGGGACGGTGAAGGGAGGAGATTACGGGAAAGGACGGAAGCGGGACATGCGGGGGATCAGGCTTACTTGCGCTTCATGAAGAAGGTGAATTCCTTGTCATTCTCGCTCTGGCCGACAAGTTCGTTGCCGGTCTGGCGTGCGAAAGCCTGAAAATCGCGCACGGAACCGGGATCGGTCGCCAGTACACGGAGGATCTCGCCGCTGGTCATCTCGGCCAGTGCCTTTTTTGCCTTCAGAATCGGCAGCGGACAGTTGAGGCCGCGAGCGTCGAGCTCTTTGTGAAATTCCATATTCATTACTCTGTAACGAAAAATCGATGGGAAATTCTACCCCAAATGAAAGGGACTTGTGCGGCGCAACAAGCAACGAAAACTTCGCAGGAGAAATACTGGCGACAACGATCACTGCGTCGGCAAGTCGATGAACTCCACCGGCAGACCACGCGCACGCATCCAGTCTGCCATGGCATAGCCCGTTCCTGCACGCCAGGGACGCAACTTTTCCGGCGCAATCAAGCGGTAATCGACCAATTCCTCCGATAAACGGATATCACCCGATGCTTTCACATGGTACGCAATGATGACTTCGTTCTTTCGGATGAATTCGTAAACGCCGATCAGGGTGATTTGGTTGGCATCGAGGTTGGTTTCTTCCTTGAGCTCGCGGGCGACGCCCTGCTCCGGCGTTTCGCCGCGTTCCATGAAACCGGTGATGAGTGCAAACATTTTTTCCGGCCAGGCTGCATTGCGCGCCAGGAGGATGCGGCCCTCGACTTCAACGAGGGCCGCGAGGACCGGAAGGGGATTGTCCCAGTGCGTCCAGTGGCCGTCGGGGCAGGCCAGGCGAATCTTGCCTGCCTCGGCGGCATCCCCGCGCTCGATGAGCGGCGCGGCGCACTCGGGACAATAGCGCGGCGTCATTACGCCCGCTCGCGCACCCAGTCGGTGACGCCTTCGAGCGCCTTGGGCAGGCCGGTCGGGTCTGTGCCGCCGGCTTGCGCCATGTCGGGACGGCCACCGCCCTTGCCGCCGACCTGCTGGGCGACGAAGTTGACCAGTTCGCCGGCCTTGACCTTGGCGGTCGCGTCGGACGTGACGCCAGCGATCAGGCTGACCTTGCCTTCATTCACGGCGGCCAGCACGATTGCCGCGGTCTTCAGCTTGTCCTTCAGCTTGTCCATGGTTTCGCGCAGGGCCGGGATGTCGGCGCCGTTCAGGGTCGCGGCAAGAACCTTGATGCCGTTGACGTCGACGGCCTTGGCGAGCAGTTCGTCGCCCTGGGCGGAAGCCAGCTTGCCCTTGGCTGCGGCCAGTTCCTTTTCCAGCGAGCGGACCTGTTCGAGGACGCTGCCGATCCGCGTGGACAGTTCCGCCGGCGTTGCCTTGAGCGTGCCCGCGACCTGGTTCACGGTGGATTCCAGCGATTGCAGGTAGGCCAGCGCGTTGTCACCGGTCACCGCCTCGATACGGCGCACGCCTGCCGCCACGCCGCCTTCGGCGACGATCTTGAACAGGCCGATGTCGCCGGTACGCTGGACGTGCGTGCCGCCGCAGAGTTCGCGGCTGGAGCCGATGTCGAGCACGCGGACTTCATCGCCGTACTTCTCGCCGAAGAGCATCATGGCGCCGACCTTCTGTGCTTCGTCGATCGGCATCACACGTGCCTGCGTGGGATGGTTGGCGAGGATTTCGGCATTGACGATGGCTTCGACCTTGCGGATCTGTTCCTGCGTCACCGGGCCGTTGTGGGCAAAATCGAAACGGGTGCGCTCGGCGTTGACCAGCGAGCCCTTCTGCTGGACGTGCGAGCCGAGGACTTCGCGCAATGCCTTGTGCATCAGGTGCGTCGCGCTGTGGTTGCGCACGGTCTTGGCGCGCTTCTCGGCGTCGACCTTGGCGTTGACCACATCACCGACCTTGATCGTGCCTTCCGCGATGCTGCCATGGTGGCCGAACACGTCGGCCTGGATCTTGAGCGTGTCCTCGACGAGGAAGCGGGCTGCGGCATTGCGCAGTTCGCCGGTGTCGCCGACCTGGCCGCCGCTCTCAGCGTAGAACGGCGTGTGATCGAGGACGATCACGGCGTCGTCGCCAGAGTTCGCCTGTTCAACCGGCGTGCCGTCGACGTAGATCGCGGTGACCTTCGCGGTGTCATGGATCAGTTTTTCGTAGCCGTGGAAGGTGGTGGGGCTCCCGGAATACTCCAGGCCGGCCGCCATCTTGAACTTGCCGGCTTCGCGCGCGCGCTGGCGCTGCTCGTCGAGCAGCGCGTTGAAGCGCGTCTCGTCCACCGTCACGCCGCGCTCGCGGCAAACGTCGGCGGTCAGGTCGACCGGGAAGCCGTAAGTGTCGTGCAGCTTGAATGCGGTGTCGCCGTCGACCACCTTGGCGCCGGACGCCAGTGCGCGGTCGAGGATTTCCATGCCGTTGGCGATGGTGCGGAAGAAGGCTTCCTCTTCCTGCTTGAGCACCTGCATCGCGCGTTCACCGTTCTGGCGCAGTTCCGGATAGGCGTCGCCCATTTCGGTAACCAGCGCCGGGACCAGTGCATGGAAGAACGGTTTGCGCGCACCCAGCTTGTAACCGTGGCGGATTGCGCGACGGGCGATGCGGCGCAGCACGTAGCCGCGACCAGCGTTGCTTGGGATTACGCCGTCGACGACGGTGAAGGTGCAGGCACGAATGTGGTCGGCAATCACCTTCAGCGACGGAGAATCCTTGTCGCAGTCGCCCGCGCCGACGCCATCGACCGCCTTCTTGGCGGCAGCCAGCAGGTTGACGAAGGTATCGATCTCGTAGTTGCTGTGCACGTGCTGCATCACCGCCGTGATGCGCTCCAGGCCCATGCCGGTGTCGACGCTGGGCTTCGGCAGCTTGTGCATCACGCCTTCTTCGTCGCGGTTAAACTGCATGAAGACGTTGTTCCAGATTTCGATGTAGCGGTCGCCGTCTTCGTCGGGCGATCCGGGCGGGCCGCCGGCGATTTCCGGCCCGTGATCGTAGAAGATCTCGGTGCAGGGGCCGCAGGGGCCGGTGTCGCCCATCATCCAGAAGTTGTCGGAGGCGTAACGCGCGCCCTTGTTGTCGCCGATGCGCACGATGCGTTCAGCCGGCACGCCGACGGTCTTGTTCCAGATTTCATAGGCTTCGTCGTCTTCCGCGTAGACGGTTACCCACAGCTTTTCCTTCGGCAGCTTGAAGACTTCGGTCAGCAATTCCCACGCGTAGGTAATCGCATCGCGCTTGAAATAGTCGCCGAAGCTGAAGTTGCCCAGCATTTCGAAGAAGGTGTGGTGGCGTGCGGTGTAGCCCACATTTTCCAGGTCGTTGTGCTTGCCGCCGGCGCGGATGCACTTCTGCGAAGTGGTCGCGCGGGAGTACGGCCGCTTGTCGAAACCGAGGAACACGTCCTTGAACTGGTTCATGCCCGCATTGGTGAACAGCAATGTCGGGTCGTCGCCGGGCACCACCGGGCTGGACGCGACGATGGTGTGGCCTTTCGATTCGAAGAACTTCAGGAATTTTTCGCGGATTTCGGACGATTTCATGTTGGGCGAAGTGAGGGAAATGCGTTGCAAACCGTTGATTATACGTGATTAGCCCATCGCGATGAGGGGCTGGAAAGGGATTGCGGAGCCAGTCTGCGTACCGGGCGGGCCGCCTGAATCAGGCAGCGGCGAAATTCGGCCCGATCAGGTCGATGCGATCGGTGCAAAAGGCGTCCACGCCCCAGTCGAGGATTTCCCGCGCCCGCTCCGGTGTGTTGACGGTATAGCAAAACAAGCCATAGCCGGCCTGCTTGACCGCACGCGCGCGCTCGGGCAGGAGATGCTTGTGGTTGGTGTGCAGCGCCACTGCGTCCAGCGCCTGCAGGCGCTCGCGCCAGTCGGGAGGAATGACGTCGGCGAGCAAGCCGCGCGGGATGCCGGGCGCCGCGGATTTCGCCTCTTCCAGCGCTTCGAAGGAAAACGAAGAAAATAGAGGCAACCCGCCGTCGACGCCTTCGAACAGCCGCCGTGTGACCTCGCCAACTACCCTTCCCGTCGCCGCCTCGGCGCCAGGCGACGGCTTGATTTCGACATTCATCCAGACTCCGTTTTCCCTGCAGAAATGGACGACCTCCTCATACGTCGGCACCGGTTCGCCAGCAAAGACCGTGCTGAACCATCCGCCCGCGTCCAGCCGGGCGAGTTCTGCCGCCGTCGTTTCGCCGACTTTGCCCGCGCCCCGTACCGTCCGCCCGAACTCCGGGTCGTGCATGAGCACCGGAATACTGTCCTTCGACAACATCACGTCGAACTCCACCGCGCGGAACCCATGCGCCAGGCCGCAACGGATGCCCGCCAGCGTGTTTTCCGGCGCGAGCGTGCCGCCGCCGCGATGCGCGAGAACTCTCGGATAAATCCACATGGCTTGATCGATCTCTTGGAATGATATTCAGGGAATTACAGTCTAATGCCAATCGTTCATCAGAAGGTGACGCGGCTTCGGCCTGCCCGCCCTGCCCGATATGCCTGCAGACAGTCCGTTTCCCGCCCCGTTCGATACGTCCACCTTTCTCTTTCCGGTGGAATGGCATGCGTTCTCCGATCTGCTCGGCGGCGCAGATACCGGCTTGATTTGCCTGCAGGAAGGCGTCATCACGCACGTGAACCGGCATCTCACGGAGCGGCTCGGATACGACGAGGCCGAATTGGTCGGCCAGCCGGTGGAATCCCTCTTCGCGGAAGGCAATGCCGCCATGGAAGGCGACCCGTCGTCGATACGGCTTCGCGCCAAATCGGGCAAGATCCTGCGCTTCCAGTTCGTCGCCAATCGCATCGATGCCCTGCACGACTCCCGCTCCACCATCTGGATCCTGCGGCCGGAATCCCGGAGCGAGGACGGCACTGACGGTAGCGCATTGAACGAGGCGATCGTCGGGCACATCCCCGGCCTCGTTCTGGTCTGCGCCGCGGACACCTCCTTGCGCTTTGCCAACCGGTCATTCGAGGAAATGACGGGCGGCAGCGGCGGCATGCTGTCCGCCCTGGTTCACAGCGAAGACAGGCACAAGCTGCTGACCGCCCTGGACAAGGCAGCAGGCGGTGAAACGGGCGCCTCGATGCCGGTGTCGTTCCGGCTGCGCCACCATGATGGCGCGTGGCGCCGCTTCGCCGGCGAGGCCTGCCGTCTCGAGCTTGCCGACGATCCGAATGCACTCCTGGTGACCGCGCGCGACGTCACCCGCGAGCTGCAATTGCAGCAGGACATCGCTGCGGATAGAAAGCGGCAGCTGCATTACCTCAACCGCCTGTTGCGCCTTGCGCAGCAGCCGAACGTCAACCTCGATTCCGCCCTGAAAGTGATCCTGAAGGCCGCCGCAAAGGCGATTGCCGTGGACCGCTGCTCGTTCTGGGAAATCTCGCCCGAACCATCCATCTCGCGTTGCATGGCGATGTACGACGACGTCAGGCAAGTCCTCGCCGTGGAGGAACCCGACCCGCTGTTCGCATCGTCCTTTCATCCGCTCGTGCTGCAAGTCGTGCATGGTGAGCAGCAGTTCGTCGTCGATGACGTCGACCAGGATCCGCGCACGGCGACGTCTTGCGAGTACTTCCACGCTCACGGAATCAAGGCTTTCATGGCCATTCCCGTGCCGCGCGGAAGCCTGCCTTCCGGCCTGCTCCTCTTTACCGTACTTGGCAGGGCGCGCCGGTGGCGCAAGGATGAAGCCGAGTTCGGACACAATGCGGCGGCGCTGCTCGGCAGCCT
This sequence comes from Noviherbaspirillum sp. ST9, assembly GCF_048799745.1. NCBI lineage: Bacteria > Pseudomonadati > Pseudomonadota > Betaproteobacteria > Burkholderiales > Oxalobacteraceae > Noviherbaspirillum > Noviherbaspirillum sp. ST9. The sequence continues at coordinate 67,330 of NZ_JBLWFR010000009.1, read as the reverse complement.
GTTCAGCCAGGCGGAGCGCGTCAGGCACGATGCGCAGTTGCGGCATCTCGCACACCACGACAGCCTGACCGGGCTGCCGAACCGGCACTACCTCTTCGACCAGGCGACCGATTTTTTCCCGAAAGTGACGGCGGATGCGAGGACACTGGCCGCCTTCTTCATCGACCTCGATGGCTTCAAAAACGTCAACGACACCTTCGGCCATGCAATCGGGGACGAGTTGCTGAAGGCCGCGGCGCTGCGCCTGAAGAACGTCGTGCGCAAGGACGACGTCCTGGTACGGCTGGGCGGGGACGAATTCATGCTGCTGGCGCGCAACCTGAGCAACATGCGCATCGCCGACGACATCGCCCAGCAGATCGTCGAGACGATGCGCGGCGCATTTTCCCTCCAGGGGCGTGAGCTGCAGGTGTCGGCCAGCGTCGGCATCGCGCTCTACCCGTTCGACGGCGCGGACATCGATACGCTCATGAAGAAAGCGGATATCGCGATGTATCACGCGAAATCCGCAGGACGGGACCAATACCAGATGTTTGCGCCGCAGCTCAAGGGCTCCGCGTCGCAACGCTCCGTTCTCGAAGCGGACCTGCGCCGCGCGATCGACGAGCATGAACTGGTGCACTACTATCAGCCGCAGATTGACCTGCGTACCGGCAAGGTGCGCTGCGTCGAGGCGCTGCTGCGCTGGCGGCATCCGCAAAAGGGCCTCCTGCTGCCCGCCGTCTTCCTGCCGGTGGCCGAGGAGTCCGGACTGATCCGCGACATCAGCGCCTGGGTGATGAATGAAGCCTGCGAGCAATTGAACGAGTGGATCATGCAGGGACTCCACGATTTCACACTGGCCATCAACCTGTCTGCCAGCCAGCTGATGGACCGGTCGCTGGTGCCCGAGCTTGAGGATGCGCTGGAGCGCACCGGCGTTCCCTCCCATTTCCTCGAATGGGAAGTGAAGGAAAGCACGGTCATGCAGCACCACACGATGGCATCGTCGATGCTGGACCATATTGCCGACCTGCGCATCGGCTTGAGCATCGACGACTTTGGCACCGGCTACTCGAGCATGGCCTACCTCCGGCGCTATCCCGTGCGCAAGGTTAAAATCGACAACAGCTTTGTAGACGGCCTGCCCGGGGAACAAGACGACCGCGCCATCACGGAAGCCATCATCTCGATGGCCAAGCCGCTGGGTTTAATGGTGGTTGCGGAGGGCGTGGAAACACCGCAGCAGATGGAATTCCTGCGCGAGCACGGCTGCGACATTGCACAGGGATACTTCTTCACACAACCACTGACTGCGGAACAATTCGAAACATGGGTGATTCGACACTGAAGAAAGCGCTGGGACATATTCGCGTACTCGACCTCACCCGCGTCCTCGCCGGCCCGTGGTGCGCACAGAACTTCGCCGACCTCGGCGCGGACGTCATCAAGATCGAACGGCCCGGCGCCGGCGACGACACCCGCCACTGGGGCCCGCCCTACCTGAAGGACGCCGAAGGACGCGACACCAGCGAGGCGGCCTACTACCTCGCCGCGAACCGCGGCAAACGCTCCGTCACGCTCGACATCGCCACGCCCGAGGGCCAAGAAATCGTTAGGCGGCTGGCGCGGCAATCCGATGTGGTGCTGGAAAACTACAAGGTCGGCCAGTTGAAGAAGTATGGCCTCGATTACGACTCGCTGAAGAAGGAAAAGCCCGATCTCATCTACTGCTCGATCACGGGTTTCGGTCAGACCGGTCCCTATGCACAGCGCGCCGGCTACGATTTCATCATCCAGGGCATGGGCGGATTCATGTCGATCACCGGGGAGCGAGACGATCTTCCCGGAGGCGGACCGCAGAAGGCGGGTGTGGCGATTTCCGATCTGATGACCGGCATGTACTCGACCATTGCGGTCATGGCCGCCCTCGCCCATCGCGATCGCACCGGCGAAGGCCAGTACATCGATATGGCGCTGCTCGACGTGCAGGTATCGATGCTGGCCAACATGAATACGAACTTCCTTGCCAGCGGCAATCCGCCGAAGCGCTGGGGAAACGCGCATCCGAACATCGTTCCTTACCAGACCTTTGCCACTTCCGACGGGCACATCATCGTCGCCGTGGGCAACGACGGCCAGTACAGGCGTTTCGTTGAAGCTGGCGGCCGGCCGGAGCTGGCAGCCGATGAGCGCTTTGCGACCAATCCGATGCGGGTGCGCCATCGCGATACGCTGGTGCCGCTGCTGGCGGAGATGGTGAAGACGAAGACCAAACAGCAGTGGATCGATGCGCTGGAAGCAGCGGGTGTGCCGTGCGGGCCAATCAACAACCTCGATGAGGTGTTCGAGAATCCGCAGGTGCAGGCGCGCGGGCTGCGCATGGATTTGCCGCATCCGACGGGTGGTACCGTGAAGCTGGTGGGCAGTCCGATGCGCATGTCGGGGACGCCGCCGCAGTATGACTTGCCGCCGCCGTTGCTGGGGCAGCATACGGAGGAGGTGTTGTGCGGGTTGCTCGGGGAGAGTGGGGAGCGGGTTGCGGAGTTGCGGGAGAAAGGGATTATTTGAACTGCCCCCAGGTTGCGTGCGGGCGCTCTTGCACGCTTCTCGTATCCCCGTCATCCCCGCGAAGGCGGGGATCCATGCTGAGGCTATCCCGACGACCTGCCTATGGATCCCCGCCTTCGCGGGGACGACGGGGAAGAGTAGGCGTTGGCGCAACGAACCGTTCCCGCAAACTAGCCTCACAGCACGAACGTAAAATCCTCCACTAGCGCCCCCGGCAACAACGCACTCCCCGTACTCCGCGCCCCGTACGTATCCGTATCGATCAACATCTCCCGTTCCCGCGTCAGTCCGATCAACTTGTCCCCCAACAGCCGGAACAGCGAATCGTCAAAGCGCATGACATTCAGCGGGGCCTTGATCGCCCCTCCCTCCACCCAGAAGGTCGCGAAACGCGTCATTCCCGTCAGCCGGCCGTTCATCCGATCCGAAAAGTTGAGGTACCAGAGATTGCTGATGAAAATGCCGGTATCGAGTTCGCCCAACACGCGCTCCAGTGGCAAGCTGCCGGCCGCCAGTTCGAGCGACGACATGCTCTCTCCCGCATCGGCGCCATTGGTCGCAATACCGTACTCCTTGGCCGTACGCGGCGACACCAGGCTGCCGGTCAGCCGCCCTTCGTCGAACAGCACTACCCTGTCCGGCTTGATGAAACCATCGGCCTGAAATGCCGGCGCCAATCCGCCGGCGGTGTGCTCGGACAAGGTGACGGCACGGTTCAACTGCAGCCCGTCGTCTCGCATCCGGCACAGCGGGCTCTGCCGCGTGCGCAGCGACTTTTCCGACACGCCTCCCCAGTTCAGCATTCCCAGGATTTCGTTCAGTGCGGACGGCGTGAGATAGGCACGATAGGCGCCGGGCGGAATGCTGACCGGTTCGCGTTGCAGGAACGCCAGTTGTTCCACCGCGTGACGGAACTTCACCTCGAAGGCGGCGCTGTCCCACGCGAACCCGGCATGGCTGGACTTCACCGCCTTGTCCCGCTGATGGTAGAGACTCCAGTCAAGGTTGAAACTGGCCGTCTCGTGCCAGTTGCGCTGCCCAAAGGAGTTGGCATAGCCGCGATAGACCGGACCGGCAGCGAGGATGCCGACCAGGTCGTGGCCGCGCGCGGCAGCCAGTACCTCGTCGACGATGGCGGCGCTTTCGGGCAGGCGCGAAGGGACGATGTGCTCGGTCGAATGTACCTCGGTGGCGCGCAGCAAGTGCGGGTCTTCGGGCAGGTCCTGGACCTGGCTGCGCAACGCGGCGACCATGCGGTCGAGGACGAAACGATCCGCATCGATGCTGCCTCCGAGCGCCATCGTCATGCTCGCATGCCGCAGGCCCTCGAACAGCGTGAGCGTGAGGTAGATCTGGCGCACATGGCCGGGCTGGCGGATTGCGCTGCGGTTGAAGCGCACGAAGTCGGACGATTCCGCCTCCAGCCAGCACTGGTACTCGTCACCGTCGCGCATGCGCGCGTCGAGCCGGGCGGCGAGGTCAAGAAAGTACTGACGCATCATGCCCCTCCGAATACATCGACGTTGCCGAACAGGCAGGCCGGCGAGGCGTGGCCGACGCGGATCACTTGCGAGGGTTCGCCCTTGCCGCAGAACGGCGTGCCCATCACGCTGAAGGTGGAGCGGTCGCCCACCGCCTTCAGCGAGCGCCAGAACGTGGCGGAGATGCCTCGGTAGTTCGGATTCTTCACGATGCCTTTCAATTCGCCATCCTCGATCAGCCGGCCGAATTCGCAGCCGAACTGGAACTTGTTGCGCGAGTCGTCGATGGACCACGACAGGTTGGTGTCCATCAGCACGCCGCGCTCGACCGAACCGATCATTGCGTCGAGCGTCGAATCGCCCGCCTCGATGTTGAGGTTGGCCATGCGGTCGATCGGCGGCCTGTTCCAGTTGCAGGCGCGGGCGTTGGCGACGCCCTGCATCCCGCTGCGCGCCTGCGACACCGTGCCGCCAAGCGGCCGTTCAAGAACGCCGTCGCGGATTAGCCAGGCGCGCTCTGCCTTGCTGCCTTCATCGTCCCAGCCGTAGCTGGCGTACTGCTCTGGCCGCTCCGGATCGTAGGTGACGTTGAGCAGCTCGGAGCCGTAGCGATAGCTGCCGAACATGTCGAGCGTAACGAAGCTGGTGCCGGCGAAATTGCGTTCGTCGCCGAGGATGCGGTCCAGCTCCAGCGGATGGCCGATGGACTCGTGGATCTGCAGCATCATCTGCTCCGGCATCAGCAGCAGGTCCATGACACCGCTCGGGCAGTTCGGCGCGGCGAGCAGTTCCAGTGCCTGCCCGGCCACACGCTGGCCCGCGCCGTGGAATCCGGCCTGCTCGAGGATCTCGAATCCGCCCTGGCGGCAATAGCCGTTGTACTGGCCGCCGAGACTGCGCGTCTGCGTATCGTTTCCGTCGCTCGTCGAGACGGACAGATTGGGAACCAGGTAGCGGAATTGCTGTTCCACGTCGGCGCCGTCCGCGGTCAGGTAGCGCTGCGACGTCGACACGCTCCACAGCGATGCCTGCCAGTCGACCACACGGGAGTCGATGCGGCATGCCGCCGATTCGGCCATCAGCAGATCGATCAGTTCCCTGCGCGACGGCAGCGATGAAGGCGGCGTCGGCGTGGCATAGCGGCCTTCGGGGCGTGGCAGGGAAATGCGGGAATAATCGACAACCGAACGGCCGGCACTGGCTTCCGCCCAGCGGCGCGCGCGGGCAATTGCGTTGGTCAGACCGGAGGCGCTCAAGTCACTGGTGGCGGCATAGCCGCAGCCGCCGCGATGAATAACGGTGACCATGGCGCCGCGGTCGACGCCGGTCGAGAGCGGCTGCAGGACATCCTGGCGCACGGTCAGGTATTCGCTCGTTTCCTCAACGAGGCGCAGCGAACAGAAATCAACCGCAGGCGCCAGGCTGCGGAACAGGGAACGGATGGAATCGGGCAAGGGTGGACTCATGCAATCGGGAAGCAACAGTAAAGAGACTGTAGCAGACCGCGTTCGTTCATTTCCATGCGTCATTTATTGATAACGTCGAGCAACCTTCCGGCAGCGAAATGACGCGACACAACATTTTCCTTTGCAAATAATCAAGACACGCCCCGCACAGGTGCATGGGTTGTCAGTAGAATCATTCGGTCATCTCCTTGAGGCATACCACCATGGCCGACTTCAACTGGAGCAATCCCTACCCCTCCACGCGCTCCCCGCTGTTTGCCCGCAATGTCGTCTCCACGTCCCATCCTCTTGCCGCCCAGGCCGGCCTGCGCATGCTGCTCAAGGGCGGCAATGCGGTGGACGCTGCCATTGCCGCCGCCGCCGCGCTCACCATCGTCGAGCCGGTGTCGAACGGCCTCGGCGGCGATGCGTTTGCGATTCTGTGGGATGGGCAGCAGTTGCACGGCCTGAACGCATCGGGCCCCGCACCGCAGGGGTGGAGCCTGGATTACTTCAACAGCAAGCACGGCGGGAAGATCCCCGGACATGGATGGGATTCGGTGACGGTGCCGGGCATGGTGGCGGGCTGGGTCGAGCTGTCGGAAAAATTCGGCCATTTGCCGTTCGCAGAACTGTTCGATCCGGCCATTGAATTGGCCGAGCGCGGCCATCTCGTCGCACCCATCGTGCAGAAGAAATGGGCCGCCGCCGTTCCTGTCCTGAAGCGGCAACCCGGCTTCGCCCGTGCCTTCATGCCCGACGACCGTGCACCCGCCGTCGGCGAAAAATTCGTCTTTGCCGAGGCCGGACACACCCTCACCCGTATTGCCGAAACGCATGGTGAAGCCTTTTACCGCGGCGAAATCGCCGAGGCGATCGCCCATCACGCAAAGCAGTGCGGCGGCGTGCTGTCGCTGGAAGACCTGGGTGCCTTCGCGCCGGAATGGGTGACGCCGATCCAGAAGGATTTCGCCGGTTACACGATCCATGAAATTCCCCCGAATGGCCAGGGCATTGCCGCGCTGCTGGCGCTGGGCATCGTCGCCGAACTCGACATCACGCGCTACCCTGTCGATTCCGCCGACAGCATCCACCTGCAGATCGAAGCCATGAAGCTGGCCTTCGCGGACACCTACCATTGGGTGGCCGACAGCCGCCACATGAAAAGAGTCAGCGCCGAAGACCTGCTCGACGATGCTTACCTGGCGGAGCGGGCAAAACGGATCGACCTGCGCCATGCCGGCGACTTCAAGCACGGCACGCCGCCGCGCGGCGGCACGGTCTACCTGACCGCCGCCGATGAAAACGGGATGATGGTCAGTTTCATCCAGTCCAACTTCCTCGGCTTCGGCTCCGGCGTGGTGGTGCCGGAAACCGGGGTCAGCATGCATAGCCGGGGCACCGGTTTCTCGCTCGATCCGAAGCATCCCAATTGCGTGGCGCCGGGCAAGCGCCCCTTCCACACCATCATCCCCGGCTTTGTCACGAAGGAAGGCCAGCCGCAGATGAGTTTCGGGGTGATGGGTGCGCACATGCAGCCGCAGGGACACCTGCAGGCCCTGTTGCGCATATTGTCTTACGGTCAACAACCGCAGGCCGCCTGCGACGCGCCGCGCTGGAAGGTCAATGCCGGCATGCACGTCGACCTTGAGCGCACCACGCCGCCCGAGGTAGCCGAAAACCTTGCCGCACGCGGCCACGAGGTCAATACGAAGACCGACAGCACCCGGGATTTCGGCGCCGGGCAGTTCATCTGGAAAACGGAAGACGGCTACATCGCCGCCAGCGACCATCGCCGCGACGGGCAAGCGGTCGGATTCTGACGCCGTTCGCTGCCGGGAATCCGCGCTTTACTCCTGTTTGGCGCAGTTCGTCGCAATCCGATATGCCTTTGACGCCGCCCGGCGAATAATGCCTCCATCGAAACAGGCAAAACAGGAGGCAGTCATGGAATTCACCCCCGTCATCGTCGCCCATATCGCCGCCGCGGCCGGCGCGCTCGTTTTCGGCGCCATCACGCTGAGCTTGCGCAAGGGCACGCCTACCCACAAGCTGTTCGGCCGCATCTGGGTCGTGCTGATGGCGGCGACCGCGCTGGTGTCCTTCGGCATCCGGTCCAATGGTTCCTTCTCCTGGATTCACCTGCTGTCGATCTGGACCCTGGCCGCCCTGGCCGCCTCGATCTACGCCATCATCCGCGGCAACGTGAAAGCGCATCGCAAGGGCATGATGTCCGCCTACGCCGGACTGGCCATCGCCGGCGTATTCGCCCTGCTGCCGGGACGCCGCCTCGGTCACCTCGTCTGGTCCACCGTCGGTCTCGTTTAAGAAAGGAAACCATCATGGAACGCACCCCCGCCTACCGCGACGCCCGCCGCCATGTCGAGCGCAAGATCGGCTTTTACATTCATCTCGCCGTGTACCTCGCGGTCAATACCGGCTTGGTCCTGTTCAACCTGCTGGCGGTGCCGGCGAAGATGTGGGCCTTCTGGCCGGTAATGGGATGGGGAATCGGGTTACTATTTCACGGCCTCGCCGTCTTCCTGCGCGCGCCCGGTTCCGCGTGGAAGGAACGCATGATCGAAAACGAATTGAACAAGCAGAAGAAAGAATGATCACCTCCGCGGCCAACGCACCCCGTTACTCCCGCCTGCGCCGGTTTGCGATCGATATCGCGATCACGCAGGTCTTCAACCTGATCATCGCCGTGCTCATCACGTATGTCGTGCGCGGCCACGGCAGCTTCTTCGTCAACCTCATTTTTTCGATCTGCATCGGCACACTGGCGACCTCCTTCATCGACGGCGGCCGCCTGATCATGTGGGGCGAGCTCAAGCCGCCGAAATGGAAGTTCATCGCGCTGATCATCGTATCGCTGCCGGCCGCCCAGTTCATGGGCAAGGCGCTGGCGGCCTTGACGCTCGGTATTCCGCGCGAGGCGCTCTCGGCCATGCGTTCAGGGAATACGACGGCCATGCTGATCGGCGGCGGTGTGTGCTCGATGTTCATCATCTGGTTCTTCTGGAGCCGTGAACACATCGAATACCTGCGCGCCGAAGCCGAGGCCGAAAAGGCGCGCGCCGCCTCCATCGAAAAGCAGGCATTGCAGGCACAGCTCCAGATGCTGCAGGCGCAGATCGAGCCGCACATGCTGTTCAACACGCTCGCCAACCTGCAAGGACTCATCGCCATCGATCCGCTCCGGGCGCAGCACATGCTCGACCAGCTGATCCAGTACTTGCGCGCCACGCTGTCCGCGTCGCGTGCGGAGAAAACCACGCTGGCACAGGAGTTCACGCTGCTCGACGCCTATCTCGGGCTGATGAAAGTGCGCATGGGCGCGCGCCTGTCGTACAAGCTGGAACTACCGGAGGCGCTGCGGCCGCTGGCGATCCCGCCGATGCTGCTGCAACCGCTGGTGGAGAACGCGATCAAGCACGGCCTCGAACCGAAGGTCGAAGGCGGCCTGATCACCGTACGCGCCGAGCGCGAGGACGGCCGGCTGAAGCTGACCGTGTGCGACACCGGCCTCGGCCTCGATGGTGCGCCCGAAAGCGACGGCACCGGCATCGGTGTCGACAATGTCCGCGAACGCCTGCGCGCACTGTACGGCACACGCGCAGAATTTTCCCTGAACCCGAATACGCCGGAAGGCGTCATCGCCCAACTCACGATTTCGCTATGAACATGATCCGCGCCCTCATTGCCGAAGACGAACCGATCCTTGCGCATACCCTGCTGCAGACGCTGCAGCGCCTCTGGCCCGACCTGCAGGTCGGCGGCGTGGTGGAGAACGGCATCGCCGCCGTAACCGAGGCATTGGCGCAGCGGCCCGACGTGCTGTTCCTCGACATCAAGATGCCCGGCAAGACCGGGCTCGAGGCCGCGCAGGAGCTGGCCGAGGACTGGCCGGAGGATGTGCCCTTCCCGCTCGTGGTCTTCGTCACCGCCTATGACGAGTACGCACTGCAGGCCTTTGAACAGGCCGCTGCCGACTATGTGCTCAAACCCGTGACTGAAGCGCGCCTGGCCAAGACCGTCGAACGCCTGAAGGGCCGGCTTGCGCAGCACACCGAGCGCAACGCCGAGCTGGAACGCATCGTCGGCCAGCTCCGTTCCCTCGTGCCGCACGTTCCGGCGGTGAGCGAGCGCTTGAGCGTCATCCGCGCCGCCGTCGGCAACCAGGTCCGCATGATCCCGGTGTCCGACGTCGTGTATTTCGAGGCCACCGACAAGTACGTCAACGTCGTCACCGCCGATAGCGAATCCCTGATCCGCACCAGCCTCAAGGAGCTGATGCCCCAGCTCGATCCGAATGCCTTCTGGCAGGTGCACCGCGGTACCGTGGTCAACGTCAATTGCATCCATGCCGCAGTCCGCGACGAAAGCGGCAAGCTGTCGCTCAAGCTGCGCGGACGGGCCGAGAGCCTTGCCGTAAGCCGGGTTTTTGCGCACCTGTTCAAGCAGATGTAAGTCCGCCCTCGCTTCCGAGGCGCCGGAAATCTAATCTGGATCAAGCACTTCACAACATCCCACATTTAAGGTATTGCCCACCTACAACAGCACGCCTATAACAAGAACAGGCAGTGCCGCGACGCACTGCATCATGGCGCGTCGCCGCACCTCCTGTCGCCTATATAGGAGTGTGTATGTCCTCGCTACTCAACCGACTCGCCCTCTGGCAAAAATTCGCCCTGCTCGGCGCAATCGCAGCCACCCTCGTTTCCCTTCCGCTCGGCATGTACATCAGCGAAGCACGCAAGGCCATCCTCGCCTCGGAGGCGGAAGTGCGCGGCCTTGGACCGGTGCGATCGGTGATGGGCGTGGTGCTGCTCGTGCAACAGCACCGCGGCATGTCGGCCATGGTCCTCTCCGGCAACGATGCGGCGCAGGCGCAGCGCGCGGCCAAGCAGTCCGAGGTCGACAAGGCCATCTCCGCCGCCAATGCCGCCGTTTCCCAGGTCGCCAATCACGTGATCGAGGCCAAATGGAAAGAGGCGAAGGACCGCTGGGCCGTCCTCCCCGCGAAGGTCGCCGACCGGCAGCTCAAGGCGCCTGAAAGTTTTGCCGCGCACACTGCGCTGGTGGAACAGATGCTCAAGGTGAGCGAGCTGATGATCGATCATTTCGGACTCAGCCTCGATCCGGAGGCGGACAGCTACTACCTCATCGAGGCCGCCCTGACGCAATCGCCGGACCTGATCGAGACACTCGGCCGTCTGCGCGCAAGGGGCTCCGGCATCCTCACCGCAAAGACCGCCTCACTTGAAGATCGCGCCTCCATCGTGGCGCTGATCGAAAAGGCCAACGGCCGCATCACGGAAGTCCGCAGCGCGGTGGACAAGGCGGCCGCGTACAATCCCGCCGTCAATGCGCGTCTCGCCGGCGCGCTGCAAGCCGCCATGTCGAAGGGAGACGACTTGCTGCGCCTCGCCCGCGAAGAAATCGTGCGGCCCGAACAGCTCACCTACAACGCTCCCGACTACTTCAACAATGTGACGGCGGCAATCAGCGAGCAGGTGCAATTCCAGGAAGCCGCCCTGAAGCAGCTGGAAGAAATACTTACCACGCGCGAGTCGAAACTTGCCCGGACCAGCTACGCACTTATCGGCGCGATCCTGGCACTTGTCTTCATCGGATGGTTGCTCGGCTTGAAGATCATCCGCTCGATCAGCAACCCGCTGCATGAAGCCATCGACATTGCCGAGCGCGTCGCGGCCGGCGACCTGAGCACGCACATCGAAGTCCGGTACCGCAACGAAACCGGCAAGCTGCTGCAGGCGCTCAAGGACATGAACACCGGCCTGTCGAAGATCGTGAGCGACGTCCGCAACGGCACGGAAACCATCGCCACCGCGACCAGCGAGATCGCCAGCGGCAACCTCGACCTGTCTTCCCGAACCGAGCACGAAGCCAGCTCGCTTGAAGAGACCGCGTCGACCATGGAAGAGCTGACCAGCACCGTCAGGCAGAACGCCGACAACGCCCGCCAGGCCAACCAGCTTGCCCTGTCGGCATCGGCCGTGGCGAGCAAGGGCGGTGAGATGGTGCAGCACGTCGTGGATACGATGAACTCGATCAACGATTCCTCGCGCAAGATCGTCGACATCATCAGCGTGATCGACGGCATCGCCTTCCAGACCAACATCCTTGCGCTTAATGCGGCGGTGGAAGCGGCGCGCGCGGGCGAACAGGGACGCGGCTTTGCGGTGGTTGCCTCCGAGGTGCGCAGTCTCGCGCAAAGGTCAGCCGCCGCTGCGAAGGAGATCAAGGAACTGATCAACAATTCCGTCGAGAAGGTCGAGATCGGGACGAAGCTGGTTGATCAAACGGGTGACACGATGAACGAAGTCGTCACCAGCATCAGGCGTGTCTCGGATATCGTCGCGGAGATCGCCGCGGCGAGCAGGGAACAGTCCTCCGGCATTGAGCAGGTGAACGAGGCCATTATTCAGATGGACAACGTGACGCAGCAGAACGCGTCGCTGGTGGAGCAGGAAGCGGCTGCTGCGGAAGCGCTGCGCGAACTGGCGCAGAACCTGGCGCATACGGTCAGCGTGTTCCGGTTGGGGAATGAGGACGCGATGGTTGCGGCGCCCGTTCCTGTCGCAGCGCCTGTATCGCAGCCGCTGCCGGCGCGCAGCGCGAACGTGGTTTCGCTCGTGGTGGCGGGGCGGGACAAGCGCGCGGGGTTGAGTCCGGCGCAGCGGTGATGTGAAGGGATGGTGGAAGGGTGTGCGCTGTCGGTTACTTTTCCCCCGTCATTCCCGCCTTCGCGGGAATGACGGGGAAAGGAAATTTCAGAGATTGAATGCAGGTGCCCGCAAACACAAATCGTTTGCACTACATCGCTACTCCACTCTCCCCGATCAATTCGATTCCTTGATCAATCGCCCCGACAGCGCCTGCACCGGGCGCGCATTCATCGGATACAGCCGGGCAAAAATATCGAGCTGCTGCTTCGATGCCTTGATCGGTTCCTTCATCACGATCCACAGCACGCCCTCGTCACACGGCGGCGTCGTCAGCGAACCCATGAAGGTGTAGTACTCACGCTTTTCCGGCAGCATCGCGGCGGGATCGAACTGGACGACGGGCGCCAGCGGCTGGAATTTTTCGAGCGGCAGGTTGTTCCACACGGCCTGGACGCCAGGGTGCTGCGTGCCCTCCTCGATCAGCACGGCAATCACGGCCAGTCGCCCCTCCTCGTCCTTGTGCACGAGATGGGCGACCATGTCGAAATTCCGGCCGTCGACCTTTTCCTCGGACGGGCGGTGGAAATGGAATTGCTGCAGCTCGTAGGTGCGGCCGGTCAGCGTGAAGCGGTTGCCCGGCGCAAGATTGACCTGCACCGTGTGGCCGTTGTTGAGGACATTGAAACCGGAGGCGCCGTATTCAAACGCGATGGGTTCCAGGTCGACGCGGATGCCATCGCGAATATCGATCGGCGACTGGCGGTTGCCGGAATCGCATTTCGCCCAGGCCGGATTGATCTTGCCCCACTTGGCCGGACCGGTTTCGCCTTCATAGCTCCACTGGTCGGAGCGCTTCACCTTGGGCGCGATCTCCGCGGCCTTGGCGTCGGCAGCCGCACGCGCCGCCCTCGCCTTGCGCATCGCGTCAAGGCGTGCCTTCACCATGGCCTGCACCTCCGCGTCCGTCAGCGGTCGGCCCGGCTCCTTGGAAGGTTGCGGCTCGGCCTTGGTGACGAGCACGCGGCTGCCAGGCAGCTTTTCAGGTTCTTTCGCCAGTGAAGCCTGTGACAGCATCGCGGCGCAGGCCAGTAAGGTAATCGGGAGTCGCATGTCTTTTTTGCACCGTGAAGGTCGGGCTTGCTTCGGATTTCAGCGAAGAAATATTCTACCCGACTCACGATACGCCCCCGCCGCTTTGTGCCGGGGGAACAACAGCAATCACCCGTGACATAGCGGAAGCGCAAGTGCCTGCAGCACTTCCCCGCGCGGCGTCTGGACAAAGGCAGCCACGCCGAGATTGCGCGCCACGGCGCCAGCGGGAACCGCAAGCGGCCGCGGCAACGCCGCCTTGCCGCCCTGTCCGTCCAGCGCAACAGGACCGATCCAGTCGCGCACCACGTAGTCGTGCCTGAGTTGCACGTCGCGGTTTTCGCCGGCCTTCACATCGCTCGATAACCCGTTCTCGTAGAGCACCACGTACAGGGCGGCGTCGCGCGCGGCTTTCGCCTTGACCTCCACCGGCAGGCTGCCGCCCGAAGGCCGCGCCGCCGAGACGTTAATCTGCGCCTCTGCCGGACGCTCGTTGATGCGACGGACCGCCGCCGCCGTCGCAGCACGCCAGTTTCGCAACTCCTGTCCGGCGACAAAGATTTCGGGGGTGTAGACGGTACGGCTCTTTGCCTGTGCCGAGAGCCAGTATTGCCGTTCGGTAAAGAGGCGGTTGGCGAAAGGATCTTTCCAGCCGATGTAATCCCAGTAATCCACATGCAGGGCCAGCGGGACGACCTGGTTGCCGTCCAGCCCCGCCGCACGCAGCCCGCTGATGAAGCGGTCGGCCGGCGGGCAGCTGCTGCAGCCTTCCGAGGTGTAGAGCTCCAGCAGCGCGACGGTGTGCGCCGGGCTCTGCTTGCTGCAGGCTTCGGCGAACGCGCCCCACGGCGCGAGAAGGAGGGAAAGAGAAACGGCGGACAGCGGCAGCAAGCGGCTCATGGCATGGCTTCCTCGGCAAGAATGGTGCTTTGTCTGCCGGGAATGCCGAATCCTTACATGCTCATGCGGAAACCTGTTGTAGTGCGACCACGGCCAGCGGCACGGACGCCATCACCACCGCGAGCAGCAAGCGAATGCGCGCGCCGTAGCCGCGCTTGCGGAACCACGCCACGAGCGCCATTCCCCCGGCAAGGTACAGGAAGAGCAGGACTGCCCAGGCGCTATTTCCCATGGCATGGGCGGTGCGGCTGGAAAACAGCACGCCGAACATCGCGGCCGTGACCACCGCCAGCACTGCCAGAAGGAAAGACAGCACCGTATGGAGTCCCTTGTACTGACGCGGATGCGCCTGGTCCAGCATCGCCTGTCGCTTGGCCGTGATATCGCGCTGCAGCAGATAGACCAGCAATGGATCAACCTGCCGGTATTGCAGGAGACCTGCAGCCGCCGCTGCAACGAGGTCGTCGCGTCTGATCGTCATTCGGTGCTCCTTCGGTTATTTTTCTTAGAGCTGAAAGGGTGTGCAACGCGCCCCAGCCGAGCACACCGCTCGGGCTTTCCGAATGACGCCGGACTGCTGCGCGGAGCTGGTACGCGGTCCACGCGCGGGGAATGACGACTTTCCGGAATGCCTGGAGACCCGGCCGGCCATGCGTCGCCAGCGAGCGTCTTTCTGGGTATTTAATCGGCTCGTGGCGAGAAGTGGTAGAGATAGATCAAGCGCTTACGGTCGAATGACACGATATTTATACCGTGTCAAATAGAAGGTATCGATAGTTGACGCGCAATAACCGAAGTCATTGCGCGTGCACCACGATCAAGCGGACCTGCGCATGGCTTCTTGCCGGTAGCCGGCATGGTCTGCGATCTCCGCCCGCCGAGGGATCGCCGTCGGCAACACGCGCTGCTGCCGCCTCACGGACGTATTGAAGACAGCCACCGCATGGCTCAAGCGGGTCGCCTGTTCATTCAGGCTGGCCGTCGCCGCGGCCGCTTCCTCCACCAGGGCGGAATTCTGCTGGGTCACATGGTCCATCTGGGACACCGCCTCGTTGACCTGCTGGATGCCGGCGGATTGTTCCTGCCCGGCCATGGCGATTTCGCCGACGATGGCGTTCACGCGCGCCACGGCGTCCACGACCTGGTCCACGGTGCGCTTGGCGTTGACCACCATGTGGTTGCCGGCATCCACCTTTTCCACGGAATCATGGATCAGGTTCTTGATGTCCTTGGCGGCTTCAGCGGAGCGTTGCGCAAGGTGCCGGACTTCCGCAGCCACCACGGCGAAGCCGCGTCCCGATTCACCTGCGCGCGCGGCTTCCACGGCGGCATTGAGCGCCAGTATGTTGGTCTGGAACGCAATGCCGTCGATCAGGCCGGTGATTTCCGCGACCATTTTCGCCGACCGGGAAATCGCTTCCATCGTGTCGCCGACCTGGGCGACCGCCTTTCCTGCCTCGGTCGCAATCGACGACGCCGAACCCGCCAGCGTGCTGGCTTCCTTCGCGCTCGTGGCATTCTGCGTGACGGTCGCCGCCAGTTCTTCCATGCTGGACGCCGTTTCTTCCAGGCTCGATGCCTGCATCTCGGTGCGCGAAGAGAGGTCCATGTTGCCCGCCGCGATTTCCCCGGTGGCCGTATCCATGATTTCCACGTTGGCGCGAATGTCGCCTATGGTCGCGATGAGATTGACGTTCAGTTGCTGCAAGGCTTGCAGCAGCCGCCCCATGTCGCCCTGCGCGTCGAACGACGCCTTCGACGTCAGGTCGCCTCCGGCCAGGGATTGCGCCAGTTTCGTCGCCTGCGTGATGGGCGTAACGACGCTGCGCTGCAGATAGATCCAGAGTTGCAGGCTGAGCAGCGCGGAGAATCCGATGGCGAAAGGCGTCCAGCCCGGCATGTGGGCCGACGTTCCCGGCAGGAGGGTCGCCACGGCCAGCGCCGCCATCAGCAGGATTTGCAGGCAGGACGTGAACGCGCAGCGAAGCTGCAAGGGCATGGCCGTCAGCCGGGACAACAATGCCGGCAAGCCCCGCCGCTGGAGGCGGCCGCGCGCGACTTCAAGACGGGAATGCTTGTCTTCGCGCATCTCGGCATAGGCGGCCTCGGCCAGTTTTATCTGCTCGCGCGAGGGCTTCGTCCGGACAGACATGTAGCCGACAACCTGGCCGTTTTCGGTGATCGGGGTGACATTGGCCAGCACCCAATAGAAGTCGCCATTCTTGCGCCGGTTCTTGACCGGCGCACTCCAGATCTCGCCGTCCTTGAGGCTTTTCCAGAGATCGCGGAACGCCGCTTCGGGCATGTCCGGGTGACGCACGATGTTGTGGGGTGCGCCGAGCAGCTCCGACTCGGCGTAGCCGCTGACTTCGATGAAGTAGGGATTGACGTACGTGATCTTGCCTTTCAGATCGGTCTTCGAGACGATCGGTCGGCCATCCTGCATTTCATACTCGGTACTGCTCACAGGCAGGTTCGTTCGCATCGTTTTGTCTCCTGGTTCTTATGACTTTGGAATGACTACCAGACGGGTGCAACGCATACCGGAATGCAACAGTGGGAAAAAGTTTCCCATCGCTATTGATGAATAACCATCCCATGAATGCGGTATTCGCGATCGATGTTTTTTTGCAACGTGGATTTGCGGCGATGCGGTATCGTTCCGGTTTCGATCCGGATGGGAATGCATGATGCGTGACGAACAATGGATGGGCAGATGGAAAAGCCTGATGGCACAGCATTCACCGTCGCCCGCCATCCTTGAACTCGGGTGCGGTAACGGGCTGGATACGCGCTGGCTGGCAGCGCAGGGATTTGCCGACATCACGGCGACGGACCTGTCGGCCGAGGCACTGGAAGAATGTGCGCGCGCCGTCCCTTCAGTCCGCGCTGTGTGCCACGACGTGCGCGAGCCGCTGCCGTTTGCCGACGAGCGTTTCGACGTCGTGATTGCCAGCCTGTGCCTGCATTACTTCGCGTGGGACAAGACGGTGGAGATCGTGCGCGAGATCCGGCGCTGCCTGGCGCCCGACGGGCTGATGTTGTGCCGGTTGAATTCGACGCGGGATGTGCATCACGGGGCGGTCGGCCATCGGAAGATCGCGCATCATTTCTTTGATGTTCGTGGAGGGTGCAAGCGATTCTTTGACGCGAGTGAGGTGGATACCTTGTTCGCGGATGGCTGGCAGCGTGTGTCCACCGCTGAACTGACGATCGACCGGTACGAGATGCCGAAGAAGGTCTGGGAAGTCATTTTGCGCAAGGCATGACGCCACTGCCTGAAGGCGGGCACCTACGCTTCCATCAATTCCACCCTCCCCCGTCATTCCCGCGAAGGCGGGAATCCATGCGGAGTCTGTTGCATCAACCTCACTATGGATTCCCGCCTCCGCGGGAATGACGGGGGGAGGTAGCAAGGCCGCATAACATTTCCACGCCCGCACTCGGGCTGCAAGGAACGACGTTTCCACCGCCCCCATCCGACCATCCCAGAAAAAATCGCCTACCCGTACTCCACTCCATCCTTGTGTAAAAACCTCCACTTCCCCTCCACCAGCCGCGCCGCAAGATCATCATCCGGATAACTCGCCTCATCCCCCGCCGTCCGATCCCCGATCTCCAGATACACCACCTCCGCATCCGACTCGTTAACCAGCCGATGCGCATTCCCCGTCCCCGCCTTGAACCCCGCGCACATCCCCGGCTGCAACAGCGTGCGCCCCTCGTCGGTGTGGAGCGTCGGTGTACCCGACAGAATGAACACAAACTCATCCTGCCTTGTATGTGCATGCCGCAACGCCGAAATCGCCCCCGGCGGCAGCACCGTCAAATTCACCCCGAAGTTGGTCAACCCGAACAGGTCCCCAAGCGGCCTCTTCACCCGCGAAGCGACCATCGAGGCAAACGGCTCCGGATAATTGGACGGCTTGGTCCGCGGCGGCGCTTCTGCAGCGACGATGGCAACGGGTTTCCTGTTCTCTGTCATGGTCTTCCTTTCATGAGAATCGGTAACATCATGTCCAAGAAAACGGGCGGCCGCAGCCGCCCGCATCAAGCCTCCCTCGCTTACCCTATCGCAAGTCCCACTGCCGTGCCGGCATCGCAATGATCTCCCGCGCATTCGGCTGCCCCGCCGCCACGTCAAACGCACTGATGCGCACATCCCGCAATCCACCAGGCACACTTGCCGTATCGAACTCCATCCACGCAAAGCTGCCGTTAAAGTCGACGTTGAACACCCCCAGCCGCGGCGTATAGCCGCTCGCCGGAAGCAGCTCCACATTCTTCATCCCGCTGCCGCGCACTTCCAGCCGCACACGCCCGCTGACGATCTCTCCATGCACCGGCGCCATCGTTACCGACGCGAGGAACGTCCCCGTCCCGTTGCTCACCGTCCAGCGCCGCGCCGGCATGGCAATGATCTCCACCGCCCCCGCCTGTCCCTCCGTCACGTTGAACGCGCTGATCCGCAGGTCGCGCACGCCATCCTGCAGCGTCCGCGTATCCAGGTCCACCCACGCCATCGTCCTGTCCGCCGACACATTGAACATCGCCAGGCGCGGCGTGTAACCGGTCGCCGGCAGCAATTCCGCACTGGCAATCCCGCTGCCCCTCAGTTCGAGACGGGTAACACCGCTGACCACGGCGCCGTCCGCAGGCGCCTGCACCACCGCCGCCGTAAATCCGCCAGCCGGCGGCGCCGCATTATTAATGTTCCAGGTCCGCGTCTGCATCGCCACGATCTCGGCCCCCGGCTGTCCGGCGGGAACATTGAAGGCACTCACCCGCATGCTCACCGGCCCGTTCGGCAGGCGCGTCGTATCCAGGTCCATCCACGCCACAGTCCGGTCGCCGGTAATCCTGAAGACCCCGTAGCGCGGCAGATAACCACTGCCCGGCAACAGTTCGACATTCGCCATCTCGTTGCCGCGCACCTCCAGCCGCACGATCCCGCTGATCGTCGCCCCGTTGGGCGGCGCCACGGTCGACGAAGCAAAGAACGGCGCGTACGGATTGCCCGAACACGCGGGACTCAGGCTGCAACTGTTGAACGAACGGCCCTCCGAGGTCCACACCGTCGGCCGCAACTGGGACGTCGGCGTGCCATTCGATTCAAAGTCCGCCGAACCGCCGCCACAGGCTGCCAGCAGCATTGCGGCAATGGCCGCCGCTGCAATTCCAATTCTTGACATTCGTACTGGCTCCAGAAAAAGGATGCTCCCTGCATCTGCGGCATCGGGCAGTCGCGCGCTCAGGCAAAAGTGCGACAGGACGCTAAAGGCCTGCCGTCTCACCCGTCGGCGCGGGTTCTGTCTTCAGTTTGGCGCTAAGTGGGTGCACGCTGTTGACCCTCCTCAAATGGCCGAATCGGGTGTTGCGCGGCGAACGACGGAAGCCCGGCCCCTCCCCCGCTACGGTAAAATGGCCGGTTAAACCTTCATTTACAGAGCAATTCTCCCGATTTCATGAGCAACGATTCCAAAAACGCAGCAGCAACCGAAAACGCCGCGCCGTCCAACTTCCTGCGCGGCCTGATCGAATCCGACCTCGCCTCCGGCAAGTACGCCAACCGCACCGATCCCAACGGCAACCCGCTGCCCACGGTCGTCACGCGTTTTCCGCCCGAGCCCAACGGCTACCTGCACATCGGCCACGCCAAATCGATCTGCCTGAACTTCGGCATGGCCCGCGATTTCGGCGGCCGCTGCACGATGCGCTTCGACGACACCAACCCGACCAAGGAAGAACAGGAATACGTCGACAGCATCCTCGACGCCGTCAAATGGCTCGGCTTCGACTGGAAGGACAGCGCCGGCGACCACCTCTACTTCGCCAGCGACTACTTCGACCAGATGTACATGATGGCCGAGTACCTCATCAGCGCCGGCCACGCCTACGTCGACAGCCAGAGCGCCGAAGAAATGGCGAAGAACCGCGGCAACTTCACCGAGCCCGGCAAGAACTCGCCCTACCGCGACCGCCCGGCCGCCGAATCGCTCGACCTGTTCCGCCGCATGAAGCTCGGCGAATTCAAGGACGGCCAGCACATCGTCCGCGCCAAGATCGACATGGCCTCGCCCAACATGAACATGCGCGACCCGGCCATCTATCGCATCCGCCACGCGCACCACCATCGCACCGGCGACAAGTGGTGCGTGTACCCGATGTACGACTTCGCGCACCCCATCGAAGACGCGATCGAATACATCACCCACAGCTTCTGCACGCTCGAATTCCAGGACCACCGCCCCTTCTACAACTGGGTGCTGGAACACCTGGCCGACGGCGGCTTCTTCAAGCGCCCGCTGCCGGAACAAACCGAATTCGCGCGCCTGAACCTTACCTACGCGATCACCAGCAAGCGCAAGCTGCTGCAACTGGTCGAAGAAAAGATCGTCGACGGCTGGGACGACCCGCGCATGCCCACCATCGTCGGCATCCGCCGCCGCGGCTACACGCCGGAAGCGATCCAGTTGTTCTGCGAACGCGCCGGTGTCGCCAAGGCCGACAGCTGGATCGACATGAGCACGCTGGAAGGCGCGCTGCGCGACGACCTCGATCCCAAGGCTGCGCGTGCCATCGCCGTGCTGAAGCCGCTGAAGCTCATCATCGACAACTTCCCGGAAAACCTCGCCGACGAATGCAGCGCCCCGGTTCACCCGCATCATCCGGAACGCGGGCAGCGCAAATTCCCGATCACCAGGGAAGTGTGGATCGAAGAAGAAGACTTCATGGAAGTCCCGAGCAAAGGCTACTTCCGCCTCTTCCCCGGCAACAAGGTGCGGCTGAAGTACGGCTACGTGGTCGAATGCACCGGCTGCGACAAGGATGAAAACGGCAAGGTGATTGCGGTGCACTGCAACTACTTTGCTGACTCCAAGAGCGGCACCGAAGGCGCCAACAACTACAAGGTCAAGGGCACCATCCACTGGGTCAGCGTGCCGCATTCGCTGGAAGCGGAAGTGCGTTTGTATGACCGGCTGTTCACCGACCCGAGTCCGGATGCGGGTGGGAAGGATTTCAAGCTGGCGTTGAATCCGAATGCGAAGGAAGTGATTACGGCTTATCTGGAGCAGGGGTTACGGCATGCTATGCCGGATGAGAAGTTTCAGTTTGAGCGGCATGGGTATTTTGTGGCTGACCGCATAGATCACTCGGCGACAAGGCCTGTGTTTAATCGGGTGGTTACTTTGAAGGATAGTTGGGGGAAGTGATTCTTTACACGAATCGCCGAAAAGCCCGCTGACGCGGGCTTTTTTTGCAACCGTTAACAATTCGACTATCTATAACATGGGATAGCCCTTCTCTCAACTAATGGTAGCCTTAGCTACTTCGAACGACCGTGATAGTTGAGGGAAACAAATCACCCTAATCATAAAAACTTACGAAGATGAAAATTCTGTCGGTCTTTAATAACAAAGGCGGCGTCGGAAAAACGACCCTTACATATCACCTTTCCCACGCGTTGTCAGAAATGGGATTTCGCGTCCTTATGATCGATGCTGATCCCCAATGCAATCTAACAATCTATTCCATTCCAGAGTCGTCAATCCACGATATTTGGGAGATAGAAAATCCTTTTATCGACGAAGGAATAGACGCAACTAGGAAAGGAAAAACGCTCGACGAAATGAGAGCGCTGTTAAGTGACCCGCGAAGCTTACATTTCATTCTTAAGTCGACCGAAGAAGGTACAGGCGAGCTAGAAATTCTTCCGCCACCATACAAAATTACCGGCTCACTTGATATTGTTCCAGGCCGCCTGTCACTTCATATGTTTGAAGAAAAGGTATCGGCGCGATGGCCTGATGCCTATCGCGGTGATCCGCTTGCAATACGCACACTCACTCGAATTAGAGCATTGGCTGAACAATACACTAAGATAAACAATTACGACTTCGTCGTAGTCGATACGTCACCGAGCCTTGGAGCGCTAAACAAAGTAATCATTTCAACTGTAGACGGCTTTTTTGTCCCAGCGCTCCCGGACCTATTCTCGCTATATGGAATAAGAAATATCGGTCGCGCGCTATCGGCATGGAAAGCCGAATTCGATGTCTTATACCAATTAATAAGTGAAGATAAGCGTAGATCATTTCCGCAGAGGTTCGTTAGCTTCCTTGGATACACGATCTATAACGCTAAGCCCTACAAGAACCCTAATCTAAAGTGGAATCTTGCAAAGGCGCATCTCCATTATGCAGAAAAGCTCCCGTCAGCTATTAAAGACTTTATAAAGCCAGAACTGCGAAATCATCTTGACGATGAGACCCTTGATCGGCCTATAGGTGATGCTTCGATTATGTATACACACAACACATTTCCTAGCCTTGCCCAACACTATCATCAGCCTATGTGGAAGGTACCGAGTTTGCCGGCACTCGATGCAGACCATGTGAATACATTGGCGGGATCTAGAGGAAAATATGAGGCAACAAAGGATTCGTACCATAGCTTTGCGACCGATCTTCTTGAACGAGTAAATTTGCTTTAACGACATGCATAATGATTTCTCCGACCTGATTGAGATGTATCGAAAGCAAATACATCTATTTAAACAGTTCAAGAACGTGATCGTTGATTGTTTTGTTTTGGAACCCTCGCTCAATACCACAACGAATCCGACGATTCATTCAATAAAGGCTCGCTTAAAAGACCCCGATCACCTCGCCGAAAAGATTGCTCGAAAGCTTAGTGATCCGGACGCAGAACCCATAACAACCGACAATTTCTTTTCTAGGATAACTGACCTAAGTGGCGTACGTGTCCTTCATTTATATCAAGACCAATTTCCGAAGATTCATGAATTTATCGATAGAAAAATAAGAGAAGGCGACTGGTATTTAGCTGAAACTCCCAAAGCATACTCTTGGGATCCGGAAGCACGAGAGTTCTTCGAAAAATTAGGACTCGAAGTAAAACTCAAAGAGTCGCACTACACAAGCATTCACTATCTGATCAAACCGAAACCCGATTCAATCGTGTGCTGCGAGATACAAGTGCGTACGCTCTTTGAAGAAATTTGGGGAGAGATTGACCATACAATTAATTATCCGAGCCCTTCACAGTCTCGGGCGTGTAAAGAGCAACTACGAGTCCTTTCTAAGCTCGTATCAACCGGAACCCGGTTAGCAGATTCCATATTTCGGGTACATAGCGATCCACAAGGATAATTGGTACTGGCAAGAAGCAAGAACAGCACGTGTAGAGTGTAAAAGCGAAGCGTCTTCCGCCGAATAGAAAGAGGGCAGTTGTTCGAATCAGTGCCAAAGGCGTCCCCTACTTCTTGCGGCGGATATCGAATTTTCGACGAACTGATATCGCCTGATATGCCCCCAATAAACAGTGCCACGGGGATCTAGTAAAGTTCGTTTTCAACAGGGAGAACGAACGTGAAGAAGCGATTTACCGACGAGCAGATCATCGGTTTTTTGAAGCAGGCAGAGGCGGGAGTGCCATTGAAGGAACTGTGCCGGCAACACGGGTTCGGCGATGCGTCGTTCTACAACTGGCGAGCCAAGTTCGGCGGGATGGCGGTTCCCGATGCAAGGCGGTTACGGGATTTGGAAGCCGAGAATGCACAGCTCAAAAAGCTGCTAGCCGAATCAATTCTTGACGCCCAGGCACTGAAGGCAGCACTAGGACGAAAGTACTGACACCACAGGCCAAGCGTGAGGCAGTCGCGGTCATGAAGGAGAAGACAGAGATCTCCGAGCGCCGGGCCTGCCTGCTTGTGGGACTGTCACGCACCGTGCTGCATTACCAATCAAGAGCACAACCGGAGAACGAGCAACTGCAAGCCCGCATGGTGGAGTTGGCGGGCGAACGGCGTCGGTTTGGCTATCGCCGGCTTCATGCGCTGCTCAGGCGTGAAGGTGTCGATGCCAATCACAAGCGGATATTTCGTCTTTACGAGGATGCGGGTCTGGCAGTGAAGCGTCGCCGCAAGAGGCATGGCGTTGCAGTGGAACGAGAGCAGCTGGCATTGCCATGCAAACCCAACTAGGTGTGGTCGATGGACTTCGTCAGTGACGCACTATCGAACGGCAGGCGTATCAAGGTGTTGGCCATCGTGGATGATTTCACCAAGGAGCCGGTTGATCTGGTCGCCGACCATGGAATATCGGGCCAGTACGTCGTCAGAGTGCTACAGCGAGCGGCACAATTTCGCGGATTGCCAGCGGCAATCCGAACCGACCAGGGACCGGAATTCACTGGAAAGGCACTGGATCAATGGGCGTACCAGAACGGAGTGCAACTGAAATTGATTGAGCCGGGAAAGCCGACACAGAATGCGTTTATCGAAAGCTTTAACGGTCGATTCAGGGATGAATGCCTTAACGATCACTGGTTCACGAGCTTGGCTGAAGCGCGCATTCGGATTGCTGCACGGCGGCGGGATTACAATGAACACCGACCTCACAGCGCATTGAACTACCAGACGCCTGCCGAGTTCGCTGCCAGCCATCGGCAAAAAGAAGCAACCCAGGACGCAGGAAAGATCATTAACTGAACTTTACTAACATGCTCTTGGCACTGCTAATGGGGACACAACACGCCGGCCGCACGAACGTCTATTTGACTATGTTGAATGAAATATGACCATGCATACCATTCCAACAACATAAGACATGAAAAAGAAACAGAAGCTCGTCGAGAAGAATCGGATAGGCATCTGCAAACTTACACAGGGCAGCGGCACATTTGTAGAGTCACATCTCATTCCCAAAGCGCTGACTAAACCAGCCCAAAAAGGCGTCCCATTTTTTCAACTTAGAGCCGATGGGCCACCGATAAAGCGATGGAATAGTTGGTATGACACCGAGCTAGTTACTCGGGCAGGGGAAGATATCCTTGCGGAGTTCGATACATGGGCAATTAATGAGCTGCGTAAGCATAGGCTTATTTGGAGCAGTTGGGGAAAAGATCGATCCCTAGGGTCACATCATCGTCCTATTAAGGAAACCCCGTGGGGAATTCGTAAGCTTGACGGTATCGACTCGAAAAAATTACGACTCTTTTTCCTTACTCTGCTCTGGCGGGCTGCAGCAACTAATCTACCGGAATTCTCGGATGTGCGGCTACCGCAGGAAGACCTTGAGAGACTGCGGTTAATGATTTGCAATAGAATCGTAGAACCGGTTTCCTTCTATCCGGTTCAGTTAACTCAGCTCTCCACAATCGGTATCATTCATAATCATGCTCCGATTTGTGAGTTAAAAGCTATTCGAAGCCCAGCACCCGATATGCCAGATCGGAAAATGCTCGTTTATCGTTTTTACTTTGATGGGTTGATAGCTCACATTCACGCTCACAGTTCAGACGATGGTTTCACTAGCGAACTCGGCAACTTGATTGTCGGCATGGAAAACTCCTTGCTTGTTCCAACTCAGACATATGAGAATTCTTACCAAAGTAATCGCTTGATTCTAGGACTACCTAACATCGCGCTTTCGACTATGTAATGAAAGAAATGTTCATGCGCGGGGTCGTCGAAACAGGGAAGCTGCAGCGAGAACGGGATTCCGAGAGGCTTTGCACTGCATTGAACGCTGTAATCCAACCAATGATACCGGCCCCCGCGTACTCGAAGAGTGCGGTTAAACGCGCCGGCGAAACACTCCTCATCGACAACATCGTCGCCACAGATCCGGAACGACACCTAGAGGCGCTAAAAGCGCTTTCCTACTGGCGCGCCTGCCATCTTGCCCCGTTGGACGCGGCTGTACGTGAGGTGGAAGAAGCGGTCGCCGGAATGCGCAGGGCACCAATAGTGGCGAAGCGCTTAAAGCGCGCGCCGTCGATCATCTCGAAGCTCCAGCGGTATCCGAAAATGGACCTGCAGAACATGCAGGACATCGGAGGCTGTCGCGTGATCGTTCGGAGTACCAAGCATGTCCATCAAGTGCGACGTGCACTTCAGCGACGCCGAGCATACAGGATCAAGGACTACATCAAAAATCCCAAGGAGGACGGATACCGCGGGGTCCACTTGATCGGGAAGTTTCCCGGCAAAGAGCCGGGGAGCAAGTATCACATCGAGATTCAGGTACGCACCGCCATCCAACATGCCTGGGCCACGGCTGTAGAGATCATCGACCTCTTTACTCGCCAGCATTTGAAGGCAAACCTCGGCAAGCCGGATTGGCAAGAATTCTTTTGTCTGGCAGGAGAAGCGTTGGCCGCACTCGACAGGGAAAACACCGAGACCGAACGCCATACGGAAGTGTGCACGGAAGTCCTGCGGTTAGCTAATCGGCTTAACGTCATTAACCGGTTTGCGATGTTTAGCAGCTCCCTTCGAATCCTCGAAGAGAAAGGTGTGAAGGGTGTAGAAGGCTATTACCTTCTTGAGATCAACACGAAGAAAAAGACCGTTGGCGGCACCTTTTTCCCGATCGCGGCCCATGAAGCGGCGGTCGACTCATACTTACAGCGCGAGCGTGCCAGCTTGAAAGCTCCAGAACTGGTCGTAGCGCTGGTGTCGACCGATTCCGTGAGCGGGTTGCAGGAAGCGTACCCGAACTACTTTGCCGACTCCGCCGTTTTTGTCGATCACCTGCATACCATTATGGCGCGCGCTAAGGTGACAAATCCGAACTGGATCACGCGGTTTTTCCTCGACCTTGGCTGGAAAAAAGAAAAACGGCAGATCCAGGAGTAGGCTGCGTAGCAAGCGTAGGCGGCGCCCCGCCAACCAGCAGCGTAGACAACAAAGGGGGTCATACAAAGGGGGTCAGGTCTTGCACGAACACATGCACTTCTTTCCTGACCCTGATTCACATCTTCAATTTCCCTCGTTACCCGTTCTTACGCCTGATCACAACTTCAAGATACTCACTCGGCAGCACCAGCGTTTCATCTCCGGAACGGTTGCGACTCTCCATGAGCGAAAGCAGCTCCCGGGCGAAAGCGTCCTGCTTCTCCTCATCAAGCGCACCAAACGCCTTGTTCATTGGCCCGTAGTAGGTGCGGAACACGTCAAGGAAATGCTCCGGCGAACGGTAACGGAACGTGAATTGCCGCGTAGTCGCCTGAATCTCCTGCGCACTGCTTCCAAACAGTTCTTGCAGCCTTTCCTTCGTCCCCCACAGCGCCGGTGATTTGACTCCTGGTGCCGGCGGAATGTACTTGCCGATGGTCTTGAACACTTGGCCAATGAAGCTGTCCGGCGTCCAGTTCGCCAAGCCGATCTTGCCCCCGGGCTTGCACACACGCGCCAGCTCAGCCGCAGCTTTCTCCTGGTCCGGCGTAAACATCACGCCAAAGGAAGACATGACCGCATCAAACGATGCATCAGGAAACGGCAGGTTCTCGGCGTCTGCTTCCTGAAAACGGATCTCGTACCCATCCGCCTGCGCGCGCTTGCGTCCCGCTTCGAGCAGCGAAGGTACATAATCAGTAGAGGTCACTTCACACCACCGCCGTGCGGCGGCGAGCGTGGCGTTGCCATTGCCTGCGGCAACATCGAGCACGGTTGCGTCGGAGTGCAGGTCAAGCGCTTCGCACAGGTTCTCGCCGACGATTTGCAGCGTGGTGCCGACGACGGCGTAGTTGCCTGTGGACCAGGCGGCCTGCTGGCGCGCCTTGACTGCGGCGAGATCGATAGCGGGTGTGGATGGTGAAAGGACTGCGGACATGAATACTCTCCTGAGAATTGGCTGGTGGTAAGTGTTGATGCGGCACTTGCTTTTGCGCCTCGTCCTGACGTTGAGCCATCGCTAACCGTCGGTGAGGTACGGGTCTAGTATTCATTGACTGCCCTCGGGTTTGAATGACCAGGCGTCCAGCTTTCTTGCCCGCGACGCCGGAATTGGAGCGGCGAGATGGATGCGCTTTCTGATGTCTTGCGCGCCGTGCAACTCAACGGCGCTGTCTTTCTAAATGGTGAATTTTCGGCACCCTGGTGCGTGATCGGCAAGCCCGAGAGCGAACTATGCACGGCGTACCTGCCGCCGTCGGACAGGGTGGCGTCATATCACCTCATCACCGCCGGTTCTTGCTGGGCAAGCCTTGGCGACGACGATTCGGCGATACAGGTGCATGCGGGTGAAATCCTGGTCGTGCCGCAAGGCGAGATGCATCTGCTGGGGAGCGACCTGGCGTTGGCCCCGATCCCTTCCGCGCCGCTGCTGGCGGAGTGCCTGCTGTCACATCCGGGAGAAGTGCTGCGCATCGTTTATGGCGGCGGCGGTGAGCAGACCCGCATGGTGTGCGGTTTCCTGACGTGCGATGAAGTGTTGAGCGATCCGCTGCTTAACGCGCTCCCGCGCCTGTTCAAGGTCGACATGGGCAGCGACAGGGAATCGTCATGGCTGGCATCAGCGCTCGGTTTTGCCGCGATGGAAGCCGCCGAGCCGCGGGCGGGCTCGACCAGCGTGCTCGCGAAGCTGTCCGAACTGCTGTTTGTGGAAGCGGTGCGGCGCTGGATCGAAACCTTGCCGGAACATGAAGCGGGATTTCTTGCCGCATTGCGCGACCGCTATGTCGGGCGCGCGCTGTCGCGCCTGCATATGCAGCCCGCGCATCCCTGGACCGTTGACGAGCTTGCCGGCCATGTTGGGTTGTCGCGCTCGGCGTTGTCGCAGCGCTTTACCGATCTGCTCGGCCAGCCGCCAATACAGTACCTGGCGCGCTGGCGGCTGCGGCTGGCGGCGCGTGAATTGCGCAGCGGCAGGAAGTCGCTGGCCGAGGTCGCCGGCGCGGTGGGGTATGACTCGGAGGCTGCCTTCAGCCGTGCGTTCAAACGCGAATTCGGGCTTCCTCCTGCAAGCTGGCGAAGCAGTCGGGATGCGCCGGTTGCCATGGCCGGGCATGGCATGTTGGGGCGAGCGATGGGAGGCAGTCCGCGGTGACGCCGCGTATTTCAGCTGACAAAGAAAACAGCACTGGTTGTCACCGATCCGGTAAAGCAATCGGCAGACGCGCGTACCGTGTAGGAGAAGCTCCCTTGAAATCCGGCGACTATTCCTGAAATTCGCCCACTGCTCGGATTGAGCGAAAGACCACTGGGCAGCATGCCGCCAACAAGGTCGAATCGCAGTATGGAGTTATCCAGGCCGTTACTTGCCGTTACCTCTATCGTCGGATCAACGCTGACCAGCGCTCCGACAGGAGCCGAGCGATTCGGGTAGAAAATCTTCACGACGGGGAAAGGTGGGTGTGTCTGACATGCAAGCGTCGTTGCGTCATTGCTTCCGCCGCAGCCTGCCAGAGTGAAAACCGCCATCACACTGAACAGCGCGATATAGCGTTTGCTTCTCATGTCTTTGCGTGCGTGATGGGGATCAGGTCTTGCGTGCAACAGGAGACAGACCGGGTTTATCTACTTTCGATTCATTCATCGCGGTCTGTCCCTTGGTCCTAGGCAGAAAAGCGCGTCAAGCCAGAGAATGGATGGTGCGCCAAACGCGCGTGCCTGGCATATTCATCGCCCTGGGGGTGTATAAGACACGTCCATCTTCGCCGCCTTGTCCACTTCGTCTGGTGCCATCAGTACCGTGGTCTTGCATTTCGCGAGTCCGGCCGCGTTGACCTTCAATGCGA
The DNA here is from genome assembly GCF_048799745.1 of Noviherbaspirillum sp. ST9. Taxonomy (NCBI): domain Bacteria; kingdom Pseudomonadati; phylum Pseudomonadota; class Betaproteobacteria; order Burkholderiales; family Oxalobacteraceae; genus Noviherbaspirillum; species Noviherbaspirillum sp. ST9. The sequence continues at coordinate 37,624 of NZ_JBLWFR010000009.1, read as the reverse complement.
TCGCGGCGGCGCTGGCGTTGTCGGGGACATCCGCAACGATGATGACGTCCCGGTCGCCGAAGGCAAAGTAGAAGGATTCGACCTTTCCGTCGACCGAACGAAACATTTCCTCCACGGTGCTGCGGCGGTGCGTTCCGCCTTCCTTCAGCAGGCCGCTGATGCCCTCACCCACGTAGTTGGCTTCGAACAGATATTTCGCCATGACAGTCCTCCTCGAAGTAGAGGCTGGCCCGACGCAGTCTCCGTGGATCAACAGGCCATGCTGTCATCCGGGCACCTGGCTCCGCGCTGCGGAAGGCGCGACACGGTTCAGCCTGCGTCGCACACGTTCAGCATAGATTCAGGACGCATCCCAAGTTTGATCGGCCTCAAGCGGGTTGGAAGAGAATAAACAGGGGGCAGGCCACGCACGCGACGCTCGTTTTCTTGCCCGATCTCCAAACGCGTCGTTGCCCAAAGGGTTATAGAAGATATTCCAGAGATACCGCGATATCGCCAACCCCTATGCCCTCTCCGAATCCACGCCCCCGGCACTTCTCGATGATCCGGGAGTTCCATCTTGCGGACTTCCTCACGCTGGCCAACGCGGCGTGCGGTGTGCTCGCGCTGTTTTTTTCCATGCAGTATCTGCTCGGCGGCGAGTTGGCGGATTTCTTCCTCGCTTGCGCGATGGCGCCGCTCGCTTTCCTGTTCGACTTTCTCGATGGACGCGTTGCGCGCTGGCGCCAACAGCACTCGGCGTTAGGCCGCGAGCTGGATTCACTGGCGGACGTGATTTCGTTTGGTGTTGCGCCTGCCACTCTGGCATTTGCCGCAGGGATGCAGACCACGGTCGACAAGATCGCGTTGATCTATTTCGTCTGCTGCGGGGTGAGTCGCCTGGCGCGGTATAACGTGACGGCGGAAAGCTTGTCGGAGGGGGCGGACAAGGTCTCCTATTTCGAGGGGACGCCGATTCCGACGAGCGTCGTGCTGACGGCTCTGCTTGCCATTGCGGCGTGGCAGGGGCGGTTGGGCGATCAGTTGTACGGCGGTCAGTGGGAGATGGGGCCGCTGGTGCTGCATCCGCTGGTTTTGTTGTTCGTTCTGTCTGGATCGCTGATGATCAGCAAGACTTTGCGGATTCCGAAGTTGTAGCGGGAGTCCAATCAACATTCAGTCAGGAACGAGGTCACGTCTTGGCTATCTACCCCCACCTAACCTCACGCATCCGCAGGATTAGCTTTTGCGGATGCAGTCTGTAGGGCGCTCCGCCCCTATTGCTCTCCTTCGAGCTTTCCTCGCCCATGGACCGTCTCAACCTGCGTTGAATTTTGCCCCGGGCACTACTTGCCTATTATTGATATTTTTATAATAATTTCAGCGCAACAAATGTTGCAATTAATGCATCTTTCATCCTCCCTTTAAAGGAAGTCAGGTTCCTATGATCACTGCGACCATCCTCGTCTTGCTCGGTGCTGCCGGGCTATTCTTTGTAAGCCGCCGCGAGTTCTACCGGCGGAATGCATCCGGAATAGAAGAATTCGGCGGCTTTACCGGAATGCTTGCCACAAAATTCCTCGAGCGAATACTGCGAACCGTATCGGTATTGCTTCTGCTCGCAGGCGCGACGCTGTTCGCTATCTCGTTAATGCGGGGATAACGCGCGTCGGTAGATTAACCAGGGCGATCTGTTCAGATACGCACCATCCTTGTGCGAACTCGTAGAGCGGACGTCGAGTGCGCTCTACACACACCCCTGTTTCACTTCATACGTAAGTCGAGGCGGTTCAGGTCTTGTATTAACAATTCCGGGCTTGGACAGTGCCTCCTGCGTCTTGGCCCCTGTAGTGCACCGCCACGTTTCAACTTCAAGGGATAACCATGCCAGGACAGACGCCAGCCACGCGCAACATAATCCCTTTGAGCGCCAACACTGGGAGTAACTTTTCGCCTTCGACCGAACCCGTTGCTATCGATCCCCTTACCGTTCAGGTGATAGTCAACGACGGGCGCTTGCTCAGCCGAGGGTCTCAATGGGGGCACGTGGCAATTGCAATCGACAAAAAGGTCTACTCCCGTGCTCACTCGATCTATTACACAACCACGCTGGACAAGTACCTCGCCGATAACAGCTATCGCGATAGCACGAGCCTTGTCCTTCGCGTTTCGAACACCGAGAAACAGATGATGCGGTCGGAGCTCGAACGACGCGTGACCAGCAATGGCAAGTACAGTCTTTTTTCAAACAATTGTTCGACGAACGTCGCTGATGTACTCCAGATGATTGGCATACTGGCGCACGATCCTCGTTACTTTGATACACCGGTGAGCCCGAAGGAATTGCTGATTGTCGTATCCCGATCGAAGCGCTTGGCGAAGCGAATCGACTACCCTGCAAAAAAATGAAAACTTCGCTCCCCCTCAAAATTTTCCTTGGTGCCGCTTTGGTTTTCGGCGGCCTTTACGTGGCCATGAAAAAGCAAACTCCGCCGTGGACCGGTCCATTTATTGGAAAACGTGTCGTCATCCAGAAGGAAACGGATCCCTCACTTTCGACGTCCTGGGTTTTTGCAGATGTGGACGATTTCAAGAAAATGTTCATGCTGCAGAAAGGCGATGAGTGCTTCGTGATGACGGAACCAGAATGGCGGTGGCAGGATGCAAAAGGAGGCTTTACTCTGGTGCCTGTCTTTTGTCCTGCAAAGGGAGGCGGTTGGACAGATCAGCACATACTGGACGGCGCCTGAACGAACCGCAACGGGATCTACGCATTTACCGACCATGAAAGACATGCCTGATGTTCAAACGCCGGATCCTTCCTTGCCTCAGCCCGCTTCCCGGCACCTTAGCCTTCGTCTATTGGTGGGAAAACACTCTAATCTCTATCCCATTGTCCGAGACCGTCTGGACGTTCTATCTCCACTTGACCGGTGAAACCTATCCAGGGCTTGCATCGGACCTGGAATTCCTCACCGCGATAGGTATTGGTTTTCTCCTATCCTATGGCGGCCTGAGGATATTCCGCCTCCTTAAAAAGACATGGATGAAGTAAGACCGATTGAGGATTCAGGAATGGGGGCGAGTCATCCCACTTCGCGAATGCGAGGTTGCGGAAGTAAGCCCGTTTTCGTTAAAAGTATAAGGAAGGATGCGGCCCGATGAAGCGAGTTCCGCGCCCTGGGCTGCTTTGCGCAGCGGCGACATTCCTGGTTCTCGCGCTGACGAAATACCTGTTAAGCGCGGGTTCGCCAATGGCCGGCCTGCCAGCATCGTTTATTGAGTGGTGCCTGGCGACCTACAACCCTCGGAACGCCGAAGAGGTTGCGGATATGGAGTTGGTGATTGCATTTGCGATTTCCACCACGCTGATGTTTGCGCTTGCCTGTGTCGTACTTGTTCTCCAAAAATGGCGCCGAGCGGGCAAAGCCTGAGATGCAGCGGCAGGTTCTTTTCCGCGCATTTCTGGATCATATTCACAAACCGGATACCTGAAATTCCCAAACGAAAGTTCTGTTTTGGTGCTCGCCGCCTACACTGGAAGCACAAACAGAGTACTTCAAGAGGAAAATAAAATGTCAGCCGTATCCAATATGCCGCATGTGATCGCAGATGCAGTTCGCGCAGCAAGCCATGCCGCCCACGACTTTTTCGAACACCTCGGCGATTCAGTGAGCCACAGCATCATTGAAAGCGAACGTGAACGCGAAGAAGCGTACCTCGCCGAATCAGCCGACCTCGCCGACCTGGAATGCCGGATGCACGATCTGGATCACGCACGCCAGCACCACGTGTTCTGGACGACCTGAACACCTGCCTCCGAGTCGGGAGTTCGGTGCGATGCCAGAAGCACGAAGCGGAGGATGAGTCCTCCGCTTTTTCATTCTTGTTGCTGGTCTGTTGATGCATCTACGGGAGGGTGACTCCTTTCGATTTCACCGACTCCCCTGTCCCCGTCATTCCCGCGCAGGCGGGAATCCATAAGCCGGTTCAGACTGCAAACGCACTATGGATTCCCGCCTGCGCGGCAATGACGGGATGCTTTTCGAAGACGTTCGACCGTAGTCACCCGCCTTCGAACGTATGCACCCGACGCATTCAGCTTAACGGTCTACCAATACCGCACTTGTCATTCCGCTATCGCACGAAGAATTGTCGAACAGATAACCCCTCCCTCTCCCGTAGCATTACTGATCGGAAAGCGCGCGACTTTGTGGAATAATCGCGCGTTTGCCCATTTCGATTTCCGAAAAACTCCCATGAAGAAAACGCTTTCCCTGCTTTCCGCAGCCCTCGTTGCGGGCGCCCTCCTGTCCGCTTGCGACAAGTCTCCGGCACCGGCTGCTTCGGCACCCGCCGCCGCCACCAAGATCGTCATCGGCCTGGATGACAACTTCCCCCCGATGGGTTTCCGCGACGCGAAGTCGAACGAGCTGGTCGGCTTTGACATCGACCTGGCGCGCGAAGCCGGCAAGCGCCTCGGCGTCGAGGTGGAATTCAAGCCGATCGAATGGAGCGCGAAAGAAGCCGAACTCGGCGGCAAGCGCGTCGACGTACTGTGGAACGGCCTGACCATCACCGAGAAGCGCAAGGAACAGATCGCCTTTACCGCGCCCTATCTCGAGAACCGCCAGATCATCATCGTGACGGCCGCGTCGCCGATCAAGACCAAGGCCGACCTGAATGGCAAGGTCGTCGGCGTGCAGGAAGGCAGCAGCGCCGTCGAAGCCATCCAGAAGGATGAGGCGGCGAAGGGCCTGAAGGAGCTGCGCAAGTTTGGCGACAACGTCGCGGCCCTGATGGATGTGAGCACGGGCCGTCTCGATGCGCTCGTGGTCGATGAGGTGGTCGGCCGCTACTACACGTCCAAGAAGCCGGGCGAATACGTCGTACTGGACGAGCACTTCGGCACCGAAGAGTACGGCGTGGGCGTGCGCAAGGACGACACGGCGCTGCTGGGCAAGCTGGACAAGGCGCTCGACGACATGAAGAAGGACGGCGCGGCCGAGCGTATCTCGACCCAGTGGTTCGGCAAGAACATCGTCAAATAAGACTGCCCGCTCCGGCGGGCCTTACTGCCTGCATGACCCGGCCCCGCGCCGGGTCAGCGGGCCAGCAACATGAACTACCTCTTTGAAATCATGGGTCCGCTGCTGGATGGCAGCGTGGTCACCCTGAAGGTCTTTTTCATCACGCTGGTGCTCTCGGTTCCGCTGGGCCTTGCGCTGGCGCTGATCCGCGTCTCCCATTTCCGCGCCGCGAGCGGCGTCGTCAGCGGCTATATCTGGCTGATGCGCGGCACGCCGCTGATGCTGCAGATGCTGTTCATCTACTTCGCGCTGCCCTGGGTGCCGGTCGTCGGCATTCGCCTGCCGGACTTCCCCGCTGCTATCGTGGCGTTCACGCTCAACTACGCGGCCTATTTCGCGGAGATCTTCCGCTCCGGCATCCAGTCGGTGGATCGCGGGCAGTACGAGGCGTCGCAGGTGCTGGGCATGAATTATGTGCAGACCATGCGAAGGATCATCCTGCCGCAGGTCATCAAGCGCATCCTGGCGCCGGTCAGCAACGAGACGATCACCCTCGTCAAGGACACCTCGCTGATCTACGTGCTGGCAATGAACGACCTGCTCCGTGCGGCGCGCGGTATCGTGCAGCGCGACTTCACCACCATGCCGTTCGTGGTCGCCGCCGCGTTCTACCTGATCATGACCCTGGTGCTGACCTGGGGCTTCCATCGCCTGGAAAAACGTTATGCCGTCTATGAAGGATGATGCCGTGGAACCGATGCTGATGATTCAGGCGCGCGACATTCGCAAGAGCTTCGGACACCTGGAAGTCTTGAAGGGCATTTCGCTGGATGTGCGGAAGGGCGATGTGGTCGCCCTGATCGGCCCTTCCGGTTCGGGCAAGAGTACTTTCCTGCGCTGCCTCAACCACCTCGAAAAGATCGACAGCGGCCATCTCGCCATTGAGGGCGAAACGCTGGCGACGACCGCTGGCGACGGCGCCTGCCGCTATGTGCCTTCCGCCGACGTGCGCCGGATCTGCAGCAGGATGGGCATGGTGTTCCAGCACTTCAATCTCTTCCCCCACCTCACCGTCCTCGACAACATCATCGAGGCGCCGATGACCGTGAAAGGCATGCGCCGCGACGAGATCGTGCCCAAGGCCGAGGCCCTGCTGCGCAAGGTCGATCTGCTGAACAAGAGCGACAGCTATCCGTCGCAGCTCTCGGGCGGACAGAAGCAGCGCGTCGCCATTGCCCGCGCGCTGGCGATGGAACCCGACCTGATGCTGTTCGACGAACCGACCTCGGCCCTCGATCCCGAGCTCACCGGCGAAGTCCTGCGCGCCATGCGCCAGCTGGCCGACGAGCACATGACCATGCTGGTCGTCACCCATGAAATGAACTTTGCGCGGGATGTTTCGACGCGCGTGGTGTTCATGGACAAGGGTGAGATCGTGGAGGCCGGCAATCCGGCGGAGATGTTCTCGAATCCGCAGCACGCGCGGACGCGGGCTTTCCTCGAGCACGTACTGTAATCACGACGGCACTGCTCTCCCCGTGCAGTGCTGCCGCGGCCACTTTACTCGCCGCTCATCCCCATCACCAGGCCCGCGATCGTGTGCGCTTGCGTGATCGACTCAAGCTCATCCACTACGCGACAAGCAAGATGCCGCCGCACCTCGTGAGGCAGTCTGTCAAAGTACGGCCTCGTCACCTGCAGGTCGTGTTTTTCCGCATTGCGCGCGTCGGGCGCATCGACACCCAATACGAGTACAGGCCGCGACTGGTTTGACCGGTTTGCCGTGCCGCGATGAATGGTAAGTGCGGAGCGGGCGGAGATGTCGCCCATCTTCGGCATCTTTTTCTGCGCCCGCGCTTCGTAACGGTGCCACATCGACTTCGGTGGAAACATCCCGCTGTCGCAAGCGCTCAGATCATCCCATTGCGTGCCGGGGGCGATTTCGAAGGGACCCATTTCTTCCGTGACGTCAACTGTCGTGATGTTGAAGGCGAGCGAGTTCAGCCGGCGTCCGCTGCTGGTGGCGTCGGGAGATGGAAAGTCGCGATGCCAGGGCTGGTCGGCCGATCCCGGGCCGGGCACGTCGAAACCGACTTCCACGATCTTGTAGTCGGGGCCAAGGATGGACTCGCAGACGGCGGTCACCCACGGATGGGTGATGAGGTCGGAGAAGCCGCGCAGGCGCTCCGGGTGGACCTCGACGTAGAAGCGATTCGGGCCCCGTGCCAATGCGCCGCCGGGGCGCCGCAGTGCTTCCGTGAACAGGCCGTCGATATCTTCGCGCAGCTTCTGCACCCACGGCCGGTCGAACGCGCCCTTGAGTCCGATGATGCCGTCACCGTACAGGCCGCCCATGATCTCGGCGGTATCGAATTGGGGTAAACGTGGCTGCAGCACTGCGTTCATGGATGTCGTCCTCTGGCTCTATGTCCGCGCTCGCGGCGCGGTGATGAAATGGAAACGCCCGCATCCTGTTGCCGGCGCGGTGAAATGATGCAGACCGGACAGCGATGAAAAAGTGCCCGTGAGGAATCCAAAGTATTTCATTGCGTCTCTGCAGGCGCGCTCTACCCTGAGAGAAGCCATACCCGATCACAACACCTTGCCTTGAGCAAATAATGGAGACCTTGCCATGAGAGAACTGTTGACCGCCACAGCGCAGCGTGCCATTGCCTATCTCGACGGATTGCCGCATCGCGCTGTTGCTCCTTCCGCGGAAGCCGTGGCACGCCTGCGCGAACTGGATATTCCGCTTCCGGAGGATCCGGTCAGTCCCGAAACGGTCTTGCACACGCTGGATACGTATGGCTCTCCAGCAACAATGGGCATGGCGGGGCCGCGCTTTTTCGGCTTTGTCATTGGAGGGTCGCTGCCGGCCGCCCTGGCCGCCAACTGGCTTGCCAACGCATGGGATCAAAACAGCGCGTACTACAACGTCACCCCGGCGACGGCGGTGCTTGAACAGGTTGCCTTGCGCTGGCTGCTCGACGTGCTCAGGTTGCCGCCGGATTGTGGCGGCGCCTTTGTCACGGGGACAAGTGTGGCCCATCTTGCCGCGCTTGCCGCGGCGAGGCATTCCCTCCTCGCAAAGACGGGCTGGGATGCGGAAGGGAGCGGCTTGTTCGGGGCGCCGCCGCTGGAGGTGATTGTCGGTGCGGAGGCACATCCTACCCTGCTGAAGTCCCTCGCGATCCTTGGCTTGGGCCGAAAGCGTGTCCTTGCGGTTCCGGTGGACAGCGATGGCGCGATGCGCCTCGATGCGCTTCCGCCGTTGACGGACCGCTCCATCGTTTGCGTACAGGCAGGCAACGTCAATACGGGCGCCGTCGATCCGGTCCAGGAAATTTGCCGGCGGGCGCGCGAGGCAGGCGCCTGGGTGCATGTGGACGGTGCGTTCGGTTTGTGGGCCGCCGCAGCACCCTCCCGCGCGCATCTTGTCGAGGGAATCGAGGATGCCGACTCCTGGGCGACCGACGCCCACAAGTGGCTCAATGTGCCTTACGACAGCGGAATCGCCTTCGTTCGTGACCCGGATGCGTTACGGGCTGCGATGGCAATCACAGCGGATTACCTGCCGACGGTCAGCAATCACCGCAATCCGGGAGACTTTACGCCGGAGCTCTCGCGGCGCGCGCGCGGTGTCGAGGTCTGGGCGGCGCTGCATTCATTGGGGCGCAGCGGATTGGCCGGAATGATTGAACGGACCTGTGCACATGCCCGACGCTTTGCCGAGGCCCTGACGGCGGCGGGATATGAAGTGATCAATGACGTCGTGCTCAACCAGGTCCTGGTTTCCTTTGGCAGCCCGGAAAAGACGCTGCGTGTGATCCAGGATATCCAGGCTGATGGGACGTGCTGGTGCGGCAACACGTTGTGGCAAGGCCGGACGGCAATGCGGATCAGTGTCATCTCCTGGGCGACAACGGAAGCCGACGTCGAGCAGAGCATCGACGCGATCTTGCGCATGGCGGCACGGGATTAAGCCGAGACGAAAATCGTGCAAATCCGCTGCGGGATCACGCCCCCGGAAACTTCCCCGGCGTGCCAAAGAAGAACCATTCATCCCCCGTCGCAGCACTCGCCTTGGGCAGGATGACATGCCCATCCTCCGGCGCCACGAGCTCGCCCTTGGGACCGCTGGCGAGGACGTCCCCGCGCGCCACACGGTCGAAGTGCTGCCATGGCTTGACGAAGGCGACATCGGCGTCCTTGTAGAAAACGCTTTTCATCCAGACGCACTGCTGCGACGCAAGGGCGACACCAGCGTCGAGCGAGCGTGCCGCCGCGCAGTCGGGCGCGAGCATGTCGAAATGCGCCAGTGCCCTGAGGATGGCGCGATATCCGACGTCGGCCGCGTCGGCATTGTGGTGATGGCCGCATTCGAGCGTCACCGCCAGCGCACCGTTCGCACGGGCGTATTCGGTCGTTCCCTGCGATTCCTTGTCACCGCCCTTTCCACCGCTGCCAAAGGCCTCGGCCCAGCCGCAGACGAAGTCGCGCACGCCGAGTGCGCGCGCAAAGTCGACCTCCTCCGGCCGTGACTGGGATCCGCCAAGGAAAACGAACGGGCCGCCTTGCGAGGCGTAGGAATGCAAGTCGAGCAATACGTCGGCGCGGTCGAGAAAGCCGCAGACCACCGGATCGAGATGGTCTTCGTAGTGCTTCTTCTCGTCCTTCGGGTAGAGATAGCGGTTCAGGTTGCGTTCGACGAAACGCGTTTTCTGCGCATAGGCGCGCGGATTGGCGATCGGCATCAGCTGCAGGGTGCCGCGTTGCAGGACGACGACACCGCTGTCGAGATCAGACATCAGGCGCGTGATGGCGGCCGGTCCGCAAATTTCATTGCCGTGCACGGCGCCCATGACGGCGAGCGTCTTGCCGGGTGCCAGAGTGTGGTGAAAGACGGTTTTTACAGTCATGACGTAGCGGAAACGGAGATAAGTCGAGACGGAAGTCTCTCATGACGTGCCGCAAACCTCAATCGCCCGTGCGCGGTAAACGCGCCGCGCGCTTTGTGTGGGACAGAGTGAATGTAACAACGCCGCGCTGCTGGAACCGTGCGCGGCGTTATCCAAGGAGCCAGGACAAAGAGGAATCGCTGGCCTTGCCCCATCTGCGGGGGCCTGCTACCCGTTGCGTGTCGTCGACGGGTCGGCAGAACAACGTTTACAGGGTATCGGCAATCGCCCGAACTTTTGCCATTTCTTGCTCGGACACGCGGCCGGTATGCGGCACTGCGCGGACCATTTCCATGGATTTGGTCAGGATTTCAAGAATCATTGCCACCGTGGCTCCGAGCGTGCGTTGGCTCGACGTCGTGGTCCTTTTGTCAGCCACCCGTGCATGGCTTAATGGGTGTGCTAGTGCGCTCATGGCGTGCCTTTCAGAGTAAGTGCGTTTGAAGACACCACTCTATGCCACCGTCACATGGATTCCCACTTCTGTCTGGTGTTACCTGACATCACTGGTCCTTATATGTGTCGGCTCGGCACGCCGCGCGACGCCGGCGCTATTCGATCTTCACGCCGGCTTCCTTCACAACCTCCCGCATGCTGCCGTGATCCTTCTGCAGCAGCGCCGAGAACTTCTCCGGTGACATTGCCTGCGGTTCCGCACCTTGCGCGTGGATCGCATTCTTCATCTCGGGCGTCTCCAGCAGCTTGTTCACTTCGCCATTGAGGCGTGCGACGACGTCTTTCGGCGTCCCGGCCGGCACGAAGAGGCCATACCAGGTGCTGACGTCGAAGCCCTTGTAGCCCGATTCCGCGACCGTCGGGACGTCGGGCAGCGACGTGCTCCGTGTAGCGGATGTGACGGCCAGGGCGCGCAGCTTGCCTGCCTTGATCTGGCTTAGCGCGGAGGGAACCGACGACAGCGCGAGGTCCAGCGTTCCGCTGATGGCATCGACCATCGCCGGGCTCGATCCCTTGTAGGGCACATGCACCAGCTTGATTCTGGCAGCCGCGTTGAGCTCTTCACCGGCGAGGTGGATGGTGGTGCCGTTGCCGGGCGAACCATACGTGATGGTGCCGGGAGCGCCGCGTGCCGCGTTCACCACATCGGCCAGCGTCTTGAATTTGGAGTTGGCGGCGGTGACGATGACCACCGGCGTGTAGGCGACGTGCGCGACAGGCGTGAAATCCTTGAGGGGGTCATAGGCGAGGCTCTTGTACAGCCACGGCGCAACCGCCATGTTGTCCTTCTGGCCCATCACGACGGTATAGCCGTTGGGCGCGGCCTTGGCTGCTTCGGCCAGGCCGATGGTGCCGCCCGCGCCGCCGCGGTTGTCGGCGACGATGGTCCACTTGTTGGTCTCGGCGAGCTTGTTGGAAACGATGCGCGACAGGATGTCGGTGCCGCCGCCCGGAGGGAACGGGATGATCATCTTGATGGGATTGGCGGGCCAGGTCTGCGCTTGGACGGCAAATGCCCCGCAGGACAGCGCGACGGTAGCGAGCATGGTCTTGATCAGGGCGCGTCTTCCGTGGCGCGTGGCGGATGCTGTTTTGGAGGTGATGTGCATGGGAGTCGTTGCTGGGTTGAAACGGACTGGTTGTCGATGATGGTTTGAGCCGGGGGTTATTTTATTGTTCATTCGGGGATGTCTGCAGGACCCTCAACTTTCGGGAAGTTCGACCTCCGCCAGTTTCCAGCTCCATGGGCCTGTGCGGATGAGGATGAAGCTGCCCTCTTCCTCGGCGGCACCCGCGCCACGGAAGGCGACCTTGTTCCATCCGCGATATGTTGCCTTCAGGTCGGCCGGTGGTGCTTCCGCCGAGGGCACTTTGGTGATGGCGCTCGAGATGACCGCGCGCGTGATTCTCGGTGTGCCCTGGTTGATCATTTCGATGACGCCCGGTGCACCGAGCACGACGTCGAGCGCGGTACCGGTGAGTGTTCCCAGGATGCCTTCGCTTAATGCACCGAGGAGACTTTCGCTGTCCTTCTTCGTGCTGGCAAGCATCTGGCTCTTGAAACTTGCGTGGAGGGAGGGGTAATCGACATGGGACGAGAAGGCGTTGTAGTCGCGGGACTCGATGGCGGAACGCATGCGGTGGAGGATCCACCAGGGGCTGAGGATGCTCGTGATAGCGAGTGTGACGACAATCGCGAGGGTGATGAGGGTGATTTTTCTTTGGGGTTGCATGTCCGTTTGCATCGCTGTGACCATGAGAGATGGTTACGGAATGATAACGGTTTATGCCTGGTCGCAAGTGATGGAGGGGCATCGTGCGATGCCTTCAATGTCGAAGCCTCCTGTATGCGGGAAGCTACGTTTGGTTTATTGCAAAAAGCACCCCGTCATTCCCGCGAAGGCGCGAATGACGGGGGTAGTCAGTCATGCGATCGACCTCCTCTCCCGCTCACCTGCTCTCTCAGCCAGCCGCACTCAACGCCGTCTCAATATCCGAGCGTCTCAAACCCGGCGCAAAGCGCAGGATGAACTCATAGGTATAAGCCCGAAGATACGCTCCCCGCCGCACTGCCAGACGGGTAACGTTGGGGGCGAACAGATGCGCCGCTTCGATTGCCTTCAGCCCAGGCGCAAGGTTGTTTTCCACCGCCATCGACGCCACGATGCCCACTCCCAGGCCAAGGGACACATACTGCTGGATCACATCCGAATCCATCGCCGTCAGGACGATGTCCGTGTCGATGCCGGCTTCGGCAAATGCATCGTCGATATGGCTGCGGCCGGTGAAACCGACGTCGTAAGTGATCAGGGAATGCGCAGCCAGGTCGGCAAGCGTGACCGATCTCAGCTCCGCCAGCGGATGGGATTCCGGCACGACGACCATGTGGCTCCAGCTGTAGCACGGGAAGGACACCAGGTCCTCGAACTGGCTCAAGCCCTCGGTGGCGATGCCGATGTCGGCTTTCCCGGACATGACCCATTCGGCAATATGTTCCGGCGAGCTTTGCTGCAGGGCGATGCGCACATCCGGGAAGGCATTGCGGAAGGCCTGCACCACGTGCGGCAGCACGTAGCGCGCCTGGGTGTGGGTGGTAGCGACGGCCAGCGTGCCGCTGCGCTCGCCGGCATATTCGCGGCTGGCCTGGCGCAGGTTTTCCGCTTCCAGCAGCAGGCGTTCGATGATCTGCAGGATGCCCTTGCCGGGGTCGGTCAGGCCGGTCAAGCGCTTGCCGTTGCGTTCGAAAATCTCGACGCCCAGTTCCTCTTCCAGTTCGCGGATCTGTCGGCTCACGCCAGGCTGGGAGGTGAAGAGCACATTGGCGACTTCGGTCAGGTTGTAGCCACGGCGGGCGGCTTCGCGAACCGATCGTAATTGCTGAAAGTTCATGCTATCTCCCGTCAGACCGCTTCGTCGACGAAGACGCGCAGGCGCCTCGGACGGACGATGAGCGCTTCGCCTTCCTGCAGCGCGAGCTGCGCGTAGCGCTCGGTGGAGATGACCGCTTCGATCATCTGGGCATTGTCGGCGCGCTCAAGTTCGAGCTGCGCCAGCGGGCCGATCGCGTGCGCGCGGCGCAGGCGGGCAACGATGCCTTCCGCGTCGGCGGTATAGCGCTCGACTTCGATGTCGTGCGGGCGGACAAAGCCGACGCCTTGCGCATCGCGTGCTTCCGCGTGGTCGGGCGCGTCGAGCGTGACGCCGCCGGCGTCCAGCACGCCTTCGTGCACGCGTCCGTGGAACAGGTTGACGTTGCCGAGGAAGCCGTACACGAAGGGCGATGCCGGCTGGTTGTACACCTGGTCCGGCGAGCCGATCTGCTCGACCTTGCCCTTGTTCATCAGCACGACCTGGTCGGCAACTTCCAGCGCCTCTTCCTGGTCATGGGTGACGAAGATGCTGGTGACGTGCAATTCGTCATGCAGGCGGCGCAGCCAGCGGCGCAGTTCCTTGCGCACCTTGGCATCGAGTGCGCCGAAGGGTTCGTCCAGCAGCAGCACGCGCGGTTCGACGGCCAGCGCGCGGGCCAGCGCAATACGCTGGCGCTGGCCGCCGGAGAGTTGCGGCGGGTAGCGGTCCGCCAGCCAGTCGAGCTGCACCAGCTCCAGCAGCGACATCACTTTCTTGCGGATCTCGGATTCGGAGGGGCGCTGGTTGCGCGGCTTCACCCGCAGGCCGAAGGCGATGTTCTCGAACACGGTCATGTGCTTGAACAGCGCATAGTGCTGGAACACGAAGCCGACCTGGCGCTCGCGCACATGGCTGCCCGACGCATCCTCGCCGTCGAGGAAGACCTGGCCGGAATCCGGCTGCTCCAGTCCGGCGATGATGCGCAGCAGGGTGGTCTTGCCGCAGCCGGAGGGTCCGAGCAATGCCGTCAGTTCGCCCGGCGGGAAATTGAGCGAAACGTTGTCGAGTGCTACGAAACTGCCGAAACGCTTGTTGATGTTCTTGACGTCGATTCCCATGATTACTGTCCCTCGTGTAGCGGTTGCAGGTTGCTGTCGGCGGCGCGCCATTCGACGAAGGTCTTGAGCGCGAGCGTGACCAGTGCGAGCAATGCGAGCAGCGATGCCACCGCGAACGCAGCCGCGAAGTTGTATTCGTTGTAGAGGATTTCCACCTGCAGCGGCATGGTGTTGGTTTCACCGCGGATGTGGCCGGACACCACAGACACCGCGCCGAACTCGCCCATCGCACGGGCGTTGCACAGGATCACGCCGTACAGCAGGCCCCACTTGATGTTGGGCAGCGTCACGTGCCAGAAGGTGCGCCAGCCGGACGCGCCGAGGACCAGCGCGGCCTCTTCCTCTTCCGTACCCTGCGCCTGCATCAGCGGAATCAGTTCGCGCGCGACGAAGGGAAAGGTCACGAAGATGGTGGCCAGCACGATGCCGGGGACGGCGAACAGGATCTTGATGTCATGCTCGCGCAGCCATTCGCCGAACCAGCCCTGGGCGCCGAACAGCAGCACATAGATCAGGCCCGAAATCACCGGCGACACCGAGAACGGCAGGTCGATCAGGGTGAGCAGCACGTTCTTGCCGCGGAACTCGAACTTGGCGATGGTCCAGGCCGCGGCGACGCCGAAGACCAGGTTGAGCGGCACGGCGATGGCGGCGGTAAGCAGCGTGAGCTTGATGGCCGAGATGGCGTCGGGCTCGACGATGGCAGCGAGATAGGCATCCCAGCCTTTGCGCAGCGCTTCGGAAAACACGGCCGCCAGCGGGACGAACAGGAACAGCGTGAGGAAGGTCAGCGCAATCCCGATCAGCAGTGCGCGCACCCAGAAGGGTTCGACAGTGGCCGCCGGCGCATAGGCGGGTTCAGCCCGCGCCGGTATGGAAATCGGTAGGGTTGCAGCAGCTCCGGCCATATCAGACTTTCTCCGCCCGGCCGCGCTTGCGGGTCCAGGCTTGCAACAGGTTGATGGTCAGCAGCAGGACGAAGGACACCAGCAGCATCACCACGGCAATCGCGGTGGCGCCGGTGTAGTCGTACTGCTCCAGCTTGGTGATGATGAAAAGGGGCGTGATCTCGGACACCATCGGCATGTTGCCGGCGATGAAGATCACCGAGCCGTACTCGCCGGTGGCGCGGGCGAAGGCCAGCGCGAAACCGGTCAGCAGTGCGGGCAGGATGGTCGGGAAGATCACTTTTGCAAATGTCTGCAGGCGGTTGGCGCCGAGGCTGGCGGCGGCTTCTTCCAGTTCGCGTTCCGCTTCCTCCAGGACAGGTTGCACGGTGCGCACGACGAATGGCAGGCCGATGAAGGTCAGCGCCACCAGCACGCCGAGCGGCGTGAAGGCGACCTTGATGCCGAGCGGTTCGAGGTAGCGGCCGATCCAGCCATTGGCCGAGTACAGCGCCGTCAGGGCAATGCCGGCGACGGCGGTCGGCAGGGCGAACGGCAGGTCCACCAGTGCGTCGATGATTTTCTTGCCCGGGAAGCGGTAGCGCACCAGCACCCAGGCCACGATGCCGCCGAAGAAGACGTTCAACAGCGCGCCGAGCAGCGACGCGCCGAACGTCAGCTTGTACGAGGCGACCACGCGCTCGTTGGTCACCGCCGTCCAGAATGCCTCCCAGGTCAGCGTGAAGGTCTTCAGGAAGACGGCCGACAAGGGGATCAGGACGATCAGCGCCAGATAAGTCAGCGTAAAACCGAGCGCCAGCCGGAAGCCCGGAATGACGCGCACGGCGTTGGGGCGCCTTGCCTGCGGTGTGATTGAAAGTGTGGTCATACCCGCCCTTATTACAAATTCAGCTAATGAAGGGCGATATTTGCATCCTCTCGTTATAAAAAGAACGATTTTTTTCGCATGATCTTAGAACGAATTCGGATAATGTAATAACAATGTACTTACGTATCAACATTGTTAGTACATGGAGTCAACACTCAAAGCGCATCCAACGGAATCTTGAGATACCGAATGCCGTTCGACTCCGGTTCCGGGAATTGCCCTGCACGCATGTTGACTTGTACCGACGGCAACATCAGCACAGGCAAATCCAACGTGGCATCACGCGCCGACCGCATGGCGACGAACTGATCCTCGCTGATGCCGTTACGGACGTGAATATTCGATTCACGCTCGTCGGCCACGGTCGTCTCGTACTGCGCCTCCCTGCCGCCGGGCGGATAGTCGTGGCACATGTAGAGGCGGGTTTGGGGCGGGAGGCTGAGCACGCGGTTGATCGACCGGTACAGGGTGCGGGCATCGCCGCCAGGGAAATCGCAACGCGCCGTACCGAAATCCGGCATGAACAGGGTGTCGCCCACGAAGGCGACGGTTTCATCCCCGTCCCCGACCACATACGTCATGCATGCTGAGGTGTGGCCGGGCGTATGCATTACACGGCACGCAAGCCCGCCGATGCTGAACTTCTCTTCGTCGCCGAACAAGTGGTCGAACTGGCTTCCGTCGTGGGCGAAGTCATCGCCCGCATTGAACAGGCGGCCGAATACCTGCTGCACGGCAGTAATGCCGCGGCCGATGCCAAGCCTGCCGCCGAGCTGCCGTCGCAGGTAATCGGCAGCGGTCAGGTGATCCGCGTGAACATGCGTCTCGAGGATCCATTGCACGTTGGCGCCCAACTCGCGCACGCGCGCTGCCAGCCGATCCGCGGAGACGGTATCGGTGCGCCCCGCCTTCGGGTCATAGTCCAGCACCGTGTCGATCAGCGCGCACTGCCTCGACGAACGGTCAAGGACGATATAGCTCACCGTCCCGGTTGCGGTGTCGTAGAAACCTTCCACCTGAAGATTGCGGTTTGCATTCATGTTTGCCTCCCTTGCCGCGCGTCGGCAGGCAAGCAACTGCAAAACGCATACCACGTCGCATCCGGCGGGCGTGACAAGCCAAGGCCTTGATCGGCATCAGTTTTTTTCTTTCCGCGCACACCGCACCGCCCAAAGTCCTGACAGTGTCAGCATTTCGTGACAGTATTGGCAGCACACAGGCATAAGGCCTTGAACGGAGTCCGCATGCAAACGCCGGCATCCTCTTCTGAAAGCATCCATCCACTGCGCACCGCGCCGCAGGTCCAGGCATTGATCTCCTTCCTTGAACAGGAAGCGCAGCCGGTGATCGTCCTCGACACCGACTACAACATTCTTGCTGCAAATACCGCCTACCAGCGGCAATTCGGCATGACGGAGCGGACCTACGTCGGCCACAAGTGCTTCCGCGTCTCCCACCGCTACGACATGCCCTGCGACCAGGCCGGCGAACACTGTCCGATGAAAAAGGCATTCGAAAAGCGCGGACCCGATCGCGTAATGCATATCCACCATACGCCGCGCGGCCCCGAGCATGTAGACGTCGAGTTGAGACCGATCATCGACGACCGGCACGACGTCGTCGCGTATGTCGAAAGACTGTCGATCGTGCGCAGTGCGTCGGCACGCCCGAGTGCCGAAGGTCTGGTCGGCTGTGCGCCAGCGTTCAACGAAGCGCTGACCGCCCTGCACCGCGTCGCGCCTTCGATGCTGCCCGTACTGCTGCAGGGCGAGTCCGGCACCGGCAAGGAATTGTTCGCCCGTGCAGTGCACGAAGCCAGTGCACGCACCCGCGGTCCCTTCGTGGTGGTCGACTGTTCCGGCCTCACCGAAACGCTGTTCGAAAGCGAACTTTTCGGCCATGAAAAAGGGGCGTTTACCGGCGCCAACGTCCGCAAGCACGGACTGGTGGAAACGGCGCAAGGTGGCACGCTTTTCCTCGACGAAATCGGCGATGTACCGCTGGCCATGCAGGTCAAGCTGCTGCGCCTGATCGAGTCGGGCACCTTCCGCCGGGTGGGCGGCGTGGAAACCTTGCGCGCCGATTTCCGGCTCGTCGCGGCCACCCACAAGCCGCTGAAGGAAATGATGGCGGAAGGCCTGTTCCGGCAGGACTTGTATTACCGGATTAGCGCCTTCCCGATTCATCTGCCGGCGCTGCGTGAACGCGCCGACGATATTCCTCTGCTGGTGAAGTCGATGCTCGAGCGCAGTGCCGGTATCGGGCGGACCGCGGTGGACCCGGAGGCGATGAAGCGGCTACAGGCCTACCCCTGGCCCGGCAACGTGCGCGAACTGCGCAATGTGCTCGAACGCGCGCTGCTCTTTGCCGACGACCATGTGATCCGGCCGGAACACCTGCCGCCTGACCTGAACATGCAGCCATTGCATATCTACGCTTCGGCGCAGGCGCCCTACTTTCCTTCTCTCAGCAAGGCGGTGCCGGAAGA
This sequence comes from Noviherbaspirillum sp. ST9, assembly GCF_048799745.1. NCBI lineage: Bacteria > Pseudomonadati > Pseudomonadota > Betaproteobacteria > Burkholderiales > Oxalobacteraceae > Noviherbaspirillum > Noviherbaspirillum sp. ST9. The sequence continues at coordinate 18,969 of NZ_JBLWFR010000009.1, read as the reverse complement.
CGAGGCGATCCGCCGAGCAGCGGCGGAATTCGGGGGCACTCGTCGCGAGCTCGCCGCCGCGCTGGGCGTGAGCGAGCGTACCTTGTATCGACGGCTGAAGGCGCTTGGGGTTGACTGAGCAAGTGCGCAAAGATTGCATGTCATTCCCGCGAAGGCGGGAATGACGGGGAGAGGTTCTGGCACTGCCACACTGCCAGTGTGGCAGAACAAGCCGACAGACCATCCTCCCCTCCGTCGCCGTCTGTCGCGCAATCCGCCGGTTAATCACTGAATTCCAGCCCGCGCAACCCGCGGATCGACTGGCACGCATGTTGCCTTCGCTCGGGATAAGGGGTCATTACACGAAACCCGAATCCCAAGGTGCCAATCATGCCCACGTCCAATCTCAAAGTCGTCCCCATCAAGCCCGCCGAGCCGAAGGCCGTCGAGCAGCGACTCTACGAAGCACGCAAGAAGATCTATCCCCGAACCGTGCATGGATGGTTCGCCGGGTGGCGCTGGATCATGGTGGGCATCACGCAGGTGATTTTCTATGGCCTGCCGTGGCTGTCGTGGAACGGCAGGCAGGCGGTCCTGTTTGACCTTGAAGCGCGCAAATTCCATCTCTTCGGCCTGATTTTCTGGCCGCAGGACTTCATCTACCTCACCGCGCTGCTCGTGGTCTCCGCACTTTCACTTTTCCTGTTCACCGCCATTGCCGGGCGGCTGTTCTGCGGTTATGCCTGCCCGCAGACGGTGTACACGGAAATCTTCCTGTGGATCGAACGCAGGATCGAAGGGGATCGAACGGCGCGCATCCGTCTCGACCAGCAGCCAATGTCGTTGCACAAGTTCGGTCTGAAAACCGCCAAGCATGCTGCCTGGCTGGCGGTGGCGGGCTGGACCGGATTCACCTTCGTCGGCTACTTCACCCCGATCCGCGGACTTGCCGCGCAGGTGGCGGCGTTCTCCCTCGGACCGTGGCAAACCTTCTGGATCTTCTTCTACAGCTTCGCGACCTACGGCCAGGCCGGCTTCATGCGCGAACAGGTGTGCAAGTACATGTGCCCTTACGCGCGCTTCCAGAGTTCGATGTTCGACAAGGACACGCTCATCATTACCTATGATGCGGAACGCGGCGAACCGCGCGGCGCGCGCAGCAAGAAAGCGAATCCGACGGCAATGGGACTGGGCGACTGCATCGACTGCAACGTGTGCGTGCATGTCTGCCCGACGGGCATCGACATCCGCAAGGGCTTGCAGTACGAATGCATCGCGTGCGCCGCCTGCGTCGACAGCTGCAACGATGTCATGCAGAAGATGGGTTACGACAAGGGCCTGATCCGCTATACAACGCAGCACGCGATCACCAACGGTCTTGGGCGACGCGATATCTGGCGCCGGGTACTGCGCGTGCGCACCCTGGTCTATTCCGCGATCCTGCTTGGCGTTACCCTCGCCGTCGGCCTGTCGATCGCCCACCGCACGCCGCTGAAGGTCGACGTGATCCGCGACCGCGGCATGCCGCGCGAAGTGGATGAAGGCGCGATCGAGAACGTCTACCGGCTGCAGATCATGAACACCGATGAGCGCCCGCATCGGTACCACGTCGAAGTCAACGGCCCGCCCGGCGTGTCGATCTCGTCTGACACGACCTTCGAGGTAAGCGGCGCCACCACCAAGGCCATTCCGGTGCGCGTGCGGGTGCCTGCCGACGCCGGGGCGCCTGGTTCGAACCCGGTATGGTTCCTCGTACGCGATACGGAAAACGCCGACCTCCGCGTCATGGAAAAAGGCGTCTTCCTGATTCCGAAATAAAGCCGGTCAGGCCGCCGCCCGCGGTATTGGCGCGGGCGGCATCGGCTTTCCAGCAGCCTGCGACGGACCCGGTAGCGATGACGACGGCAAGTCCCAGAGGAAACCCTGCGCGTAGATCGGCAGGCCGCTGACCGCGGCGAGCCTGCGCAAGGTATCCAGCGTGTCCGCATGTTCGACGCGCTTGAAGATCACGCGCACATTCCGCGCCGCGCACCGGTCGAGCAGGCGCAGGGCGGGGCCGTCGTGGAGCGTCTGCCGCGTATCGACCTTCACCACTTCCGGCCGTACATGGTCGAGCAGCTTGAGCGCCTCAAGCGAGTCCACCGCATTGACGCCAATGCGAAAGCCGTTGCGGCGGTAGTTGTCCGCAACATAGTTGGCCAGCCAGCCTTGGTGCTCGACGATCACCGGCAACTGCAGCAGGATGCGCTCCTGCGGAAGATCCAGCACCTTGAGGATGCGGCTGAAAGCGGTGCCATGGTTTCCGTCCACCGCGGCCAGCAGCCGGGCATGGACACTCAGGTAGAGATCGCCGCCTTCGGACTCCGGCTGGCGGAAGAAATTGATCGCATGCAGCATGCGGCACAGCCGGTCGAGCTCGACCGATTCGTCATCATTGGCGGCATGGTCGAGCAGCTTCCACAGACAGAGGCCCTGGTCCGAGCCGGAATGGCTGCGGGCGAATCCTTCGTATCCGATCACCTCGTTGCCGTCCAGCCTGCGGATGGGCTGGAATGCACTTGTCAGCGTGGAGTTGAAGTAGCGTCCGGTCGCGCGTCCGTCCGCATCTTTCCAGACACGGGTACCCGCCTGCGCCGTGCCGTACAGGCGGGACAGATAGTGTTCCAGGCCGGGATAAGGAATGGCAGCAGGCATGGCAGGGCCTCCGTCCTCGAAATCAGAGCTTTGCGATCGATACTTCCGTCGCCTTGACCAGGGCGACGACTTCGACGCCGGGCTCGAGCCCGAGGTCGCGTACCGAGCGGGTGGTAATGACGGAAGTCACGATGCCGGCCGGGGTCTCGACATCGACCTCGGAAACGACGGGGCCGTCGATGATGGCCTTGACCTTGCCGCGGAACTGGTTGCGTACATTGATTGCCTGGATGCTCATGATTTCTCCTCTAAGTGAGCGGTTTCAAAAAGTGTGTGTCAGATCGCCCATGCGACCTGGTTGACGGTTTTCAGCAGGGACACGTCGCCCAGTGCCGTGTCCGGTTTTGAAGCGGGATGCCGGAGGACCCGCGAGAGCACGTATTCCTCCAACTGCGCGAATGTGGCGCTGCCCCTGGCGCGTGGTCGCGGCAGCGAGATGCGTTCGTCAAGGGCGATCTGCCCGTCCTCGATCAGGATGACGCGGTCGGCCAACGCGATGGCTTCCTGCACATCGTGCGTGACCAGCACGGCGGTGAAGCCACGCTCCTGCCACAAGGATTCGATCAGTTGCTGCATCTCGATACGCGTCAGCGCGTCGAGGGCGCCGAGCGGTTCGTCGAGCAACAGCAAAGCGGGCTCATGGACAAGCGCGCGGGCAAGGGCGACACGCTGGCGCTGCCCGCCGGACAGCACTGCGGGCCACTCTTTCGCCCGATCCTCGAGGCCGACGTTCTTCAGGGCCTGCAGCGCCTTATCCCTTGCGCCGTCCAGTCCCAGCGCAACGTTATCGAGCACGCGCTGCCACGGCAGCAGGCGCGAGTCCTGGAACATCACGCGGATCTCCGGCGCACGCGGCGGGTCGTACTGCGAACCGAACACGATGCGGCCGTTGTCCGTGGTTTCCAGGCCGGACACCAGGCGCAGCAGCGTGCTCTTGCCGCAACCACTGCGCCCTACCACAGCGACGAATTCCCCCGCCGCGATATGCAAATCGACAGCCTTCAGCACATGCCGTCCGCCGTAGGCTTTCCAGAGCCCCTGCACCTGGACCTGCACGCCGCGCGCGGATGCCTTGCTGAGCTGCTGGTTCTCTCTCTTGTCATTCTTCATGCTGACTGCACTCCCTTCATGATTGATAGCCCGGGTGCCAGCGCAACGTGACACGCTCGACCGTCCGCGCAAGGACGTCGGCGAACTTGCCGAGCAGCGCGTAGAGCAGGATGCCGACCAGGACCACGTCGGTCTGGAGGAATTCGCGCGCATTCATCGTCATGTAGCCGATGCCCGACTGGGCGGAAATCGTTTCGGACACGATCAACAGCACCCACACCAGGCCGAGCGAAAAGCGCACGCCGACCAGGATCGACGGCAGCGCGCCGGGCAGGATCACGTCGCGGTACAAGGCCCAGCCTGACAGACCATAGCTGCGCGCCATCTCGATCAATCCCTTGTCCACCGAGCGGATGCCGTGGAAGGTGTTGAGGTAGACCGGGAAGAACACGCCTACCGATACCAGGAACAGCTTCGCCGCCTCGTCGATGCCGAACCAGAGGATGACCAGCGGGATCAGCGCCAGCGCGGGGATGTTGCGAATCATCTGGATCGTGGTATCGAGCAAGGTTTCCGCCTGCTTGAATGTGCCGGTGAGCAGGCCGAGCAGCAGTCCCAGTCCGCCGCCTACAGCAAATGCCGACAGGGCGCGCCATGCGCTGGTCTTGACGTGTCCCCAGAGCTCTCCGGATTCGGCGAGCGTCCACGCCGCACGGAGCACGGCGAGCGGTTCCGGCAGGATGCGGCTGGACAGCCACCCGAATTGCGCCGCCAGCTGCCACGCCAGGATCAGGCCGGCAGGGACAACCCAGGGCGCGGCCCGGGACAGTACCGCGCGATCCCAACGCCTTCCTTGCGCAACGCTTGCCGGTACAGCAGCGGCATCGATTTGTAGGGAAGTTGCCGACATGTGTTCCTCCTCAGCTCTGGGAAACTTTAGGCAGGAATCCATTGGCCACTACTTCGCCGAACGGACCGGTCAACGACGCGCCGTCCTCGCCCGGCCGCTTCCGTCCGAGCAAGGGGAAGACCAGCTCCGAGAAGCGGTAAGCCTCCTCGAGATGCGGATAGCCGGAAAAGATGAACGTCTCGATGCCAAGGTCCGCGTACTCCTTGATGCGCGCGGTAACCGTCTCCGGATCGCCGACCAGGGCCGTTCCGGCCCCGCCGCGCACCAGTCCGACGCCAGCCCACAGGTTGGGCGACACCTCGAGCTTGTCGCGCCTGCCGCCATGCAATGCCGCCATGCGGCGCTGGCCGACGGAATCCATCTTCGCGAACGCGGCCTGCGCGCGTGCGATCACCTCGTCGTCGAGGTGGCTGATCAGTTCGTCGGCCGCCTTCCATGCCGCTTCGTTGGTCTCGCGCACGATCACGTGCAGGCGGATGCCGAAGCGCACTGTCCTGCCGTACTTCGCGGCGCGGGCACGTATGTCGGCAATCTTTTCCGCCACGGCCGCCGGAGGCTCGCCCCAGGTGAGGTAGACGTCCACCTGCTCGGCCGCCAGTTCGTGCGCCGCTTCCGACGAGCCGCCGAAGTAGAGCGGCGGATGCGGCTTTTGCACGGGCGGGAACAGCGTCTTCGCCCCCTTCACCTTGATGTGCTGTCCCTCGAAGTCGAAGCCCGCTTCCTCGCCCTCCCCGGCCAAGGCCGCGCGCCAGACGCGCAGGAATTCCGATGAAATGTCATAACGCGTCGCATGATCGGCAAACAAGCCGTCCGCTTCCAGCTCGCCCTGGTCGCCGCCGGTGACCACATTGACCATCAGGCGCCCGCCGGACAGCCGGTCGAAGGTAGCCGCCGTCCGGACCGCCAGGCCGGGGGTGCTGAGACCCGGACGGATGGCGACGAGGAACTTCAGGTTCTTCGTCGCGCCGATCAGGCTGGAGGCGACCACCCAGGGATCCTCGCAGGAGCGGCCCGTGGGAATCAGCACGCCGTCATAGCCGCTGGTATCGGCCGCGACCGCGACCTGGCGCAGATAGTCGAAATTGACCGGGCGCGCGCCGCGCGTCGTGCCCAAATAGCGGCTGTCGCCGTGCGTGGGTAAAAACCAGAATACATTGAGACTCATGGGCATTTCCTTTCGTTGCCGGTGGCAATATCAATTCGATTTCGCTTGCTGCTGGGGCGGCTGCCAGAACACCTCCTTCACCCGGATTGGCTTCGGGATCAGGTTCTGGCGGTGGAAGGTGTCCGCGATCACCTGTTGTTCCTCGCTCATCTGCTGCGTGAGGTAGGCCACCGGGGAACGCGGGCGTCGTGTCAGGTAGGTGTCGATCGTTGCATGGTCCAGGCCGGTGCTCTCGGCGACGATCCGCACGGCGTCGGCGTGGTTGTGCTTGACGAAGGAATCGCTCTTCGTCAGTTCCTCGAACAGCAGGTGCACCACGTCCGGATACTTGTCGGCGAAGGTCCGGCCTGCGAGATAAAACGTGTGGTTGCTGACCAGTCCGCGGCTCGTCGCCAGGACACGCGGCGACAGCGCCTTTTCGATGGCGGCCCAGTACGGATCCCAGATCACCCAGGCGTCCACGCTGCCGCGCTCGAAGGCCGCCCGCGCATCAGCGGGCGCGAGATACACCGCCGTAATGTCGCTCCACTGCAGGCCGCCCTGCTGCAAGGCGCGCAGGGTGAGGTAATGTGCGCTGGAGCCTTTCTGCAAGGCCACCTTCCTGCCCTTCAATTCGGCGATCGACCTGACCGGCGAATCCTGCTTCACCAGTACCGCGCTGTTGTCCGGCTTGGCCGGCTCGGCCCCGACATAAACGAGGTTGCTGCCCGCGGCTTGCGCAAAGATGGGCGGCGTGTCACCTGTCATGGCAAAGTCGATGCTGCCCACGGACAGCGCTTCCAGCATCTGTGGTCCCGCGGTGAATTCGAACCACGTGGCCTTGACGCCGGGAAGGCGCTGCTCCAGTCCCTTGCGCTGCTTGAGCAGCGTCAGGTTCACCGAGCTTTTCTGAAATCCAACGCGCAGCTCCTTCGGCGGTGCGGCCTCCGCATGCGTCATACCCCAGAGCGACAGGCAGACCGCCGCCGCCGTGCTGACGGCGATGTTGATGAAGAGACGCCGTGTCTTCGAGGAAAACGTCATCACCCGCTCCCTCACAGTTTCGCCTGCAGCACGGCGTCCCTGACCGTGATCTTCTTCGGGATCAGCTTCAGCTGCGCGAACACGTCGGCGATCTTCTGCTGCTCGGCCAGCACGGCGTCATTGATCGGCGTGACGCCATAGGTATAACGCGATGCGGCCAGCTCGACGATGGGCACGTCGAGCCCGATCTGCGACGACAGGATACTCGCCACTTCCTTGATATTGGCCTTGCCCCATTCGTCGACCTTCACCAGCTCTTCGATGATGAGTTTGATGACGTCCGGGTTCTTGTCGGCATAGGGACGCGAGGCGAGGAAGAACTGGTGGTTGGCGACCAGGCCCTTGCCGTCGGCAAGGATGCGCGCACCAAGCTGCTTTTCCGCGGCGGCCAGGAAGGGATCCCAGATCACCCAGGCGTCGACGCTGCCGCGTTCGAAGGCGGCGCGGGCGTCGGATGGCGGCAGGAAAACGGTTTCCACCTCCTTGTAGTCGAGGCCGGCCTTTTCCAGCGCCTTGACCAGCAGGTAGTGGACGTTCGAGCCCTTGTTCAGCGCGACCTTCTTTCCCTTCAGGTCGGCGACGGTCTTCAGCGTGGAGTTTTTCGGCACGACGATGGCTTCGCTCAGCGGCGCCGGCGGTTCATTGGCGACGTACACGAGATTGGCGCCCGCCGCCTGGGCAAAGATCGGCGGCGCCTCACCCACGGTGCCGAAGTCGACGCTGCCGACGTTCAAGCCTTCCAGCAATACCGGGCCAGAGGGAAATTCTGTCCATTTCACGTCGATGCCCTGCGCGGCGAGCCGCTTTTCCAGCGTGCCGCGAGCCTTGAGGATGGTGAGCGTGCCGTACTTCTGGTAGCCAATGCGCAGCGTGCCCTTCGATTGCGCCAGCACAGCCTGGGGCAAGGCGGATGCGAGCGCCGCGGCGGAGAGCAAACCGAGCGTCTGGCGTCGGATTTTTCGCTTGTCATTCGAAATCGTCATGTTGATATCCTTTTTCTGTTTGATTGCGACAGGAAATACGAATCCCTCCGCTCAGGGACGCGGATAAGAAAGCCGCAACGCGGCCGCTCTCGAACGGAGGAGAAAAACTAATGAAACCGGAACAGCGAAGGAAAGCGTGAAGCTTCCGTCAGACGCTACATCGCACCTGGGAGAACGGTACGGAGGGGAATGCAGTGGAACGCGACGCACGCAGCGCGTGCAAATTGGTGGAGAGGTGCTGGACGCCGGCATCGACGCGCTGCGCGATGCCGGGATCAAGCGCCAGGCCGGTTTCGGCGTTCCAGACAATCTGCGCGTCGGTTGCGTAGATGCTGGGAAGGATTTGCCGCGCGCCGAGGGCCGACAGCACCGGGCGCAGCGCGTAGTCGAGGGCGAGCATGTGGGACTGGCTGCCACCGGTCGCCAACGGCAGGACCAGCTTGCCGGCGAAACCGTCCTGCGGCAGCACATCGAGGAAGGCTTTCACGATGCCGCTATACGCGGCCTTGTACACCGGCGTGCCGATCACGATGGCGTCGGCCAGCTCGACCTGCGCCTTGGCCTTCGTCAGCTCGGCATTCTTGAAGTCGGCATGCAGCAATGCCTGCGCTGGAAGATCCAGCACCTGCAGTGTACTGATGCCGTGGCCGAGCGCAGCAAGGCGCTCGCCGACATGGTGCAGCAGCCGCGTGGAGCGGGAGGGGATCGACGGGCTGCCGGCCAGCAGGAGGATGCTCATGATTCTTCCTGTCCTTGTCCGATGCGCGCCTTACTTGCGGCCCGGCTGGTAGATCTGGTCGAAGGAGCCGCCGTCGGCGAAGTGCGCCTTCTGCGCCGTGCTCCAGCCGCCGAACGCTTCATCGATCGTGAACAGCTTCACTTTGGGGAATTGCGCCGCATACTTCTTCGCAACCTTCTCGGAGATCGGACGGTAGTAGTTCTGCGCGGCGATTTCCTGGCCCTCGTCGGTGTACAGGTAGTTCAGGTAGGCTTCGGCCACCTTGCGCGTGCCCTTCTTGTCCACGACCTTGTCGACCACGGCGACCGGCGGTTCGGCAAGGATGCTCAGCGCCGGTGCGACGACTTCGAACTTGTCCGGACCGAGTTCCTTGATGGCGAGGATGGCTTCGTTCTCCCAGGCGATCAGCACGTCGCCGATGCCGCGCTCGACGAAGGTGGTGGTGGCGCCGCGCGCGCCGGAATCCAGCACCGGCACGTTCTTGAAGATCTTCGCCACGAAGTCCTTGGCGGTGGCTTCGGAGCCGCCCTGCTGCTTCAGCGCGTATCCCCACGCGGCGAGGTAGTTCCAGCGCGCGCCACCGGATGTCTTCGGGTTCGGTGTGATGACGGCGACGCCAGGTTTGGCGAGGTCATTCCAGTCCTTGATGCCCTTGGGATTGCCCTTGCGCACGAGGAAGACGATGGTCGAGGTGTAGGGCGAGCTGTTGTGCGGCAGGCGCTTCTGCCAGTCCTTGGCGAGCAGGCCCTTGCCGGCGATCTCGTCGATGTCATAGGCCAGCGCCAGCGTCACGATGTCGGCGTCGAGGCCGTCGATTACCGAGCGCGCCTGCTTGCCGGAGCCGCCATGCGACTGCTTGACGGTCACGTTATCGCCTGCCTTGCCCTTCCACTGGGCCGAGAAGGCCTTGTTGAAGTCCTGGTACAGCTCGCGCGTCGGGTCATACGACACATTCAGCAGCGATACATCGGCGGCCTGGACGGCCGGGGCGATCAGTGCAAGCGCCAGCGCGGACTGGAAAAATTTCTTGAGCAACATCTGTCTTCTCCCTGAGGAATCTGGTTTCCGAAGTCGACAGGTTAAAGAAGCGCTTATGCAAAAAGAACGAATACTTTTGTGCTTCTTTATGCATTACGCATATATAGGATCTACAGGCGAAAAAAAGGCCGCGGGAGGCGGCCATCGGTCTGGCTCAGGATTGCCGGCCACAGCCGCAACCACCGGGAAGCTTTTTCGTCAGCGAAACGGCATCGGTGCCAAAGGCGGTTCTTGCCGGACCGCAATTTTCAAATCCGTGGCGCTCGTAAAAGTGCTGTGCCGACAGGGTGCTGGCGACCTGCATCGTGCGCAGGCCCCACTCCTTTGCCTGCCGCTCCAGCGCCTCGAGCAGCGCCTTGCCGGTGCCTGTGGAGCGAACCTCGGGAGAGATATAGAAGAGAACAATGCGCCCCTGGCGGGTCATGATCGCCACGCCGACCAACGCGTCGCCGCTACAGGCGACGATGGAATGATGGGTCGCGCACTCGAACCAGGAGGCCACATTTTCGGGCGTCTTGTTCCCCAGCCACGCGGCAAGGATGCCGGCATCGTTACGATGGTCTTTGGCACAACATTCCGAAATCGAGCGGCACAACATATGGCAGGCCGGGGCGGCATCCGCTTGCGTGGCGGCTCTGATGACTGCATTCATTCCAGCACCAAACAATACTTCCTGTTACTTGGGAAGGCCGGCGCTGGCAGTCGCCCCGGCCTTGGTTTCGGCTGGAAGAAAGTATATCAGTGAACGCGGGAAAGCTTAGTTCAGCCGGCCGTTGATGCCACCCAGGCTGTAGCGCCCCGCTCCGAGGAACGCGATCGCGATGGCAGAGAACAGGAACATGCCCTGCAGCTCCAGCGCCCAGCCGCCCGTCTTTCCGAGAGTGAGCAGTTCGCCCATATGAACGAGGCCAATGGCGACGATCATGTTGCCGGCGATGATGACCGCCGCCAGCCGGGTCCAGGCGCCGATCAGCATGAGGATGGGCGCGAGCACCTCCCCGACGAGCACAAGATAGGCAAGCGCACCGGGCAGGCCATTCTTCTCCAGCATGCCGGCGATGAAGCCGACACCGCCGGTGATCTTCGCCACGCCGTGCAAGAGGATCAGGACGGCGAGCGCGACTCGCAGGATGAGCTTGCCGGTGTCTTCCGTTGTTCTGCTGGGGACGGTGTCTCTCATAATGACTCCTTCTCAGGTTGGCGCTTTCGCTCCACGCATTATGCGCCGCTTGCCGACGGCGCGTATTGCGTCTTCTTAACATTGCCGGGTCTTACCCCGGGCTCAGCGCAGGAGCAAGGGGCCAACAATGAGCAGCCAGGCGATGCCGGCCAGGGTCAACGCCAGGAACACGGCGGCGCTGCCGAAATCCTTGGCGTTCTTCGACAGGGGGTGGCGTTCGAAGGAGATGCGGTCGACGACGGCCTCGATAGCGGAATTGATGAGTTCGACGATCAGTACAAGGAACAGTACCGCGATCAGCGTGATCTTTTCCAGCGCGGAAACCGGCAGCAGCAGCGCAATGATCACGCCGGGCACGACAAGCACGAGCTCCTGCCGGAACGCATGCTCGCTTTTCCACGCAGTACGAAAACCGTACATGGAATACAAAAAAGCGGCGTAAATCCGCTTTACGCCGCTTTTGCTCTTGAACTCGCTTACCTGTTGCTGGTGCTGTGTCATCGTCGCTGTTTGTATAACTCGCGGAATGTCTTGCCGCTCGGCGCGGGCATTTCGCGATGGTCTGTCCATCCGCCGGCAAATGGCAGTTTCGAGATCGTCTTGCTATTGCCCGCCATCATGCGCATGAAGCGTACACCGATTTTGGTGGCGAGTCGATAAAGCGCCGGGCGCTTGGCGACGAAGGCCCAGAGAGTCAGGCTGAGGCGTTCTGCCTTCGGGCGCAGGTTCTGTTCCACCTGCTTTTCGCGCAATTTGCGCAGCAGGTCAGGCAGCGGAATCTTCACCGGGCAAACGACGTGGCATTCGCCGCACAGGGTCGAGGACTGCGGCAGGTCGACGGCATTCTCGATACCGACATAGGAAGGCGTCAGCACGCTGCCCATCGGTCCCGGATACACCCACCCGTAGCTGTGGCCGCCGATTTTCTGGTACACCGGGCAATGGTTCATGCAGGCACCGCAACGAATGCAGCGCAGCATTTCCTGGAAGTCGGTGCCGACCAGGTTCGTGCGGCCCGCATCGACCAGCACGAAATACATGTGCTCCGGTCCTTCCACGTCGGCCTCGCGCTTCGGGCCGGTGAGCAGGGAAACGTAGTTGGTGATCGACTGGCCGGTGGCCGAACGCGGCAGCAGGCGCAGCACGGTCGCGAAATCCTCCAGCGTCGGCAATACCTTCTCGATACCGGTGACCACAACGTGCACCTTGGGCGGCAGGATGGTGCACATGCCCTCGTTGCCTTCGTTGGTCACGATGGCAACCGAACCGGTTTCGGCGATCACGAAATTGCCGCCGGTGACGCCCATGTCGGACGACAGGAAATGCGGACGCAGCATCTCGCGTGCCTCACGCGTCATCTGCGGAATATCGGTCAACCGCGGCCGGTTGTGCACGCGGGCGAACAGGTCGGAAATCTCGTCCTTGTCCTTGTGCACCACGGGCGCGACGATGTGCGACGGCGCCTCATTGTCATTGATCTGGAGGATGTATTCGCCGAGGTCGGTCTCGACCGGCTGCACGCCGGCGGCTTCCAGCGCCTTGTTGAGCGCCATTTCCTCGGACACCATGGACTTGGACTTGGTGACCTTCTTCACGCCGTGCTTCTTCGCGATTTCGACCACGAGGCGCGAGGCGTCTTCAGCGCTTTCCGCGTAGAGCACGGTCGCGCCGCGCTCGGTCGCCTTCTTCTCGAAGGTGTCCAGCCAGACGTCGAGGTTTTCGATGGCGCGCATGCGGCGTTCTTTCGCCGCGTTGCGCGTGCCTTCGAAGTCATCCAGTTCGAGGATGGCGGACGCGCGCCCGGCGACCCACTTGGTGGACAGTTTCTTGAGGTTGGCCTGCAGGCGCTTGTCCGCCAGCTTTTCGCCCACGCGGGCCTTGAAATGCATCGACTGGACTTGCATTACGCGTCTCCCGCCAGGACTTGCGCGACATGCAGCACGCGCGTGGTGTTGTCGCCGGTGCGGCGCAGGCGGCCTTCGATATTCAGCATGCAGCCGAGGTCGCCGAGCACGACCGCTTCCGCGCCGGAATCCTGGATGTTCTTGCACTTTTCATCCACGATCGCCGCCGAGACGTTGCCGTACTTGAGCGAGAAGGTGCCGCCGAAGCCGCAGCACTGGCGATGGTCCTTCATTTCCTTCACGGTGACGCCCGCCTTTTCCAGCAGCGCGCGCGGCTGCTTCTGCACGCCCAGCTCGCGCAGGCCGCAGCAGGAGTCGTGGTAGGTCACCGGGCCCTTGATGCTGTTCTTGCCTTCGCCGGGAAGCTTCTCGATCTTGACGACGTTGTACAGAAAGTCGGTCAGTTCGAAGACGCGCGGCGCAAGGGCCTGCATGCGCGCCAGCCACGCCGGATCGTCCGAGAACAGGTCGGTGTAATGCGTCTTGACGTGACCGCCGCAGGAGCCGGACGGGATGACCACGTAATCGAAGCCCTCGAATTCCTTAACGAACTTTTCGGCGAGCGCGCGCGCCGCCTTGCGGTCGCCCGAGCTGTAGGCCGGCTGGCCGCAGCAGGTCTGGTTTTCCGGCACCACGATCTCGCAGCCTGCCGCCTCCAGCAGCTTCACGACGGAAAAGCCGATTTCCGGCCGCATCATGTCAATCAGGCAAGTATGAAAAAATCCGACGCGCATCATGCTGTCCTCGAGTTTTGCAAGGTCTCCATTATGTGCGCCGATGCCCCTCGGGAAGTCGTTTGATACGGATGAAATAATTTAGAGACTTCCTCCAAATATTTTTCGCACGACTTTTTCATTTTTTCACCATGTGATATAAAGAGGCTTATTGCAACGCACCAACCACGATATGAAACAAGAACCGACCGCCGAGAACAGCCAGATTTCGATCCAGGTGATCGAGCGGATGATCTCGCTCCTCGACGCGCTCGCCCAATATCCCGATCCGGTGAGCCTGAAAGAGCTGTCGACCGTGACCGGCCTGCATCCGTCCACCGCTCACCGCATCCTGAACGACCTCGTTGTAAAGCGTTTCGTCGACCGCGCCGAAGCCGGCTCCTACCGTCTCGGCATGCGTCTATTGGAACTGGGCAACATCGTCAAAAGCCGCTTGAACGTGCGCGAAGCCGCGCTCGACTTCATGCGTGCCCTGCATCGGAAGACCCAGCAGACGATCAACCTGTCGGTCCGCCAGGGCGACGAGATCGTGTACATCGACCGCTCCTTCTCCGAACGCTCCGGCATGCAGGTGGTGCGCGCCATTGGTGGCCGGGCACCGCTCCATCTTACCTCCACCGGCAAACTTTTCCTGTCCGCGGACGATCCGAAACAAGTGCGTGCGTACGCAACGCGCACCGGTCTCGCCGGCCACAACAAGAACTCGATTACCGACTTGGTAAAACTCGAAAGGGAATTGAGCCTGGTCCGCGCGCGCGGCTACGCGCGCGACAACGAAGAACTGGAACTCGGCGTGCGCTGCATGGCTGCCGGCATCTACGACGACTCGGGCAAGCTGATCGCCGGCCTGTCCATCTCGGCGCCCGCCGACCGCCTGCAGGAAGAGTGGGTGGAAGACCTGGTCAGCACGGCCAACCAGATCTCTGCCGTCCTTGGCTACGTGCCGCAAGGTGCGGCCGCCTGAAGGGAACGCGGGCCCCTCGCCCGCTCCCTACACCACCCTCCGGTAAAGCCCCTGCTCCTCCGCCACCGCCTTGTAGCGTGACACGAAGGGCGCTGCATTCAATCCCTCGTCGTTTCCGACGCTCAGGATGCCAAACACCGGCATGCTGTCGTAAAACAATTGCAGTGCACGGCGGTGCAGTGCCGAGCCAAAGTCCGACAGCGCATTGCGGCACACGATGAACTGGAACTCATTGAACGAGGCATCGGTGGCGAGGCTGTACTGTGCCCAAGTCACATTCGCTCGCAATGCCGGACTGAACACGCCCTTGCCGCCCGTCTCGCTGCAATAGCGCGCAAAGTCGGCGCGCCCGCCACACCGGCGGTAATTGTCCGCATATTCCGGCCAGCGCTCGAGCGTGAATTCGCCCGACCGCGCCTCTTCCAGCAGGGATTCATTCGCCGCCGTCGCGAAGATCTGCGTCTTGTCGTAAAGCCCTTCCTCGTTCAGCAGGATGGCCAGCGCGCAGACCTCTTCGGGCGCCACGCATTCGGCCACCCACACCTTCGGCGATGGGCAGGAACGCAGCCATGGCACCATCACCTCGCGCAAGGCGTGGAAGTAGGCCGGGTCGTCGAACAGTCCCGCCGGCTGCATGCTGAGCGCGCGCAACAGGACCGTGCTTGCCTGGTCGTCGTGCAACACCCTGTCCTGCAGCAGCGACACCGTCTTGAGTCCGGCCCCGCGCATCAGGGCATGCAGTCGCTGCCTCACGCTCTCGCGCCGGTAACCGCGGAAATCCTGCCCGAAGCGGTGGTATACGCCTTCGAGCAGCAGGTCGATCTCCAGGTCTTCAACGGTTTGCATCCGCTCCGTCACGATGCCACCTACTGGTGCAGCCATACCCGCATCAGCGACAGCAGCTGCGCCACATCCACCGGCTTGGTGATGTAATCCGACGCGCCGGCTGCCAGGCACTTGTCGCGGTCGCCCTTCATCGCCTTCGCCGTCAGGGTGATGATCGGCAGCGATTTGAAGCGCGGGATCGCGCGAATGGCGCGCATGGTGTCATAGCCATCCATCTCCGGCATCATGATGTCCATCAGGACGATCTCGATGGTCGGATCCTTTTCCAGGACTTCGATGCCGTCCTTGCCGTTCTCCGCGAACAGCACCTTCATCTGCTGGCGCTCGAGCACGGAGCTCAGCGCGAAGATGTTGCGCAAGTCGTCATCGACGATCAGCACCTTGCGTCCCGCCAGTCCGCCATCCTCGACGTGGATGTCCTCCAGCATGCGGCGCTGCAGTTCCGGCAGGCTGGTCGGCGAGCGGTGCAGGAACAACGCCGTCTCGTCGAGCAAGCGTTCCGGCGACCGGGCATCCTTGACGACGATGGTTTTGGCGATACGCTTCAGGCGCGTGACATCCTTGCGGCTCAAGTCCTTCGCGGTGTAGACCACCACAGGCAGGTCGCGCAGCGTGATGTCGTCGCCGATCTTGTCGAGCAGGTCGAAGCCGCTGATGTCGGGCAGGTTGAGGTCAAGCACCATGCAGTCGAAGTGCGAAGCATGCAAGGATTCCATCGCTTCCTTGCCGGTGCCCACGGACACGATCTGCACGTCACCGGAACCGATCAGGTTGACGATGGCATCGCGCTGCATCGGATCGTCTTCCACCACCAGCAGGCTGCGCTTGCCGCGCACGAGGAACTGCTGGATGCGCGTGAATTCTTCCTGCAGGCGCTCGCGGTTGACCGGCTTGTGCAGGTAGGAAATCGCTCCCTGGCGCAGGGCCCGCTCGCGCTCCTTCAGGTTGGTCATGACGTGCACCGGGATATGGCGCGTGCCCGGATCGCGCTTCAGCCGCTCGAGGACCGTGAAGCCGTCGATATCCGGCAGATCGATGTCCAGCAGGATCGCCGCCGGCAGGTAATCACGCGCAAGCGTCAGCGCCGAATCGCCGCTGTGCGTGATGATGCCCTTGAAGTTCTTCTCGCGCGCGTGGTCAAGCAGCACGCTGGCAAAGCGTGCGTCGTCCTCGACGATCAGGACGGAGGGATCGCCCGGGGCGATCAATGCGCGGTCGTCGGACGAACTCTCGTACGGCACGTCCATCACTTCCACGCTGCTCCGCAGGTGCTGCGCCTCCTCGCCGGACGTCCCGCGATCAAGGTTGTGAATGACTGCCGATTTCACCACCGGCCCTTCTCCCCCACCTTGCTGCAGGTCATAGTTGACGAAGCCTGCACGGTTATACGGCAGATAGAGTGTAAAGGTACTGCCGGCGCCCACTTCACTTTCCACGCGGATCTCGCCCCCGAGCAGTCGGGCCAGCTCGCGGCTGATGGACAGGCCGAGGCCAGTGCCACCGTATTTGCGCGCGGTACTGCCATCAGCCTGCTGGAATGCTTCGAAGATCAGCTGCAGCTTGTCGCCCGGAATACCGACACCGGTATCCGTCACCGAGAATGCCAGCACGGCATCGGCCTGGTTCAGGTTCGGGTGGTCGTGCGTCCAGCCGGACTTTGCCATGCTGATCTTGAGCGAGACTTCACCGCGGCTGGTGAACTTGAACGCATTCGACAGCAGGTTCTTCAGGATCTGCTGCAGGCGCGTGGTATCCGTCATCATCGCGACCGGCAGGTTGTTTTGAAGGTCCACCGAGAAATTAAGCTGCTTGGCTTCGGCCATGTGGCGGAAGGTGCGCTCGACATAGCCGGACAATGTGCGGAAGCGGTACTCGCTCACTTCCAGCGTGAC
Source organism: Noviherbaspirillum sp. ST9 (assembly GCF_048799745.1). NCBI lineage: Bacteria > Pseudomonadati > Pseudomonadota > Betaproteobacteria > Burkholderiales > Oxalobacteraceae > Noviherbaspirillum > Noviherbaspirillum sp. ST9. The sequence goes on along the minus strand of NZ_JBLWFR010000009.1, from coordinate 1,868 downwards.
CGTGCCCGACTCGATCTTCGACAGGTCGAGGATGTCGTTGATCAGCGTCAGCAGGTCGCTGCCGGCGCCGTAAATCGTGCGCGCATATTCGACCTGGCGTTCGCTGAGGTTGCCTTCCGGGTTGTCCGACAACTGCTGCGCCAGGATCAGCAGGCTGTTCAGCGGCGTGCGCAGTTCGTGCGACATGTTCGCGAGAAACTCGGACTTGTACTTGGAGGACAGCGCGAGCTGGGTGGCTTTTTCTTCCAGCGCGAATTTCGCCTGTTCCACTTCGCGGTTCTTGCGTTCCACCTCGATGTTCTGCTCGGACAGCAGGCGCGCCTTCTCGGCCAGTTCAAGGTTGGTCTGCTGCAGTTCCTGCGCCAGCGACTGCGACTGCGTGAGCAGCGATTCGGTACGGCTGTTGGCTTCGATGGTGTTCAGCACCACGCCGATCGATTCCATCAACTGGTCGAGGAAGGACAGGTGAGTTTCAGTGAATCGGTCCAGCGACGCGATTTCGATCACGGCCTTGACCTGTTGTTCGAACAGGATCGGCAGCACGACAATGTTGGTCGGCGGCGCCGCACCGAGTCCGGACGAAATCTGGATGTAATCGCGCGGCACATTGGTCAGCCACACGCGTTGCTTCTCGACCGCGCACTGCCCGACCAGGCCTTCGCCCGGCAGGAACGACGTCGGCAGCTTGCGGCTGGAACGGTAGCCGTAGCTCGCAATCATGCGCAGGCGCGCGTCGTTTTCCTGCGAGTCCATCATGTAGAACACGCCGTGGTGCGCGCTGACCAGCGGGGCGAGCTCGGACAGGATCAGCGTTGTCACCGCGGAGAGGTCCCGCTGGCCCTGCAGCAGACGGGTGAAGCGCGCCAGGTTGGTCTTGAGCCAGTCCTGCTGCGCGTTCTTCTGCGTCGTCTCCTTCAGGTTGCGGATCATCTCGTTGATGTTGTCCTTGAGGTCCGCCACTTCGCCGCGCGCTTCCACCTGGATCGAGCGTGACAGGTCGCCGCGCGTCACCGCCGTCGCCACTTCCGCAATCGCGCGCACCTGCGTGGTCAGGGTCGCCGCCATCTGGTTCAGGTTTTCGGTCAGATCCTTCCAGGTACCCGCCGCACCCGGCACCGAGGCCTGTCCACCCAGCTTGCCTTCCACGCCCACTTCGCGCGCCACGGTCGTCGCCTGGTCGGCGAACACCGCCAGCGTGTCGGTCATTTCGTTGATGGTGTTGGCCAGCGCCGCAATTTCGCCGCGCGCCGCCACCGTCAGCTTCTTCTTCAGGTCGCCATTCGCCACCGCCGTCACCACGCCCGCGATACCCCGCACCTGCGCGGTCAGGTTCGCCGCCATGAAGTTCACGTTGTCGGTCAAATCCTTCCACGTACCGGCCGCGCCTTCCACCTGCGCCTGGCCGCCCAGCTTGCCTTCGGTGCCGACCTCGCGCGCCACACGGGTGACTTCCGACGCGAACGAGGAGAGCTGGTCCACCATCACGTTGATGGTGTTCTTCAGTTCAAGAATTTCGCCTTTCACGTCCACCGTGATCTTCTTGGACAGGTCGCCGCGCGCCACCGCCGTCGTCACTTCCGCGATGTTGCGCACCTGGCCGGTCAGGTTCGACGCCATGAAGTTCACGTTGTCGGTCAAATCCTTCCACGTACCGGACGCACCCGGCACGTTCGCCTGGCCGCCGAGACGGCCTTCGGTACCCACTTCACGCGCCACACGGGTCACTTCCGAGGCAAACGAGCGCAGTTGATCCACCATGGTGTTGATGGTGTCCTTCAACTGAAGAATTTCGCCGCGCACGTCCACGGTAATCTTCTTCGACAAGTCGCCGTTCGCCACCGCGGTGGTCACGTCGGCGATGTTGCGCA
>NZ_JBLWFR010000144.1:0-596 GCF_048799745.1 Noviherbaspirillum sp. ST9 | reverse complement strand
CCGCCGACAGCGCCAAGCGCTTCACCAGCCCCGCCGTGGCCGCCCCCGACTTCGGCCCCAAGGCGCACTATGCCTGCGGCCTCGCCATCGTGCCCATCGACGAGCGGCCCTGCCTGCACCACACCGGCGGCATGGAGGCCTTCTCCTCGTCCCTGCATGTGGACCCGGCGGCGGGCGTGGGCGCCTTCGCCTCCACCAACGCCAGCGCCCAGCCCTATCGGCCGCGCCTGGTCACCACCTTCGCCTGCCAGCTGTTCCGCGCCGTGCGCGAGGGCCGGCCCCTGCCCGCGCCGCCGCCTATCGTCCCGGCCACGCGCGTGGAGAAGGCGAGCCGCATCGCTGGACGCTATGTCGCGCCCGACGGGTCCAGGCTGGAGCTGCGGCTGGCGGGCGACGGTCTGGTGCTGAGCGGCGAGGGCGGCGACCACCTGGTGCAGCCCGCCGAGGGCGGTCTCGTGGCCGTGTCGCCCGACGGAACGGTGCGGGGGCTCGGCCTCGCCTGGGATGGCGACAGCGTGACCTCGGTGGGCTTCGGAACCCGTCTCTATCTGCCCGAGGGCAAGGACCTGTCGGCGGTGAAGCCGCTGGATCCTGCC
>NZ_JBLWFR010000143.1:0-597 GCF_048799745.1 Noviherbaspirillum sp. ST9 | reverse complement strand
TATATTAGACCGCGGCATGTCGGTAGCCGTGTCCTGCGGAATTATTTCTTTATAAGCCCGGGCTGCAAATAAGCTCACTCCCGTGAAATCTTTACTATTGAGAAGACTGTCGGCTCTTTTTAATAAAAAGTTATTATCCCACCACATGCTTGGGTCGATGGCAATATATGCGTTAAACAGGTTGGTGTGGCTGAGCAGTATATTGACAGCCGTCAGTCCTCCGAAAGAGTGGCCTGTAAGGATTTTATAATTGTCTGTTCTGTAGGAGGAATCGATACATGGAATGAGCTCTTTTTCGAGGAAACGGATAAACTGTGCGTTACCGCCGCTGTTTTTGAAAAGAGGGACGCTTTTGTCAAAATATGCTTCACGCGAGGCGGCAGTAGGGGTAAGATCTCTGGTCCGGTCGGTGTTCAGTATTCCTACCACGATTATTTGCGGAACTTTTGAATATGGCCCGTTTGCCAGGGATTGTACGATTCCGGTAACGGAATGGAAATTGGCGTCTCCGTCGAACAAGTAGAGCACCGGGTATTTAGCGGGAGCGTATTTGGCTGAAGAGTAGCCGGGCGGCAGCGATACCCAGTATTCGCGTTC
>NZ_JBLWFR010000142.1:0-597 GCF_048799745.1 Noviherbaspirillum sp. ST9 | reverse complement strand
AACGCCTCCGTCAATTCATTTGAGTTTCACCCTTGCGGGCATACTTCCCAGGCGGTACACTTATCACGTTTGCTTTGGCACCCAACCTCTTGGTCAAACACCTAGTGTACATCGTTTACTGTGCGGACTACCAGGGTATCTAATCCTGTTTGCTCCCCGCACCTTCGCACCTCAGCGTCAGTTATCTGCTTGAAACTTGCCTTCGCCATTGGTGTTCTTCCAGATATCTGCAGATTTCACCCCTACACCTGGAATTCCAGTTCCACCTCAGTAACTCAAGTCTTGTAGTTCTCAATGCAGTTCATAGGTTGAGCCTATGCATTTCACACCAAGCTTGCAAAACCGCCTACATGCCCTTTACGCCCAATAATTCCGAACAACGCTCGCAACTTACGTGTTACCGCGGCTGCTGGCACGTAATTAGCCGCCTCTTATTCATAACATACCGTCACCCGCTATGCTTTCTCTTCATAACCTTATTCTTCTGTTATAAAAGGACTTTACAATCTTCCGGCCTTCTTCATCCACGCGGTGTCGCTCCGTCAGGGTTCCCCCCATTGCGGAATATTCTTAGCTGCTGCACCCCATAGGTGGTCA
>NZ_JBLWFR010000030.1:0-1160 GCF_048799745.1 Noviherbaspirillum sp. ST9 | reverse complement strand
ACAGGGATATTTGAGAATAAAGGAAGGTAAAATGCAGGAATGCCCATTTTTGAAAGCTGCTCCTGGTAAAGCTTAGTTTGTGTATGAACTAAAACCGGCTTTAATTTCTTAACCAATAACCTGATTAGTTGCTTTTGTACTAAGCCCCAGTAAACATGTTTCTTTGACGATTCTACATCCATGCCAACCCAAAGCTCATGAAACATAATATGCCAACGTCTTCCTTTGCCAATTTTAGATAGAATATGGCTTAACATTCCTGGCAAGCCCTTTGATTGAAAAGAAAAAGGCACGAACTGAAGACTGAGAAACTGTGGATTTATATCATTAAGCCATCTCAACGCCTCTTTGATTCGCTTTCCTTCTCTATGTGTTGAAGGAAGGCGGAAGACTGGCAACTTAAAGCCTTCTGAGGTCTGGCATCCATTGAATGAAGAAGTAACATACCTGTCGTTTAACGCTATGGCCCCAATTTCATGCCCTTTTCGGATCATGTCTATGGCCAGTCGTCTGACGTAATCGCCTACTCCATCGCATCCAGGTTCAAGAGAACCACATATAAAAACCATTTTCATTTCCTGTGTATGTGTTGGCAAGACTAACAAATCGAATTTTACAGAAGCTATATTCCTATTAAGACTAGTTTGGATACGCTCACTTCTGACTCAATATTTTGACCGGCGCCTGCTAATGAGCAAGTTCGGCAGAGCTATGGGAGTTTATCTTTAAAAAGCTAAATGTGAGATTAATTATCACGAAGATTGAAGCTACTAAAATATTGAGCTTAAAAACCCCTTCCAGCGCAGATATATCAATCAGTTGTATCCCAGCGATAATTGCAATTATGTCAAGAGGTATGATAATAAGTGGACTAATCGCCCATCCTCTGCTGCTACAAAGGCCGAAAGACGCGCCAGCAATTAAGGTAAGACAGGCACTTATCGAACACAGAACCAATTCGGACTGTAAATTTGAGTAAGCTTTTCCAAGAACCCAAAGTACGTTATCCGGAAATACCGCAACAACGCTAATTATGAACACACTTAGAATAAAAAGACTTGCAATTATTTGAATATAACGCTTATACAATATACTCCTAACAGTTGGTAATTTGGCAAATCTGGGAGTAAGAAGGACAGCTATCATTACACCAAAAATAT
>NZ_JBLWFR010000141.1:0-599 GCF_048799745.1 Noviherbaspirillum sp. ST9 | reverse complement strand
TGCCCATCCCTCAAAAAGAGATTGATGCAAATCGTAATCTGAAACAAAATCCTGGTTATTAATCCAAAGATGTTAACATGAAAACCCTATATAACTTAATAATTGGAATATTGCTGGTGCTTCCGTCCCTGCTCGTGTCATGTAAAGACGACTATATGGAAACAAACCTTGGCAACCAGCCTCTGGTAATGTCTGCCAGTGAACAAGACATTCAATTGGATATTACAGCCCCTCAAAGTAATGCAGTTACCTTTCAATGGACATCGGGGTCTAATTTCAATACAAATGCTGCCATTACCTACACGTTTGAGCTAGGGCTTAGTGGCCGGAATTTTGCAAATAGTATTAAAGTAGAACAGGCTCAGGGCAAAAATTCCATTTCGTATAGTACAGCTGAAGTCAATGCAATTCTTCTCAATCAATTTGGCGTAACACCCGGTGTTGAGGCAGAACTTGAAGCACGGGTCACGGCAGTGGTTCATCATGAAAGTGTAGCTCCACAGGTGTCTGAAGTTGTGAGGATCAAAGTAACGGGTTACCGGCCAGTTTCTTCTACGCTGTATATCATTGGTGATGCTGCGCCTAATGGCTGGGATGCT
>NZ_JBLWFR010000140.1:0-601 GCF_048799745.1 Noviherbaspirillum sp. ST9 | reverse complement strand
AATCCTGGCGCTGGCCATGCGCGCGCCATCGTCGATGAATACCCAGCCTTGGAATTTCTACGTCATCACCGGAGCACCGCTGGATCGCATCCGTCAGGGCAACACCGAGCGCAATCTGGCGGGCGTGCCGCACTCGCGCGAGTTTCGAACCGGCCAGGCATTCGAGGGCGTGCATCGCGAACGCCAGATTGGTGTTGCCAAGCAGTTGTTCAGCGCAATGGGAATTGCGCGAGATGACAAGCAGCAGCGGCAGGACTGGGTCCTGCGCGGCTTTCGTCAGTTCGACGCGCCCGTATGCGTGATCATCACATACGATCGCCAGTTGGCCTCCAGCGACGATACCGCCTTCGACTGTGGCGCCGTGGCGACCGCGCTCGTCAACGCGGCCTGGTCGCGCGGGCTTGGCGCCGTGATCAACAGCCAGGGGATCATGCAATCCCCCGTCGTGCGCGAGCATGCCGGGATCGCGGATGATCAGGTGATCATGAAAAGCATCGCGTTGGGCTGGCCGGATCACAGTTTTCCCGCCAATGCCGTCGTGTCCGAGCGCAAGTCGGTCGATGAAGCGACGACGTTCGTGGGATTTGCGAGTGGAGCCTAG
>NZ_JBLWFR010000139.1:0-601 GCF_048799745.1 Noviherbaspirillum sp. ST9 | reverse complement strand
TAGGCGCCTGGACTACTATGATTTTTGTAATGAACGCTCTTGTGTTTATTCTGATCGGCCTTGCTCTGCCCGAAATTGTAGAAGGACTGGGAGAGTACTCGATTGCAGAAGGGATTAAATACGGGTTGCTCATAAGTGCTGTAGTGATTGTCTTACGAATTTTATGGATCTATCCTACTGCCTTTGTACCACGATGGTTAAGTGCAAGGGTTAGGCAGGACCCGCCTCCGGGATGGAAAGGGCCGCTGGTTATCGGCTGGGCAGGGATGCGTGGAGTCGTCTCTTTGGCAACTGCTCTTTCAATACCCCTATATTTATCAGATGGTGTTGCTTTTCCGCATCGTAATCTGATCGTTTTTATCACATTTATTGTCATCTTTGTCACGCTGGTACTTCAGGGTCTAACCCTCCCATTGCTAATCAGGCTGATCGGGCTTAAAGAGATTGATCGCATTGCTCCGGAAGAGGAGCAAGAAGCTGGAATACAGCTGAATCTCGATAAAATAGCGCTTAGCTACATCAATGAACATTATGCAGCGCACGTAGCTGAAAACGAGTTGCTGCAGTTCTTAAGGTCGAGTCTCGAAAATAACATTTCCGC
>NZ_JBLWFR010000138.1:0-603 GCF_048799745.1 Noviherbaspirillum sp. ST9 | reverse complement strand
ACTAAATACGTGAGCATATGAAAGCAGTAATACTTGCAGGGGGCTATGGCACCCGTATCAGCGAAGAAAGTGGCGTTCGTCCGAAACCAATGGTTGAAATCGGAGGCAAGCCTGTGTTATGGCACATAATGAAGATATATTCCTGTTATGGAATAAATGATTTTATAATATGTTGTGGATATAAAGGTGATGTTATCAAAGAATATTTTGCGAATTATTTTCTTAATAACTCAGATGTAACATTCAATATGTCTGACAATACGATGAAAGTTCATCGGACCGAAACAGAACCCTGGAACGTTACGCTGGTAAATACAGGATATAACACAATGACCGGTGGCCGTTTAAGGCGGGTTCGTGATTATATTGGTGACGCGACTTTCTGCATGACCTATGGCGATGGTTTGAGTGATGTAAATATTGCCGAACTTGTTGATTTTCATCGCACTAATGGAAAGTTAGCAACGCTTACAGCTGTGCAGCAACCGGGACGGTTCGGGGCTTTTACGTTGTCGCCAGAAGAAACGAGTATTAACCATTTCCAGGAGAAACCTAACGGATCAGAAATGCCATGGATTAACGGCGGATTTTTTGTACTGGAAC
>NZ_JBLWFR010000137.1:0-604 GCF_048799745.1 Noviherbaspirillum sp. ST9 | reverse complement strand
CTTTGAAGTCAGCAAGCTCGATCCCGTAGATGCCGCCGCAATGGACGAGCGGCCTACGCGAATGCCGCTCCGGATCAATGCTCGCAATCGAATCGAATTCCAGCACGATTTGGCCGCCGAATGGTCCCGCTTTCAGCGACTCAAGGAGATCGCCGACCAGCCCGAGCAATGGGCGTCCTATGCTGATCGCCCACTCTGGATCGGCGCGCTCCGGATGCTCGGCAGCTTTTTGCTGCGGGAAATCGTCGATAGCGTAACTGCCTGGGACGTGGCATTTGAAACACTGGAGAACCAGAAGAAGACTTTGGCCGCAGATATTCTACTCGACGCGCTTTGCCTCGATCCGCTTGCCGAGACGTTCCTTTCTGCCCGCGCGGATCTGCTCCTCAAAAATCATGGCCGACTTTTGGACAGGCTGCTAAAGCGGTTTCAGCACATAGCGACGACGCCCGGCGGAGGTGAAAGCATCGTAGCGGGGGCGCTGAACAATGATCCGTCTTTCACACTTTACATCGAGACGCAGTTCCGCACCCCCGTTGTAGCCCGATGGCCAGCGATCGCCCGTTTTCTCCGCGCTCATCGTGAGCGTGTTGCGGCGCTGGTT
>NZ_JBLWFR010000136.1:0-604 GCF_048799745.1 Noviherbaspirillum sp. ST9 | reverse complement strand
GAAATATATACCCGTCATTGGGAAAAGCTATATACGTTTTGTTTCAGGATGACAAAAGACGAGCAAACTTCACAAAATATTGTCCAGGATATTTTCACTGATCTTTGGGAAAGAAAGGACAGTCTGAAGATTCTTTCCATTGAAAATTATCTGTTCCGGGCAGCTAAAAACCTCGTCCTGAAAGAGTACCGCAAGAACCGCTTTAATGTAACTACCATGGAGGAGGAGTTCGAAAACTATGTCGTGGAGCGCGTATCTTCAGACGACCCGGAAAAAATTGACATTCTCTATTCCTTATTGGAAAGCCTGCCCGAAAAACGGAAAAAGATCCTGATCATGAACAAATTGCAGGAAATGGACATCGAACAAATAGCCACGACTCTTAACATCTCGAGGCAAACGGTAAAAAACCAGCTTTCTGCTGCCTTGAAACAGCTCAGGTTCCGGGCAGGCGAAATAGCAGTCATCATTTTTGCTTCGGGCTCTATCGCTCTCATTTATTTAAGAATTAGTTAACGATATCATAATATTACAGCATAGTATTTTCCTCCCCCCTCTGGTACTTATAGCCGAACGATAAGTATTATGAGAAAACAACGGAAAC
>NZ_JBLWFR010000135.1:0-604 GCF_048799745.1 Noviherbaspirillum sp. ST9 | reverse complement strand
GGTCGCGATGCTCGACTTCGCTCTTCAACCGCGCCTGTTCCGCCACCGCCGATGCTTCCTGCGCCGCCTTGTCGACAGCAGCCTTCCGGATCAGCCCGATCGCCTCGCCGATCTCGCCGAACTCGTCCCGACGGGCCGCGCTGGCCAGGGAGATGTCGGTGCGGCCGGAGGCGAGGACTTTCAGCTCGCCGGTCAGGACCTTGAGCGGGCGGGTGATCGACCGCGCCGCCGCCCACGACAGGACGCCGGCGGTAAGAAAGGCGACGACCGCGATCGCCTCGCTGACGATGAGGGACGTTTGCGCCGAGACAACTGCCGTGTCCGCCCTGGCGGCGACAATCTGGGCTGAGGACTGTTCCAACTCGTGCAGGCGATTGATCCGCCGGGTGGCGGTGTCGTACCAGACCCGAGGATCGACCGCCGGCTCGCCAGTCTGGCTCACCCCTTTGATAATGCTTGAGCGCAGGCGTTCCACCTCCGCCGTCTCGGACCCAGCGCGAAGCGCCTGCAGTTGCGTCGCCTGGGCTGGAGCGCCGAAGCGGTCGACAATCGCCAGCTCGGCGTTCTGCCCGCCCGAGAGCTGATTGAAGCGCTGCAAATCTTC
>NZ_JBLWFR010000134.1:0-605 GCF_048799745.1 Noviherbaspirillum sp. ST9 | reverse complement strand
CGACCGAAACCGTCAAGCTGATCGTGCCGGCCGCCGCCGGAGGCTCCACCGACGTAATGGGACGTCTGCTTGCCGCGCATCTGCAGTCGGTCTGGGGCCAATCGGCGATCGTCGAAAACCGTTCCGGCGCCGGCGGCACCATCGGCACGGCCGAAGTCGTGCGCTCGAAGGCGGACGGCCACACCATCCTGATCGGCAATCCCGGTCCCAATGCGATTGCCCTGCGGATCTACAAGAACCTCTCCTACAAGGCCGAGCAGCTGCAGCCGGTCTCCAACATGATCCGGATCCCGAATATCGTCTCGGCGCATCCTTCGACCGGCATCAAGTCGATCCCGGAGCTGATCGCCTTCCTCAAGGCCGTGCGTGGCGGCGGCGCGCCGGCCGTGACGGGCGAGGAGGGTGTCGCTAGCCTCGAGATCGCGATCCGCTGCCTCGAGCTGCCCGCCAAGCCCGCGGCGTCCGCCCCGCGCAATGGCCCGCGCCGCGTCGTCGGCTGATCCTTCAAACCTGGAAATCCAGCGATCATGAACCAGCACATGTCTGTCGAAGCCGTCCCCTTCATCGATGTCGCCTCCCAGCGAGCGCGGCTCGGCAAGGCGGTG
>NZ_JBLWFR010000029.1:0-1174 GCF_048799745.1 Noviherbaspirillum sp. ST9 | reverse complement strand
ATTGACTACAACATCCGCAGGACAAACTCAGACACCATTTGACAAAACAAAGGTCGACCTAAGCATTTACACAGGTCGTTTCTTTAGCGAAGAGCTTGCTACTTTTTATGATTTTAAGTTGATTGACGGTAAACTGATCGGGCAACATTTAAGGTCGGCGGATTTTGAGATCAAGCCCGACAAGGCTGATGAATTCAGTGCCGGGCCATGGCTGTATGGTCAGATTAAGTTCTTACGGAACGATACAGGGAACATAGCGGGCTGCACGATCTCGTTTAACCGTACCAGAAATCTGCATTTTAACAAGATTGAATTACCTGCTGAGTAGTGTTTAGTGTTTAGGTGAGCTGAAAAAATAATATCTTTAGTCATGAAATCCATTCTTTTTGCCGTACTCCTGTTGTCTTTCACACTGAGCTCGTTTGGACAGCACGCCAATCTCGTCAAAGCCGCGGACAAGTACTTTATAGAAAAAGTGGAATCCGACCATATTGTCGGTTTGAGCGCGGCACTTATTATTGACGGAAAAGTGGCCTGGAAAAAGGGCTTTGGTTACTCTGATCTGGAAAATAAAGCACCTATGACACCGGAAACAGTGGTAAATATCGGCTCTGTTACCAAAACGTTTACCTCTCTCGCCATTATGCAGTTGGCAGAAAGGGGACTGCTTGATCTGGACAAGCCGCTGAATATTTATCTGCCGTCCTTTCACCCCAGAATCCGCCCGGGCATGAACCTGCATGATATAACGGCAAGATCAGTTGTGACCCATACTTCCGGTATTCAATCCGATATATGGAAAAACTCCGACTATGAAACCGGGAAGTATACAGACGTTGTGGGTTTTATCAACGATACTTATCTCACCTATCCGGCAGGGATGGCCAGTCTTTATTCAAATGCAGGGTATAATATTCTTGGCAGTACCATCAAGGAAGTTAGCAGAGAGGATTATGCGCGATATGTTCATCGCTATATTTTATCCCCCCTGGGGATGACGAATTCAGGCTTTGCCATGGATAGACTCCGGAAACGTACAAAAATTTACGCATACGGCAAAGAGTTTAAAGAGTACGAGCTTAGGGATATCGCATCGGGCGGGCTCTATATGGATATAAACGATTTTACTAAATATGCGATGGCTCTATTGAGTGCATATAGGGGGGAACCGTCT
>NZ_JBLWFR010000133.1:0-606 GCF_048799745.1 Noviherbaspirillum sp. ST9 | reverse complement strand
GAGCCTCTTTCCCTTTAACAGATAAATAAAACAATAAAGCCAAAATCACGTTGAACAATATCCCGCCAATCAATCCAAAATCAATAAAATAGTCACCGAATACAGTATAATACACGTACATCCTCATTCCTGTGATAGATCCTAATCTCGGATAATCCCTAGCATCAAAATAATCAGAAATATCTTTCATGAAGGTCTGCCCTGTTCCATTTGCTATACTATATCCGTGGGTATGATTAGTTATGTACCAGCCCTTCTCGCCGAAGTTAATAAAGCCCTCACCTAGATACCTGTATATCTGCTCGTAAACTAAATCGCTATTGCCATCTGCTCTGGCTATTGTAATAAAAAAGAGAATGGAACCAGCAAAAACGCAAAAAAACAATCCAACAAGTTTTAACACTTTATCCTGCTTTTTAGTAAAGTACTGGCGAAATAAAAGGTAATTTAATACAAGTATAAATATCATCTGGAATAGTTCACCTCGACCACCTACAATCAAGCCTAATGAAACAGGGTTAAGAAAGGCTATTAAAGTTAAAAAGATAAATATTACCTTTCTCTTACTTGCTAACATATAGAAAAACAATGAAGGAGTGATGTATT
>NZ_JBLWFR010000132.1:0-606 GCF_048799745.1 Noviherbaspirillum sp. ST9 | reverse complement strand
CGGCCTGCTGCCGGAGATCGGTGGCGCGAAGATCTCGTTGCAGCGTCTGCTCGGCTACGTCATGGCGCCGGTGTGCTGGCTGATGGGCCTGCCCTGGCCGCAGGCGATCACGGCGGGGAGCCTGATGGGTACCAAGACCGTGCTCAACGAGCTGATCGCCTATGTCGACCTGTCGAAGCTCGGCCCCGATGCGCTCGATCCGCGTTCGCGGCTGATCATGCTCTATGCGATGTGCGGCTTCGCCAACTTCGCGAGCCTAGGCATCCTGATCGGCGGCCTCGGCATCATGGCGCCGACGCGGCGCGACGAGATCAACGCGCTCGGGCTGAAGTCGCTCGTCTCAGGCACGCTGACGACGTGTTTGATGGGCGCGATCGTGGGGGTGCTGACGTGACGATCGTAGTCGTCATTCCGGGGCGCGCGCAGCGCGAGCCCGGAATCCATTTCGCAATTCGCGCTGACGCCCGATGGATTCCGGGCTCGACGCTGCGCGTCGCCCCGGAATGACGGTGGGAGAGACTTGTGCCTAGCCAATCAAATCCGGATTGATCAACCGCTCGAACGAGAACATCTCGTCCCATTTCTCCTGCGTCAGCAGCTTGCGTT
>NZ_JBLWFR010000131.1:0-609 GCF_048799745.1 Noviherbaspirillum sp. ST9 | reverse complement strand
ACAGCGTATTTCTTTTATCTTTTCTTAGGTGTATTGTTTTTGTCTTCCTGCAAGAAGGAAGATATTATGTCGTTTCAAGCGAAGCCTGCAGTCAATTTTGTAGGGCAGACGACAGAGTATTCTTTTATGAGCAATCCTGAAAACGAATATGTTCAGGAAGTGGATGTAAGGATCTTGGGCGATACAGTGGATTACGACAGACATTTTTCTGCGGAAGTAGTAAAGGACTCTTTAACAACAGCAAGGGACGACCAGTTTGAGATTATTGGCGGTGTAGTAAAGGCTGGCGAATTTACCGGTAAGCTTTCTGTAAAGCTCCGGAATGCGCCGGAGCTTTCGACTTCGAAAATTGCAGTGAAATTAAAATTGATTGACTCGGAGGATTTTAAAGCTGGAAATATTGAGTTAAGCACCTTCGTGGTAACCTGGTCAAACCAGGTTGTTGTTCCGTCGTGGACTTATTTCAGGTATTATTTCACGGCTGTGGCAAGTACATCGGCCTACCGTGCTATTGTGGTTTCAACGGGCCTTACCAGGCTTACTGCCGCTGATTTCAGGGTAATGCAGGCGGCCGGGGCTGAGGCTCTGGGAACCAAGTTCGGCGACTAT
>NZ_JBLWFR010000130.1:0-610 GCF_048799745.1 Noviherbaspirillum sp. ST9 | reverse complement strand
TTATTGCCGGGACTTCAGCCGGAGCAACAATACAGGGCTCTTTTCTGCTTAGGGGAGATACTAAGGGCAACAGCGTTTTAGTTGGAGATCATGTTCAGGGGCTTGATTTTATTCACAATGTTGCTATCGATCAGCATATTCTTAAACGAAACAGACAGTTCGACCTGATTGACGTGGTTAAAGCCCGTCCTGAGCTGCTAGGGATAGGTATTGACGAGAGTACCGCCATATTGGTGCAGAAAGACATTTTTGAAGTATTAGGCGACTCTTATGTTGCTGTTTACGATGCAGCGCAGATCAACAGTAAAATTCCTTTTACTTTTTTTGGACGGGGACAACGATATGACCTCCGACTCAGGAAGGAAATTAATGATGTCGCCCGCCATGCCAATTTAAGTAATGATAATCGTTAACAGCAGCAGGAATGAGCAATTTTAAAACGACAACAGTTCTGCCTCCACGGTCGTCGCCTGAGAAACATGCATTTCGTTTTTTCTTTCTCTATTTTCTTCTTCAGGTAGTTCCCCTGGACTGGAAGTTCTACAGGCAACTCATAGATATCGACTGGGGGCAGCTGCATTATGGTGATATTTTTCTAATAACAAAGTAT
>NZ_JBLWFR010000129.1:0-611 GCF_048799745.1 Noviherbaspirillum sp. ST9 | reverse complement strand
AGCTGTTCCCTGACACTATCGGGTTCCGCGCTGTTGTCAAGGAAGAGGTAGAGCGCACCGGGAACGAGGGGCGCATGTACCGAGAGCAGGCGGACGACGGCAGCTACCGACTATATCGCATTGGGACGTGGACCAGCCCAGCCGGTGCCCGCTACAGCTTCCGTCAGAAGGAGCAGTGGAAAGAGGTTGTACCTGGGCAGCGTAAGCAGAAGGTAATGGACTACAAGGAAACCGAGATGGCTAACTACTGGTGCCAAGGGGAAGCGTTCTTCCTGATGGCGGTGGCGGCTGGTATGGTTCTGCGTGCACTCCTGGCCCGTGACTGGTTCGACAATCAGGTGTGCCTGATTACGAACGTACACGACGCGTTGTATCTGGACAGCGCCAACCCGGAGGTTGGACGTGAGGCGAGCCTGCTGGTTAAGCAGTGCATGGAGGATGCACCTAAGCGTATCCACCAGCTCTGGCCTAACTACGGCATCATTGGTGAGGTCCCATTCCCAGCAGAGGCTGAAATTGGTACGAGTATGTACAGTAAGGAGAAGGTAGAATGATTGGCAGAGAAGAGATACTACGGCAGCTGCGGAAAGTGCACCTAATCATCACCGCAG
>NZ_JBLWFR010000128.1:0-612 GCF_048799745.1 Noviherbaspirillum sp. ST9 | reverse complement strand
TCACTGCTCTGCATCAGATTCAACGCCATCAACAGTTTACCGATACCAGCATACTGTGGCGCTCCCGCAGCTTCAGCTCGCATGATCAACTCCTTCAGGTTCGGCATCGCATCCCGGTAAGCCGACTCCCATATATTGTCAAACCCGTAAGGATTATATGCATCGATCTGGGCTTCCTGCCCGGCACTTCCGGCAAAATATTGCGGATAATAATTACCGTATTGCCCGGCATTAAAAAATGATGTGGCGGTAAATTGTATGGTAGCCGGCAATAACGCAGACAAGGCTACCTGGTCGGGCGTCAGCCTCGACGGATCGTCATTAATGTCCAGCTGATCGCTGCATGCTCCTGTAACAAGTACCAGAAGCGCCGCCGAAAAATAAGTTTTAAAATATCCTGATTTCATGACTGTCTTTTAAAAATTCACGTTCAATCCCATAAAGAAACTCCTCGTTGTCGGGACGCCTGTACCCACATATCCCACTGCGTTCGAACCAGCCCCATATGTACTGCCTTCAGGATCGAACCCGACAAATGGCGTACTAACCCATAGGTTATTTGCTGTAACGGACAAAGAGGCCGAATTAATAAAGGTCTTCCTAAGGACGGAC
>NZ_JBLWFR010000127.1:0-615 GCF_048799745.1 Noviherbaspirillum sp. ST9 | reverse complement strand
TACCAATTCTACTTCGTACTCCAATCAAAGCCACAATTTTCCTTATTTCCGGTTTGCTGAGGTGCTCTTGAATTATGCTGAAGCCTTAAATGAGGTAGGACGAACTGAAGATGCGGTGGCTCCTCTTAAACTGATCCGTGCCCGCGCTGGTATTACTGCCGGAACAAACGGAAGATATGGAATACCCGCCGGTATTTCACAGGCCGGTCTGCGGGATCTGATCAGAAACGAAAGGCGGATAGAATTATCTTTTGAAGAACACCGGTTCTGGGACGTTAGAAGATGGAAAATTGCAGGCACCGTTTTAAATACCACTCTTAAGGGCTTAAAAATTGTCAATTCTGCAGGTTCACTAACTGCTGAAGAGCAGACGGTAAGTACTCTTACTTTTCAGAATAAATATTATCATATGCCTGTTCCTTACAGCGAGATGATCAGGAATCCGAGGCTCATTCAGAACGAGGGCTACAACTAAGCAAGTTTCTTCGGGAAAACTTAAAGACGAAAAAAATAAAAAAAGGAATATATATACTTATTGTGTTTTTTCTGGCTTGCCTGAATCTTCTGGGCCAGGCAAGACGGATAACGGGTTTAGTTAAAGACAAATCCGGTCCG
>NZ_JBLWFR010000126.1:0-616 GCF_048799745.1 Noviherbaspirillum sp. ST9 | reverse complement strand
CCATTTCTATTTTGAAATTGCTTTCTTTTTCGAAGTTCCGGATGTAGAACAGCCTGAACAAATAGGCTGGACACACCTATTTGCCTTTCCGGACCTGTAATCTCTTTATTTATACATCGCATTTCGAGATGACGCTTTCATTACCGAAAAAATATTCTGCTTCTGGTACCACTATATTTACCCAGATGAGTGCGCTGGCACAACAACATAATGCGATTAATCTTTCGCAGGGATTTCCCGATTTTGAAGTGGACCCGGCTTTGGGTGACTTGCTGTTAGAAGCAAGCAGAAAGGGATTTAACCAATATGCGCCAATGGCCGGACTCCCTGGTTTAAGAGAGGAGATTTCCAGACATGTTCGTCATACCCAGTCCGTAATGATAAACCCGGATACAGAAATTACGCTGACGCCAGGGGCAACCTGCGCTATTTATACAGCTCTGGCAACTGTGTTGCAAACTGGGGATGAAGCTATCGTGTTTGAACCTGCCTACGATAGTTACATCCCCAATATTGAAATGAACGGTGCAAAAGCAATTACTGTCCCGCTCAATGCTCCATCTTTTTCCGTCGACTGGAACAGAGTTAGAAATGCAATAACACCGAAGACAAAGGC
>NZ_JBLWFR010000008.1:0-318574 GCF_048799745.1 Noviherbaspirillum sp. ST9 | reverse complement strand
ACAGCAGGTTGGTGAAGTCGGCCGACGACAGCGACAGGCCTTCGCCGGAGAGCTGGTACTTGCCGTCCTTGTAGAACTCGGAGGCCGCACAGTCCAGGCCCAGCGCGATCTGCGTGCCCGGCTCGTAGCCAGCCTGCTCGATGGCTTGCAGGATCAGCTTGATCGCTTCTTCGTGATTGGCCACGGACGGTGCGAAGCCGCCTTCGTCGCCAACGGCGGTCGTCAGGCCCTTGTCGTGCAGGATCTTCTTGAGGGTGTGGAATACTTCGGCGCCGTAGCGGATCGCTTCGCGGAAGGACGGAGCGCCCACCGGGATGATCATGAATTCCTGCAGGTCCAGGTTGTTGTCGGCGTGCGCGCCGCCGTTGATGACGTTCATCATCGGCACCGGCATCTGCATGGCGCCGGAACCGCCGAAGTAGCGGTACAGCGGCAGGCCGGATTCTTCGGCGGCGGCCTTGGCAACAGCCATGGAGACGGCCAGGGTCGCGTTGGCGCCGAGACGAGACTTGTTCTCGGTGCCGTCGAGGTCGATCAGGGTGCGGTCGAGGAAAGCCTGCTCATTGGCGTCCAGGCCCATGATGGCTTCGGAGATTTCGGTGTTGATGTTTTCGCAGGCCTTGAGCACGCCTTTGCCCATGTAGCGGCTTTTGTCGCCGTCGCGCAGTTCGATGGCTTCGCGCGAACCGGTGGAGGCGCCGGACGGCACTGCGGCACGGCCCATGACGCCGGATTCCAGCAGCACGTCGCATTCGACGGTGGGGTTGCCGCGGGAATCGATTACTTCACGGCCGATGATGTCTACGATAGCACTCATTCAAAATCTCCCAGATAAAAGAAAATCCCGTTGGGCGCGGTGGGCGCCGAATTCTGCTTCATTATTGTCAGGTGGCGCGCATCCGCACCGGGAAACCGCAAAACCGATTACGAAAAATCGGTTTCCGCGAAGCCTGCCTTCTTCACGACGCGGTCGAGTTCGACCAGCGTGGACAGCAAGTCTTTCATGCGGCCAAGCGGGACGGCGTTGGGGCCATCGGACATCGCTTCTGCCGGCTTCGGGTGGGTTTCCATGAACAGGCCGGCAATGCCGACCGCAACTGCTGCACGCGCCAGGACCGGCACGAACTCGCGCTGGCCGCCGGAAGACGTGCCCTGCCCGCCCGGCAACTGTACCGAGTGGGTTGCGTCAAAGACGACCGGGCAGCCGGTCTCGCGCATGATCGCGAGGGAACGCATGTCGGATACGAGGTTGTTGTAACCAAAGGAAACGCCACGCTCGCAGGCCATGAAATTGTCCTGCTCGAGCCCGACTTCCTTGGCAGCGGCACGCGCCTTGTCGATGACATTCTTCATGTCGCCGGGAGCGAGGAACTGGCCCTTTTTGATGTTCACCGGCTTGCCCGACTGGGCGCAGGCACGGATGAAATCGGTCTGGCGGCAAAGGAAAGCTGGCGTCTGCAACACGTCGACGACAGCTGCAACCGGCTTGATCTCGTCGATCTCATGGATGTCGGTCAACACCGGCACGCCGATCTGCTTCTTCACTTCGGCGAGGATTTCCAGGCCCTTCTCCATGCCCAGGCCGCGGAAAGACGACCCGGAAGAACGGTTCGCCTTGTCGAACGAGGACTTGTAGATGAACGGGATGCCGAGTTCGGACGTGATTTCCTTCAGGCGGCCTGCGGTGTCGAGCGCCATCTGCTGCGACTCGATCACGCAGGGACCGGCGATCAGGAAGAACGGCCGGTCGAGCCCTGCTTCAAAACCGCATAATTTCATGCTGCTTTCCTCTCGGACGACGCCTGCTTGTGGGCCAGCGCTGCCTTAATGAAGGAAATGAACAGCGGATGACCGTCGCGCGGGGTCGACTTGAATTCAGGATGGTATTGCACGCCGACGAACCACGGATGAGCGTTCTCGCCGGTACGCGGCAATTCCATGATTTCGCACAGGCCTTCGTTCGGCGTGCGTGCCGCCACGATCAGGCCCGCTTCTTCGACGCGGGTCAGGTAATGGTTGTTCGCTTCGTAGCGGTGGCGGTGGCGCTCGGTGACCTTGTCACCGTAGATTTCCGCGGAGATCGTGCCCGGCTTGACTGCGCAAGTTTGCGCACCAAGGCGCATCGTGCCGCCGAGGTCGGAGTTCACGTCACGGCGCTCGACCTTGCCGTCGTGGTTCTGCCACTCGGTGATCAGCGCGACGACCGGTTGCTCGGTGTCGGGATCGAATTCCGTGGAATTGGACTTGGTCAGCCCGGCCTTGTTGCGTGCATATTCGATCAAGGCTACCTGCATGCCAAGGCAGATGCCTAGGTACGGCACTTTGCTTTCACGTGCGAAACGCGCGGCGGCAATCTTGCCTTCCACGCCGCGCTTGCCGAAGCCGCCCGGAACCAGGATGGCGTCGTACTTGGCGAGATTCGCCACGCCCTTCTCCTCGATCTCTTCGGAATCGAGATATTCGATGTTCACACGGCTTTCGGTATGGATGCCGGCGTGACGCAGCGCTTCGGTCAGGGACTTGTACGATTCGGTCAGGTCGACGTATTTGCCCACCATGCCGATGGTGACTTCCGCCTTTGGATGCTCCAGCGCATAGACGAGCTTGTTCCAGACGGACAGGTCGGCGGGCTTCGGCGAAATGCCGAGTTTTTCGCAGATGATCTTGTCCAGTGCCTGGTCGTGCAGCATCTGGGGAATCTTGTAGATGGTGTCGGCATCCCATACCGAGATGACGGCGTCTTCGCGGACATTGGAGAACAGCGAGATCTTGGCGCGCTCGTCATCCGGAATACGGCGGTCGGCGCGGCACAGCAGCGCGTCGGGCGAAATACCGATTTCGCGCAGCTTTTGCACGCTGTGCTGGGTCGGTTTGGTCTTCAGTTCGCCGGCCGATGCAATGTACGGCACCAGCGTCAGGTGGACGAATGCGGTGTCGTTGCGATTTGCGCGCAGGCTCAACTGACGTGCGGCCTCCAGGAAGGGCAGCGATTCGATGTCACCCACCGTGCCGCCGATTTCCACCAGCGCGACGTCGAAACCTTCTGCGCCACGGTGGATGAAATCCTGGATTTCATTCGTGATGTGCGGAATCACCTGCACGGTCTTGCCCAGATACTCGCCGCGACGTTCCTTGCGGATCACGGATTCATAGATCTGGCCGGTGGTGAAGTTGTTCACCTTCCTCATCTTGGCCGTGATGAAGCGCTCATAGTGGCCGAGGTCGAGGTCGGTCTCGGCACCGTCGTCGGTGACGAACACTTCGCCGTGCTGGAATGGGCTCATCGTGCCGGGATCAACGTTGATGTACGGATCGAGCTTGATGAGGGTGACTTTGAGGCCGCGCGATTCGAGGATCGCAGCGAGAGACGCGGCTGCAATCCCCTTGCCCAGGGATGAGACAACGCCGCCAGTGACGAATACAAACTTGGTCATTGCTGAGATGTGCCGGACGGCACGTGCGGGAAATTCAAATTATAACCTAAACCGGTCCGGCCTTCCCTTGTTTCATGCGTTCCATGTCATTCTGACCATACTCTCAAGGGGTATAGGAAAACTGCAGATGCAGGTAGTTCTGGGCACCGACGGAATTCGGTAAGTCCCTGATTTCATTACTGCGTCGGACGAGCGCCAATCGCGCGCCGAATGCCCCGCGATTCAATACGACACCCGCTTCCGCGCTACCCGTGAACCGTTTCGGATCGACGGTGTGCGGGTTGTTTTTTGAGAAATATCCACCTTGAAGCGTCGCGTTGTAAGCCACCGCGCGGACATCCGTTCGCAGGTAGGCGTGGAATGCCGGTGCGGACGGCAAGATGTTGAGTTGGCCCGCGCGCACCAGCAGGCTTGCGCCGGCGTCGGTAAAAATATTGCCAAAACGTGCGTTGAACGCCGGCGTGATGTCAAATGACGGCTCCAGCACCCAGCGCACCGGTGCAATTTCACCATGCAGCACGACGCCTGCCTCGTTCCTCACCTGCTTGCTCCACCCGCGTGGCGAAGGCTGGTTGATCACCTTGTGGAACTGCGTCTGCGTCCATTCGCCGCCCGCGCACGGACCAAGGCAACCGATATCGATGCCCATTCTTGTATACGTGCCGTCGGAAAGGTGCACTTCCCTGTAGATGCCGCCATACAGCCAGCCGGCATACGGATGATCGGGTGCGCCGACGAATTCGGGAGGAAGCTTGATGTCGGAGGCGGTGTACAGTTCCTGTCCAATCCGCCAGCCGAAGCTGGTCATCCTGTCGTTGCCGCGCAGTGATCGGCGTTGCGTATAACGCATCCCGCTGGTATAAAAACCGTCGTCACGGTCGAGCAACAGCGTGTCGTTGTCGATGTCAACGAGGTGCATGACCGTGCCGTTCGCATGCACGTTCTTGTATTCGTCAATGAAATCCACAATTGACGTGGCACCCGCGGAGCCCGCCGCAAGCATGGCCAGGCAGAAAACAATCGATTTGTCGGACAGGTAGCGCATACGCTCACTTTGGAAGAATGGATTGGATCATGCCATGCACGGCCTTCGCAGCAGCAACCGGGTGCTCCATCGGGAACAAATGCCCGCCGGGGATCTGGACAAAATGGCGGCCCACCAGGCGGCGTGTCGCCGCCAGTCCCGCCTGGCGGCATTCGACGGAATTCGTCCCGCCGACAAAGCCGACCGGCACCGGAAACGGCCGTCGGACCAGTCGTCCGAGGTCATGCGGCAAGGTGCGATAGACCGCTGTTTCGGTCTCGCGGGTGAAGCGGAGCGTGACACCCTCCGGATGCGACATGAGCCCGTGGTCGACGTAGTCTCGCAATACTTCTGGCGGCCATGCGGCGAACATCGGTTTGGCTGCATAGTGTTGATATGCCGCGTCGATATCCGGCCACACATTACGACGCTTTTCCGAAAACTGCGCCGGCGAAAACCGATTATCAACGCCAAGCCGCTTTGCCGCACGCAGCAAAACGGCGCGCCAGCCGGCCACTACCGGCGAATCGAGCAGGACGACGCAGCGTGCAAGCTCCGGACGCGCCCTCGCCGCCATCAGGCTCAACATCCCGCCCATTGAGTGACCGACAAGGATCACCGGTTCGGTATAGCGCGACTCCAGTTCGTCCACCAGTTCCATAACCAGCGCCGGCCATCCGTTGCTGACCGGATAGGAGGGATTGTGGGCATGCATCGGCAAGGCCTGCACGTCGTAGTGCTTGCGCATGTGCTCGAAAAAGACACGATACGTCCCGGAGGGATAACTGTTGGCATGTGCGAAATGAAGGATGGGGCGGTTCATTCTTTTCCTGGTTTTCCGGATGCGGAAATGAAGCAGATTGTAATTCGATTGGCATCTTCAGGATTGGAACGCTTTACCTAACATCACCGACCGTACCAGTAGCGGGCGTGCTCCGTCCGGTATTCGCTCACCTCAAGTGCTTGTCCGAATCGCATCGTTACCGCACCTGAGTCGTCAGAGCGAATGCGCCGGATGCCAAGCCGGCCGTACCGCTCAAACACCTCTGCCTTTGGATGGCGGTAGCGATTGCGATAGCCAACCTGGAATAGCGCGATTTCGGGCTGCACCGCGTTCAGGAACGAAGGTGTCGAAGACGTGCCGCTGCCGTGGTGCGGAGCGAGAAGGACGGTGGAACGCAAGCGTTCGGATTCGCCGTCGACAAGGGCGGCTTCCTGCGCCGCTTCGATGTCCCCGGGCAGGAGGATAGAGTGCTCGCCGAGGGTGATTTTGAGCGTGCAACTGCGTGCATTGGGCTTCCATTTCACGCTTTCGTAGCTTTCGGCATTCGGATGCAGCATGTCGAAC
This sequence comes from Noviherbaspirillum sp. ST9, assembly GCF_048799745.1. Classification (NCBI taxonomy): domain Bacteria; kingdom Pseudomonadati; phylum Pseudomonadota; class Betaproteobacteria; order Burkholderiales; family Oxalobacteraceae; genus Noviherbaspirillum; species Noviherbaspirillum sp. ST9. The sequence goes on along the minus strand of NZ_JBLWFR010000008.1, from coordinate 312,768 downwards.
TGGATTCTGTCCCATTCCCAAGCCTGCCCTTCGACACAACGCTGGTGCAAATGTGAGGCTGCGACGATTGCATGTTCCTCGGGAAGTGACGAATAGACAGTGCCGACGTCGATTTCTTCCATGATCGACAGCGCCCCGCCGGAATGATCGTTGTCGCTGTGCGAAACCACGACGGCATCGAGTTTTCCGATGCCACGTGCACGCAGATACGGCAAGATGACGCGGTTGCCGCCATCGGATTCCGTCGAGTAGGCCGGGCCGGTGTCGTACAGCAGGCGACGCTGCTCTGTTTCGACCAGTAGCGCCATGCCCTGCCCCACATCGAATGCAGTGACCCAAAGCTCCCCGTCCTTCGGATGTAACGGTGCGTTCAGGAACAACGGGAGCAGTCCGGCAAAGCCAAGCCAGCGCACGGGCCAGCCTTTCGGTGCAAGCAGCCACAGCATGCCCGCAAGGGCCGCAAGGAACATCCACCATGAAGGAACAGGCGCGCTCCATACCGCCGCCGGAGTTTCGCTCAAAATCTCCAGAACTGAAGCGAGCCAGGCCACCAACGCATGCGCGGCGCCGAGCGTCCAACCGATCAAGGGTTCCGGCAACACGCTACCGGCCAGCGACAATGGGGTAACGAGAAAACTGATCAATGGAATGGCAATCGCATTTGCCACCGGACCGATCACGGAAAACTGGCCGAACAGCAGCATCGTCAACGGAATGAGTCCGATGGTGACAACGTACTGGGTGTGCGTTGCCGACCGCAAGCCTGACGTCCACTTGTGCACGGCAGTCCCATTCTCCGAAACGATCCGGGTGCGGCCGGCAGAGGCGAACAGGATGATTGCCACCGCACCGAACGACAGCCAGAAGCCGGGCCAAAGCACTGCCCAAGGATCGAGCAAGATCACAACGGCGAGCGCAGCACACAGCACATGCGAAACATTGGTGATCCGCCCAAACCAGACGGCCAGTGCGATGACGGTGAGCATGTAAAGCGTTCGTTGCGCCGGCACGCCGAATCCAGCGAGCAGGACGTACACCAGTGCCATGCTTGCACCGGCCAGCGCCGCGGCTTTCTGCGCCGGGAGCATAAGAGGCAGGTTCGCCCGCGTGAAGAATGAACGGCGCCAGAGCGCCAGTACAAGTGCGGCAAACATGCCGGACACCATCGTGATATGCAGTCCGGAGATGGAAATCAGGTGCCCGACACCGGTCCGCGTAAATACTTTCCAGTCGGACTGGCTGACCGCACGCTGGTCGCCAATGACGAGCGCGACAATCACGCCTGCGTAGTCCTTGTCGGGCAACGCGTCGTGAATCCGGTCACGCAACCATGCCCTGCTGCGCTCGACGACGTTGCGAAAACCGGGGACGAAATCGTCCAGGCGCTGATTCTTCACCGCTGCGCGCTGGTCGGGTCGGATGTAGCCGGTTGCGCGCAATCCCTGCTCGAGCAGCCACACTTCGTAATCGAATGCATAGGGATTGGCATTGCCGTGCGGACGCCGCAGCCGCACGGTGAGCTGCCACCGCTCGCCCGGCTGCACGCGACCGACCGCCTGCATCTCGTCGGCACGGAAGGCGGAATACCAGGACAAGGCCAGCCGAGTGGGCAGCGTCGGCATCGCTTCCCCCTCCTCCCTCGCCGCGTCGACGATGCGTTCCACCGCAAAATTGAAACGCACGCCCTGCTCAAAGTAGTACGGCAGGCTGTCGATCGTGCCGACGACGGTGATATCGCGTCCTTCCCACTCCTTGGCCAACTCTTCCGAGAGGGCGCGCTGGGCCAACAATCCGGTCCAGGAAAATCCGAGCACGAGACCGCAGCTGAACAGGAGTACGGAACGGAGCGCCGCGTGGCGCAAAAAGCGCGTCCAGCAGCCCGCAAGAATTGCCGCTGCAAGCAACAGCGCCAGTAGCCAGGTCGCAGGCAAGGCAGCCTGGTTCTGCAGGATGGCTGCGCCAGCCACCAGACCGACAACGATACTCCGCATCGACCTAGTTCAGTCGCGACAGCACGTTTCGTGCATTACGGGACGTTATGTCTGCGGCAAGCGCCACCGGGATCTTTCGCAAGTCGGCAAGCACCTGACCAATGCGTGGCAATTCTTCAGGGCTGTTTCGCTGTGGATGCAACCAGACCGGAGAAATGTCCGGCGCGTCGGTTTCCAGGACAATCGCATTTTCGTCCACCGTTGCGGCAAGCCGCCGGATTTGCAGCGCCCGGGGAAATGTCATCGCGCCGCCGAAACCGAGCTTGAAACCCAGGCGAATAAACTCTTCCGCTTGCTGGAAGCTGCCGTTGAACGCATGGGCGATACCGCCGGGCATGTCGATGCGCCGCAGGTACTTGAGGATGATGTCTTGCGAGCGTCGCACATGCAGCAGCACAGGCAATCCGGCGTCGCGTGCAATTTTCAGCTGCTCGCTGTAGAAAAACTCCTGCTTCTTGCGCAGCTCGCCTTCGCCTAGCCCGGGAACGAAGAAATCGAGGCCGATTTCGCCCACCGCCACAAAGCGCGGATCGTCCATGGCTGCTTCGATCGCGGCGCGCAGCGCGTCAAGATCCTCTTCGGCTGCCTGCGGCACGAAAATGGGATGAATACCCAGTGCATAGAAGCAGTTCGACTGCCGGCCAGCAAGCTCCCGCACGGTTGCGAAGTTGTCCCGGGCAATCGCGGGAATCACAATCTGCGAGACGCCACCCTGCTCCGCCGCCTGCGCTACCGCGCCGGGATTCGCGCCGAACTCGGCCGCATCAAGGTGGCAATGTGTATCAATCCACATAGGGATGCAGGCCATCTTCCGACAGCCGCAGCACACGGTCGCAATGTCGCGCCAGTTCAATGTCATGCGTGACGATGACGAAGGCCGTGCCGAGCGTGCGCGACAATTCGAGCATCAGGTCGAAGGTCTTGTGCGCGGTGATACGGTCCAGGTTGCCCGTCGGCTCGTCCGCGAGCACGCATGCAGGTTGCGTAACCAATGCGCGTGCCAGTGCAACACGCTGGCGCTCGCCGCCAGAAAGCTCGCCGGGAACGTGCGTAACGCGATTCGCCAAACCCACGCGCCCAAGAACCTGCTGCGCGGCCTCGTGGGCTTCGGCACGGCTCTTACGGCGGATCATCAGTGGCATGCCGACGTTGTCGAGCGCGGAGAATTCCGGCAGCAAATGATGGAACTGGTAGACGAAGCCAAGGGCGCTGTTGCGCAGGTCCCCACGCGTCCTTTCATTGAGGCTGGCGAAATCGCGCCCTTGCAGCGTGACGCTGCCCGCACTCGGCGTATCGAGGCCGCCCAGCAGGTGCAGCAGGGTCGATTTGCCGGAACCCGATGCGCCGACAATCGCGACGCGCTCGCCCCTGCTCACGCTGAAATCAATGCCGTGCAGGACATTGACCGAGTACTTGCCCTGTGTGAAGGTTTTCGCGAGTCCGCGGCAAGACAAGACAACCTGATCCGTCGTATTCACGATGCCATCCTTATTCATAACGGAGCGCCTCGGCAGGACGCACATTGGCCGCACGCCAGCTTGGATACAGCGTCGCCAGGAACGCAAGCACGACGGCGACGCCGCCGATCGTCCAAACGTCCGGCCAGCGCAAGTCAGACGGCAGTGCGCTGATCAGGTAGATATCTTTCGACAGGAATTGCACGCCGAGCATGCGTTCGATGAACGGCACGATGACGTCGATATTCAGTGCAACCGCCACGCCGAGTCCAACCCCGATTGCCGTACCCAGCAAGCCGACCAGCGCACCCTGGATGATGAAAATCTTCATGATGGAGCCCGGCGAAGCGCCGAGCGTACGGAGGATCGCAATATCCGCCTGCTTGTCGGTCACGGTCATGACCAGCGTCGACACAAGATTGAATGCCGCCACCGCGATGATGAGCGTGAGGATGATGAACATCATGCGCTTCTCGGTCTGCACCGCAGCGAACCAGGTCCGGTTCTGCTTCGACCAGTCGAGGATCAGCAGGTTGCCGCTGAGGATGCGCGACAGGGTCAGCGCGACTTCCGGGGCGCGTTGCATGTCGGCGATACGGAGTCGCAGTCCAGTCGGCGCTTCCAGCTTGAACATTCGCATCGCGTCGTCGATATGGATAAATGCGAGGCTGGAGTCATATTCGTTGTGGCCCGCCTCGAAAATTCCGCCTACGGTGTACTGCTTCAGGCGCGGCAGGACACCGGCCGGCGTTACCTGTCCCTGCGGCGCGATCATTGTGACCTTGTCGCCGACATGGACCCGCAATGCACGCGCAAGATCCTTGCCGAGCACGATATTGAATTCGCCGGATTTCAGGCTGTTGAAACTACCCTCACGTACCTGGTCGGCCACATCCGAAACCTTTGGCTCCTGGTCAGGCAAGACGCCGCGAATGACGACGCCGCGCACGGAGTCGTCGCGCGTCATCATGGCCTGGGCCGCGACGTAGGGGGCAGCACCTTTTACCTCCTTCGCCTGGAAGGCTTCGCGGGCGGTTTCCTGCCAGTTCGGCATGCTGCCGGTGGCATCGAAGACTTCGATGTGAGACAGCACGGATAGCATGCGGTCACGGACTTCCTTCTGGAAGCCGTTCATGACCGACAGGACGACAATCAGGGCGGCAACACCGAGGGCAATGCCGGCCATCGAAATGAGCGAGATGAATGAAATGAAGCTGTTGCGCCCACTGCGGCGTCCGGCGCGCGTATAGCGCATTCCGACCAGCCACTCGAAGGGCATGTTCTTGATGATGCTCAAAAGGGACTCCTGAAGACGGCCGGGACCACGCGGGAGCCCAGCCTGCATTTCCAGCAGCACGCCGCCAAATAGACTTCTTGGCAACTTCTGCTGCCGGAAGTTTGCCATAGCGCACTGCGCGACGACAAGACTTTTCTCAATCAAATCAAAGGTTTAAAGAGAGGCAAAGCGCACCTCCGTCCTTTTAAATCAATGACTTACGGAAGCAAAATCGCATCCAGCTTTACCCTCGTGCGCCTAATAGACCGAACCCGTGCTTCCACCCGCCACGGAATACCCTTCTCCGCCCGGAAATTGCGCGCGAAGCGTCCGCGTTGCCCCGGCAAGAAGGCGCGCATCCAGTCCCGCAGCGACAAATGTGCAGCCCATGTCGAAATAGCGCTTCGCCTGCACGGGATCGGAGGTGAGGATTCCCGCTGCCTTTCCACTGGCGATAATGCGGCGGAGTGCGCCATCGATTGCTGCCTGCACGTCGGGATGACTCGAATTGTTGCGGTGACCGAGCGACGCCGCGAGGTCGGCGGGGCCGACGAACACGCCGTCGATGCCATCGACTGCGCAGATCGCTTCCAGGTTTTCCAGCGCAAGTTTCGTTTCAGCCTGCACAAGAAGGCACACTTCTTTGTTTGCATGTTCAACATAATCGGGCAGCAGCCCCCAGCGCGACACCCGCGCGATAGCACTGCCATCTCCGCGGATACCTTCCGGCGGATAGCGCGTTGCCGCCACCAGTTGCCTCGCCTGTTCTGCGGTGTCGACCATGGGTACCAGCAGCGTCTGCGCGCCGATGTCAAGCAGTTGCTTAATCAGCGCCACATCGCCTACGACCGGACGGACGATGGGATGGCTGCGGTAAGGCGCAATGGCCTGGAGTTGCGACAGGATGCTGCGCACGTCGTTGGGAGCGTGTTCACCGTCAATCAGCAGCCAGTCAAAGCCGGCCGTCGCACACAACTCCGCCGTGTAGGGATTGCTAAGCGACAGCCACAAGCCGACCTGCTGTTCGCGCCTTGTCAGAGCTGCCTTGAATGTGTTCTCAAACATGCACTTCCTTTCTTTGCATCAGACGATATCAACAGTTCGAACCAGGTCCGCGATGGCGCGTCCAAGCTGGTCCGTACTCGCCCCGCCGCCGAGATCAGGTGTGCGCGGCCCCTGGGCCAGAACGATTTCAATCGCCTTGAGAATAGCGTCATGCGCTTGCTGGTATCGGCCGCCGTCCGTCCCCGGCGCCTTGCCGAGGAAATCGAGCATCAATGCACCGGACCAGATCATTGCAACCGGATTGGCAATGCCTTTGCCGTAGATATCCGGCGCGGAGCCGTGCACAGGCTCGAACAGTGACGGGAAGCGGCGATCCGGATTGAGGTTGGCCGATGGCGCCAAGCCGATCGTGCCCGCGCATGCCGGGCCGAGGTCGGACAGGATGTCGCCGAACAGGTTGGAGGCCACCACGACGTCGAAACGATTCGGCTGCAGCACGAAGCGCGCGGTCAGGATGTCGATATGCTGCCGATCCACCGCCACATTGGGATACTGACGCGACATGGCATCTGCGCGCTCGTCCCAATACGGCATGCTGACCGCAATTCCGTTCGACTTGGTGGCCACGGTGAGGTGGCGTCGTGGGCGCGACTGTGCAAGCTCGAAGGCGTAGCGCAGCACCCGGTCGGTTCCGGTGCGCGTGAAGACGGACTCCTGCAGAACAAGCTCGCGCTCTGTCCCTTCGAACATTCGCCCGCCCAGCGCCGTATACTCGCCCTCCGTGTTTTCGCGAACGACGAAGAAATCGATGTCGCCCGGCTTGCGATTGGCCAGGGGGCAAGGCACGCCTTCGAACAGCCGCACCGGTCGCAAGTTGATGTACTGGTCGAAATCGCGCCGGAATTTGAGCAGCGAGCCCCACAGCGAGATGTGATCCGGCACTTTCGCCGGCCAACCTACTGCCCCGAAATACAATGCGTCGCAATCCTGGATTTGCTCGCGCCAGTCGGGCGGCATCATGTTGCCGGTCTTTTCATGGTAGGCACAACTGGCCCAGTCGATGTCACGGAATTCGAGATCGAGCGAGAAGCGCTCCGCAGCCGTACGCAGCACGCGCATTCCTTCGGGCATGACTTCGTTGCCGATGCCGTCGCCGGGGATGACGGCAATCCTGAATGGCTTCTGTTGTGGTGAGATCATGGGCAAATTCCTGAATGTGTGAGTGCGGCCATCCTACCCTGTTCCCGCACTTCGGACAGGACATGGAGATCGCCGCGACGGCCTGACTTCGTGTGTCTGTCATACAATCGCGGGCATGACTGAGCTTGATATTCTCCTCCCATTCGGTTTGCCGCCCGCGGAACTGGCCGGCGACCTGCTGAAATCGCTGGACTCCCCATCCCTGGCCGTGCTTGCCTCCCGGACAAAATCCGAGGACGCGCGCCACGAAGTCATTGACGAATTCCGGCGCGCGCTTCCGCACGAGGCGTGGATGGCGAGCCGTTTCGGACTGGAAGATGGCCTGAAGAGGCATGGCTGCCCGCCTCTCGCATCCCCCTTGATGGCGGCAATGCAACTCTCGCCGGAGCCCGGAACCTGGTTCGTCTTGCAACCTGTTCATATTCACATCGCACGTGACCATCTTGTCCTGACCGATCCGCGCCAGCTTGCATTGCAGGAGGAGGAGTCGCGCACACTCTTCGCTATTGCCGCCCCGTTGTTTGCCGAGGCGGGGAAGCGCCTGCTCTACGGCGATGCGGCGACCTGGTTTGTGGAGGCGGAAGACTGGCGCGAACTCGCAACGTCGACTCCCGATGCGGCTTGCGGGCACAACATCGACATCTGGATGCCCAAGGGGGAACGGGAGCGCGACTGGCGCAAGGTGCAAAACGACGTGCAGATGCACTGGTTCGATCATGCCATTAACGAAGCCCGCGAAGCGCGCCGCCAGAAGCCGGTCAATTCGGTCTGGCTGTGGGGAGGTCCGTCCGGCCCGGGCCACGGCAAAACCCGCCATTACGACAAGGTATTCAACCTTTCCGGAAGCTTGCAGGCCTTCCACACCTTCGTGCCCGCACATGGCGACGCCGCCGATGCCACTGGCCTGCTTTCGTCGGCGTCCGCACGCAACATGCTCCTCCTGGAAGCCCTGCTCGAACCGGCCCTGACGAACGATTGGGGCACCTGGCTGACAAACATGAAACATCTCGAGGAAAACTGGTTCGCCCCCTTGCTGCAGGCGCTCAAGTCCGGCAAGATCGACCGCGTTACACTGATCGCCACCCACGACTCCCGCATTTCCCGATTCACCGCCACCCGGTCATCGCTGCGCAAGTTCTGGGTCAAACCATCCTTTGCACCGTTATGTCCGTGACCCGCATCCTCACCCGCAACGTCCCATTCCGCACGGCAGAATTGCTGCGCCAGCAGGGTATCCATCCGGTGCTGGCTCGGATTTACGCCGCCCGCGGACTAACCGACACGACGGAGCTCTCAAGCGAACTGGGATCGCTCATCACGCCTTCCGGCTTGTTGCATATTGATGCGGCTGCATCGTATCTTGCCGATGCCATTGCAGCGGAAAAGAAGCTGGTCATCGTTGCCGACTACGATTGCGACGGCGCAACCGCCTGCGCGGTCGCATTGCGAGGACTGCGTTCCCTTGGCGCGCGCGTCGACTACATCGTTCCAAATCGCTTCGAATACGGCTACGGCCTCACGCCGGAAATCGTTGAGCTCACCGTTCGTGAAAAATCTCCGGATGTCATTGTCACTGTCGACAACGGCATCGCCAGTATCGACGGTGTGGAAGAGGCCAAGCGGCGCGGTATCGATGTCGTCGTGACCGACCACCATCTGCCCGGAGACCGACTTCCAGACGCCCGGGTCATCGTCAACCCGAACCAGCCAGCCTGCGGTTTTCCGAGCAAGAACCTGGCGGGTGTCGGAGTCATGTTCTACGTGCTGCTCGCCCTGCGCGCGGAGATGCGCAAGCGCGGCGTCTTTGACGCGCAGACCCAGCCCAAACTGGATGCCTTGCTTGACCTGGTCGCATTGGGAACAGTGGCGGACGTCGTCAAGCTTGACGCGAATAACCGCATTCTCGTCGCTCAAGGGCTCAAGCGAATGCGCGCCGGCCGGATGCAACCCGGTATTGCCGCGCTGTTTCGCGCTGCGGGACGCGAAGCTCGCCGCGCCTCCCCGTTCGATCTCGGATTTGCGGTCGGCCCGCGGCTCAACGCCGCCGGTCGTCTGGCGGACATGTCGCTCGGCATCGAATGCCTGACGACCGAGGATGAGGGACGTGCCTGGGCCATCGCGCAACAGCTTGATGCCATTAACCGCGAGCGCCGCGACATCGAAGCCGACATGCAGGACACGGCCATGTTGCTCCTCGACAGCTTCGACCCGCGGAACAGAACCACCATCAGCGTCTTCGATGACTCCTGGCACCAAGGCGTGATCGGTATCGTCGCCTCGCGCCTGAAGGACAAGTTTTACCGCCCGACGATCACGTTTGCACCGGGAGGCGAAGGCCTCATCAAGGGTTCCGGCCGTTCCATCCCCGGCTTCCACTTGCGCGATGCACTGGACCTGGTGTCCAAGCATGCTCCGTCCGTCATTACGAAATTCGGCGGGCACGCGATGGCCGCAGGCCTCACGATCCGCGCCGAAGCCTTCGACGCCTTCGCCGACGCCTTCGAAATGGTCGGCAGGGAATGGCTCACGCAAAACCAGCTGGAGCGCGTGATCGAGACCGACGGACCGCTGGAAGAAGCCTATTTCTCGACGCAATTCATCGAGCTGATTGACAGTCAGGTCTGGGGCCAGGGTTTCGCACCGCCCGTTTTCTGCGATGAGTTCCGCGTCCTGAACCAGCGCGTCCTGAAGGAAAAGCACCTCAAGTTGCTGCTCGAAAAGAATGGAAACCGCTACGACGCCATCTGGTTCGGCCATGTCGACGACCTGCCGGAACGCGCTCTCGTTGCCTTCCGGCTGGATGCGAATGAATACAACGGCGTCACCCGCGTCCAGCTCATGGTGGAGCATGCGCAAGCGGCCTGAGGCGTAGCAATCTGACATCGGCGCAGGCGCGCTTGCCGCCTAGGCAGGGCCTGCGTCGGGTATAATGGCAGGTTTGATTGCAAGTGAATTCGCTATGGAAGCCGAACGCCTAAATTCCCTCTCCTCGCTGCTCGCGGACCTGAGCACCCGCACGGCCGAACTACGGAGGTATCTTTGACTTCGATGTGAAGTCAGAGAAGCTCGAACAAGTCAACGCCGAACTGGAAGACCCCAACGTCTGGAACGACCCGAAACGGGCCCAGGACCTCGGCAAGGAAAAGAAATCGCTGGAAGCGATCGTCCTCACCCTCACCAAGATCGATGCCGACCTCGGCGACGCCCGCGACCTGTTCGCGATGGCGCGCGAAGAGCAGGACGAAGACACGCTGGTTGCCATTGAGCACGACGCGGAAGAACTCCGCAAGCTGGTCGAAGGCATGGAGTTCCGCCGGATGTTCTCCAACCCGATGGACCCGAACAGCTGCTTCATCGACATCCAGGCCGGCGCCGGGGGCACCGAAGCACAGGACTGGGCGTCCATGCTGCTGCGCCAGTACCTGCGCTACTGCGAACGCAAGGGTTTCAAGACCGAAATCCTGGAACAGTCTGACGGTGAAGTTGCAGGCATCAAGACCGCATCCATCAAGGTCGAGGGCGAATATGCCTACGGCTTCCTGCGCACCGAAACCGGCGTGCACCGCCTCGTGCGCAAGTCGCCGTTCGACTCCGCCAATGGCCGCCACACCTCGTTCTCGAGCGTGTTCGTCTATCCGGAAGTCGATGAGTCGATCGAGATCGACATTAATCCTGCGGACGTGCGCACGGACACCTACCGCGCATCCGGCGCGGGCGGCCAGCACATCAACAAGACCGACTCGGCAGTGCGCCTGACGCACGTCCCGTCGGGCATCGTTGTCCAGTGCCAGAACGACCGCAGCCAGCATCGCAACCGCGCCGAAGCCTGGGCGATGCTGAAATCGCGCCTGTACGAAGTCGAACTGCGCAAGCGCATGGCAGAACAGCAGAAGATGGAAGACGCCAAGACCGACATCGGCTGGGGCCACCAGATCCGTTCCTACGTGCTCGACCAGTCGCGCATCAAGGACCTGCGTACGAACCACGAAGTTGGCAACACCAAGGCCGTGCTTGACGGTGACCTTGACGACTTCATCGCTGCCTCGCTCAAGCAGGGCGTATAACCGCATTCCACCATCGACCGCAGAATGTCCATGACCAATCAAAACGAACAAACCGCACCGGCGCAAGACGAGAACTCCATCATCGCCGAACGCCGCGCCAAGCTGGCTGCGCTGCGCGAGCAGGGGCCGGCCTTCCCCAACGATTTCCGTCCGGAGCACAAGGCCGCCGACCTGCACGCGCAGTACGGCGAACTCGACAACGACCAGCTCGAGGCGCAGCCGATCAAGGTATCCGTCGCCGGCCGCATGATGCTCAAGCGCGTGATGGGCAAGGCGTCCTTCGCCACCCTGCAGGATGCGTCCGGGCAGAAGGCCAATGGCCGCATCCAGCTGTACATCACGAATGACAATGCCGGCGAGGAAACGCACGCCCGATTCAAGCATTATGACCTCGGCGACATTCTTGGTGCGGAAGGCCTGCTGTTCAAGACCAAGACCGGCGAACTGTCGGTGAAGGTGACCGGCCTGCGTCTGCTGACCAAGTCGCTGCGCCCCCTTCCCGACAAGTTCCACGGCCTGCACGACCAGGAAACCAAGTACCGCCAGCGTTACGTCGACCTCATCATGAGCGAAGACACGCGCCGTGTGTTCAAGGAACGGACGGCCGCTATGTCGTCCATGCGCCGCTTCATGGCAGACCACGGCTTCATGGAAGTCGAGACGCCGATGCTGCACCCGATCCCGGGCGGCGCCGCGGCCAAACCGTTCATCACGCATCACAATGCGCTCGACATGGAAATGTTCCTACGCATTGCGCCCGAGCTCTACCTGAAGCGCCTCGTAGTCGGCGGGTTTGATCGTGTGTTCGAAGTCAACCGCAACTTCCGCAATGAAGGCGTCTCGCCGCGCCACAATCCTGAATTCACGATGATGGAGTTTTACGCGGCCTACGTGGATTACAAGTGGCTGATGGACTTCACCGAAGCGGTTATCCGCCAAGCCGCGATCGATGCGCACGGTACGGCGTGCCTCACTTATCAGGGTCGTGAGCTGGATCTGAGCAAGCCGTTCCAGCGCCTGACCATTGTCGGCGCGATCAACAAGTACGCACCGGGATACACGGATGAACAACTTCACGACGCCGCTTTCCTGCGCGCCGAGTTGAAGAAGTTCGGTGTCGAACCGCTGAAGAACGCCGGCATCGGCGCCCTGCAGCTGGCGCTGTTCGAAGAGACGGCGGAATCGCAACTGTGGGACCCGACCTACATCATCGATTACCCGATCGAAGTGTCGCCCCTCGCACGCGCATCCGATACGGTCCCCGGCATCACGGAGCGTTTCGAACTCTTCATCACCGGCCGCGAAATCGCCAACGGTTTCTCCGAGCTGAACGATGCGGAAGACCAGGCTGCGCGTTTTCACGCGCAGGTTGCCGCCAAGGACGCGGGCGACGAGGAAGCAATGTTCTTTGACGCGGATTACATCCGTGCGCTGGAGTACGGCCTGCCCCCGACTGGTGGTTGCGGGATTGGCATCGACCGCCTGATGATGCTGATCACTGATTCGCCCAATATCCGTGACGTGATCCTGTTCCCGCACCTGCGCCGGGAAGACTGAAGTTCACGGGCAGGTAATAAAAACGGGACCGGAGACGGTCCCGTTTTTCTTTCGCGCAGCGATTCATTGACAGGTAACAAACGGCGTTACAAAGCCTTACAGCTGACACATTAAACGCCTTTTTTTGCCGGGACTTACCTCTGATAATCGTCTCAAACGCATTTCACGGACGATGTCCGTATCAGGAGGTAAAAAATGGAAAATACGCCATCCACCCGAATTCATCCGCTTGTCGCCGGCGCTGCGATTTCTGTCATGCTGGTCAGCCTTACCGGCGTGGCCGCCATCACCGGCCTGATCCCGAACTCCCACAGCACCGCCACCCCGGTGACCGCAACCGTTGGTGCCGCCTCCGCGGCGACTTCGCCGGCTGCACTGGTCGAAAGCAAGACCGAACCAAAGGCTGCAGCGAAAGAGGAGGACGAACCTGCTCCTGCAAAGCATGCCAGCGCGCCGCGCACGGCGCGTATCGAGCAACCACGCGCCCGCCATGCTTATAGCGAACCAGCTCCGAGAGTCGCCCAGGCTCCGGCGATATGCCATAGCTGCGGCCGCGTGGAATCCGTGCAGGTAATCCAGCAGGCGGCACAACCTAGCGGTGTTGGCATGGTGGCGGGCGCAGTCCTCGGCGGCGTCCTCGGTAACCAGGTCGGTGGCGGCAGCGGCCGCAAGATCGCGACCGTCGCCGGCGCCGTCGGTGGCGGCTATGCCGGTAACGAAATTGAAAAACACACGCGCAGCACGGCGACCTATCAGGTACGTGTGCGCATGGAAGGCGGCGAAATTCGCACCTTCCCATACGCCCAGCAACCTGGCTGGAACGTCGGCGATCGGGTACGTGTGGTAGACGGCCAGTTGACTTCCCGCGCCTGACGCGACCTCCCCTCCTCCATGGCGGCCACGTGCCGCCATTTTTCTTTCGAGCAACAGTCTCCGAATCCCATTTGCAGTTTGGACAAGATGCGACACCACACTTGCGTGCAATAGCAGGCCGACGCATACTTGTCATTTATGCATCATTCGAGGCGATCGATAGTGGCTCACGACGACGACAATCTGACGGCAGGAAAAACCGGCGCCCAGTCCCCTGTCCTTGATTTGCCCGTCGGCCATGGACCGCTCGCGCTCCCCAGCGGCCATGCCTACGCAGACATCGAAAGCATGTCGGCTGAATCGCCAACGCCAGCCCCTTCTGCCCGCTTGGCCGTTGAAGAAGCGATTGCCCATTACACCGATCTTTACGACAGAGCTCCAGTTGGCTACTTCCGCCTCGACCGTAATGGCACGATCATCGAAGCCAACCTCACCGGCGCCGGCCTGCTCGGGATCACACGCGCCTCGCTGCTGCGCCGGCGGCTCGAAGAGTTCATTTCGATCGATATGCATGCGTCGTTCAATGCTTTCCTGAAGCAAGTCTTCCAGGGCGAGTCAAAAGAGACATGCGAACTTCGCTTCCTCGACACCGACAGGAAAGCATTCTTTGCCCACCTTGAAGCGAATGCCGATGAGGCGCGAAAGACCTGTCGCCTCGTGCTGTGCGACATCAGTGACCGAAAGCAGGCCGAATTAAATCTGATTGAAAGTGAAGAGCGATTCCGCCTGATGGCGGATTCGGCGCCGGTCCTGATCTGGATCACGGGGTCGAACCGTGATTACCTCTGGTTCAACCGCATGTGGCTCGACTTCACGGGCCGAGCGCTTGAAGATGAACTCGGAAATGGATGGCTTGAAGGCATCCATCCGGACGACAGGCCAGCCTGTATCAATACACACGCCGCGGCACTTGATTCACGCACGCCGTTCACTGTCGAATATCGCTTGCTCCATCGAAACGGGCATTTTCACACGATGCTTGCGCACGGCGTGCCGCGCTTTTCTCCCTTGGGCCGATTCCTCGGCTATATCGGCACCTGCACCGACATTACCGAACGAAAAAAAATGGAGGATGCGCTCCAGCACTCGCGAGAAATGCTCCGCCACCTCGTATCACACCAGGAAAGGGTCAGGGAGGACGAACGAAAGAGGATCGCGCGTGAACTGCATGACGATCTCGGACAAAATCTGCTGGCACTGCGCATCGATGTAGCGATGCTCCATGACCGGAGCAGGCTGCACACGCGTCTGAACGAGCGGGTGCGCCTCGCCCTCAGTCACATCGATGCGACTATGAAGGCGGTGCGCGCCGCGATCAACAACCTGCGACCGACGGTGCTGGATCTCGGCCTGAATGCGGCGATCGAATGGCAGGTAAAAGATTTCCAGCGCCGAAGCGGGATTATCTGCGAGCTGCGCATGGAGGACGATATCATCCTCGACGATAACCGGGCGACGGCGCTGTTCCGCATTCTTCAGGAGTCCTTGAACAATGTCATTCGCCACGCACAGGCGAACAATGTCGAGATTTCCCTGCGCATCTCCGGTGGAAAGCTGTCCATGCGAATCGCTGACAACGGTATCGGAATCTATCCCGACTGCCGAAGGAAAGCGAACTCATTCGGTCTGATCGGCATCGAGGAACGCATTATTGCCTTGGGAGGAGAGTTGGACATCCAGAGCAAGGCAGACAGGGGCACTACGGTTACCGTCTCCATTCCTGTCGAGCCTGGCTGACGACTTCCGGCAAACCTTACTTGGCTTCTTCGATCCAGGCCATCTGAATCGCTTCGAGGACTTTCTCGCCGCCGCGCTTGTGGTCGTCGTCAAAGTCCTCCAGCTCGCAGACCCAGTTGTGCAAATCGGTGAAGCGGATCGTTGCGGGATCAACGTCGGGATACTTGTCGTGCAATTCTTCGGCAATCCGGATAACGTCAGTCCATTTCATGATTTCCCCCAATCAGTGGTTTTCGCTGACCTGGTTGATTGTGTATTTTGGAATCTCGATCACGAGGTCTTCACTGTCGACAACGGCCTGGCAAGAAAGGCGTGAGGTGGCTTCGAGGCCCCACGCACGATCCAGCAAATCTTCTTCCTTTTCTTCCGGATCACCGAGTGAATCGAATCCTTCCCGGACGACCACATGGCACGTCGTGCAGGCACACGATTTTTCACATGCATGCTCGATGTCGATGTCGTTCTCAAGCAATACATCGCAGATCGATTTGCCGGCGGGCGCTTCGATTACCGCGCCTTCAGGGCAAAGGGTCGCGTGGGGAAGTACGACGATTTGGGGCACTTGTGTTACCTCGATAGAGTGTTATTGATGGTTTTTCCGGGCGGTCATGCCACCTGGTCGAGCTTCTTGCCTGCCAAGGCGGCACGGACGCTGCGATCCATCCGGCGCGCGGCAAATTCCTCGGTTCCCTTTGCAAGTGCATCGACGGACGTCTTGATCGCGTCATGGTCCTCGCCACCGGCGGTCTGGCGCAACCCGGCCATCAGGGTCGCGATTTCCTCGCGTTCTTGCTCCGTCAGCAGATCGCCATCGGCATCGAGCGCGGATTGCGTAGCGAGGAGTATGCGCTCTGCCTCCACCTGCTCTTCCCGCAGGGCACGCAACTTCATGTCGGTGTCGGCAGACTGGAATGAGTCCTGCAGCATCTTCGCGATCTCGTCGTCTCCCAACCCATAGGAAGGCTTAACGGAAATCGACGCTTCGATGCCGGAGCGTAGTTCGCGCGCCGACACGGAGAGCAGGCCGTCTGCATCGACCTGGTAGGTGACGCGGATGCGCGCTGCGCCTGCCGCCATTCGCGGGATGCCACGCAATTCAAAACGTGCGAGCGAGCGGCAATCGCTGACGAGCTCGCGCTCGCCCTGCACGATATGAATGGCCATCGCAGTCTGTCCATCCTTGAACGTGGTGAATTCCTGCGCGCGCGCGCATGGAATCGTGGAGTTGCGCGGAATGACCTTCTCGACCAGGCCGCCCATGGTTTCAATGCCAAGCGACAGGGGAATGACATCGAGCAGCAGCCAGTCATCTCCGGGAGCGCGATTCCCCGCGAGCAGGTTGGCCTGGATGGCCGCGCCAAGCGCGACGACCTTGTCTGGATCGATATTGGCCAGTGGCGTGGTCTGGAAGAAGTCGCCCACTGCCTTGCGGATGTGCGGCATACGTGTGGCACCGCCGACCAGGACAACACCGTCCACGTCATCTGCAGACAATCCGGCGTCGCGAAGTGCTTTTTTGGTTGGAGTAATCGTCTTGTTGACGAGATGCTGCGTGATCTGCGCGAAGATCGCCGCCGTGATCGTGAGATGCACCTCCTCGCCGGAATTAAGCACGACGTCGATGTGCGTTTCCGCCTGCGTCGACAGCAACTCCTTGGTCTCGCGCGACTTGACCATCAAAATGCGCATGTCCTTCTCGGACAAGGGAGCGAGATGCGCTTGCTCAATCATCCAGCACATGAGGCGGTGGTCGAAGTCGTCGCCACCCAGCGCGGAATCGCCGCCAGTTGCAAGCACCTCGAATACCCCCTTGGTCAGCTTGAGAATGGAAATGTCGAACGTGCCGCCGCCGAGGTCGTACACGGCGTAGATACCCTCGGAGCCGTGGTCCAGCCCGTACGCGATCGCGGCCGCGGTCGGCTCATTCAGCAGGCGCAGCACATTCAGGCCGGCGAGCTTGGCCGCATCCTTGGTGGCCTGACGCTGCGCATCATCGAAATACGCGGGAACAGTGATCACGGCACCGACCAATTCGTCGCCGAGCGCGTCTTCCGCCCGCTGCCTCAGGGTCGCAAGAATTTCGGCGGATACTTCAACCGGACTCTTGACGCCCGCGACAGTTTTCAACTGGACCATGCCTGGCGCGTCGACGAAATCGTACGGCAGGTTCTCGGCGTAAGCGATGTCCTTCAGGCCGCGGCCCATGAAGCGCTTGACGGAGACAATCGTGTTCTTCGGATCGGTGGTTTGCGCAGCCTGCGCCTTGTAGCCGATGTTCGCATTGCCACTGGCGAGGTAGCGCACGATCGACGGCAGCAGCGACCTGCCCTCCTCGTCGGCAAGTACCTCGGGAATGCTGCTGCGGACAGTCGCAACAAGCGAATTGGTCGTCCCCAGGTCAATCCCCACGGCCAGCCGATGCTGGTGAGGCGCGGTGGACATGCCGGGTTCGGAAATTTGGAGTAGCGCCATAGGTTGTCTTCAGTCAGTCAACGCACCGGCCAGCGATTCCGCCGGGACCAGTCGCGGTTCCCTTTTTCAATATTCTACTGTTCAGCTTTCCAGCTTCTCGAAAACCGAGTGGACTTCGTTTCCGAATTTTTCAAGGAACATGAGCTGTCGCACGCCCTTCGCCGCAGCCTCGAAATCCTTCGCGTCCAGCAGTTTGCCGATCTGTTCAAGCTCGGCTTTGCGTACAGCGCGCAAGTCGGTTTCGAGGTTCTCCAGCGCATCGATATCCCGCGCCGCCTTCGCGTCGTCCAAGGCCTCGCGCCACTCCATCTGCTGCATCAGGAATTCGCGCGGCATGGCGGTATTCGATTCGGTTTGCAGATCGATCCCGTTTAGCTCGCACAGATAGGCGGCACGCTTGAACGGGCTCTTGAGCGTCTGGTAAGCCTCGTTGGCCCGCGTTGCCCATTGCATCGCGACCCGCTTCTCGGTATCGGTCGCGTTGGTGAACTTGTCCGGGTGAACGCGGCTCTGCACTTCGCGATATGCCTTGTCCAGCGCTTCGGTCTCAATCGCGAAGCGTTGTGGCAAGTGGAACAGCTCGAAGTGGTTTTGCATGGTCATCTAAAACAAAAGCCTGTCCGGACTTCAACAGGCTTGGTATGCGAAACGGCTTTCCGGCGCTCCTCCAGGAGGAGCGCGCCGAAACCGGTCAGATACGGAAGCTTTCGCCGCAGCCGCACTCGTCCTTGACGTTCGGGTTATGGAACTTGAAGCCTTCATTCAACCCTTCACGCGCGAAGTCCAGCTCGGTACCGTCGATATAGGGCAGGCTCTTCGGGTCGACGAACACCTTGACGCCGTGCGATTCAAACACCGCATCGTCCGCCGTGCACTCATCCACATACTCGAGCTTGTATGCCATGCCCGAACATCCGGTGGTACGCACGCCGAAACGCAGGCCGATGCCCTTGCCCCGCCGCTCGATATAACGGTTGATATGTTTTGCCGCTTTTTCAGTCAATGTGATTGCCATGGCGCTAATGCTTCTTCTCCAGTACCGCCCGGCCAGACCGGGCACACAAATCAGGCCGCTTCTTTCGAGTCGGCTGCGTGCTTGGCCTTGTAATCCTGCACGGCAGCCTTGATCGCGTCCTCGGCGAGGATCGAGCAGTGGATCTTCACCGGGGGAAGCGCGAGCTCTTCCGCGATCTGCGTGTTCTTGATCGACATGGCCTGGTCGAGCGTCTTGCCCTTGACCCATTCGGTCACGAGGGACGACGAGGCGATCGCCGAGCCGCAGCCGTAGGTCTTGAACTTCGCGTCTTCGATCACGCCATTGGCGCCGACCTTGATCTGCAGCTTCATTACGTCACCGCAGGCCGGTGCGCCGACCATGCCGGTGCCGACCGATTCGTCGCCCTTCTCGAACGAACCGACATTGCGCGGGTTTTCATAATGGTCGAGAACTTTTTCGGAATAAGACATGTTGATGCTCCTTTAGCTTTTGCAATGCCGCTTAGTGCGCAGCCCACTGGATAGAGTTGAGGTCGACGCCGTCCTTGTACATTTCCCACAGAGGCGACAGTTCACGCAGCTTGGCAACCTTGGTCTTGATCAGGTTGATCGTGAAGTCGATGTCTTCCTCGGTCGTGAACCGGCCAATGGTGAAGCGGATCGAGCTGTGCGCCAGTTCGTCGCTACGGCCGAGTGCGCGCAGGACATACGACGGCTCCAGGCTGGCGGACGTACAGGCCGAGCCGGATGACACCGCGATATCCTTGATCGCCATGATCAGCGACTCGCCTTCGACATAGTTGAAGCTGACGTTCAGGTTGTGCGGAACGCGGTGCTCCATGTCGCCGTTGACGTACACCTCTTCGATCTCGGTCAGGCCCTTCGCCAGACGGTCGCGCAATGCCTTGATGCGCGCAATCTCGGTGTCCATCTCTTCCTTGGCGATACGGAATGCTTCTCCCATGCCGACAATCTGATGCGTAGGCAACGTGCCGGAACGCAGTCCACGCTCATGACCACCGCCATGCATTTGCGGTTCGATACGAACACGCGGCTTGCGGCGTACGTACAGTGCGCCAATACCCTTCGGGCCGTAGGTCTTGTGCGCGGTAAAGGTCATCAGGTCGACCTTCCACTTCTCGAGGTCGATATGCACCTTGCCGGTGGCCTGCGCAGCGTCGCAATGGAAGATGATGCCCTTGGAACGGCAGAGTTCACCGATTTCCGGAATCGGCTGGATCACGCCGATTTCGTTGTTCACCAGCATGACGGAAACGAGGATGGTGTCCGGACGGATGGCTTCCTGGATCTGCTCCAGCGTAATCAGGCCGTTATCCTGCGGTTGCAGGTAGGTGGCTTCGAAGCCCTGGCGTTCGAGTTCGCGCACGGTGTCGAGCACGGCCTTGTGCTCTGTCTTCACCGTAATGATGTGCTTGCCCTTGGTCTTGTAAAAATGCGCCGCGCCCTTTAGGGCAAGGTTGTTGCCCTCTGTCGCGCCCGAGGTCCAGATGATTTCGCGCGGATCGGCATTCACCAGCGCGGCCACGTGCTCGCGCGCTTCCTCGACCGCCTTCTCCGCCGTCCAGCCGTACATATGGCTGCGCGATGCCGGATTGCCGAACTGCTCGCGCAGGTAGGGAATCATCTTGTCGGCCACGCGTGGGTCAATTGGCGTGGTCGCCGAATAATCCATGTAGATCGGGAAATGGGGAGCCTTGATGGTGTCGACGAGGCTTTTTTCCAGGGGGGCGTTCATACTCTCACTTACTCCAATCATGCAGCTACGTGGGGACGGGGAACCACCACCACATTGTGTTCAGCGTTCTTCTGGCGCTGCTGGTCCACGAGGTCCTTCAGCGACACGGAATCCAGGTACTCGACCATCTTGGCATTGAGGGTTGCCCACAGGTCATGCGTCATGCAGCGCGAACCGTGCTCGTGGCCGTGGCTGTGGCAATTTTCCTTGCCCCCGCACTGCGTGGCGTCCAGCGGTTCGTCGACGGCAATGATGATGTCGGCGACCGTCACATCTTCCGGGCGACGGGCAAGCGTGTAACCTCCGCCGGGGCCGCGCACCGATTCCACAATTTCATGCCGGCGCAACTTGCCGAACAACTGCTCGAGGTAAGACAGCGAAATTTCCTGACGCTGGCTGATCGCGGACAATGTAACGGGCCCCTTGTCCTGGCGCATTGCGAGGTCGATCATCGCAGTCACTGCAAAACGGCCCTTGGTGGTCAGACGCATAGACTTCAACTCCAAAAGGAAACTTTATCCACGTTCACTCGAATATCCTCGATTCCCGAAGATTTTGGTCAAGTATATCAAAGTTGAGTGATTTTGTCAGGTATTGGAGGGCCGGCTCATGGGCGCAGGCAATCAGGCAGGACAAGGACTGGAGCGCGCTGCGCTAGACGAAGGACTGAAGGCTGTTTGCTGCGGTGCAACGCTATTATTTCATATTTCGCATGGCACCGCGCAGGCTGGACGTGGCGTTACTGGAGCTTCACACGGGCGAACATCATGTAGGCGGTCGGCCCTGAACCGTAAGAAGGTGACATGCTGGACGGAACGAAATAGCGGGTGACATAAGCACCTACGTCCATTCGCATGGAAGAAGTCACCCGCAGGTCCTGGGCATATCCCAATGTCAACTTGTTCATCATGAACAATTGGCGCTGGAGGGATTCATTTTCCCGGACAATTTCATCGCTGCCTACTTGCTCGAACCGTCCGAACAGGGAGTGAACACCATCGAACCGGAAGGCCGACTCAACCAGATACCCGACGGTAGATTCCCGGAACTTTCTGGAATTGCGCCCCCATGCCAGCGTGGCCTCCCAGTCGCCTTCGGCGAACGCGCGGCGATAGGTGGCGGAAAGCGCAGTTCGCCGCACCTGCTCGCCCACGACGAGATGATCCAGGCCGCTTACCGTTCCTCGCGTCAGGCGCACGACCCAGTTTTCGAGAGGAGAAAACGACAGTCGCGCGGAGCGGGAATCAATCTTTCGTGGTTCCCGACCTACTGGCGGCCTCCCGTCGTCGGGACTGGAAAATGCCGCCCCTTCAAACGTCAGGTCCTGCCAGGCATGGCCGACAGAAAACGTCTGCGCGAATCCGGGGCGCTGTTCCAGCCAGCGCTCGCTTGAGAGCGTTGCGCGCGTATCGATTCCCGTGTGCTCCCGGATAAATGAAGCCGAAACAGACGACGTTGCCAGCGAATACAAACCGACCGATGTTCTGATTTGGCCAACCGATGTCGGGAGATAGGAAGAGAGAAAACTTGCACCAGGATATCGCGTACGCGAAAGGTCGCTACCAGCAACGCTGTTCGCCTGCGAGGGGACATCAGAAACTTTCACGGAGTTCAGGAGCGGCTCAAGGGCATCCCCGCCACCTGAAAAGGGAGAATCCGAAGCAGCCTGCACTTCCGGCATGACGTCCTGTGCAGACGCCACGCTCGCCGCCAGCCACACGACCGCCGCTATTGTCGACTTCATCGCGTCCATGACACCACTCGATTTGGCATATGTACCCGACATTGCTATATGCAATCGTCATACCATCCTTGCGGACCTCTCCAGCACAGCTACTTTTTGTATCTGCCGCTAGCGGCAAGGGTCAAGCGCGGCAATTTTTATTCAAACCGGCGTGGTAATTTTTACATGTCGCCCATCCGGAATAATCTTGCGACTCCACCGGAATCACGGACGCGAACTCGCCATTCTTGCCGGAAACGCCCATGAATTAGGCTGCGCGGTGATCCTCGCCCGAAGGCGCTGGCCGGGATCATTCGGCAGGCTGTCGTCGCCCACCACCGCATCAAGAAGTCCCTTGCATGCGTCCTCGATCGCATCCAGCACATGATCGAAATCCCGGTCGCTCCGGTAGTACGGGTCGTGAACGATGGTAGCGCGCCGTGACCGCGCGTAAGGCATTAGCAGACCCATCTTTTGTGCGAGCCCTGGTGGACACCAGGCTTGCAGCGCCGCGAGGTTATTGAAGTCCATCGCAAGGACCAGGTCAAAGCGCTCGAAATCTGCGGTCTCGACTTGCCTTGCGCGCAATCCGGAGAGGTCGTAGCCCCGCCGCATCGCTGCAATCTGCGCTCGAGGATCGGGGGCCTCGCCAACGTGGTAATCGTGGGTTCCCGCCGAATCCACCGTGATTTGCTGCGACAACCCCAATTCGTCCACGTACTTGCGCATCACGCCTTCCGCAGTCGGCGAGCGGCAGATGTTGCCCATGCAGACGAACAGGATTTGCGTCGATTTCATAAGGAATCCTCAATCACACCCGGCGCTCGCCGGCATACGGATAACTCGGATGGTTACAGCAGCTGCGGCAGTAAGCCATGAGCTTGCGCAAGCATTTGTTAAAAAACAGGCAACATGGGCGACGCGCTTCGATGCGCTCCTGTGCGAATACCTGAGCGAGTCGCAAGGAAGTTTCCGCCGCTTCAGTTACTGGCAGGCGCTGTTAGGCCCGTCGTTTGAGGAGCAAGTCCATCGGACCAAAGAGCGACTGCATGTTGGCGTTTGCGATGAAGCTGAGGTTGTAGGGATGTTCGGAAACGGCACGTGGGAAAGTCGCGGTAATTTCCAGAGCATTCAACTGCTCGGCGATTTTCCCCCACAGGACGAGTTTGGGCAGGTCGGTACGCGTTTCTTCCGCATTCGCGGCAAGCGCGGCGAAGACAGTCTGGAGAAAAGGTTGCCAGGCTTTGGCGTCCTTCGCCGGAGCGACGTCCGGACGGAAGACAAGGGATGCATTCAGGAGAAGGAAACCCTGCGCAGTCAGGTTTGCCTGCAATTCGGTTAGCGTCTGGATGAAGGGCGATCCGATGGCACGGGCCTTCAGTGAAACATGGGCAAGCGCGTCGCCTGATGTTTCGCCTTCCGAAAGAATCCCCGCGGCGACCAGAAGCATCTTCATGAAGTTGCGCAGCGACGTGGCCTTGTTGACCTGCTTGGACAATCCCTTTTCAGACCAAAGCGACTCCACGGCGCCATCCATGAAGCAGACGCCTGTCGCGCTTTGCTCACGCGGGTACGGCCCCTCTCCTACGAGCACGTAACGGACGTGGTGAAGAGGTTGCATAAAGGCTGCAAAAAGGCGGCCTTGCGTTGGCAGGAAAGCGCCGGCTGACAACTTGTCGAGATACGCAGGGTCTGCGGCGCGAACTGCGTCGAGCCCCTGCATCAGAATGGGCAGCCAAGAGGGATCGGCCAGCTTGAGCGCATCTAGGATCGCCGGCGGATAGTTATCGGACATGATAGGTCGGGAGCGGAAAACCACGATTGTACCGCCGCACTCCTCTGTTGCGGATGGCGCGGCGTTCACAGGCACGCCCTACTTGCCCGACATCGAGACGACGTTGTCCAGGCCAGGAGCGCCGAACAGCTGCTGCTTGAGCGTGTGCAGTTGATCGCGCACCTGCGCGGCTTTTTCGAATTCGAGGTTCTTGGCGTGTTCGACCATCAGCTTTTCGAGGCGCTTGATTTCCTTGCTGACCTGCTTCTCGCTCATGGATTCGTACTTGGCCTGCTCCTGCGCCACCAGCAGCTCGGCCTTCGCCTCCTGCGGACTGTACACGCCATCGATCAGGTCGCGGATTTCTTTCTTGACCCCGGCCGGCGTGATGTTGTTTGCCTTGTTGAACGCGACCTGCTTCGCCCTGCGCCGCTCGGTTTCGTCAATGGCCCGCTTCATGGAATCGGTGACACGGTCCGCATAGAGGATCGCTGTACCATTCAAATTCCGCGCTGCACGGCCTATTGTCTGGATAAGGCTTCGCTCGGATCTCA
The DNA here is from genome assembly GCF_048799745.1 of Noviherbaspirillum sp. ST9. NCBI lineage: Bacteria > Pseudomonadati > Pseudomonadota > Betaproteobacteria > Burkholderiales > Oxalobacteraceae > Noviherbaspirillum > Noviherbaspirillum sp. ST9. The sequence goes on along the minus strand of NZ_JBLWFR010000008.1, from coordinate 288,333 downwards.
GGAACCCCTCCTTGTCTGCGTCCAGGATCGCCACGAGTGACACTTCCGGAATGTCCAAACCCTCGCGCAACAGGTTGATCCCGACCAGCACATCGAAGGTTCCCAAGCGAAGGTCACGAATGATCTCCACGCGTTCGACCGTATCGATATCGCTGTGAAGATAACGAACCTTTACCCCGTTATCCCCCAGGAATTCCGTCAGCTGCTCCGCCATGCGCTTGGTCAGCGTTGTCACGAGCACGCGCTCATTTTTCGCTACACGGTCGGTGATCTCGGACATCAGGTCGTCTACCTGTGTGCTTGCCGGCTTCACCTGGATGACCGGATCCACCAGGCCGGTGGGACGAACCACCTGCTCGACCACTTGCCCAGCGTGGGTTGCCTCGTACTCCGCCGGCGTCGCCGATACGAAGACCGTCTGGCGCATCTTGCCCTCGAATTCCTCGAACTTGAGTGGCCGGTTGTCGAGGGCGGACGGCAGGCGGAAGCCATAATCGACGAGATTGACCTTGCGCGCACGGTCGCCGTTGTACATCCCGTTGAGCTGGCCGAGCAGCACGTGCGACTCGTCCAGGAACATCACCGCATCCTGCGGCAGGTAGTCGACCAGCGTAGGGGGCGGCTCTCCGGGCTTTGCCCCGGAAAGATGCCGCGAGTAGTTCTCGATGCCCTTGGTGAATCCGAGTTCCTGCATCATCTCGAGATCGAAGCGGGTACGCTGTTCCAGTCGCTGTTCCTCAATCAGCTTGTTTTCCTTGCGGAAGAATTCGAGGCGCTCGCGCAGCTCTTCCTTGATCGTTTCGATTGCCCTGAGAACGGTCGCTCGCGGCGTCACATAATGCGAGCCCGGATAGATGGTGAAGCGCGGGATTTTCTGCCGGACGCGCCCGGTCAGTGGATCGAACAGCTGCAGGCTCTCGATTTCGTCGTCGAATGTCTCGATACGCAGTGCGAGTTCGGCATGCTCGGCCGGGAAGACGTCGATGGTATCGCCCCGCACCCGGAACGTCCCGCGTCCGAAATCGACCTCATTGCGCGTGTACTGCATCTGGATCAGCCGGGCGATCACATCGCGCTGGCTCACCTTGTCCTTGGCGCGCAGCGTCAGGATCATCTGATGGTATTCGTTCGGATTACCGATACCGTAGATGGCCGAGACCGTCGCAACGATCACCACATCGCGGCGCTCCATCAGCGACTTCGTGCACGACAAGCGCATCTGCTCGATATGTTCGTTGATGGACGAATCCTTTTCGATGAACAGGTCGCGCTGCGGAACGTAGGCTTCCGGCTGGTAGTAGTCGTAATAGCTGACGAAATATTCGACGGCGTTCTGCGGAAAGAACTCGCGGAACTCGCTGTACAACTGCGCGGCGAGCGTCTTGTTCGGGGCGAAGACAATCGCGGGACGACCGAGGCGCGCGATGACGTTTGCCATCGTGTACGTCTTGCCGGAACCGGTCACCCCCAGCAGGGTCTGATACGACAATCCATCCTCGATGCCCTCGACCAGCTTGGCGATTGCGTCGGGCTGGTCGCCCGCAGGCGGGAACGGCTGGTAGAGCCGGTAAGGCGAGTCCGGAAAAGTGACGATCCGCGATTCGTCGACGGTGCTTGATACCTGGGATAAATCTGCCATCTGCATTCGACCTTTGGTAGAATAGAAAGTTGCACATCCGTTCCGGCCATCCTGCTCGGAACTGACTACAACCCGTCTGCAAAAGCCCGCTTTTACAGTCAACTTTTCATGTTATCACGATGAGCCAATCCCTTCCCGCCTCCCTGCTGACCGCCATCGAAATGGCGCCGCGCGACCCGATCCTCGGAATTACCGAAGCCTTCAACGCCGACCAGAACCCGAACAAGGTCAACCTCGGCGTCGGTGTTTATTACGATGACAACGGCAAGGTGCCGCTGCTCGAATGCGTTCGCAAGGCCGAAGCGCAGCTGATGGAAAAGGCAACACCGCGTACTTACCTGCCGATCGAAGGCCTCGCAGCCTACGACAAGGCGGTGCAGGAGCTGGTATTCGGGGCGGATAGCGCCGTCATCCAGGAAAAGCGCGCGATTACCGCGCAGGCCATCGGCGGCACCGGCGCACTGAAGCTGGGCGCGGACTTCCTCAAGCGCTTCTCCCCGAATGCCCAAGTATGGATCAGCGACCCGAGCTGGGAAAACCACCGCGCACTGTTCGAATCCGCTGGCTTCACCGTCAACAACTATCCGTACTACGACGCTGCCACCCGCGGCGTGAATTTTGACGGCATGCTGAAGGCACTGAAGGACATGCCGGCCGGCTCCGTCGTCGTGCTGCACGCCTGCTGCCACAACCCGACTGGCGCGGACCTGTCGGAGTCCCAGTGGACTGACGTGATCAAGGTTGTCACCGAACGCGGACTGGTGCCCTTCCTCGACATGGCCTACCAGGGCTTTGGCGATGGCATCGCCGAGGACGGCAAGGTTGTGCGCCGTTTTGCAGACGCAGGCGGACCGCTGTTCGTGTCGAACTCCTTCTCGAAGTCGTTCTCGCTGTATGGCGAGCGCGTCGGCGCCCTGAGCATCGTCGCTGCCAATGCGGAAGAAGCTTCCCGCGTCCTCTCGCAGCTGAAGCGCGTTGTTCGCACCAACTACTCCAACCCGCCGATCCACGGCAGCCAGGTGGTTGCAACCGTCCTGTCGACGCCCGAACTGCGCAAGATGTGGGAAGACGAACTGGCCGGCATGCGCGTGCGCATCCGCGAAATGCGTCAGGCGCTGGTGCAGAAGCTGAAGGACAAGGTCCCAGGCCAGGACTTCGACTTCGTCATCAAGCAACGCGGCATGTTCTCCTACTCCGGCCTGACCAAGGCCCAGGTGGAACGCCTGCGCGGCGAATTTTCCGTCTATGCCGTCGATACCGGCCGTATTTGCGTAGCCGCGCTCAATTCGCGCAATATCGACGCAGTCGTCGATGCGATCGGCAAGGTCCTGTAATTTGCGTCCGCGGGTGAAACAATTACGCTTTCATCCGCATTTCTGATCCAAAAGTTTTGACACGGACAAAAAGATCTGCCTATAATAGCGTTTCTGCTGTTCCCTGATAGCTCAGTCGGTAGAGCGACGGACTGTTAATCCGCAGGTCCCTGGTTCGAGTCCAGGTCGGGGAGCCAAAAAATTTCGAAGGGCTTACGTGAAAGCGTAAGCCCTTTTTGTTTTTCTGCGTTGCTTCGATTGCGGCGTCCGTCCGCCATCATCTGCCCCCTCACTGAGCGCTCCCCACAGGCAACGAGATTTGCGTGATATCAAACTGACCACGCGAAACAGTGCTAGATTGAAATCGATTGCATGCCAGAAACAGGAAATGGCGTTTCCCCGATTCCATTCGGAAACGCCTTCTGCGTAGCGTTGCTTTACGTTTGCTTCCACCGGCGGAGGCTCGTCATGAAATCCACAACGTCGCATGTTGCTGCAGCTCCTTCATCATCAGCCTCCCGGCTGCAACTTGCATGTCTTGCCGCAAGCCCAGCGGGGATACGGGCTGCGATAGACGCCGGCGCAGACTGGGTGCGCCTGCCATATGCACTTGCGCATGCTTGCGCAACCCCTCCCAGGGATGCACGCATCTCCCAGGCAATTCGCTACGTGCATGGAAGAGGAAGAAAGATTGTTCTCGATCTCTGCTTCTCCGCTCAGGGTTCGCGATGGAAGAGTTGCCGTGATGCGGTCGAGTGGGCAGCGACACAAGGATTCGACGCGATCCTCTTGTCGGATTTTTCGCTCGCGCTCCATTGCGCAATCCATTTTCCCGCGCTCCCCCTGCACTTCGTTGCATGCCCCGACGTGTGCGCGAGGACTGCAACGCAGCTGACCTTGCAATTAAACGCTGCACGCGTCCTTGTCACGCCATTACTATCGGTGGCACAGCTTGTCGAGATTTCGACCAAGGCCAATGTCGAGATCGAAATTCTGGCTTGCGAAACGTCACGCATGTCGGTTGCCGAAGGCGCGCCTTACGACTGCCTGTTTCCCGAAGTCGTAGACAAACCCTGCAATGACCCATGCTTTTTGACAAACGGGCATTTGACCGTGCTATTGGAGCGCTTGCCCTTGCTGTCGTCGCTCGGCATCCGTGCAATACAGGTGGAGCCTAGGAACGATCTGCCGAATGAAATCGCGAGGACCGCAGGCACTTGGCGGACAGCGATCGATCGCTGCCTCGCCGATCGTGAACGGTATGCGGTAGCGTCCTGCTGGCAACGCTAGCGCGGCCTCCCCGGAATGCGATGACCGCTATTTCGGAACGCTGGGCAGATTGCGCCGTGAGAGCGTCTGCGTTGCGACAAAGATTTCGCGGAGAAGGTACACGAAGCTGCCTATGAGGGACAACATCCCGGCGACGAAGCACAGCGCAATGAATTTCGCCAGTGCAAGGTCAAGGGCGTCACCGATGAAGAGTGCAGCAATCACGACACACACAAGCAGGCCGCAACATGTACTCAGGGTGATCGCACGATTGATCAGATGGGCGCGTCGGTACAGGGTCAGCAGTTCGGAATGTGCTTCGGCAAATCCTGCACCTCCCGCTGCCCCCAATCTGTCTTCGAGCACACGAGACCGGTCGATGATGCGCGCAAGGCGGTTGGTCAGGACGGCGAGTTTCGTCCCGACACCGGTCAGGAGGAACACCGGAGCAATCGAGAGTTGAATGATGTGGCTGATGTCGCCGAGATGAATATCCATTTTTTTGTTCGTTCGAATACGCCAGGATGCCCGGGAGTGCGGCCGGCCTCTCCCCCACGACGAGGACGACGTAGTGTAGCAGCACGCGGCGGGAAATTTTCACGCAAGCCATCTTCCCGAGCGGGCGCTCGTCTGCAAGGTCTGCGCTCGCCACCGATATGCGAGCCACGCGTGCTTGAGCAAACGCAAGGAGCGAAAACGCCGCTGGAACCGCTTGCCGATCCGCTTACCCTATCGCAATCGACTGGTTGTTATTTCTCAATCCGGCTTCACTTTGGTCTGTTAATTTGAGCTGACGACGGTCTTAGGCTGATATACGTGGGCGAACGTTTGCAGTACAGGGCTACGCCTGGAGCTGCCGCGGTCACACCCGCTAGCTATTGGCGAGGATCTTGCGGTTCCCGGCAGTCGGATCGAGGTTAAGCACTTACTCGCGGCCGACAGACCGGTGCCCTTGTCCAGTGCCGGATCGGCCGCCCTTACGGCGGCAACAATACTCCGACGCACATGAGTGCGGAACAGGCATTGGCAACAGAGAATTGCGATGACCACACAATTGGAATACAGCACGGGCAAACTGCCAAATTTCATCACCTCCCTGTCGCGCTTCCCCGCCGCCAAGGTCGGCCCTTCACTTCTGTCGGTGATTCATTCCGCAATGGACGGCGTGGTCATTGTCGACTCGATGCGGCACATCGTCCTCGTCAACCAGAAGGTCGAGCGGATGTTCGGCTATCCGGCGGACGATTTGCTTGAAAAGCCGCTCGACATCCTGATCCCTTCCCGCACATCCTCTGAACCGCGGCGGCACCTCGATCGCCTGTCCGCGCCCCGGTTCTCGGGGAGACGAAGCAAGCTCGAGCTCAAGGGCGTGCATGCAGACGGACAGTGCCTGACATTTAACGCCAGCATCTCGCGGGTTACGGTTCATGGAGAACTTTTCCTGGCGCTGATCCTGCATGAGCCAGGCAGCCACCGGGACGACCACGAGACAAAACGGCGGCTCGCACGGCCGCACGATTTCCGCCGCTGGGCCGTGTCCTCGCAGCAGGCGACGGAGATCGAAAAGCGGCGATTTTCACGCAAGCTGTATGACGAGATCGGCCAGCGTCTGAGTGTCCTCAAGCTCGACCTTGACTGGCTCGAAAACAGCCTGCCGGAAACCGATGACGGTCTCCCGGCTCGGCTTGCGCAGATGCAAGGACTCCTGGACAACGTGATCACGATGACAAAGAGCATGGCGTCAGCATTGCGCCCGCCGCTCCTCGATGATTTCGGTCTGCTCCCCGCTGTCGAGTGGATGGCTGAAAATTTCCGGAAGAAGACCTCGATTGCGTGCACAGTTGAAAGTGTGGGCATGACCGGCAAGCTGGACGACCCGGTCGAGTCAGCAGTATTCCGGGTCGTACAGGAAGGGTTATCCAATATCGAGCGGCACGCCCATGCCCGCAATGCGCGCATATTATTCGAACGTACCGAAAACCAACTCGATGTTATGATTCAGGATGACGGTATCGGCATGGCCGCCGGCAGCGAGTTCAAGCCGGGGTGCTATGGCCTGATCGCCATGCAGGAACGTATTTTCGTCCTGGGAGGTACAATCAGCATCGAGAACGCGGCGCCACATGGTCTGGCGATCCACGCATCGATTCCGATCGATCCTATTTTCAACACAGAACAGAGCCCTCACCCGCCGACCACAAACCCATGATCCGTATTGTTATCGCCGACGACCACACTATCATGCGCGAAGGCTTGAAGCGCATTCTTGATGGAGCCGACGACATCCAGGTCGTGGGCGAAGCCGTCGATGGCTTCGAAGCGCTTGCCCACGTCCGCAAAGGCGGCTTCGACCTGCTGATGCTGGACCTGTCCATGCCGGGCCGCAGCGGCGTCGAGCTGATTCGCCAGATCAAGGATGAAGTCCCCAAGCTGCCCATCCTTATCCTGACGATGCATGAAGAAGAGCAGTACGCGGTACGCGCGATTCGCGCCGGTGCACGCGGCTACCTTACCAAGGAAAGCGCGGGTACGCAGCTCGTGAGCGCGATCCGGAAGGTTGCTTCCGGTCGGCCGTACATCAGCCTCGAAGTCGCCGAGCAATTGGCGATGGATGTGATGCCGTCGAACGAGGACTTGCCCCACAAGCAGCTTTCCAACCGGGAATTCGAGGTATTTACCCTTCTCGTTAGCGGCAAGTCGATTACCGAAATTGCCGACTTGTTGCACCTGAGCGCCAAGACGGTCAGTACGCACAAGACGCGTATTCTCACCAAGATGAACATGAACTCGCTGGCGGAAATGGTCCAGTACGCAGTTCAGCACCGCCTGCTTGGCCCACTGAAAAACTGAAACATCCCTCGCCCGTCCCCTCCTCGCGGATTCGAGGCTAGTCGCACGCACGTTCCCATCGGAAGTCCTATAGGAAAACTTCCTTGGCGCATGTAAGGAAAATCCTACATCGCGCAACCGCTCCCTACATGTCAATTCAGCCCACCCCGATAGCCATCGGCTGTTGCGGTTGCGATACTGGTCATTCACAGCAAAGCATGACAAGCAAACAACGCGCTTTTGTTTCATGACGTTGAAATCGGGACAAAGGCGTTTCGGCAAGCGCGAGACGGCGATTGCACAATGAACACCGTCGCAGGCCGGATGAACAGACCGAATCACCCAGAATTAGGAGAAGCCCATGTTATCCACGCAAATGAATGACCCCCGCCCCGAGACGCCTGTCCCGGCGATGCACTCATCTTCCGTGGAAGCCGGCTGGCAGCGTCAGGGGAAGCTCTGGTCCAACCTCAAGGAACTGTGCGACGTACTGCGCATTCCGTCCGCCGCAGTCCATACTGACGAAGAACTCCTTTTCCAGCACGTGCAGTTCAAGACCGGTCAACGCATCCATACGATCGGCCAGCCTTTCGATACCCTGTACATCGTTCATTCCGGTTTCCTCAAGACCGTGCTGATCGATGAGTTCGGCAACGAGCAGGTACTGAGCTTCCCGATGAAGGGCGATCTGTTCGGTGTCGATGGCATCCATACCAAGCGCTACGCATCGGAAGCTGTCGCACTGTCCAATTGCGACCTGATCCTGCTGCCCTTCAAGAAGCTGACCGCGCTGGGCCGTGCACATCCCGAGTTCGAACATGCCATGTACAGCGTCATGAGCCGCGAACTGGTGCGTGAACAGGCAATGGTCAGCATGCTTGGCGCATTGAGCGCCGAAGCGCGCGTCGCACGCTTCCTCGTAAACCTTTCCGAACGCTATGCCGACATGGGTTATTCCAGCAAGCTGTTCAACCTGCGCATGACGCGCCACGAAATCGGAAGCTACCTGGGCCTGACCCTGGAAACCGTCAGCCGCACGCTGTCGGCATTCAATGAAATCGGCCTCATTTCCGTCGACCAGCGCTCTATCGGCATCAAGGACCTCGACGCTCTGAAAACCTTGCGTCGCCTGCCGCCGTCCAGCGCGCGCGCAAAACAGGTTGCCTCGAAAAAATCGAAGGCAGCGGCGAAAGATCCTGAGCAACCGGATGACGAATGGGGCACGCTCGCCACCGCCTGACTACATCTTCAGCCTTAACGAAAGGCCCTGTCCATCGGACAGGGCCTTTTTATTGGCCCTTACCTCTTGCGACCCGGGCCGGAAGGATGATGACTGCCGCGCCTGTCGTCGGCGGTTGTGACTGCGTCCGTGTCCGCCGCTGCGGTCGCCGCACTACGCGCTGCCTGGGTGGCGGCCGTCGCGCCCTGGTCGACCGCGCGCTGCATTGCGTCCTGTGCTGTTGCGGACACTGATTCGACATAGGTTGCCATCTCCTGCGCCGACCTGCCTGCGGCCTGTTCGACTGCGCCTCGCGCGGCTACCATGTTTTTCTTGGCCAGTTCCGCGACTTCCTTGAACGCCGATTCCCATACTGAAAACATGCTGGTCATCGGATTGAACACCGCATCATTGGCCTGCGACTGTGCTGCCTGCAAGGGACGCGTTGCGCTCGCCGTCGCGCCGGTCCGGATCTCCGTCATGCACTCCTGCATCGAGCGGCTGATCTCGTTCTGCATTTCCGCAACGATGCGGACGATCTCCTTCTGATAGTTCATGGCGTCGTCCGGATTACGGCTGAACAAGGTCGACTGAAGCGTCGATCCGACCGTCCGTGGATCGCGCGCAGACGTGATTGCCTGCACAAGGTTCAACTGCTCGTTGAAGACGCGCTGCGTCGCGCCTCGCATCACACGGTCGATTTTCTCCGAACCGGCAAATACGGCCTCGGCAAATCTTCGCGATGCTTCAAGTTGCGTGTTGTACATCGTGACCAAAGGATTGCTACCGTTCTGCATGATGACTCTCCTGGGAATGAGAAGAAGAGGATGGGACTCGGCTGGATGCGGCAATCACCGTCCCGCTACGCGTTTCAGGCAGCGACGCCTCACCTGCCGGACCATGCCCTGCTTGCGAGGTTCCTGCCGCTCCTGCCGGATGTGAATCGGGGTTGGTATATTCTGTCCGCATTCCCCCCGGCCTTCCACTCGCCCCGGCGTACGCTTGAGGCAGATCAATCGCCGCGATTGCCTGTGGGACGCACCTCCGGGCGCGAGGAGGACGTGATGTCAGTGCATGTGCTGCCCGCCATTGATGGCGATGTTCGCGCCGGTCACAAATGCGGCCTCGTCAGAACAAAGGTAAGCGACGAGTGCTGCAATCTCGCTGGGCTCGCCGAGACGACCGACAGGAATTTCAGGAATGATCTTCGATTCGAGAATGTCCTTCGGTACCTTCATCACCATGCTGGTGCGCAGGTAGCCCGGTGAAACCGTGTTCACGGTAATCCCCTTGTTCGCCACCTCCAGCGCGAGCGCCTTGGTGAAGCCATGCATGGCGGCCTTGGCCGCGGAGTAATTCACCTGACCGTACGCACCTTTCTGGCCATTGACCGACGAGATGTTGATGATGCGTCCCCACTGGGATTCAAGCATGCCATGGAGCACGGGCCGGGTCATGTTGAATACGCTGTCGAGATTGGTCCTCATGACCGCCTGCCAGTCGTCATAGGACATCTTTCTCAACGTGGAATCCCGCGTGATGCCGGCATTGTTGATCAGTATGTCGATGTGCCCTGTGTCGCCGACGATCTTCCTTACGCCGGCGTCACAGGATGCGTAGTCGGCAACGTCGACCTTGTACGCCAATACCTCGACGCCTTCCTTCTTGTGCATGTCCACCCATTCCGCCGCGGATTCGTTGCGAGGCGAATAGGTTGCCGCCACGCGATAACCCGCATGGCAAAGCCTCGTGCAAATGGCCTCGCCCAGTCCTCCCATGCCCCCTGTTACCAATGCCACCTTTCTGTCGTCCATGATGCACCCCTTGCTGTATGTTGAAGTTGTCAGCCCTTGCACTGCTCGTCCGAAACAGACGTAGGAACACCTGGCGCATGCACCAGGTCTGTTGGAGTTCGGCTGCATGGATTAGTTCGAGGAAAGGAAATGTCCGGAAATGCTGCAGCAGCGATACAGGCTTCCTGCCGCTCCGCACTTCCTGCGCCGGCGGTCGAACCGGTTCAGCCTCAGGCTGTCTATAAGGCGTACAAGGCGCATGCATGTTGTGCGCATCCACTGCCGGCTGCCGCCGGCATTCCTTCAGACCAGGCTATGTACGGATGCAGTCCAGGATTTACATCTCGTATTCGCCCGACAAAGCAGGCTCTGTCTTTGCGCTGTTCTATTGCGAATCGGGCGACGACCTCTGCGGCTGGCATATAGAAACCAGGGAGACCTATTTCTCGGCCGCGTTCTTCATGATCGAGAATTATTACGCCGATCACGACATGCGGCTGTACCGGAGTGTCGAAGACGACGTGCATGGGCCGTGGACGATCGATCATCCCCCGACGCGCAACCAGATTCGCTGTCCTCTCACCGAATCACAGTTGCACGAACTGGAGCGAATGCAATCCCAGTTCGTGGCGGACTGGTTGTTCTTCGGCGACGATGAGCACATCGAGTCAGAGCTGGCTGCGTACCAGGTGCAAGGGCTGCCCGTGTACTGGGCGAACATCCGCTGGCGGCGTCTTCAGCGGTTGCGCAAGCACGGAATGCAATGGACACATGCATCCCCGGGAACGGATGCGAACGTCGTGGAGTTCCTCCGCAAATACTGGCGTCTCAATGAAAAGGTTGCGGCCAGTTGAGCGTGGCAACGTCAGCCTGCGGTTGCTTCCCCCCATACGCGCATGTGCCAATCGCAACCGATGCGGCCGGTGACATTTCCTTCACCGTCGAGCCCCTCAATCGGGCCATGAAAGACCGCGAACATGACCGCTCCCTCCTGACTGACGGGACGATGCACCGCGCCATCACGTTCGAGGACATACATCCCTGCCGAATAGTGCATGTGCGGCGCGTCGTCGTAGTGAAAGCCCCCTTCCAGCACCAGCCCCTCGACGGCACCGACATGCCGATGCATCGGCGCGGCGCAGTTCTTTTCCAGTCGGATCATGAGGGAGAAGCGGCCGCTGGCGGGATCGGCGCTCAACAGTTTGAATTGTGCGCCGGGCATCGCCCAGGGAATCCAAGGGAGCGCATTCGTGTCGCAGGCAAGGAGAGGTGCGCTCGATGGAACGGTTACTGAAGAAGTCATGTCTCGAGTACGGTGGGATGACAAAGTCCGCGCCATCCTAACCGAGTCCGAGGGCACGCGCCACTCTTGTCCGCTCAAGCTGCCGCATGCCGCACGGGGAGGACAACGCGGAACGTCGATCCTCTGCCGACTTCACTGCGCACGTCGATATGGCCCTGATGCTTTTGCACGATTCCGTAAGAGAGGGACAATCCAAGGCCGGTCCCCTTGCCGACCGGCTTGGTCGTGTAAAAGGGATCGAAAATGCGTGACATGGTTTCCTTCGTCATTCCGCAGCCGTTGTCCTCGAATTCAATCCAGACATGCGACCCGTCGCTGCCGGTCCGGATGACAATGCGCCCGCGCTCTTCGCCGATGGCCTGCGCCGCGTTGACGACCATGTTCATGACGACCTGGTTGATCTGTGACGGCAGGCATTCGATTTCCGGCAGGACGCCGTATTCCTTGATGACGTCGGCCTTGTACTTGATCTCGTTGTTGACGATATTCAGCGTCGAGTCGATGCCTTGATGGACATCCGCCCATTGCCACTGCAGGTGCGAATCGACACGTGAAAAATCCTTGAGGTCCTGCACGATCTTGCGGACACGAATCAAGCCCTCGCGCGACTCCTCCATCAGGTAGGGAAGGTCGCCCTTCAGGTAGTCGAACTCCACGCGCTCCCTGAGCGACTTCAGGCGCGCCAGCGTGGCCTCGTCATCGATGAGATGCTCCACCTCCTCATAGGCCTCCAGCATTTCGAGGAGGCCCGAAAGGTATTGTTCCAGCGCGCCGAAGTTCGAGAAGATGTAGCCGATCGGGTTGTTGATCTCGTGCGCGACACCGGCTGCCAGTTGCCCGATCGAGGCCAGCTTTTCGGACTGCATCAGCTGTTCCTGCGCCATCGACAGCTTCTTGTTCAGGTCGGTCAATTCCGCATTGCGCCGCAGGAGCTCCGCCTCCGCCTCTTCGCGCCTGCGGATGTCATCCTCAAGGGTGCGATTGGCTTGCGCAAGCTGGGCGGTGCGCTTGGCGACCAGATGCTCCAGATCGACCTGGACCTTGTGCAGGTCTCGTTCCGCCAGCTTGCGCTTGGTAACGTCCTGCAGCGTTTCAATCGCGCCGATCACGCGTCCGCTTGCATCGCGCAGCGGCGCGGCGGAGAAAAACAGCCAGCGTCCGCTTTCCCCCATGTTCGGGAAAAAGTCCTCCGCCTCGAAGGCGCCCGGAATGATGGGCGAACGCCTGAACTTCCCGTGGTAATAGGACTCGACCATCTCTTCCACCGCCCCGGAAACGATGAGGTCGGCGAGGACCGGCCGCTCCTTGGGATAGAAGGGCGCCCACTGGTTGCGCGTACCGATCATGCGCGAGGCGGCAACGCCGATGGTCCGTTCGCACGCCTGGTTCCAGTGCGTAACCACGTGGTTGGCGTCAATTGCAAAGGCCGGGACCGGGCTGCCGTCAAAGAAAGCGGACAAGGCTGGCGTCGTGGAGGCGTCTGTCTTTGACGAAAGGCCGCCTTGCACGGGTACGGCGGCCGTGTCTGCGGTCGCCGGCATGTCATTCGATGCACGGATGGTTTCGGCGGACATGCCCTTTTCGAGACTGGTCGCGCTGTCTCCCTGCTGGTTGCCGGCGTGGCCGCTGGCCTGCGCAAGCATCTCGCTGCGCTTTCCCGCAAACCGCTCGACGCGCACCTGCGCTGCATGCAGCGATTCTTCGGCCAGGCGCGTTTCGGTAATGTCGTGCATCGTTTGCACTGCGCCGACAATCCGGCCCTGTCCGTCGCGCAGCGGTGCCGCCGAAAACGCGATCCACCGGCCACTTTCGCCCAGGTGCGGAAAGAAATCCTCGACTTCGTAGGCGCCGGGAACGAGCGGAACGGATCGGAAGCGGAATCCGGCAAACGCCTCGGCAACGTCTGCCGGCCGGTCCAGCATGACGAAGTCGGCCAGCACCTTTTGCGGCTGCACGTAGTAGGGTTGCCAATGATTGCCGGTGCCGACAATCTTGTCCGCCGCCATACCGGTCATGCTCTCGCAGGCCTTGTTCCAGCGCACTACGGTGTGTGCAAGGTCAATGGCAAAAGCAGCGATGGGACTGCCGTCAAAGTCGGCCGGCAGCCAATCCGCAGTACCTGAAGACAGTTGTTCTGAATCGTGCTCCATGGACCTCCCTGGGCTCGCCGATTGATGCCCTTCGGCATCGATTCATTATCGTACGAAATACGGGCTGGTCAAACGGGACGGTCGGACAGGAGTTCGGCGGCGATCGCGTGGGTGTCCTTGATGGTCTGCAGCACGATGTTGGAGCGGATGTCGAGCACACCGTCGGTCTTGTACAGTTTTTCGAGGATGAAGGCGGAAAAGTGCTTGAGGGTGCGCGCACGCACCCGAAGGAGATAGTTCGCCTCCCCGGTGATGATGTAGGAACCAACCACCTCCGGCCAGGCTTTCAGGGATGCGGAGAAGTTCTCGTGCCAACGCTCGACGTCGCGCCGCATCGTGATCTGGACGAAGGCGTCGACCTCAAGACCGAGCGCTGCGGTGTCGAGCACGGCGCTGTAGCGGCCAATGACGCCGTTTTCTTCGAGCAGCCGCACCCGACGCAGGCAGGATGATGGTGACAGGAAAACCCGCTCGGCGAGTTCCTGGTTGCTCATCCGTCCATCCTCCTGGAGGAGCGTCAGGATCTTGAGATCGACATGATCGAGGTTCATTCGAATATCCAATCAAATTGTGGTGCTCTTTTCGAATCCTATTTCATTTTTGGCGATTTTTCCGCTGCACTTTGCAACAAATCGTCTCGAATTTCACCTTAAACTTCTTCGAAACACAACGATTGGAGGCAACAGCGATGACAGAACCCCTACAGATTTGGGACATTACGCCACCGGTATCCTCCGCAGCCCCCGTCTGGCCCGGCGATACCCCGTTCAGCGCCGTGACCACATGGGAAATCGGAGACGGCTGCCCGGTGAAGGTGAGCCGGCTGACCATGTCCACCCACACAGGTGCACATTGCGACGCGCCTTCCCACTATGACGCAGCCGGCGCTGCAATCGATGCCGTGCCGCTTGATGCTTACCTGGGCCGCTGCCGACTTGTGGACTGTACCGGCGTCAAGCGCGTCGAACCGGAACATCTCCAGGGAGTGCTTGACGGCATCCCCGCACGCGTCCTCTTCCGCACCTATGCAAGAGCACCAGTGGAGCGCTGGGACAGCGCCTTCGCGAGCGTGGCGGCTGATACGGTAGCGCTGCTGGCGGAACGCGGCGTGCGGCTCATCGGCATCGACACGCCCTCGCTCGACCCGCAAGAATCCAAGACCATGGATGCGCACCATGCAATCCGAGCGCACGGCATGGCGATCCTTGAAGGCATCGTCCTCGACGACGTGCCCGCGGGCGACTACGAACTGATCGCCCTGCCCCTGAAACTTGCCGGCATGGACGCAAGCCCCGTCCGCGCCATCCTCCGAACCCTTCCGCAAGGAGATGCATGATGTTGACAAGAAGCGATTGCGCCGCGCTGGACGCAAAGGATGCGCTGGCCGGCCTGCGCGTGGAGTTCGACCTGCCCGACGGCGTCGTCTACCTTGACGGCAATTCGCTCGGCGTTCGGCCGAAGAAAGCGCTCGAACGCGCACGCGCAGTGCTCGAGCAGGAATGGGGCAACGACCTCATCCGCAGCTGGAACAAGGCAGGCTGGTTCGACATGCCGCTGCGCCTGGGCGACAAGCTTGCGCCGCTGGTTGGGGCGAATCCGGGAGAGATTGCCGTCACCGACAGCACCTCCCTGAACCTCTTCAAAGTGCTTGCGGCCGCGCTGCGCATCCAATCGGAAAAGAGCGAATCCGCAGGCAGGAAAACCATCGTCACCGAACGCGCCAACTTCCCGACCGATGTCTACATGGCCCAGGGCCTGACGGAATGGCTGGATCGCGGCTATCGCCTGCGCCTGGTCGACACATCGGACGAATTAAGCGCGGCCATCGACAGCGAAACCGCGGTCGTCATGCTGACGCATGTGAATTACCGAACGGGTTACATGCATGACATGCGCGCTGTGACGGAACATGCGCACGCACAAGGCGCACTGGCAGTGTGGGACCTGGCGCATTCGGCCGGAGCCGTTCCCGTCAACCTCAACGAGGACGGCGCGGACTTCGCCGTAGGCTGCACCTACAAGTACCTCAACGGCGGTCCTGGCGCACCCGCCTTCGCGTGGATCGCACCACGCCACCAGGCCGCATTCAGGCACCCGCTGTCCGGCTGGTGGAGCCATGCAACGCCCTTCACCATGCAGCCGGAATTTACCCCGGCCAGCGGCATCCGGCGTGCGCTCTGCGGCACCCAACCCATTCTCTCGCTCGCCCTGGTTGAATGCGGCCTGGATGTATTTGCGCAGACGAGCATGCCTGCGATCAGGAACAAGTCGCTGGCGTTGACGGACCTCTTCATCGCGCTCGTCGAACGCCGCTGCGCGCACCATCCGCTAACACTGGCAACGCCCCGCGAGCACCGTGTGCGCGGCAGCCAGGTCAGCTTTGCGCATCCGCACGGCTACCCGGTCATGCAGGCGCTGATTGAACGCGGCGTGATCGGCGATTACCGCGAGCCGGAAATCATGCGCTTCGGCTTTACGCCGCTGTACACGCGTTTCATTGATGTGTGGGACGCAGTGGATATCCTGGCCGACATACTGGACGGACAAAAATACGACGTCAGCGCCAAGCGCGACGCAGTCACCTGAGCGAGAAAAACATGGATTCGAACAAACCCGCCGAATGGCACGGCGCACAGATGGACTTCAGCAAGGCCATGAGCTACGGCGACTACCTGGCACTGGACCAGGTGCTGTCCGCGCAGCATCCGCGCTCGCCCGCGCATGACGAGATGCTGTTCATCGTCCAGCACCAGACCAGCGAATTGTGGATGAAGCTGATGCTGCATGAGCTGCACGCCGCGCTGCGCCAGATGCAGAAGGACGACCTGCAGCCGGCGTTCAAGATGCTCGCCCGCGTTGCGCGGATCATGGACCAGCTCGTGCACGCGTGGGACGTGCTGGCGACGATGACGCCGCCGGAATACACGGCAATCCGCCCCTACCTCGGGCAGTCGTCGGGATTCCAGTCCTACCAGTACCGGGAGCTGGAATTCATTCTCGGCAACAAGAATGCCGCGCTGCTGAATGTCCATGCTTCGTCGCCGGAAGCACACGGGCGCCTCGACAGTGCCCTGCGCTCCCCTTCGATCTACGATGAAGCCCTGCTGCTGATGGCACGTCGCGGTTTCAGTATCGACAAGAGCCGCCTTAAGGGAGACTGGACGACGCCGACCGTCGCGGACGAGTCGGTGAAATCGGCCTGGCTCAAGGTGTACCAATCGCCGGAAAAGCACTGGGAACTGTACGAACTGGCGGAAAAACTGGTCGATCTGGAAACCGCCTTCCGCTTCTGGCGCTTCCGGCACGTCACCACGGTCGAACGCATCATCGGCTTCAAGACCGGCACCGGCGGCACTGCCGGGGCCAGCTATCTCAAGAAAATGCTGGAGGTCGTCCTCTTCCCGGAGCTGTTCGCCCTGCGCACCGCGCTCTGACGCCAATTTTTCCGCAACAAGGCCGATTTGACGGGGGGTAGCGCGGCGGCAACAGGTATAATACGGCGCGAAGCACAGAGCGAGCGGCGGGCAATTGTTCAATACGCTGTAATGAAGTCAATGGTTCCCCCTCATGTTCGGGCCGCTTTCGATGCGGCCCGTTTCATTTGGCAGCCGGAACATGGCCTTTTGCTCATAGTTCGCCCGCATTCACTGATAGCGCCTTATGTCCAAGAATCCAAGCAGCAAACCGATAGAAATCAAGATTTCGACCGTCGTTGCCGTTTCCGCCATCCTCCACACCTCCGACCTGTCCATCCTCGATGCAGCGATGCAGGCGATGACCGGTGGCGCATCCGACTACTTCGACAATGAATTCGCGATCCTCGACGTCACGTCGTGTGAAACCCTGCCGACCGCGATCGAGTGGCCCGCGCTGATTTCCCTGTTCAAGTCCTACAGCCTGAACCCGGTGGCCGTACGCGGCGCGCCGGCGCAAATGGAAGAAGCGATTCTCGCCAGCGGCCTGTCCATCGACACCCTGGTGCAGCCGCGCCGGCCGGCCGAGGAAGCAGCGCCCGTGGTCGTCGTGCCTGAACCCGCTCCCGCTCCGGCGCCTGCTGCACCCGCAGCACCTGTTGCGCCGGCCGCAGCACCGGCAGCCATGATCATCGACACCCCGGTCCGCGCTGGACAGCGCATCTATGCGCGTGGCGCCGACCTCGTGGTGAACGCAATCGTGAACCCGGGCGCCGAGCTGATCGCCGATGGCAGCATCCACGTCTACGCACCGTTGCGCGGCCGCGCGCTGGCAGGCGCCAGCGGCAACAACGAAGCACGCATTTTCACGCTGAGCATGGAAGCCGAACTGGTCTCCATTGCCGGCACCTACCGCACTTTCGAGAGCGGTCTACCCCAGGATCTGGCGAAAAAACCGGCGCAGGTCCGTCTTGCTGGCGACCGGATAGATGTCCTGTCCATTCGCGTCTAGTTTTTTTGAATTCTGAAAGGAGTTTTTCGTGGCAAAAATCATTGTTGTAACGTCCGGCAAAGGGGGCGTCGGCAAAACCACCTCCAGCGCCAGCTTCGCCTCCGGCCTGGCACTGCGCGGACACAAGACCGCAGTGATCGACTTCGACGTCGGCCTGCGCAACCTTGACCTGATCATGGGCTGCGAGCGCCGCGTGGTGTACGACCTGATCAACGTCATCAACAATGAAGCGACCCTGAACCAGGCCTTGATCAAGGACAAGCACTGCGAAAACCTGTTCGTGCTGCCCGCCTCGCAGACGCGCGACAAGGACGCGCTGACCGAAGCAGGCGTCGAACGCGTGCTGAACGATCTGGCTACCATGGGCTTCGAGTACATCGTGTGCGATTCCCCGGCAGGTATCGAACACGGCGCCGTGATGGCCCTGACCTTCGCCGACGAAGCCATCGTCGTCACCAACCCGGAAGTCTCCTCCGTACGCGACTCCGACCGCATCCTCGGCATCATCCAAGCCAAGTCGCGCCGCGCGCTGAACGGTCAGGAGCCGGTCAAGGAACACCTGCTGATCACCCGCTACGTCCCCAAGCGCGTCGAAGCCGGCGAAATGCTGTCGTTCACCGACGTACAGGAAATCCTGCGCATTCCCCTGATCGGTATCATCCCGGAATCCGAGTCCGTGCTGCATGCGTCCAACCAGGGCAACCCGGCCATCCACCTGACCGGTTCCGACGTGTCGGAAGCCTACCAGGACGTCGTCGCCCGCTTCCTCGGCCATGAAGTGCCGCTGCGCTTTACCGCCTACGAAAAGCCGGGCCTGTTCCAGCGACTCTTTAAAGGAAAGTAAACATGGCGCTGCTCTCCTTCCTGTTCAATACCAAACCGAAAAGCGCCAGTGCAGCCAAGGAGCGCCTTCAGGTCATCATCGCGCGCGAGCGCAATGGCCGAGACGGCCCGGACTTCCTGCCGGCCTTGCACAAGGAACTGATTCAAGTGATTTCGAAGTATGCGAAGGTGAACGCCGACGACATCAAGATTTCGCTCGACCGCCAGGGCAACCTGGAAGTGCTGGATGTGAACGTGGTTCTGCCGGACGTCATGCCCGGCAAGTGATGTTTGGCCGCTTCCTTCGAAGGCGTTGCGCCTTCGAAGGAAAAGCCATTTAGTGAAGCTGGTGTTTCAAGTCTGACAGTTCGCGGTGTGCCTGCATAATGGCGTTTTTCAATTCGTCATCCACATTGCCCGTCGAATGTTCGCATGCATCTTTTGCGCGATCGCCCAGCTGTTCCAGGTCATCGACGCACTGGCGCACCTGCTGCTCATCCTGCGCCGACTGCACCATGTTTCGCGCCTGACCGATCCTCTGGTCCAGCTCCTGCATGCAGTTCTTGATATCCATCGGAACAGCCTGCGCCGACTCACAACGTTGGGCCGCTTCGTGGATCGTGCTCTCCACATGAACCAGGCGTTGCTGCAGTTCGTTTGCTTGCATCATGTCATGCCTCCTAACGGTTTCCCTCGCAATCGGGGGAATCATTTGATAACTGCCTGACAACCTAGTTCCAACCGTTCCTGCGCAACTTCAGCGACCGTGCGAGGTCTTATTTTGTTGCGCCGTTGATGCCATTCCGGCAAGCCTTGCGTGCAAGACAGATCCTGTACAATCCGCCCCACGATGAATCCCCCGAAAAACCTGTTTTCCTATCCGCGTTACCGGCCCGATTACACCACGCCGGCGCCCTTCCTCCCCATGTCGCGCGCGGAGATGGAGGCGCTCGGGTGGGATTCGTGCGACGTCATCCTGGTCACAGGCGATGCGTACATCGATCATCCGAGCTTCGGCATGGCGCTGGTAGGACGGCTGCTGGAGAAACAGGGATTCCGCGTCGGCATCATCAGCCAGCCGGACTGGCATTCCGCAGAGCCTTTCCGCGCGCTCGGCAAGCCAAACCTGTATTTCGGCGTCACCGCGGGCAACATGGACTCGATGATCAACCGGTACACGTCAGAACGGAAGATTCGTTCCGAGGATGCGTACACCGCCGGGGCCGAGCCGGACAAACGGCCCGACCGCGCAGTCACCGTCTATGCACAGCGCGCCCGTGAAGCCTATCCCGATACGAACATCATCATCGGCAGCATTGAAGCAAGCCTGCGCCGCATCGCGCATTACGACTACTGGTCGGACAAGGTGCGCCGCTCCGTCCTGCCGGATTCCAAGGCCGACCTCCTCCTGTTCGGCAATGCGGAGCGCGCACTGGTCGCGCTCACGCACCGGATCGCCGCGGGCGAACCGATCGAGTCGATCCGCGACCTTCGCGGCACTGCCTTCATGGTCAAGCGCGGATGGAAGCCCGCTGAAGACTGGAGCGAAGCAAACTCAACCCGCTACGACACCCCGGGACGCGTAGAGACCCATCCCGATCCGTACGAGATGAAGGACAAACAGTCCGCGAGCTGCGCGACCGATCAAAAGCCGGCGGAACAACCCGTCCTTATCCTGTCGCGCGAAGAGCGCCAGGCAGCACTGAAGGAACAGCGCAACAAGACCGTTGTGCGCATTCCGGCGTATGAAGACGTCAAGGACGATCCGATCCTGTATGCGCACACCTCGCGCATCCTGCATCTCGAATCCAATCCCGGCAATGCCCGCGCGCTGGTACAGGCGCACGGCGAGCGCGACGTCTGGCTGAATCCACCGCCGCTGCCGCTCGCCATGGACGAGATGGACGGCATCTATGACCTCCCCTACGCCCGCGGACCGCATCCGCGCTATGGCAAGGCGCGCATTCCTGCATGGGAGATGATCCGCTTCTCGATCAACATCATGCGCGGTTGCTTCGGCGGCTGCACCTTCTGCTCGATCACCGAGCACGAAGGCCGCATCATCCAGAGCCGTTCCGAACCCTCCATCCTGCGCGAGATCGAACTCGTCCGCGACAAGACAAAGGGCTTTACCGGCACCATCTCCGACCTCGGCGGGCCGACGGCGAACATGTACCGCCTCGCCTGCAAGGACAAGAAGATCGAGGAAACCTGCCGCCGCCTGTCCTGCGTGTATCCAGGCATCTGCGTCAACCTCAATACCGATCACAGCAAACTGGTCCAGCTCTACCGCAAGGCACGCGCCATCCCAGGCATCAAAAAGATCCTGATTGGTTCCGGCCTGCGCTACGACCTCGCCGTGCGATCGCCGGAATACGTGAAGGAACTGGTGACCCACCATGTGGGTGGCCTGCTGAAGATCGCCCCCGAGCATTCCGAGGAAGGCCCACTGTCGAAAATGATGAAGCCGGGGATGGGCGCGTACTACAAGTTCAAGGAAATGTTTGAACGCTACTCGCGCGAGGCAGGCAAGGAACAATACTTGATCCCCTACTTCATCGCTGCCCATCCGGGCACGACCGATGAAGACATGCTCAACCTCGCCCTGTGGCTGAAGCAGAACAACTTTCAGCTCGACCAGGTGCAAAACTTCATGCCCACGCCGATGGCGATGGCCACAGCGATGTATCACGGCCGACGCAATCCGCTGCACAAGGTTTCCGCCGATTCCGAAGTCGTCGAAACGCCACGGACGGGCAAGATCCGTCGACTGCACAAGGCTTTCCTGCGTTACCACGATCCGGAAAACTGGCCGATCCTGCGCGAAGCGTTGCAACGGATGGGCCGCTCGGACCTGATCGGCAACAGCGACCGCCACCTCGTGCCGCGCTTCCAGCCGCCTGGCGCGCCTCAGGCTTCCAGCAAGTCGCCCCGCGTCACTGCGCCCCAGCGCTCAGTGGGGAAGCCCCTTCCGCAAAACCGCGCAAAACCGGCGCGGAAGGGACCATCTACGTCGAATAAAACCGGCCGGAAATAGTGCCCCCATAAAAGATATAAATAGTTCGAATATCTGTTATTGCAACAATAAAGCAGACGAGAAGGAGTGGCTCAACTATAGTGAATCTGTCTCCTCCAACTCTTCTTGAATTGGATTTAGCCCGCAAACCGAAAGGACTGCGGGCTTTCTTTTTTCCGCGTTCAGTTTTTTTTGTTTCTTTGCCGCCTTGATTTTAATCAGCGGGGAAAATTTTCCTGAAATCAAAGACTTAGCCCCTCTGGCATACACTTGTCCACAGAATTAGCCACAGGAAATGTGGGAAACATGTTCCTCTGATCCCAATAAATTTTCAGGAAGTTGCCGGTCAGACTATTGATTCCAGTCACCTCTTCTATAGAATGAATTCCAGCAATGAGAGAATTGCGCCAATTCAAGACGAGGCAGACATGAGAAACGCACACCACAGAGCTGTAGCCCGCACCGCCAACGCGCAATTCAACGTCAACAAGCTCCAGGCTGCCGCCTGCATCCTGACCTCCTCCGCAGTCAGCATCGCGATCATCTACTGGGCGATCAAGAGTCTGTTCTAAACCGCGCATCGTCGTAACGACCGTCTTCCCCGGGCGCATTCCGCGCCTGGAATAACCGCATCTTCCAGCGATTCCGTATGGCCGGCCAGCCCGCATTTAGCGACGACCGGGCAGGCCCTGTATAATCGCGCCGCTTCGCCGCGGATCGCGCGGCGGTCTGGAATCTACATGGAAGAGCTCCTGAAAACCTACTTTTCGGCCCAGGGCCTGGACAAGGATCCTGCGCTCCTGCAGCAGTCCATGCGCCTGATCCGCGAATGGCTCTTCGTCGACAAGCGTCACGCGTATCCGCCTTCCGATTTCGAAAGCCTGAAGAAGGATTTCAATGCGCCGGCGATGCCGCAGGATGGGACTGCGATGACCGCTGTGCTGGAGGCTCTTCAGGAGCAGGTTCTTGCGCATTCGGTTCCCGTCAACCATCCGAAATATATCGGCCACATGACGCAGGCCCTCCCCTGGATATCCGTACTGGTCGAGACGTTCATCGCCACGCTCAACCAGAACCAGGTGAAGATCGAGACCGCCTACAGCTCCACGCTGGTCGAGAAGCAGGTCCTTGGATGGATGCACAGGCAGATCTACCGGCGTGACGATGGGTTCTATCGCTCCTGCTTCCAGTCCAATGACGCCACACTGGGCAATATGGTTAATGGCGGCACGATGGGCAATCTCACCGCACTGTCGGTTGCCCTCGAAAGCCAGTTGCCAGGACTGAGGAAGAAAGGCTTTCTCACGATCCTGCGCGAGAAGGATTATTCGGGTTTTGCCGTGCTTGCCTCGGCACGCGTGCACTATTCAATCAAGAAGTCGCTGGCGACGCTCGGCCTCGGCGAAGACGCGCTCTGCGTCATTCCCACGGACGAAAACAACCGGATACGGCTTGATCTCCTGGAAGAGCGCATCGCAGACCTGAAACGCCGCAAGATCAAAATCCTCGCACTGATCGGCGTTGCCGGCACAACCGAAACCGGCAGCATCGACCCGCTGGAAGAACTCGGCCAGATCGCGCAACGCGAAGACATCTGGTTCCATGTGGACGCCGCATGGGGAGGCGCTCTCCTGCTGGCTGAAAAATACCGCGACATGTTCCACGGCATCGAGATGGCCGATTCGGTCGTCATCGACGGACACAAGCTGTTCTGGGTATCGATGGCGCAAGGGATGGTGCTGTTCAAGAGCGAAACCAGCCTGAACCACCTGCTGCATGCGGCGAACTACATCATCCGCAAGAGCTCCGGCGACCTGGGGCGCACTTCGCTTGAAGGCTCGCGCCGTTTCGATGCATTGAAGCTGTGGTTCTCATTCAAGCTCTTCGGCCTGAGGGGATACGAGGCCTTGCTTGATCAATGCAGGTGGCTAGCGACGAACATGCGCGAGCTGGTCACGCAGGACCCCGATTTCGAGCTCATCACCTGTTCGGATACGTTCATCCTCACGTACCGGTTTGCGCCGCGTGAAATGCAGGTGCGACTCAAGGAGAGCATGAATGAAGGCGATATCGAGAAAGCCGCAAGCATCAACGAGAAGCTGAACCGGATGAATATCGCCCTTCAGGACGAACAGAAGCGCAGAGGACTGAGCTTCGTGTCCCGTACATTGCTCGAATCGACACCCTACCCTGGCCAGGCTACCGTACTGCGCGTAGTCCTGACCAATATGCTGACGACGGTCGAGGATTTGAAGGAAATTCTCGACGAGCAAAGGGAAATCGGCAGGCTGAAAGAAGTCTCCTCACCGCCCGCCGGATAACATCAGGTGCTGTACCAGGCGTCCTTCAGCGGACCAACCACAACGTCCTTCAGCTCTTGACGCGTCTCGAGCCATTTCTTGAATGCCTCGCGCTGTTCCTCGGTGACAGAACCACGAAGCGCATCAACCACGACAAAGCCCTCAAAGCCGCCGTTGAAACCGCCGCCGAAGAGCAGGCCTTGCTCACCGACTGCAACAATCAGCGCATCAATGAATGCTTCACGCTCTGCCTGGTTCAACTCCTTCGTCAGACCCGCGGTAACGTCAAATCCGAATTCTTGGAATTCGCCGAGGCGGAGCTTTTTGCGCTGGCGGAGATTGTGCTTACCTTTTACGTTTGCTGGCATGGTTGTCCTATTTGAAAAAATAAAAAAGCCTGCACGAGGCAGGCTTTCTTGACCCAACTGCGACCCACCCGAAGGGACCTTGACAGTTGATGATGGTGCAAATTCTGGTGGACAGTACTGGGATTGAACCAGTGACCCCCGCCGTGTGAAGGCGGTGCTCTACCCCTGAGCTAACTGTCCGAAGAGCTGCGCATTATGGCATAAACCGTGCGCGGAATCAATTCGTTGCTGTTTCGGGCTCGACGCGCCAAAGACACTTTCCTTTGACATCCTTGTCGAGACGATCCAGAAGCGCTTCGTGCGCCTTGCACTCCTCTTCGGTTGCTTGAAGGATGACGATTTCAGCCATTGACACGATCTCGATGACTTGATCCTGGGTCACGCCTTGTTCTGGCGCGGCAAGATCGATCGTGAGGCTGTTCTGGCCTCGCGTCATTGCGAGATAGACCTCCGCCAGCAATTCCGCATCCAGCAAGGCGCCGTGAAGTGCACGATGGGCATTGGAAATACCGTAGCGATCGCATAGCGAGTCGAGCGAATTGCGCTTGCCCGGGTGCATTTCCTTGGCCTGTACCAAGGTATCCGTGATGCAGGCCACGTGGTCTGCGAAGCGCGGGAACCCGAGCCGGCTGAACTCCGCGTCAAGGAAGGCCAGGTCGAACGGTGCATTGTGGATGATGATCTCCGCGTCACGGACATAATCGCGGAGTTCGTTCGCGATCTCCGCGAACTTGGGCTTGTCGCTCAGGAATTCCGTGGTCAAGCCGTGCACCGCGAGCGCGCCCTCTTCCGAATCGCGCTCGGGATTGATGTAGCTGTGGAAGTTATTGCCGGTGAGCTGGCGGTTCACGATCTCCACGCAACCGACTTCAATGATGCGGTCGCCGGAGCGCGGATTCAGGCCGGTGGTTTCGGTATCGAGGACGATCTGTCTCATGCTTGATGTACGGTTGCAGGTGTTGGTTGGGCGTGTGCGTCATCGGACGCGGCATGCGCCTTCTTCCGGGCGAGGAAAGTATAGAAGGTCGGGACGACAAACAGTGTGAGCAAAGTGCCGAAGGTCATGCCGCCGACGATGACCCAGCCGATCTGGATGCGGGATTCTGCGCCCGCGCCGGTGGCAAGCGCCAGCGGTACCGCGCCGAGCACCATGGCGCCAGTGGTCATCAGGATCGGGCGCAGGCGCAGGATGGCCGCTTCGACGATGGCTTCGCGCATTTCCTTGCCCTGCTCGCGCAACTGGTTGGTGAACTCGACGATCAGGATGCCGTGCTTGGTAATCAGGCCGACCAGCGTGATCAGGCCGATCTGGCTGTACACGTTAAGCGTGCCGCCGCTCCATTTTAGCGCAGCGAGCGCGCCGGCCATCGAGAGCGGCACGGTCAGCATGATGATGAACGGATCGATGAAGCTTTCAAACTGCGCCGCAAGCACAAGGTAGATGAAGGCGAGCGCGAGGATGAAGGTCAGCGCCAGGCTGCCGCTCGACGCACGGTATTCGCGCGACGATCCGGAAAGGTCGGTTGCGTAGCCCGGCTTGATGATGCTCTTGGCCGTCTCCTCCATGAACTCGATGGCCTCGCCCTGCGTGTAGCCGTTGGCCAGGTTGGCGGTGATGACTGCCGCACGACGCTGGCCGAAGTGGTTCAGCTCGCGGGGAGCAACGGTTTCGCGGACTTTCAGCAGACTGGACAGCGGCAGCATCTGGTCGGGCGTACCGTTCTTGCCAGTGGCGCGCACGAAGATGTTGTTGATGTCGTCAGGCGCGTCACGTTCACCGTTCTGGATCTGCACGACGACGTCGTACTGGTCGCCGCCTTTCTTGAAGCGCGTGACGTTCCGTCCGCCGAGCATGGTCTCGAGGGTCCGCCCGACGGTTTCGATCTGCACCCCGGCATCGGCTGCCTTGTCGCGGTCGACCTCGACGTTGACCTGGGGCTTGTTCAGGCGCAGGTCGGTATCGATGTTGGCAAGGCCAGGATTCTTGCTGGCTTCGGCCACGATCTGCTGGACGACTTCCTGCAGCTCCGGATAGGACGCGTTGGTCAGGACCACCAGGTTGACGGGACGTTCGCGAATGGACTGGCCGAGCGAAGGGGGTGCATTGGGGAAGGCGAGCACGCCGGGAACGCTTGCCATCTTCGGCTGCATTTCCTTGATGATGTCGAGCGTACTGCGGCTGCGCTCGCTCCAATCCACCGTGCGGAAGAAGGCGACGCCGCGCTCGACGGTCGGATTGCCCGCAACAATAAATACACGGTCGATTTCCTTGGCATCCGCGGCAATCTGCTCCAGGCGGCGGGCATATTTTTCGGTGTACTGCAGCGACGCGCCGTCCGGACCGGTGATCGAGGTGAAGATGGTGCCGCGGTCTTCGATCGGCGCCAGTTCCTTCTTCATGCCGGTTGCCAGCCATGCAAGTGCGCCAATGACAAGCACGTAAATCAGGATCACGAACCAGCGGGCAGACAGCGTCATTGCAAGGACGCGCCGGTAGCCTTCGGTAATGGCGTTCAGCGTGCTCTCGATCGCGCGGTAGACGGCGCCGTGCTTTTCCTGGTGCTTCAGCATGATGGAACACATCATGGGCGACAGGGTCAGCGCAACGAAGCCGGAGACGATCACCGCGCCGGCGAGGGTCAGGGCAAATTCGACGAACAGGCGCCCGGTACGGCCCGGTGTGAAAGCGACCGGCGCATAGACGGCAGCCAACGTGAGTGTCATGGCGATCACCGCGAAGCCGATTTCCTTGGCGCCGGTCAGGGCCGCCTGGAAGGGCTTCATCCCGTCCTCAATGTGACGGTAGATGTTTTCCAGGACCACAATCGCGTCATCCACCACCAGGCCGATGGCCAGCACCAGGGCCAGCAGGGTGAGCGTATTGATCGTGAAGCCCGCCAGCGACATCAGCGCGAACGAGCCGATCAGCGACACGGGAATCGTCACCAGCGGAATGATCGATGCGCGCAGGGAGCGCAGGAACACGAAGATCACCAGCGCGACCAGCACGATGGCCTCGCCAATGGTCGAGTAGACGGACTTGATGGAGCGTTCGATGAACAGGGTGTTGTCGACGGAGATTGCAATCTTCACGCCCTGCGGCGCCAGTTCCTCGTTCAGCTTGGGTACCTCGGTCTTGACGTAACCGGCAAGTTCCAGCGGGTTGGCTGTTGCCTGCCTGATCACGCCGAGCGACACGGCGTTCTGTCCGTTGAAGCGCACGGAGGTCCGTTCGGCGGCCGGGCCGACCTCGACGGTCGCGACATCCTTCACGCGTACGGCATATCCGTTCACGGTGCGAACGATGATGTTTTCGAATTCCGTCGGTGTCGTCAGGTCAGTCTGCGACACGACGGAAAATTCGCGCTGCCGTGATTCGATCCGTCCGGCGGGCACTTCGACATTTTGCCGCCTGAGCGCATCCTCGACGTCGGCGGGCGTGAGACGGTAAGCCGCCAGCTTGTCCCGGTTCAGCCAGAGGCGCATCGCATACTTGCGCTCGCCGCCGATGCGCACGTCCGCGGCGCCGGGCAGCAATTGCAAGCGCGGCTTGACGATGCGGTTGGCAATATCGGTCAGGTCGAGCTGCGACATGTTGTCGCTCGAGAACGAGAGCCAGATGATGGGATTCGCGTCGGCCTCGACCTTGGCGATGACTGGCTCTTCAATGGTTTGGGGCAGCTTGGAACGCACGCGCGACACGCGGTCGCGCACGTCGTTGGCACCCGAGTCCGGATCCTTTTCAAGGCGGAAGCGCACAGTGATCTGGCTTTGTTCCGCGCGTGAGATCGATGTCAGGACGTCGATACCATCAATGCCGGCGATCGAGTCTTCCATCGGCTTGGTGACCTGGGACTCGACGATCTCGGAGCTGGCACCGGGATAACGCGTTTCCACCGTCACCACCGGTTCGTCGATCTTCGGGTATTCCCGCACCGCAAGCCGCTTGTACGATACGAGGCCGACCAGCAGGATGATGAGCGACATCACCGTCGCGAACACGGGACGGCGGATACAGATGTCTGACAAGACCATGATGCGCTCCGCTTAACTCTTCGGGGCCGGTGCCGTCGAAACGCTGACGGGCTTTCCGTCCGGCCCGCTCATCTGGGCGATCCGAACCGGCGTCCCATCCTTCGACAAACGAATCTGTCCGGCAGTCACGACCGTGTCGCCCGGCTGCAAACCTTCCACAATTTCCACCTTGGCGGCGCGGCGCAGGCCGGTCTTGACCTCCGTGCGCGTTGCCTTGCCGTCGACAACCTTCCACACCGTGACCTTGTTGCCTTGCGGGACGATGGCCTCTTCGGGGACGACCATCGCATTGTCGCGTTCGGCGAGGATCAGCCGGACGCGTGCGAACATGCCGGGTTTCAGCTTGCCTTCGGGATTGTCGATACGGCCGCGCAGCAATGCGGAACGCCCGGAGCTGTCCACCTGGGGATCGATCGCATCGACGCGGGCACGGAAGGGACGGCCCGGCAATGCGTCCACGAGAACTTCGATCCCCTGCCCCTTCTGCACCTGGTCCACGTAGCGTTCCGGAACGCGGAAGTCGACCTTGACGCTGGAGATGTCTTCCAGGTTCACCAGGTCGGTGCCGTCTTTCACGTAATCGCCGACGCTTACAGTGCGGATGCCGACAATGCCGGAAAACGGTGCGCGGATCTCAAGCTTGGACAAGCGCGCTTCGGCAAGTGCGAGCTTTGCTTCGAGCACCTGCACGTTGGCCTGCGACTCGTCGCGTGCACGTTCGGAAATGAATTTCTGCTTCGCGAGGTCGACGGTGCGTTCGAAGTTGGCGCGCGCAATGCCGAGTTCCGCCTTCGCCTGCTGCACTTCCGCCTGGTTAACAGTGGAGTCGAACGCAATCAGCAGCTGGCCCTTCTTCACTTGCTGGCCATCACTGAAGTTCAGCTTGGCAATCCGTCCCGAGACTTCCGGCCGGATGACCACAGCCTCGTTCGAGCGAATTGAGCCGACGGCGTTGATGTCGTCGATCAGGCGGGCGGTGCTAACTTGGGTTGCATCGACCGATACCGGAGAGGTCGTGCCGCCGCCCGATTTCGCCGCGCCGGCTTGCGGTGCCGCCGTCTGCTCAGACGGCCCCTGCGGCTGGCGCTGGGCAAAGTATGCATAGGCACCAAGAGCGGAAATGCCGATGGCGGCGATGGCGGGATACAGGATTCTCCGGGCGTTCATGTGCTCGTTCGAGGGTGGTGATGTTCAGCGGCAATCTTTGTTGCCAACGAGCGAATGTAGCATATTGGTGCAATCAGGACACGGAGGCTACGCCGAGGTTGGCCAAGGCATCGGCGCGCTCGTTTCCTTCGTGTCCGGCGTGTCCTTTCACCCAGCGCCATTCGATCTTGTGTTGCGCCTGCGCGGCGTCGAGCGCCTGCCACAAATCGGCATTTTTCACCGGCTCCTTCGCTGCTGTTTTCCAGCCGCGCGCCTTCCAGCCGTGGATCCATTCGCTGATGCCTTTCTGCACATACTGGCTATCAGTATGGACAATCACATCGCACGGTCGTTTCAGCGCGGAGAGCGCTTCGATCACGGCTTTCAGTTCCATCCGGTTGTTGGTGGTGTTTCGCTCGCCGCCGTAGAGCTCTTTCTTGTGCGCGCCGGCAATCATCAAAGCTCCCCATCCGCCGAGGCCAGGATTTCCCTTACATGCCCCGTCGGTAAAAATTTCTACTTTATCCATGCTTATTGAGGTTTCTTTTGTATTCGGTTGGTCGCCGGCACGCCTTGGGCGGCGGTGGCTGATTTCTTTGCCCAGACAGGGCCGATGAGGCGCATGCCGCGCACGCGCTTGATGGCGTGGACGATATAGACCGCGCCGAGGTAGGGCCACCAGCGGTCGCCCGCCCCTTCCATGAAGGCGAAGCGGGTCAGCCACTTCTCCGTCAGGCAAGGCGGCGCATAGCAGCCGAAATGGCCGCGGCTGACTTCCATGTTGAGCAGCTTGAGCCAGTCCTTGAGCCGCGGGACACTGATGAATTCGCCCTCGGGCGGGAGGAAATGAGCGCCGGTGAGGCGCCCCGCGATGTGCCGCAATCCCCACATACTGGCGGGATTGAAGCCGACAATGATCACCTGGCCTTCGGGACGCAGGACACGTTCGACCTCGCGCAGCACCTGATGCGGCTCGGAGGCGAATTCGAGGACATGCGGCAGGACGATGAGGTCCAGGCTCTGCGAAGCGAACGGCAACTCCGCGAAATCATGGACGACGACGATCGGCGCCCGTCCGTCCATGCCATTGTCAGGAGGGACATGCGTATCGGTCAGCCACTTGTTCGGCATGCGATTCGCCTGCAGGGCGTTCACCTGCGGCAAGCCGACCTGCATGGCATTGAAGCCGAAAATGTCCGCCGTCAGCATATCCAGCCGCGCCTGCTGCCAGGCGCGGACATAGCTCCCCGCTGGCGTATCGAGCCAGGGGCCGAGGGCTATAATGGGCTTTTCAGCGGAAGGGCGTTCCATCGTATGTTGAATGTATTGACTGTTCCGGCATTCCAGGACAATTACCTGTGGCTGATACACGATGGCGTTCATGCTGCCGTTGTCGATCCCGGCGATGCCGGCCCGATTCGGGCGGCGCTCGCGGATCACGGCCTTGCCTTGGCCGCTATTCTACTGACACATCACCATGCTGACCATGTCGGCGGCGTACCCGCCCTGCTGAAAGATTTCCCGGTACCAGTCTTCGGTCCGCGTTCGGATGGCATTGCGCAGGTAACTGTACCGCTTGTCGAAAATGACACAATTCGGGTCCCATCGCTTGGACTGACGCTGCGCGTGATCGATGTCCCCGGCCATACGCGCGGGCACATCGCATATTACAGCGAGGAGCAGGGCTGGCTTTTCTGCGGGGACACACTGTTCGCGGGCGGTTGCGGCAGGTTGTTCGAAGGAACACCGCAGCAGATGGCCAATTCGCTCGACAAGCTGGCATCACTTCCTGACAAAACGCAAATCTTCTGCGCGCATGAATATACTCTTGCCAATTTACGCTTTGCTAACGAGGTCGAGCCGGATAATATGCAATTGACAACGCGCATCCGGAGCGAACAAGCCAAGCGCGAACAAGGCATCCCGACGGTGCCGTCAACGGTAGGCCTGGAAAAGGCGACCAACCCGTTTCTCAGGTTCCGCGAGCCGACTATTGCGGATCGGCTCATGTCCCGTGGAATCATTTCCACCCGGGAACCAATTGCTGTTTTTGCTGCCTTACGCGAGTGGAAGAATTCCTTCCGTTAAGGCATTGCTGGTTGTGCAATTCATGCAATAAATCTTGACGCAGGAAAACACCATTACGTAAACTCACGCGATTCAACCCGGCGCCGACGATCGCCGCAGGCCAATAACAGCAAGCGAGGAACCATGCAGCCGCTGAAAACAAGAAACCTCCAAGTTGCAGCGTTACTCATCCTCGGAGCACCGCTCGCCGCGCAGGCAGCCGATCTTTCCCTTCCCCTTTACAACTGGTCGCAAGTTTCCATCCTGGAAAAGCCCTACGACCCGAACGACCCGCTGGCACAAGTGCTGTCGATGGAGGAAGTGGACGTCTGGGCGCGGATCCGAAAAGGTTTTGCCATTCCCGACCTGGACAACCCGCTGGTCGCCAACCATGTGGACTGGTACACCGCCCGCCCGGACTACATCCAGCGGACCACGACGCGCGCTTCGCGCTACCTATTCCATGTGGTGCAGGAACTGGAAAAGCGCAACATGCCGACCGAGCTGGCACTGCTGCCCTTCATCGAATCCGCGTTCAATCCGCAGGCTTATTCGAGTGCGCATGCCGCCGGCATGTGGCAGTTCATCCCGTCTACCGGCCGTGATTACAACCTGACGCAAAGCATGTTCAAGGACGAGCGCCGCAACGTGCTCGCCTCGACTGACGCCGCGCTGACTTATCTGCAGAAGTTGTACGGGATGTTCGGCGACTGGCAACTGGCGCTCGCCGCGTACAACTGGGGCGAAGGGTCGGTGCAGCGCGCCATCAACAAGGCGCGTGCGGCCGGCGTCCAGCCGGACTTCAACGGCCTCTCGCAATTCATGCCGGCGGAAACGCGCAATTACGTCCCCAAGCTGCAGGCAGTAAAGAACATCATTGCGGCGCCCGGCGAATACGGGATCGCCCTGCCGAAGGTGGACAACCAGCCTTACTTCGTCACCATTGGCAAGACGCGCGACATCGACGTCAAGGTTGCCGCCCAACTGGCGGAATTGTCGATTGACGAATTCAAGGCGCTCAATCCCCAGTTCAACCGCCCGGTCATCCCGGCCGGCTCGGGAACGCAGATCCTCCTGCCGCAGAGCAACGCAGAGAAATTCAAGTCCAACCTGGCCCGTTGGGGACGCGCCCTGTCGTCCTGGACCGCGCACAAGGTTACCGGTGCGCGCGAGAGCATCGCCAGCATCGCGAAGAAATTCGGCACGACGCCGGAAGTCATCAGGGAAGCCAACAACATTCCGCCCAAGATGGTTGTCAAGGCGGGTTCGACCGTGCTCGTGCCGAGGAGCGACAACGCTCCCGAGAAAGACATCGCGCCGGAACTGGTCGACAATGCCAAGCTGGTGACGGCGCCGGATGTCCCGGAAACCCGCAAAATCTACGTGAAGGTCGGCAAGAAAGACAACCTCGCCACGATTGCGCATCGCCACAGTGTCAGCGTCGCGCAGATCAAGTCATGGAACGACCTGAAACACGACAAGGTCTCCGCCGGAACGCGCCTCGAACTCAATGTGCCGAACAAGGCGGCGGCCGGAAAATCGGCTCCTGCACGTCAGGTTGCAAAGAGCGCGCCGACCTATCGCAAGGCCGCTCCTGCTCCGGCGCGCAAGACCAAGGCGACGGCGGCCAACAGCAAGAACAGCAGGAAGCGTTCGAGCTAAGGGTTGGACCTCAGGCCGGAGCCGCGCCCGCGTGGCTCCGGACGGTTCCGGTCTTGCTCAGGGTCGAATAGGTCGCCGCGGCCAACAGGCGTTGCGTATATGCCTGCGACGGATTCGACAGCACCTCCTCCGTTTTTCCCGCCTCCACGACCTTCCCATCCTTCATCACCATCACGCGATGCGCCATCGCACGGATCACGGCCAGGTCATGGCTGATGAACAGATAGGCCATACCATACTTGCGTTGCAGCTCCGCGAGCAGCAGCAATACCTGCTGCTGGACCGACACGTCGAGCGATGATGTTGGTTCGTCGAGAAGGATCAGTTCCGGCTTGAGCACGAGTGCGCGCGCAATGGCGATGCGCTGGCGTTGCCCGCCCGAGAACTCATGCGGATAGCGGGACATCATCTCCGGCGCCAGTCCGACTTCGGACAAGGCATTGGCGACCTCCCTGCGCAATCCGTCGCGGCCGAGATGCGGCTGGTGCAGTTCCAGGCCTTCGCCGACGATCTGCTCGATCGTCCTGCGCGGGGACAGCGATGCAAACGGGTCCTGGAACACGACCTGCATCTTGGCGCGCATGGGGCGCAGCTCAACGCTTGACATGTCACTGATCGGCTTGCCGAGGAAGGCAATCTTTCCATTGACCGCTGCCGACGACAGGCGGATCAGGGCCATGCCGAGGGTCGATTTGCCCGATCCGGATTCGCCGACAATACCGAGCGTCTCATGCGGCTTCAGCTGCACGTCGACATCATTGACCGCGACGAAGGGCGTCTTCTTGAACCAGCCGCGCTTGATTGAGAACGTGCAGCGTATGCGCTCCGCGGACAGCAAAGGTGCCGTATTTTCGTCAACGGTGTCCACCACGCGCTGAGGATGGCTCGCCAGCAGCTTGCGCGTGTAGGCCTCGCGTGGCTGGGCAAACAGGTCGTGCGTGTTCGCCGTTTCGATCAACCGTCCCTTCTCCATCACGCCAACCCGGTCGGCAAAATGACGAACCAGGTTCAGGTCATGCGTAATCATCAGCACGGCCATGTTTTCCTCGCGCTGAAGCTGGTTCAACAATTCAAGGATTTGCACCTGGATGGTCACGTCAAGCGCCGTGGTCGGTTCGTCCGCAATCAGCAGTTTCGGCTTGCAGGCGAGCGCCATGGCGATCATGGCGCGCTGACGTTGCCCTCCGGAGAGCTCGTGCGGAAAGGCCATGGCCCTGCGCGCGGGCTCGGGAATGCCCGTCTTGTCAAGCAGCTCAACCGTCCGCTGGGCCGCGACCTTTGCGCTGATGCCTTCATGCAGCATCAATACCTCGGCGATCTGGTTGCCGATGGTGAACAGCGGATTGAGCGCCGTCATCGGCTCCTGGAAGATCATCGCGATATCCTTGCCTCGCACCGCGCGCATTGCTGCCTCCGGCTTCTGCAGCAGGTCCTGACCTTCGAACAGGATGCGGCCGCTGTACTGCGCGTCGTGGTTCAGCCGCAGGATGGAAAGCGAAGTGACCGTCTTGCCCGATCCGGATTCACCCACCAGCGCGAATTTCTCGCCGGGCGCGATGGAAAAACTGACATCGCTCACAACGGTGGCGGGGCCGAAGCCGACCCGCAGGTTCTGCACATCCAGCAAACTCATGCCTTCCTCCGCACGTCGAGCGCGTTGCGCAGGGCATCGCCGATATTGGTCAGGAGCAGCAGCATCATGGTGAGGACCACGAAAGTCGACATGGCGATCCACCATGCATCGAGGTTGTTCTTGCCCTGGGCCAGCAGCTCGCCCAGGCTTGGTGTCGGCGGCGGGACGCCGAGACCGAGGAAGTCGAGGCTGGTCAGCGCAAGGATCGCGGCGCTCATGCGAAATGGCAGGAAGGTAACGACGGGCGTCAGGCTGT
Organism: Noviherbaspirillum sp. ST9; assembly: GCF_048799745.1. Classification (NCBI taxonomy): domain Bacteria; kingdom Pseudomonadati; phylum Pseudomonadota; class Betaproteobacteria; order Burkholderiales; family Oxalobacteraceae; genus Noviherbaspirillum; species Noviherbaspirillum sp. ST9. The sequence continues at coordinate 253,088 of NZ_JBLWFR010000008.1, read as the reverse complement.
TCGGCAGCACGTGACGCCAGATGATCTGGCGGTTGGAGAGGCCGATCGCGCGCGCTGCCTGCACATATTCAAGATTGCGGTTGCGCAGGAAGTCGGCGCGAACGTAATCCGACAGGCCCATCCAGCCGAACAGCGAGAGCAGGATCAGCAGCAGTCCGAAGCCCGGCTCGAAGATCGATGCAAAGATGATCAGCAGGTAGAGCTCCGGCATCGATCCCCAGATTTCCATGAAGCGCTGGAACAAGAGGTCAGTCCTGCCGGCAAAATAACCCTGGATCGCCCCGGTGAGCACGCCAAGGATGATGCCAGTGATCGTCAGCGCCAGTCCGAACAGTACCGATACCCGGAAGCCGTACAGCAGGCGCGCGAAGACATCGCGGCCGCGATCGTCCGTCCCCAGCCAGTTGTCCCCGGAAGGCGGCGCCGGATTGGGCGATTTCGCGAAATAGTTCAGCGTGTTATAGCTGTAGCGGTTGATCGGATAGATCGCCCAGTTGCCGTCGCGCGCGAACTGTTCCTGGATGAAGGGATCGAGATAATCGGCCGGCGTATCGAAATCGCCACCAAAGACCTTTTCCGAATACGTCTGCACGATCGGAAACATGATCTGGCCGTTGTAGCGTACGGCGAGCGGCTTGTCGTTCGATACAATCTCTGCTAACAGGCTGACGCCGAACAGCACGCAGAAAATAACCAGGCTCCAGTAGCCGCGGCGGTTCTGCTTGAAGCGCAGCCAGATGCGACGGCCCGGCGAGATGGATGTTGTCGTTGTTGTCATCGGTTCAGGCTTTCGAACTGCACGCGCGGATCGGCCCACACGTAGCACAGGTCGCCCAGCAGCTTCACCACCAGGCCGATCAGTGTAAACAGGTACAGGGTTCCCATGACGACCGGGTAGTCGCGCCGGACCACCGATTCATAGGACAGCAGGCCGAGTCCGTCGAGCGAGAACAGGGTTTCGATCAGGAGACTGCCGGCGAAGAAGGCTCCGATGAAGGCGGCAGGAAAACCGGTCACCAGCGGGATGAGCGCATTCCGGAAGACATGCTTGTACAGCACGGTCTTCTCGCTCAGGCCCTTGGCGCGCGCGGTCAGCACGTACTGCTTGCGGATCTCCTCGAGGAAGGTGTTCTTGGTCAGCATGGTCATCACGGCGAAGGATCCGGCGACCGATGCTGTCACCGGAAGCGTGATGTGCCACAAGTAATCCGTCACCTTGCCGAACCATGAAAGCTGTTCCCAGTTGTCCGAAGTGAGCCCACGCAACGGGAACCATTGCACGAAGCTGCCGCCGCCGAACAACACGAGCAGGAACACGCCGAGCACGAAGCCCGGAATGGAATAACCCACCAGCACGGCGATGCTGCTTGCCACGTCGAACCGGCTGCCCTCGCGGACGGCCTTCGCAATGCCGAGCGGCAGCGATATGAAATACGTCAGGAAGAATGTCCACAGCCCCAGGCTGATCGAAACAGGCAGCTTCGATTTCACCAGTCCCCAGACATCCTTGTGATGGTAGAAGCTTTGCCCGAGGTCGAACGTGGCAAAGCCCTTGAGCATCTGCCAGAAGCGCTCCATCGGCGGCTTGTCGAAACCGTAGAGTGCCTGGATTTCCTTGACGCGCTCTGCATCGACGCCCTGCCGCCCGCGGTACTCCGACGGCCCGCGCGTCGAGACCTCGCCCGCTCCGGCTTGCCCCTTCAGTTCCGACAGCATCTGCTCGACCGGGCCGCCCGGCACGAACTGGATGACGGCGAACGTGATCGCGATGACCCCAATCAGCGTCGGCAGCATCAGCAGCAGGCGCTTCCCGATATAAGCCCACAGGTTCATGGCTCAATCCTCATGTTGATTTCCTATCGCGGCCCGGTTTGCCACCAAGTGGAGATGACGTAGCCGTCGGCCTGGTAATACAAGGGCACGACTTTTGGAATGCCGAATCGATTGCGATAGGCAACGCGATGCGTCCCGGAGAACCAGTGCGGCACGGCGATATGCTTGTGCAGGAGGACGCGATCAAGCGCGCGCGACGCGGAAACAAGATCCTTCCACGTCGTCGCGGCGACCACGGCGGCAACAAGCTTGTCGACGGCCGGATCCTTCAGGCCCCAAATGTTGCTTGAGCCCTTTTCATCGGCAGCGGATGAACTGTACATGTCGAACAATTCGTTGCCAGGACTCGTAAACGCACCGAGGTTGAGGCTCGTCATCTCGAAGTCGAACTCCTGCATGCGCCGCTGTATCAGCGCGAAGTCGGACGTGCGCTGGTTCACCTGGATGCCAAGTTTTTGCAGGTTGCGTACGTACACGCTGATGATGCGCGACATGGCGCCCTGGTCATCGATGATTTCGAGGGTAAACGGCTCGCCCTTGGCATTGCGTAGCGCACCGTCCCGGTACTCCCAGCCAGCTTCCTTGAACAAGGCTTTCGCCTGGACCAGGTTGGCTCGCAAGGACGACGGCGCGGTCGTGACCGGCTGCACGGGTGCGGGTCCGAACACTGCGGGGTCAAGCTGGGCGCGCAAGGGTTCCAGCAGCTTCAGTTCGTCGGCAGTCGGCGTCCCTGTGGCAGCAAGTTCGCTGTTGTTGAAGAAGGAATAGATGCGCTTGTACTGGTAGTAGAAGAGCTGCCTGTTCATCCATTCGAAGTCCAGCGCCAGGTTTAGTGCCTTGCGTACGCGAACGTCGCGGAATTGCGGCTTGCGCAAGTTCATCATGAAGCCCTGCATGCCTGCGCCGTTCGAGTGTTTCATATCGCGCTTGATAATCTCGCCGCTCTCGAACTTCGGCCCGACATAAGAACGCGCCCAGTTCTTTGCGGAGTATTCGACAACCACATCGAATTCTCCGGCCTTGAACGCTTCCAGGCGCGCGACATCGTCCTTGTAGAACTGATAATTGATCCGTTCGAAATTGAACATGCCGCGCCGCGCCGGCACATCATCGCCCCAGTAGTTCGGATTTCGCCTGAAGCTGATCGAGCGGCCGACGTCGTACCGGTCGATCAGGTACGGCCCCGTGGCGATCGGCGCTTCAAGCTGGATCTTGTCGAAATCAGTATTGCGCCCCCACTTGCGCGAGAAGACGGGGACGCCGCCAGCGATCAGTGGCAGCTCGTGATTGAGGGATTTGAAGTCAAATCGCACCGTTCGCTCATCGATCACAACGCACTGCTTGATTTCCGCGAAGGTAATCTTGATGGAGGGCGCCCCCTTTGCAACAAGCGTGTCGAACGAATGTTTCACGTCAGCCGCGGTCACCGGATCGCCATTGTTGAACTTCGCCTTCGGGTTCAGGCGGAAAGTCATGGACATGCGGTCCGGCGCAAGCTGCATGTCTTCGGCGAGAAGGCCGTAGATGGTGGCGACCTCATCGGAGGATCCGACTGCCAGCGTCTCGAACATCAGATTGGAGACACCGGCGGCAGAAACGCCCTTGAAGGAAAACGGATTGAACTTGTCGAAACTGGTGCGCCGGTCGGGATTGGCCAGGAACAGCTCGCCGCCGCGCGGGGCATCCGGGTTGACATAGTCAAAATGCTTGAAACCCTCCGGATACTTCGATGTCCCGTACAAGGAGAAGGCATGGGCAGCCAAAGCGCTTCCGCTGGCGGACACCATGCTGACGAGCAGGATGGGGAAAAGGAATTTGCGCATGCGCCTCTTATATATAGTGCACCCCAGCGACCCTGGGCCGGGCTATTTTACCGAAAGGGACGGCAAGGATTACCAATTCATCAAGTTGCCCTTGCCCTTCGGTAAGCAAGTGTGAGCGTTTTAACATGCCAGACCGCCAACACGATTGATTTTTCCCAAGCGCTCGCAAAAGGTTGCCCTATGCCCCAACCCAACCTACAATCTTGCCCAGTCTGAAAAAGAGAAGCCCGAAAACCGCGAAAACTGGCGCGTTTCCGGTGATTCTTGACCGCGGCGAGGTGGTCTACCCTCGTATCGCGCTAAAATACGCACCAAATTTTCTGGAGTCGTTCATGGCATTCCTGCAAGGCAAAAAAATTCTGATCACCGGACTCCTGTCCAACCGTTCCATCGCCTACGGTATCGCCCAGGCCTGCAAGCGCGAAGGCGCGGAACTGGCATTCACCTATGTGGGCGAGCGCTTCAAGGACCGGATCACCGAGTTCGCCAAGGAATTCGACAGCGAACTGGTATTCGACTGCGACGTTTCCAGCGACGAGCAGATCAATGCAACGTTCGCCGATCTCGCCAAGTCCTGGGATCACCTCGATGGACTCGTTCACTCGATCGGCTTTGCGCCACGCGAAGCGATTACCGGAGATTTCCTAGATGGCTTGTCGCGCGAATCGTTCCGTATCGCACATGACATTTCATCGTACAGCTTCCCGGCCATGGCCAAAGCGGCCCTGCCGATGCTGCGCCCGAACTCCTCGCTCCTGACCCTGACCTACATGGGTTCAACCCGCGCCACTCCGAACTACAACACGATGGGTCTGGCAAAGGCCTCGCTCGAAGCCAGCGTGCGCTACCTGGCGGAATCCCTGGGCCCCAAGGGTATTCGCGTGAACGGCATTTCGGCCGGCCCGATCAAGACCCTCGCCGCCAGCGGCATCAAGGACTTCGGCAAGCTGCTCGGCATCGTTGCCGCCCATGCCCCGCTGCGTCGCAACATCACGATCGAAGACGTCGGTAACACCGCCGCTTTCTTCCTGTCCGATCTCGCCTCCGGTATCACCAGCGAGATCACCTACGTCGATGGCGGCTTCTCGCACGTCATGTACGCACCGGAAGAGTAATACCGGAGCGGGCGGATCACCCCGCCCCTTGCAAAATAAGCCGGCGGCGCATGCAAATAGTATGTATAATGCGCCGCTGTGCATTGCAGCACGAAGTACCTCGCAGCATCGCAACCCTTTAGCAATAAACGATAAAGCATCCCGCCTCTTGGTGTCGCTCTTGATAGACACCGTCCCGGCGCAAAGCTTTGTGCCGAAATTTCTCAGAAAAATTCTCAGTTGTTTCGTTGGTTGGCGTTGCCTTTTCAATACGTCCGCGCACGCGTCATGAGCGTGGTCGCGGCGTTGTAATTCAAGAAAGAAACACAATGACATTTGAAACACTCGGCCTGCACTCGTCCATCGTCAAGGCATTGACGGAAGCCGGTTACACCAAACCGACCCCCGTCCAAGAGCAGGCAGTTCCCGCGGCATTGCAAGGCCGTGACCTGATGGTTTCCTCGCAGACCGGTTCCGGCAAGACCGCGGCATTCATGCTGCCGGCGCTGAACAAGTTTGCCCTCGCAGAACAAGCATTCCAGCCCGGCCTGAAGACGCCGAACCAGGAGCGCCAGTCCGCACGTTCCCGCGGCGAGCGTCCGCGCTTCCAGCCTGCCCAGCCGAAGATGCTGGTCCTGACCCCGACGCGCGAACTGGCACTGCAGGTCACGACCGCGACCACCAAGTACGGCACCTACCTGCGCCGCGTGCGCACGGTGTCCATCCTCGGCGGCATGCCTTATCCGAAGCAGATGCAACTGCTGGCCAAGAATCCGGAAATCCTGGTGGCCACGCCTGGCCGCCTGATCGACCACATGGAATCGGGCAAGATCGATTTCTCGCAACTGGAGATCCTCGTGCTGGACGAAGCCGACCGCATGCTGGACATGGGCTTCATCGAAGACATCGAGAAGATTGTTGCCGCGACGCCGGAATCCCGCCAGACGATGCTGTTCTCCGCGACGCTGGACGGCGTGGTTGGCAGCATGGCCAAGCGCATCACCCGCGACCCGCTGGTCATCCAAATTGCCAGCGCGGCGAGCCGCCACGAGAACATCCAGCAGCGCGTGCACTTCGTCGACGACCTGTCGCACAAGAACCGCCTGCTCGACCACCTGCTGCGCGATACTTCCCTCGACCAGGCTGTCGTCTTCACCGCAACCAAGCGTGATGCCGATACCATCGCCGATCGCCTCAACATTGCCGGCTTCGCCGCCGCGGCATTGCACGGTGACATGCACCAGGGCGCGCGCAACCGCACCCTCGACGCACTGCGCCGCGGCCACGTGCGCGTGCTGGTGGCGACCGACGTTGCCGCCCGCGGCATTGACGTCCCGGGCATCACCCACGTCGTGAACTACGATCTGCCGAAGTTCCCGGAAGATTACGTGCACCGTATTGGCCGCACCGGCCGCGCCGGCCGCAACGGCCTGGCGATCTCGCTGGTGAACCACTCGGAAAACATCAACATCAAGCGCATCGAACGCTTCACCAAGCAGCTGATCCCTGTCGACGTGATCGAGGGCTACGAGCCGAAGAAGACGGCATCCGCGCCGCGCAGCCCGCGTAAGCCGGGCGGCTGGAAGCCGGGCGACAACCGCGGCGGCAAGCCGGGCCAGCGCAGCTTCAGCAAGCCGGGCGCCCCCCGCAAGGATGGCTACAACAAGGGTTCTCACTTCGGTGACAATGGCGGCGGACGCCGTTCCTACGGCGATCGCTGATCCGCATCCGCTTCGTGAAAACGGCCACTTCGGTGGCCGTTTTTTCGTTTACAGCGCGCAGGTCCGGAAGCCGATGAACATGTCGTCCCGCTCGGGCAGGCAGAAGTGACGGAACTTGGCGGAACGCAAGCGCAGGCGCGTGGCAAACGATGCGCCGCGCACTGCTTGATGCGTCAAGAATGCCGGCGCCGAATAGTCGCGATAGGCATCCGGCGCAAAGCCCGGATAAGGCTCAAACGGCGTACAGGTCCACTCCCACAGATCTCCCCAGCGCAATGCGGCGTGTCCCGAGAGCGCCGCGTATTCCCACTCCGCCTCGGTTGGCAGCCGCCGGCCCGCCCACATGCAATACGCTTGCGCCTCGTACAGGCTAAGGTGTCGCGCAGGCTCATCAGGCGCCAGAGTCATCTGCCCGCCGAAACGCATGCAGCGCCAGCGCCGGCTGTCGCGAATCCAGTCGCGCGGGGCGGACCTGTCTCCGGCCATCAGCCATGCACGCCCCGCGTTGCTCCAGAACTGCGGCTTCTGGTAGCCGCCGTCATCGACGAACTCCCCATATTGCGCATTGCTGACGAGTGTGGAATCCATTTCGAACGCCGGAACGTGACAGGAGTGTGCCCACTTCTCGTTGTCAAATACAAAGCCGGTGTCCTGCTTGCTTCCGAGCTCGATTGTGCCGCCGGGAAAGCGAATCTCGCCTTGTGCCCAAGCTGGGAGGTTGCGCTGCCCCAGTTGCTGCGGCGCGGGAATGCTGAACGTCTGCAATCCTTGCGCAAGCGCTTCACCGCGCATGTCCTCATAGGCGAGCGCGAGCCGGTAAGGATAGAGGGCTTCCGGTTCGTTCCTTGTCCTGCCGAGCTTGTCCAGCACACGGTCCATCACTTCATGGCAATAGGTCTTCAGCGCCCCCGTGCTCGGCAATTCCAAGGACCAGCGCGAGGCGTGCGGCACTCTCCCCTGATCGAACCAATCGTCGCCCCTGGTCAGCAGCGAACCACGTTTTACCGAGGACGGATCGCTGGAGGACGCTTCGCGCAAGACGTACCATTCGGCGAACCACGCGATATGTCCGAGTTCCCACAATGGCGGGTTGATGAAGGGCAGGATGGGCACGTTGCCCGCAACGTCCAACCCTTCCGCCGCATAGCATTCGAACAGATCCAGCGTGACTTCGCGCGCATCCTGCAACGCGCCGGCGATTTCGTTTGATGTGGCCGTGCGAAAGGAAAAATTCATTGCTGTCTTGATGGCATCCCGGTTCCCGCTTTTCATTATCGATGCCATCAATGCAAATGCCAATGACGACGCAAATCGCCCTCGGCGCATTTGTGATAATTTTGAACGCTGCCACCACCGCCACAGCAAAGGATCAACATGAGCATCACCGTCAGGCAAGCCGGATTGTCGGATGCCGACATCATTGCCCCGCTGTTTGACCAGTACCGCCAGTTTTACCGCCAGTCATCACATCCGGAACTGGCCCGCGCATTCATCGCGGAGCGCCTCGCCAGGCATGAGTCTGTCATTTTTCTTGCGCAAAATGCCGCAGCAGAGGCGGTCGGTTTCACCCAGCTGTTCCCTTCATTCACATCGGTCGGCGCCAGGCGCATCTGGGTGCTCAACGACTTGTACGTCACGCCCTCCTCGCGAGGAAACGGCGTTGGAAGCATCTTGCTGGAGGCCGCGCGTGCCCATGCCGCCGCGACGGGCAGCAAGCGCATCGAACTGTCCACGGCACACGATAATCCCGCTCGGAAATTGTATGAATCGCACGGTTACATGAAGGATGATGAATTCATCCACTACAGCCTGCCGCTCGACTGATCGCTGTGTTAGCGCGAGTCTGCAAGGCGGATGGCGGAAAACTGCCAGCGCGCCGACGACGGGAAGAAGTTGCGGTAGGTAATGCGCGCATGGCCGGCCGAGGTGGCGCAGGAAGATCCGCGCAGCACGTACTGGTTTGACATGAACTTGCCGTTGTATTCGCCGATGGCGCCGTTCGCGGCACGATAGCCGGGATAGGGGGCATAGCTGCTCAGTGTCCACTGCCACCCGGCACCGAAAAGTTCGCACAACCCGTTCGCCTGTTCCAGGGACGATGACATGGGATGCAATCCGCCCGTGCCAAAAGACGAGGCGGCCTGCGCCGCATGTTCCCATTCCGTTTCCGTAGGCAATCGTGCGCCGCGCCATCGTGCGAACGCATCGGCCTCGAAGAACGACACATGGGTGACAGGCCGGTTCGGATCGAGCGGCTGCAAACCGTGCAGCGTAAATTCCTTCCATTCGTCCGTATCGCGGCGCCAGTACAGCGGATGTTCCAGGCGGTTCGCCTGCACCCAGTCCCAGCCTTCCGACAGCCACAGCGATGGCGTGCGGTAGCCGCCGTCTTCCACGAATGCAAGGTATTCGGCGTTATTGACCAGGCGCGACGCAATGGCATAACGCTCGACAAAGGCGCGATGGCGCGGTGTTTCGTTATCGAAGCAGAAGCTGTTGCCTGCATGCCCGATCCCGGCCAGTGCCGCCTCATGCGCCACCCACGCCAGTGGCGCTGCCGGTGCCGCCGGCTTGAACGGCGCGGAGGAATACGCCGGGAAAAGCGGATTCATCGACAGCATGTGCTTGACGTCGGTCAGCATGAGTTCCTGGTGCTGCTGCTCGTGCTGCATGCCGGTTTCGACGAGTGCCAGCAATTCGGCTGTCAGCGTCTGTTCCGCGAGCAGCGCAGACATGCGCTCGTCCACGTTATGACGGTACGCTTCAATTTCACGCAGCGAGGGGCGCGTCAGCATGCCGCGCTGCGGGCGTGGGTGCTTGTCGCCGACACCGTTGTAATACGAATTGAAGAGGACGCGGAAAGCCGGATGAAAGGATTGGAACCGCGGTTCATGCCGCTCCAGGATGAAGGTCTCGAAGAACCAGGTGGTGTGCGCCATATGCCACTTGATAGGACTTGCGTCCGGCATCGACTGTACGCAGCAATCCTCTTCCGACAGCGGCTCGGCCAGCGCCATGGTGTGCTTGCGGACTTCCAGGAAGCGCGCGGCAATCGTATCGACGTTCATCGTCGCTCTCCGTCACAATGCGCGTGCATGGCAGACCATAAACCATTCGCGCGCGTCGGTCCACGCACGTACGGTGCCGAAACCGGCACGCTCCAGCAGTTGCAGGAAGTCGTGGCGCGTGTACTTGTAGCTGTTCTCGGTATGGATGCGCTCGCCTTGGTGAAAATGGCGCATCCCGTCTCGCCAGCGGACAGTCACGCTTCGCCGCGCCTCGAGGTGCATTTCTACGCGTCCCATGGCTTCATTGAAAAAGCCGCGGTGCTTCCAGTCGGCCACATCGAAATCGGCATCGATGAGCCCATTGAGGTGACGCAGCATGTTGAGGTTGAACGCGGCGGTCACGCCGATGGCATCATCGTAGGCGGCGTCGAGCACCGCTTTATCCTTCAGCAAGTCGACGCCGATCAGCAGGCCGCCATCCGCGCCGCACGCGTCGCGTACTTGTCCAAGCAGTCCCGCGGCTTCCTCCGGCGAGAAATTGCCGATGGATGAGCCCGGATAAAAAAACAGGCGCTTTTCGCGCCGTACGCTCTGCGGCAATTCGAGCGAGTGCGAGAAATCCATGCCGATCCCCATCATGCGGATCATGGGGTAACGGTAGCGAAGCCGCTCCACGGCATCGCGCAGGAAATCCACGGAAATGTCGATCGGCACGTACTGGGTGGGTTGCAGCGCATGGAACAGGCTTTCGGCCTTGGCGCAATTGCCTGCACCGAGATCGATGAAGGTCGCGCCCCGCCCGGTCGAACGGGCAATATCGGAAAGGTGCGTGCTGAAAATGCTGCCCTCGGTGCGCGTCGGGTAATACTCCGGCAGCTCGCAGATCGCTTCGAACAGCTTCGATCCCAATGCGTCGTACAGATACTTGGCCGCAATCGTCGCCACCGGCGCGCGAAGCCCCCTGTCCAACTCCGACCGGGTCGCCTTCGGGTCCATGCGATACAACTGCAGAAAGTGCGGCTGGTCGGAATGGGGACTGGGTACCATGGATTCGCTCAAGCAAGCTTGCTTAAATGCCAGATTAGGCGGTGTGCAATGAAGGGCAAGGTTTTTCGTTATCATATTTGGCGTGCTCCCCTCGGCCTTGAGGCGACACAAGCATGGTTTCGTATTTGCTTATGTCGAAACCGCATGATCTTCCTTACATCAATCCGCTCGTTGCTCGTGGAGTAACAATTCCTCTCACCCGCCACCCATAGACCAGAATGCTCATCCTGCGGGACATCAAGAAATCGTATGCAAGTGGAAGGCAAGTGCTCGCGGGACTCGATTACACGCTGGAAGCAGGCGAATACGTGGCAATCATGGGCGAATCCGGCGTTGGCAAGTCAACCCTGCTGAACCTGATCGCCGGCCTGGACGTACCGGATTCCGGCGAAATCCTGATCGACGACGTCGCCATGACTGCGCTGGATGACGATGCGGCGACGCAGTTGCGGCGCGAAAAGTTCGGCTTCGTTTTCCAGGCGTTCCACGTACTGCCGCATCTGACGGTCATGCAGAACGTCGCCCTGCCCTTGATGCTGAACAGGTCAGGCCTTGACCGCGCGGCGGAGATGCTGGACGCCGTCGGCCTGCGCTCTCGCGGCCACGACTATCCGCGGCAACTCTCGGGCGGAGAAATGCAGCGGGTCGCAATTGCGCGGGCACTCGTGCACCGGCCGAAACTGCTGCTGGCCGACGAACCGACCGGAAACCTTGACCCCGACACGGCGCACGAGGTATTGCTGCTGCTGCGTAAGGAGATCAAGGACAACGGCGCATCCGGCATCATCGTCACCCATTCCCATGCCGCTGCCGCCACGGCCGACCGGGTCCTGGTGCTGACCCGTGACGGGTTGCAGCCCGCATGAACGCGGGCTCGACCGCCGTGCTGCGGCGCTGGCTGACGTTCGGCGAATGGCGGGCCCATCCGGTTCGCGCCCTCGTCGCGGCTGCCGCCATTGCACTTGGCGTGGCCCTCGGTTTTGCGATTCACCTGATCAATGCCGCGGCCTACAACGAATTTTCCGCCGCGGTGAAAAGCCTGTCCGGAGAGGCTGACCTGCAGTTGCGCGGCGTGCAGCCGACCTTTGATGAGGCGCTCTATGAACTGCTTGCGCAGCGCAAGGAAATCGCTGCCGCCAGTCCTGTTCTCGAAGTCGAGGCTGCGGTCCCCGGACGGCAAGGCTCCTTGAAGGTGCTGGGCATCGATGTGTTTCAGGCGGGTCTCATCGCCCCGGATCTCATTGGCATGCCGGCGGAGGACCGCGCCTTCGACACGCTCGCCGATGATGCCATCTTCCTTTCACCCGCCGCGATGGAGTGGCTGCAGGTCAAACAAGGCGATACCGTGCATTTGCAGGCCGGAACCAAGGCCGTGCGCCTGCGCGTTGCCGGCGGGCTCATTCGCGCCCGCGCGGGACAGCGGCTCGCTGTCATGGACATCGGCGCGGCGCAATGGCGCTTCAACCGGCTTGGCCGCCTGTCGCACATCGAATTGAAACTGGAATCGGGCATCAGCCGCAGCGCGTTCAAGTCCGTGCTTGCGAAGGACCTCCCGGCGGGCCTGATCGTCACCGAGACGGAAGATCAGGAAGCGCGCACGGCGAACATGTCGCGCGCCTACCGGGTCAACCTCAACATGCTGGCGCTGGTGGCACTGTTCACCGGCGCATTCCTCGTGTTTTCGACACAGGCGTTGTCCGTGTTGCGACGCCGCAGCCAGCTCGCCCTGCTCCGCGTCGCCGGCATGACGCGCCGGGAGGTGCTGGTGCACATCCTTGCCGAGGGGGCGGTGCTGGGCGTGGCCGGCTCGCTCGCTGGCCTTGCCGGTGGCTACGCGATTGCCGGTACCGCCCTGCGCTTGTTCGGCGGCGACCTGGGTGGCGGATACTTTCCCGGCGTGCAGCCGACCGTCCAATTTTCGCTGCCCGCAGCCGTCGCGTTTTTTCTGCTTGGCACTGCGGCAGGCCTGCTCGGTTGTGCCAGTCCGGCATGGGAAGCAGCACGGGCACGGCCCGCCCATGCGCTCAAATCCGGAAGCGAAGACGTTGCATTGTCACGACTTGCCACGCCCTGGCCTGCGCTCGTATGCCTTGCGGCCGGCAGTGCGATGTCGCAGTTGCCGCCGGTGTTCGAGTTGCCGGTGTTCGGGTACCTCTCGATCGCGCTCCTGCTGATCGGCGGGATCGGCCTGATGCCGAGAGTGGCGGCGTGGGTGTTCTCCCTGCTGTCACGCTTGCTCATCCGGCCCGGTTCGAGCGCGGTGGCGGCGCTTGCCCTCGGGCGCCTTGCCAACGCGCCCAACCAGGCATCGATCGCGCTTGGCGGTGTGCTGTCGAGTTTCAGCCTCATGGTGGCGATGGCGATCATGGTGGCAAGCTTCCGCGTGTCCGTGGACGACTGGCTCTCGCAGGTGCTGTCAGCGGACTTGTACGTGCGTTCGTCCACTGGCGGCAATACCGGCGCGTTTTCCGCTGCCGAGCAGGAGGCCATCGCGAAGGCGCCCGGCATTGCCCGCGCCGACTTCCTGCGTGTGACGCAACTGGTGCTCGACCCGGCGCGGCCTTCCGTCGCCTTGCTTGCCCGGCCGATCGATGCCGCCGATCCTGCGCGCACCTTGCCGCTGATCGGGGATTCGGTACCCGCGGCGCAGATTCCTTCGGGCGCCGTGCCGGTCTGGGTATCCGAGGCGATGATCGATCTCTACGGGTTACAACCCGGCAAACGCCAGCGTCTTCCGGTGGCAGGCCAACAGCACGAAGTGTATGTCGCCGGCATCTGGCGCGACTATGCCCGGCAGTCGGGTGCCATCCAGATGCGCCTGTCCGACTACCGGCAGCTGACGGGCGACAGAGAGGTGAACGACGCGGCGCTGTGGCTGCGCGACGGCGCAAGCAGCGCACAGGTCATCGAGGGTCTTCGGCGGCTGCCGTTCGGCGGCGCGCTGGAGTTTTCCGAACCGGCCGAGATCCGGGCCATCAGCCTGCGCATCTTCGACCGCAGCTTTGCCGTCACCTACCTGCTGGAGGCCGTCGCCATTGTCATCGGCCTGTTCGGCGTGGCCGCGACATTTTCCGCACAGACGCTGGCACGGGCGAAAGAATTCGGCATGCTGCGGCACATCGGCCTCATGCGCCGCCAGATCCTGGCGATGCTCGCGGCAGAGGGCAGCCTGCTCACCGTGCTCGGTATCGCCGTCGGATTCCTGCTTGGCAGCGCAGTCAGTCTTATCCTCGTCTTCGTCGTCAATCCGCAGTCCTTCCACTGGACCATGCAGTTGCACATGCCATGGCGCATGTTGCTGTCGGTGGCCGCACTGCTGCTGGTTTCCGCGGCGTTGACCGCACTTGCCTCGGGCCGATACGCCGTTTCCGGCGATGCGGTCCGCGCCGTCAGGGAGGACTGGTAATGATCTCGCGCATCGCCTGCATCCTGCTCTCGTTCGCCCTTGCACTGCCGGCTCTTGCCGCGCCGCCGCAGCTTTCCGCCGTCACGCCCGGAAGAACGGTGACGCTGCCCCAGGACTTCGGTGCACATCCCGATTACCGCACCGAATGGTGGTACGTGACCGGGTGGCTCGAGACGGCGGACGGCCGTGCGCTGGGATTCCAGATCACCTTCTTCCGCTCGGCCACGGATCACGACGCGGGCAATCCCAGCCGCTTCGCGCCAAAGCAACTGATCATTGCTCACGCTGCCGTATCCGATCCCGGCGTCGGGAAACTGCTGCATGAACAGAAAAGCGCGCGCGAAGGATTCGGTCGCGCGTTTGCGCGGACCGGCAACACCGACGTCAAGCTCGATGCTTGGCGCTTCGTGCGAGAGGCCGACGGACGTTATCGCGCCACCCTTCCCGCCCGCGATTTCACGCTCGACCTTGTGCTGACACCGACGCAGCCGCCGATGCTGCAAGGCGAGAACGGCTTTTCCCGCAAGGGGCCGAAGGCGGCGCAGGCCAGCTACTACTACAGCGAACCGCAACTGAAGGTGGAAGGTGCGGTGACACGATCGGGCGGCACGGCGCAGGTTACCGGCACGGCTTGGCTGGATCACGAATGGTCGACGACAGTGCTTGATCCGGAAGCGGCAGGATGGGACTGGATCGGCGCCAACATGGACGACGGCGCAGCCTTGATGGTCTTCCGCATCCGCCGGAAAAACGGCGGCGTCCTCTGGTCCCACGCCGCACTGCGGGACAAGTCGGGCCGGATATCGCATTTCGATCCGGGCCAGGTCGAGTTCACCCCCACGCGCACCTGGCGCTCACCGCGCACCGGCGCGAGTTATCCGGTTGCCGTCAAGGTGCGTGCCGGCACAACGACCTGGGAGCTGGAACCGCTGCAGGACGACCAGGAGCTTGATTCGCGGCAGTCCACAGGTTCGGTATATTGGGAGGGGGCCGTGACCCTCCGGCGCAACGGACAGCGCGTCGGGCGCGGCTACCTCGAACTGACCGGGTACGTGAAACCCCTGAAACTATGAGTGCACCACGAGAACAAAAAGGCAGCATCGCGACGCTCAAGGGGCTCCTGCCCTTCCTGTCGCCATACCGGAAGCAGTTCATGCTGGCCGGCGTGGCGCTGCTCATTGCCGCCGGTGCCACGCTCGCGATCCCCTATGCCTTTGGCCGCATGATCGATGCCGGCTTCGGCGGCGAAGGGATACAGGACAGCGCCCATATCGACGTCTATTTCCTTGCGCTCTTCGGCGTCGCGTCGATACTCGCCCTGGCGACGGCGGCGCGCTTCTACATGGTGTCCTGGCTCGGCGAGCGCGTCACCGCCGATTTGCGCAGCGCGGTGTACGGGCACGTGGTCCTGCAGAGCCCGCAATTCTTCGAGACCACGCAGACCGGCGAAGTGCTGTCGCGCCTCACGACCGACACCACGCTGATACAAACCCTGGTTGGCACGAGCATCTCGCTCGCCCTGCGCAATAGCCTGCTCTTCGCAGGCGGATTGGTGATGCTGTTCGTCACCAGCGTCAAGCTGTCCTCGATCATCCTCGTGCTGCTGACGGCGGTCGTCGTACCGATCATCCTGTTTGGCCGCCGCGTCAGGAGGCTGTCGCGGGACTCGCAGGATCGCGTGGCGGATGCGTCGGCGCTTGCTGGCGAGATCCTCAACGCCATGCCGACGGTCCAGGCTTTCACGCAGGAGAAAAACGAGTCGCGGCGCTTCGGCGAGTCGGTCGAACGCGCCTTCCATACCGCCATGCAGCGCATCCGCGCCCGCTCGATGCTGACCGCGCTGGCGATCCTGCTCGTGTTCGGCGCCATCGTGTTCGTGCTATGGCTGGGGGCGCATGCCGTCATACAGGGCACGATGACGCGTGGAGAACTCGGCCAGTTCATCCTGTACGCCTCGATCGTCGCCGGTGCAACCGGCGCGCTGTCGGAAGTGATGGGCGAGGCGCAACGCGCGGCCGGCGCGGCGGAACGATTGCTCGAACTGCTCGTCGTGCGTTCACCGATACAACCGCCTCCGTCGCCGGTTTCCTTGCCGGCACGCACTGCGAATGGTGCATCGCTTGCCCTGCGGGATGTCGTTTTCCACTATCCCTCGCGTCCGCAGAACGCCTCGCTGTCCGATGTATCGATCGATATTCGACCCGGTGAAACCGTGGCCGTGGTCGGCCCGTCGGGCGCAGGCAAGACGACACTGTTCCAGCTCCTGCTCCGCTTCTACGATCCGCAGCAGGGGCAGATCCTGCTTGACGGCATGGACATCCGTCGCCTCGACCTGCACGCCTTGCGCGGCGCAATCGGCATCGTCCCGCAGGACACCGTCATCTTTTCGGCCGACGCGATGGAGAACATCCGTTACGGTCGTACCGATGCCAGCGACGAGGAAGTGGTTCAGGCCGCGCGCCTGGCAGCAGCACACGAATTCATCGAGCGCCTGCCCGATGGCTACCGCTCGTTCCTGGGCGAACGCGGCGTCCGCCTGTCGGGCGGACAGCGGCAGCGCATTGCGATCGCCCGTGCGCTCCTGAAAAATCCGCCCCTGCTGCTGCTTGACGAAGCGACAAGCGCACTCGACGCGGAATCGGAACGCCTCGTGCAGGCGGCGTTGGAGGCCGCCATGGTCGGACGGACAACGCTGGTCATCGCCCACCGCCTGGCCACGGTGCAGCGCGCGGACAGGATCATCGTGCTGGAACACGGCCGCATCGTCGAGACCGGCACGCACGCGTCGCTCGTCGCGCAGGGCGGACTGTACGCGAGCCTCGCCGCATTGCAATTCGGGCAAGAGTAGAACTGTGTAACAAGCCGCAGGATTGCCCCACGATCCTTTAAAATAGCGCCACCTTACAAAAAGCAAATCCATGCGCCAATACCTCGAATTCATGCGCCATGTCCATGAACATGGCACCGAAAAAACCGACCGCACGGGCACGGGCACGCGCTCTGTGTTCGGCTACCAGATGCGTTTCAACCTGCAGGAAGGATTTCCGCTGCTGACCACCAAGAAGGTCCATGTGAAATCCATCATCCACGAACTGATCTGGTTCCTGGCCGGTTCGACCAACATCAAGTTCCTGAAAGACAATGGCGTCTCGATCTGGGACGAATGGGCCGACCCGGAAGGCAATCTGGGCCCCATCTATGGCTATCAGTGGCGCTCCTGGCCGACGCCGGACGGCAAGCACATCGATCAGATTGCGCAGGTCCTGGACCAGATCCGCAACAATCCGGATTCGCGCCGCATGATCGTCTCCGCCTGGAACGTGGCCGACATTCCGCAGATGAAGCTGCCGCCCTGCCATGCCTTCTTCCAGTTCTATGTGGCCGACGGCAAGCTCTCGTGCCAGTTGTACCAGCGCAGCGCAGACATCTTCCTCGGCGTGCCGTTCAATATCGCGTCCTACGCGCTGCTCACGCACATGATGGCCGAGCAGGCCGGACTCGACGTCGGCGACTTCATTTGGACCGGCGGCGACTGCCACCTGTATTCCAACCACATGGAACAGGTGAAGGAACAGCTTTCGCGCAACACCTTCCCGTTGCCCAAACTGGTTATCAAGCGCAAGCCGGATTCCATCTTCGACTACAAGTACGAGGACTTCGAGATCGAGGGCTATCAGAGCCATCCGGCCATCAAGGCACCGGTGGCGGTCTGATGGCGGACCTCACCATCGTCGTCGCCCTCGACGAAAAAAGCGGCATCGGTATCGACAACAAGCTGCCCTGGCATCTGCCGGAGGACCTCGCGCATTTCAAGCGCACGACGACCGGCAAGCCCATCATCATGGGACGCAAGACCTTCGATTCCATCGGACGCCCGTTGCCCAACCGCCGCAATGTCGTCATCACGCGCAATCCCGAGTGGAAGCGCGACGGCGTCGACACGGTGCATTCGCTCGAAGCGGCGCTTGCGCTGGTCGGCGAAACACCGTCCTGCGTCATCGGCGGCGGCCAGATTTTCGCCGAGGCGCTCCCCATCACGAACCGCATGGTCGTGACCGAAATCGGCAAGACCTTCGAGTGCGACGCCTTCTTTCCTGCAATCGATCCAAAGCAATGGAAAGAAGTCGCGCGCGAATCCCACCATTCCGAATCCAACGGATTCAACTACGCCTACGTCACTTACGTACGAACAGGAGAATAAATGTCAGGACACGGTTTTCATGTTCATGGCCCGCACGACCATGAAGTGGAACACGCTGCCCACGGCAGCGACGGTTTTTCCAACAAGATTGCGGTGACGACGGCGATCCTCGCCACGGTCGGCGCGATCTTCGGCTACCAGGCTGGCGCCACGCAGAACAACGCCGCGCTGTACAAGAACAATGCCGCGATCAAGAAGACCGAGGCATCCAACCAGTGGAACTACTACCAGGCCAAGTCCAACAAGCAGAACCTCGCCGAGCTGGCCCTGACTTTGCCGGGCACCGACACCGAGAAATACAAGGCCGAGGTCGAACGTTACAAGTCGGAAAAGGCTGACATCAAGGGCAAGGCTGAAGAACTGGAAGTCTCGGCCGTGAACTGGGACAAGCAGTCCGATGAGCAGATGCACCAGCACCACCGCTGGGCGCAGGCCATGACCGCCGAGCAAATCGCGATCTCGCTGGCGGCCATTACCCTGCTCACACGCAAGAAGTGGCTTGAATACGCCTCCTACGGCGTCGCCGCTGCAGGCCTCGGCCTTGGCGTGCTTGCCTGGCTGCATTTGTAATTCCTCCTTTGCCCGGCATTCGCCGGGCAACTCCTCCCCTCCTCGCCTGTCTCATTTATCCGCCTGTGGCCGGTTACCGGCATTGACCGGCTGCACGTTTCCGTCAACGTACAAAAGGAGATCGTCATGGACCAGGAGTCGGCAACATCGCAAGCGTGGGGAAAATGGCTGGCTGGCGCCGCAATTGGTGCGGCGGCCATGTATCTGTCCGACCCCGACCGAGGCAGGCGCCGCCGCGCCCTCATCCGCGACAAGATGGTGAGTACCGCGCACCGCTCGCAAGGCGCGCTTGGCACCGCATCGCGCGACCTTGCCAACCGCATGCAAGGCGTGCGCGCGAAGACCGGACGCCTGTTCTCGCGTCGTCCCAAAGGTGCCGGCGACCAGCTATTGGTCGAACGTGTGCGCTCCATGGTCGGCCGCGCCGTATCCCATCCCCACGCCATCAAGGTGCATGCGCAGGACGGCAGCGTCATTCTGAGCGGCCCTGTGCTCACGCATGAGAAAGCACAGCTGCTGGAAGCAGTACGCACAGTGTCCGGTGTGAAGAGCATTGATGATGCACTCCAGGTGCACGAGCGCGCGGAAGGGGTGCCGTCGCTGCAAGGCGAAGGGCGCCCGCGCCAGCTCCATACCCCCATCCTCCAGGCGAACTGGCCGCCTGCTTGGCGCGCCATAGCAACCGTCGGGGGCGGCGCACTTGGCGCCTATGGCATGCGGCAGCGATCCGCGTTGGGTCTCGCTGCAGCGGCGCTCGGAATCGGCCTGTTCGCACGCGGCATGGTGAAGGGACGGCAGGTATCGAATCGCCAAGGCGCGCAGACCGTCGAACTCCACAAGTCGATTTACATCGATGCGTCCCCCGAAGCCGTTTTCGACGCCTGGTCGGACTATGAAAACTTCCCGCAGTTCATGTCCAACGTGCGTGAAGTGCGTGACATCGGCGAAGGCCGCACGCATTGGAAGGTCAGCGGACCGGCGGGGGTGCAGATCGAATGGGATGCGATGGTAACGGAGAGCGACCGACCGCGCACGCTCGCCTGGCGCACCACCCAGGACGCAGAGGTCGGGCATACGGGACGGGTGCGTTTCGAACCGGCGGGCGACGGCACCCGCGTCTCCGTGCACATGACTTACAGGCCGCCAGCCGGAATGGTGGGCGATGCAGTCGCCACACTGTTTAACGGCAATCCGAAGCACCAGCTGGAAGAAGACCTGCTGCGCATGAAAACGCATATCGAAGGCAACGCGCCACCAAGAGGCGTGGATATCGCCGCAGAACAGGCGATCTACCCGAGCTGACCGCATATCGCGCCGTGGCGGGGAGCACGGCGCGAGTATCAAAACAACAACTTTTTATTATCTTCGCAAAATCGCGGCCATTTTGCGCACACCCCCGCCATATCTGCGAAAATTCGGGTTTTCTTTTTTCGGCGCGCAAGCTTTCCCGCCCAGGCGTCTCTGTCCTACCTGGAGACCACATGAAATTCCGCTTCCCCATCGTCATCATCGACGAAGACTTCCGCTCCGAAAACACCTCCGGCCTCGGCATTCGCGCCCTGGCGCAAGCCATGGAGGACGAAGGCATGGAAGTCCTGGGTGTGACCAGCTACGGCGACCTGTCGCAGTTCGCGCAACAGCAGTCGCGCGCGTCCGCCTTCATCCTGTCGATCGACGATGAAGAATTCGGCGGCGGCACGTCCGAGGAAACCGACGTCGCGCTGAAATCGCTGCGCGCCTTCGTCGAGGAAATCCGCTACAAGAACGCCGACATTCCGATCTACCTGTACGGCGAAACCCGTACCTCGCGCCACATCCCGAACGATATCCTGCGCGAGCTGCATGGCTTCATCCATATGTTCGAGGACACGCCGGAGTTCGTAGCTCGCCACATCATCCGTGAAGCGAAGTCCTACCTCGACAGCCTGGCACCGCCCTTCTTCCGCGCGCTAGTGCATTACGCGAAGGATGGTTCGTATTCCTGGCACTGCCCCGGCCACTCGGGCGGCGTCGCGTTCCTGAAGTCGCCGATCGGCCAGATGTTCCACCAGTTCTTCGGCGAAAACATGCTGCGCGCCGATGTCTGCAACGCCGTGGAAGAACTCGGCCAGCTGCTCGACCACACCGGCCCGGTTGCCGCGTCCGAGCGCAATGCCGCGCGCATCTTCAACGCCGACCACTGCTACTTCGTCACCAACGGCACGTCGACCTCGAACAAGATGGTGTGGCACTCCACCGTCGGCCCCGGCGACATCGTCGTCGTCGACCGCAACTGCCACAAGTCCATTCTGCACTCGATCATCATGACCGGCGCGATCCCGGTCTTCCTGATGCCGACGCGTAACCACCTCGGCATCATCGGCCCGATCCCGCTCGAAGAATTCAAGATGGAAAACATCATGAAGAAGATCGAGGCCAACCCGTTTGCGCGCGAAGCGGTGAACAAGAAGCCGCGCATCCTGACCATCACGCAGTCGACTTACGACGGCGTGCTGTACAACGTCGAGACCATCAAGGAAATGCTCGACGGGAAAATCGACACCCTGCACTTCGACGAAGCCTGGCTGCCACACGCCACCTTCCACGACTTCTACAAGAACATGCACGCAATCGGCAAGGACCGTCCGCGCGCCAAGGAATCGCTGATCTTCTCCACGCAATCGACCCACAAGCTGCTGGCCGGCCTGTCGCAGGCTTCGCAGATCCTGGTGCGCGATTCGCAGACGGTGAAGCTCGACCAGGACATGTTCAATGAAGCCTACCTGATGCACACCTCCACCTCGCCGCAGTACGCGATCATCGCCTCCTGCGACATCGCGGCGGCGATGATGGAGCCGCCGGGCGGCACCGCGCTGGTCGAAGAGAGCATCCTCGAAGCGCTGGACTTCCGCCGCGCGATGCGCAAGGTCGACCAGGAATGGGGCCAGGACTGGTGGTTCCAGGTCTGGGGGCCGGACAACTTCGCGGACGAAGGCATGGGCTCGCGCGAGGACTGGATGATCCGCGCGGAAGACGACTGGCACGGCTTCGGCAAGCTGGCACCGGGCTTCAACATGCTCGACCCGATCAAGGCGACCATCGTTACCCCGGGCCTCGCGCTGGACGGCAAGTTCGGCGAGACTGGTATCCCGGCCTCGATCGTCACGAAGTACCTGGCCGAGCATGGCGTCATCGTCGAGAAGTGCGGCCTGTACTCGTTCTTCATCATGTTCACCATTGGCATCACCAAGGGCCGCTGGAACACGCTCTTGACCGCGCTGCAGCAGTTCAAGGACGACTACGACAAGAACCAGCCGATCTGGCGCATCCTGCCGGAATTCGCCGCCGCCAACCCGCGCTACGAGCGCGTCGGCCTGCGCGAGCTCTGCCATAGCATCCACGACATGTACAAGACCTATGACGTGGCGCGGCTGACGATGGAAATGTACCTGTCCGACATGCAGCCGGCGATGAAGCCGTCCGATGCCTTTGCAAAGATGGCGCACCGCGAGATCGAGCGCGTGTCGATCGAGGAGCTGGAAGGCCGCGTCACGGCGATCCTGCTGACGCCCTACCCGCCGGGCATCCCGCTGCTGATCCCGGGCGAACGCTTCAACAAGACCATCGTCGACTACCTGAAGTTTGCGCGCGACTTCAATGAGCGCTTCCCCGGTTTCGAGACCGATGTGCACGGCCTCGTGACGCAGGATGTCGATGGCAAGCGCGGCTACTACGTGGACTGCGTGAAGTAACGCGGAGGACGCTTCGCGGGTGCAGAAAAAAAGCCAGCGGTTTCGCCGCTGGCTTTTTTGTTTTCAAGGCCGTAACGCTAACGGCTAAAAAAGAAAAGGCCCGCCGAAGCGAGCCTTTGAAACATTTGGTGCCCAGAAGAGGACTCGAACCTCCACATCCTAAGACACAACGACCTCAACGTTGCGCGTCTACCAATTCCGCCATCTGGGCTTACCGAGAGGCCGCAATTATAGCGGATATCGGACAGGAATGTCAGGCATGTAACGAATATTCCGTCATCCTTCCATTTGCGCACGAAAGCGACGCTGCCGGCGCGCCTCGATTTCCGAAGGGGTAACGGCACCGATTTTCAACAGCACGTTGTTCATGTACTCATTACGCTGCGCGGGCGTGTGCTGAAGGGCCATCACGTATCCATCCGTCATGCCTTTCAGGTGCTGCACCTGTCCGTTCAGCTTTTCGCCCTTCGCCAGACCCTGGCGATAGCCGTACTGGCGTCCGCCGAAGTAGCCGAGCGCGTACACGGCGATGCCCACGATCAATACCAGAAAGACGGTCGTCAGGATGTCCGCATTACTCATCAGAATGTTCTCCATCTGCAATGCGCACATACTATCCCGCGTTGCTCCCGGAGTCATTGCCCGTCCTGACAACTCTCTCCTATTCTTCGCGTTGACCGAATTTACATTTGGCAACATCAGTCGCACTTCAGAAACAGACGGTGCCGGCTTTTGCGCGCATCATCGATGCAACAACATCATTACGTCGCTCCTCGTAGCGACCGCAGCACCAGATCCTCCAGAGGTGGGCCGCCTCCCTGCAAAGGGAGCTTGGGTTGGGGGCAGGATGGTTGAAGTACCTCGGCTGTATAGCGAACACCCTACCCCTTACCTGCCCCTCCCCTTGCACGGGGAGGGTTTTTTTTGTGCGCTCAGAAAATGGAGCGGGCAGTTAGCGTCGTGAAACGCTCCAGTGCATAAGTCCCCGCGAGCGAATTCCCGGTCGGGTCCAGGCCGGGCGACCAGACCGCCACCGATGCCTCTCCGGGCAGCAGCGCAAGGATACCGCCACCCACACCGCTCTTCGCCGGCAATCCGACCCTGAAGGCAAAATCTCCAGCCGCATCGTAGGTTCCACAGGTAAGCATGAGTGCATTGAGCCGCTTGGCTGGACTGAGGCCGAGAATCTGTGTGCCGCTCCAAGGAATGGTGCCATGGTTGGCGAGGAAGCTTCCGGCCTTCGCAAGTTCGGCACAGGTCATCGTGATGGAGCACTGGCGGCAGTAGCTGTCGATGACGGCATCGACCGGATTGTGCAGATTGCCGAAGTCCTTCATGAAGTAGGCAATGGCACTGTTCCGGTTCGCGGTCTTTCGCTCGGACTCCGCAACAGTCTGGTCGAAGTCGATGCCCTGCTCATCCGCGATCTGGCGCGCGAACTGCAGGACGGCGAGATCAGGCTGCACAAAGCGCGATGCGAGGATGTCGGTGATGACGAGGGCGCCCGCATTGATGAAGGGATTGCGCGGCTTTCCCCGTTCGACCTCCAGTTGCACCAGCGAATTGAATGGATTGCCGGACGGTTCGCGGCCGACGCGCTTCCAGATGTCGTCGCCTTCGCGGGAAAATGCAAGCGCCAGCGCAAACAGCTTGGTCACACTCTGCAGTGAAAACTTCACATCGGCGTCGCCCGTCATGTAGGCACGCCCGTCGAGGCAATACACTGCCATGCCGAAACGTTCCGGCGAGATTTTGGACAGCTCTGGAATATAACCGGCGACCTTGCCCTGCCCGAGGAGCGGCTGGACTTCGGACTGGATCGTATCGAGGACGTGCTGGTAGTCGAGGGACATCGGTGCCACCTTGCGAGATTGGCCGCCCGCTCATGCAGGCGGCGTGCGTCTCATTCTATGGCACCTTCCTCCAAAGAAAATTTGGAAGAATTCCCCCTGGGAGGGAATCAGGTCTTGGGCAGGGTGACGCCGCGCTGGCCCTGGTACTTGCCGCCGCGATCCTTGTACGAGGTCTCGCACATTTCATCGCTCTCAAAGAACAGCACTTGCGCGCAGCCCTCGCCTGCATAGATCTTTGCCGGCAGCGGTGTGGTGTTGGAAAACTCCAGCGTCACGTAACCTTCCCATTCCGGCTCGAACGGCGTGACATTGACGATGATGCCGCAGCGGGCGTAGGTCGACTTGCCGAGGCAGATGGTCAGCACGCTGCGCGGAATGCGGAAGTACTCCACCGTGCGGGCGAGCGCGAAGGAATTCGGCGGGATGATGCAGACATCGCCCTTGAAATCGACGAACGACTTCTCGTCGAAATTCTTCGGGTCGACAATCGTGCTGTTGATGTTGGTGAAAATCTTGAATTCGTCGGCGCAGCGGATATCGTAGCCGTAGGACGAGGTGCCGTAGCTGACGATCTTCTGGCCGTCGACGTGGCGCACCTGGCCGGGTTCGTACGGTTCGATCATGCCGTGTTCCTCGGCCATGCGGCGGATCCACTTGTCGGATTTGATGCTCATTGTTTTCGCGGGAGAGTAGGATTGCGGGGCGGTCGCAGAGGCGGCAGAGCGCCTGCAAACGACGAATCCCCGCGATTTTACGCGAAAACAACCTGCCAGCGACCAAACTTGGGGGCGGTCGGAGCGGAATTGACCTGGATCAGTTTTAACGGCCGCAACCGTTACCAAATTGGCTAGACCGCGTGGCGGAAGACCTCAGGCTGTCGGTCCATCGGCTGGTGGAACCAGGACGCTTCGTCGACATACTGCTGCTCGACGCAGGCCACATAGGCTTCCTTCAGCCGGGTCGGGTCTTGCAGCAGGCGATCCTTCCACTCGCCGAGATGGACCTGGTTCTGGATCAGGCTGCGCAGGACGGTCGCATGTTCCGTCACCCCGACCGAATTGCAGCCGACCAGCACATCCTTGAAGAATTCCAGCCGCAGGTACTTGAAGTGCCGTTCGTCGGCGACCTCCACCCACTGACCTCCGCGCACGCCCTGCCAGTTGCCGAAGGAGGAGGAAATCAGTCCCATCGTGTCGACCACATCGATCTGCCGCACCCCGCGCTGGAAGGCATGCTTGCCGGTCATGTTCAGTGCGGCGCAGTAGGCCTGGTCCGCGGCGTTCGGCTGTACCCCGGAGATGACGGAACGTCCCGCGACACTGTCAAAGGTTTCGGCGCAGTCGCCTGCCGCATAGATGCCCGGCACGTTGGTTTGCATCGACGCATCCACCACCACGCCCTGCAAGCAGCGAATCCCGCTGCCCTTGAGGAAGGACACATTGGGCATGGTTCCAACGGAATACACGACCAGGTCGGCAACAAACTGCTCGCGATTCGACAGCCGCACGAGGCGCGTTGATCCGGCGTGGGCAAGGTCGCTGCTGCCGATCGAGACGACCCGCGTGGAGGTGAATATGCGGACGCCTTTCTTTTCACACCATCGCTGCACGATGTCGCCCGCCTTCTTGCCCATCATGCCGGGCAACATGCGGTCGCGTCGTTCAACGACGGTCAGCGACACACCGCGTGCGAGAAGCGCTTCCATGACGATGGAACCGATGAAACCCGCGCCAATAAGGACGACTTTGGCGCCCGGTTGCGCCAGCCGCTGGATGCGGCGCGCGTCGTCGAGCGTCCAGCATGCATGCACCCCGGGGAAGTCGATACCGGGAATGACAGGGACACGCGGCGATGCGCCGCTGGCGATCAGGAGCTTGTCGAATTCGAGGGCCGTGCCGTCTTCCATCTTGACGGTGCGCGTGCGGCTGCTGACATGGACCGCGCGCCCAAAGACCGGGATGACCTGCTGACGCGCGAACCAATCCTTTTCGCGCCGCAAATGCATGCCCGCCTCATTGATGTTCGCGGCCAGAAGATGCGGAATGGACATGCGCGAGTACGGCACTTCGGCCTCGTCGCCGATCACGATGATCTCGTCACCGGGCGCATTCTTGCGTATCGTTTCCGCGGCGATGATGCCTGCCGGTCCGTTACCGATGATGACGTGTCTCATGCGACCGCTCCGGATCGCATGCAGAGTGCCGCAGCAGGTGGTCTTTGCATTCGCTTCCCCTAATGGATGAGGATTGACGAAAACCACTATATCGCCGGGAAAAAGTTATCAATTGAATAATGTCAACGAGAAGGCATAAAGCCTGGAAACCTGTGCTCAGGAAATATCCGCCTTGCGCTGGATCTTGCCCTGAAGCGGAACACCGTTCTTTACCGCGGTCATCTCGGCGAGGATGGAAATGGCAATTTCTGCTGGAACACGGCTGCCGATATGAAGGCCGATAGGCCCATGCAGTCGCGCTACCTGATCGCCCGTCAGGTCGAACTGCTTCAGACGTTCGCGCCGCTTTGCATTATTGATGCGGGACCCGATCGCACCGACGTAAAACGCATCGGAGCGCAGTGCTTCCATCAATGCCAGGTCATCGAGTTTCGGATCGTGCGTCAGCGCGACGACGGCGCAACGCCTGTCCGGTTTCTGCTCGAGAATGAAATCGTCCGGCATGGCGTGGACTACTTCAACAGCGGACACGTGCCACGCCGTGCGGCATTCCTCGCGCGGGTCGCAGACAAGGACCTGATAGTCCATGCCGGTCGCAATCTGCGCCAGAAACCCCGACAACTGACCCGCACCGATCACGAGGAGGCGCCAGCGCGGGCCATACAATACAGCCAGCTTTCCGTCGACGACCTCGACCTGCTGGTCGGGATGGCCAGGGACCAGTTCGACCTCCCCGGACGATATATGAAGGACACGAGAAACCAACTCCTGCCGTGTCACGCGTTGCAGCAGCTCAGGAATCCGGCTCGGGCCGGAAAGGGGTTCAATGACAAGCTGGAGCGTGCCGCCGCACGGAAGTCCGAAACGATGCGCCTCCTCCGCGGTGATGCCGTAAGTGACGAGTTCAGGATGCATGCGCTGCATGCCCTCCTTGCGCACCCGTTCGATCAGGTCGTCTTCGACGCATCCGCCGGACACCGATCCGACCACCCTGCCATCCTCGCACATCGCCAGCATGGCGCCGGCCGGACGCGGGCTGGCGCCCCATGTCCGGATGACGGTGACAAGCTCGCATCGGCGCCCCTGCGCGAGCCACGCGTCGCAGGCCTTCAGGACTTCGAGATCGGTGCTATCCATTCCAGTGTGCAAGTTTCGTGAAATGAGAGCTTGCATCATAACGGATCAGCGTTGCATGGACTCCCACACCTTCTGCAGGCGCTTCACCGACACCGGCATGGGTGTGCGCAACTCCTGCGCAAACAGGGACACGCGCAGTTCTTCCAGCAGCCAGCGGAACTCCACCATCTTCGGATCGGCACTCTTCTGCCGGTCCTTCAATGCACGCTGCCACGGGGCGGCAACCAGCGACCATTCGGTCATCAGCCGCGCGTCGCGCGCCGGATCCGCGCGCAGCTTTTCCAGGCGTACGTTGATCGCCTTCAGGTAGCGCGGGAAGTGCGCGAGTTGCGTGTAGTCGTTGTCGGCGATGAAGCGCTTGCCCACCAGCGCCTGGAGCTGGGATTGCATATCGGCGGCGCTTTGCGCATGCGCCTTGGCGCCCTGCAGCTTCTTCGGGAGGGTGTAGTACTCGGCAAGCACTTGCGCCGCGAGACGCGCGATCTCATTGACCAGCAGCCCAAGGCGGCTCTTGCCTTCATCCTTGCGCTGGTTGAATTCTTCCGCGTTCTTCGGCAAAGGGTCCTGCATGCAGGCGCGGTCGAGGCCCGCCTGGATGATCTGGTCGCGCAGTTCTTCCTGCGTACCCAGCGACATGAACTGCATGCCCATCTGCTGCAGGTTCGGGATGTTCTTTTCAAGGTACTTCAACTGCTCTTTCAGCTGAATCGAGAACAGGCGGCGCAAACCGAGGTGGTGCACACGCGCCGCTTCCGCCGGATCGTCGAACACTTCGAGATCGCAATGCGTCTGCTTGTCGACAAGCGCGGGGAAACCGATCAGCGTCTGCTTGCCCTGCTGGATTTCGAGCAGTTCAGGGAGTTCGCCGAAAGACCAGGTGGTCAGGTTCTGGTACTCGGAAATGGCGGCGGCTGGCGCCGCTGCTTCCGGGCTCGCCTTGCTCCCCTGCTCCGCCGGCGCAATCGTTGTTTTCTCCGCCAGTTTCTGGAACTGTTCCCTCGCCTGTCCGCCAAACTCCGCCTGCAACGACGACAAGTTGCGGCCCATCTCAAGCTGCCTGCCGTGTTCGTCGACTACCTTGAAGTTCATGAAGTGGTGCGCCGGCAAGGTCTCCAGCTTGAAGTCAGTTGTCTTGACGGTCACGCTTGTCTGTTCGCGCACATCCGCTATGATCGCGTCGATCAGATTGCCCTTGCCGAAGTCTGCGCGCTCGCAGAATCCGGCGGCATAGTCAGGCAGCGGAACGCAATGGCGGCGCAATTTCTGCGGCAAGGATTTCAGCAGCAGATGCACCTTCTCCTTCAGCATGCCGGGAACCAGCCACTCGCAACGCTCGGCGGAGACCTGGTTCAGTGCGTAAAGCGGGATGGTCATCGTTACACCATCGCGCGGGCTGCCCGGTTCGAAATGGTAGGTGAGCATCATCGCCACACCGGCGACGCTCATCGTCTTCGGGAACAGGTCCGTCGTCACGCCGGCCGCCTCGTGGCGCATCAGGTCATCACGGTTCAGGTGCAACAGCTTTGAATTCTTCGCCGTCGCCTCCTTCAGCCATTTCTCGAAGGTGACGCCGGTATGAATATCCTGCGGGACCAGCTTGTCATAGAAAGCGGCGATCAGTTCCTCGTCCACCAGCACGTCGAGGCGGCGCGATTTGTGTTCGAGGTTTTCGATCTCGCGTACCAGCTTCTGGTTATGGGCGAGGAATGGTGCACGCGTGTCCAACTCACCCGCTACCAGGGCGCTGCGGATGAAAATCTCGCGCGCTTCCGTCGGATTGATCTTGCCGAAGTCGATCCTGCGTTGGCTGTAGACAACGAGGCCGTACAGCGTGGCGCGTTCGTAGGCAGATACCTGCGCCGTGCGTTTTTCCCAGCGCGGGTCGCCCCAGGATTTCTTCAGCAGGTGTCCGCCGACGCGTTCGAGCCATTCAGGCTGGATCTGCGCAATGCAACGCGCGTAAAGACGCGTGGTATCCACCAGCTCCGCGCCCATCACCCAGCGCCCTGCCTTCTTTGCAAGGTGCGAACCGGGCCAGATGTAAAACTTGATGCCGCGCGCGCCAAGATACACCTGCTCGTCGTCCGCCTTGAAACCAACGTTGCCCAGCAGGCCGGTCAATAGCGCAGTATGCAGTTGTTCATAGGTCGCAGGCGTTTCATTCAGCCTCCAGCCCTGCTCACGCACGAGCGTCAGCAACTGGGAATGCACGTCGCGCCATTCGCGCAAACGAAGTTGCGAGAGGAAGTTTGCCCGGCAGTTGTCCATCAGCTGCTTGTTGGACTTCTTGTGCTCGATAGCCTCCTCGAACCACTTCCAGATCTTCAGGTAGCTGACGAATTCCGACTTCTCGTCCGCAAACTTCTTGTGTGCATTGTCGGCGGCATCCTGCGCATCCATCGGGCGGTCGCGCGGATCCTGCACCGACAATGCGGCAGCGATGATCAGCACTTCGGTCAGCGCGGCGTTATCGCGGGCAGCAAGGATCATGCATCCGACGCGCGGGTCGAGCGGCAGCTTGGCGAGCTGGCGTCCGAGTTGGGTAAGCTGGTTGGCGTCGTCGACAGCGCCGAGTTCCTGTAGCAGCTGGTAACCATCTGCAACTGCCCGGCCCATCGGCGGCTCGATGAACGGAAAGGTCTCGACATCGGTCAGCCGCAGCGATTTCATGCGCAGGATGACGGATGCCAGCGAGGAGCGCAGGATTTCGGGATCGGCGAATTTTGGCCGCTGCTGGAAATCCTGTTCGTCGTAAAGTCGGACGCAGACACCCGCGGCGACACGGCCGCAACGGCCCGCGCGCTGATTGGCGGCGGACTGCGCGACCGGTTCGATCTGCAACTGCTCGACCTTGTTGCGGTAGCTGTAGCGCTTGACGCGCGCGAGGCCGGTGTCGACCACATAACGGATGCCAGGAACGGTCAGCGACGTTTCCGCCACGTTTGTCGCCAGCACGATGCGGCGCGCGTTGGATGTCCTGAACACGCGCTCCTGCTCCTGCACCGAAAGCCGTGCAAACAGCGGCAGGATCTCGACATGCGGCGGATGGTGCTTGCGCAGGGCTTCCGCCGCGTCACGGATCTCGCGCTCGCCGGGCAGGAAGACCAGCACGTCGCCGGGTCCGAGGCGGGCAAGCTCATCCACGGCGTCGACCACGGCGTCCATCAGGTCGCGCTGTTCCTTTTGCGCGGAGGGCTTTCCTTCCGTCTTGTCGGCAGGCTCCACCGGACGGTAGCGCACTTCCACCGGATAGAGGCGTCCCGATACCTCAATCACCGGGGCAGGCTTGTCGCCCCTGCCGAAATGTCGTGCAAAGCGGTCGGCATCGATGGTTGCCGAGGTGATGATGACCTTGAGGTCCGGCCGGCGGGGCAGCAGTTGCTTGAGATACCCCAGCAGGAAGTCGATATTCAGGCTGCGCTCATGCGCCTCGTCAATGATGATCGTGTCGTACTGGCGCAGCAACGGGTCGGTCTGGGTCTCGGCGAGCAGGATACCGTCGGTCATGAGCTTGACCGACGCTCCTTTCGACAGGGTATCCGTGAAGCGCACCTTGAAACCCACGTGCTCGCCCAGCGGCGTGCCCAGTTCCTGCGCAATGCGCTTGGCCGTGGACGAGGCGGCAATCCGGCGTGGCTGGGTATGACCAATCAGTCCCTTCTGGCCGCGGCCGAGTTCGAGGCAGATCTTGGGCAACTGGGTCGTCTTGCCCGAGCCGGTTTCGCCGCTGACGATGATGACCTGGTTCGCGCGCAGCGCGTCGGCGATTTCCTTCCGGCGCCCGGAGACAGGCAGCTCTTCAGGGAAGGTAATCGGCGGCAAGGGGTTGCGGACGACGGGCTCGACGGGCTTACCCTCGGGCCGGCGCGGCCCGGGTTGACGCGGGGGACTTTTTTGGACGTGTTCGGGTGCAGACATATCGGGGCGAATTATAATGCGCGTCATGGAAAACCCTATTCAATTCGTTCAGTGGCTGCGCTCCGTAGCGCCTTACATCCACGCCTTCCGGGGAAAAACCTTCGTGGTCGCCTTCCCGGGTGAGCTGGTGATGTCGGGCGCCCTACCGGTGCTGGCCCAGGACTTGTCCTTGTTGCACGCCATGGGCATCAAGGTCGTTATCGTCCACGGCTCGCGCCCCCAAGTGGAGGAGCAACTGGCGCTGCGCAACCTGACCGCCCGCTACCATAACGGCCTGCGCATCACCGATGCCGCCGCCATGGAGTGCGTCAAGGAAGCTGCCGGCGAATTGCGCCTCGATATCGAAGCGGCCTTCAGCCAGGGTTTGCCGAACACGCCAATGGCCCATTCGGCCATCCGTATCATTTCAGGCAATTTCGTCACGGCGCGTCCGATCGGGGTGATCGACGGGATGGATCTCGAATTCACCGGCATCGCGCGCAAGATTGCCTATGAGACCATCCATCCGATCCTAAGTGCCGGCGGACTGGTCCTGCTGTCTCCGCTGGGTTTCTCGCCTACCGGCGAGGCGTTCAACCTTGCCATGGAAGACGTCGCCGTCGCGGCAGCCACCGCGCTGCGCGCCGACAAGCTCATCTTCATCACCGAAACCCCGATGATGACCGACCTCGAAGGCCGCGACGTGCGCGAGCTGACCGCCGCCCAGGCGGACGCCCTGCTCAAGAGCAGCGTGCTGCCGCCGGATTCGGCCTTCTACCTGCAGGCTTGCGTGAAGGCTTCCCGCGCGGGCGTGCCGCGTGCGCACATCGTGCCGTTCGAACTGGACGGTTCGGCCATGCTGGAAATCTTCACCCACGACGGCGTCGGAACCATGGTCAGTACCGAAAACCTGGAAACCCTGCGCGAAGCTACGATTGAAGACGTCGGCGGCATCCTGAAGCTGATCGAGCCGCTGGAAGCCGATGGCACCCTCGTCAAGCGCGGCCGCGAGCTGATCGAACGCGAGATCGAGTATTTCTCGGTGATCGAGCACGACGGCGTGATCTTCGGCTGCGCGGCGCTCTACCCGTTCCCGAAGGAAAAAATGGCCGAAATGGCTTGCCTGACGGTGAATCCCGAAGTGCAAAGCCAGGGCGACGGCGAGCGCATCCTCAAGCACATGGAAAACCGGGCGCGCGCGGCCGGTTTTGCCCAGCTGTTCGTCCTGACGACGCGCACCGCGCACTGGTTCCTCAAGCGCGGCTTCGTGCACGCCAATGTCGACGACCTGCCGAAGGATCGACAGCACATGTACAACTGGCAACGCAAGTCACAAGTACTGATCAAGCAACTTTAACCCCCCGCCTGCCTCCAATGTGGCAGCGCCATTCAGATAAACAAGGAGTAGAACATGGCCCGCATGGTCCACTGCATCAAGCTGAACAAGGAAGCCGAAGGACTGGATTTCCCGCCATATCCGGGAGATCTCGGCAAGCGCATTTTCGAAAACGTGTCCAAAGAGGCATGGGCCGGCTGGCTGAAGCACCAGACCATGCTGGTGAACGAAAACCGCCTGAACCTGGCGGACGCCCGCGCGCGCAAGTACCTCGCGACGCAGATGGAAAACCATTTCTTCGGCTCGGGCGCGGATGTCGCAACCGGCTACGTGCCGCCGTCCGAATAATCTCCCGCAAGTAACACAAACAAAAAAGCCCGCTGACCAGCGGGCTTTTTTGCATTGGTGCAGCTATCAGAAGGTCAGCTTTTTCACGCCTTCCGCCGTGCCGAGCAAGGCGACATCGGCGCCGCGTTGCGCAAACAGGCCGACCGTCACCACACCCGGGATGTTGTTGATCTGCGCCTCGAGTCCAGCCGGGTCGGCAATCTTCAGGCCCACCACGTCCAGGATCATGCAGCCGTTGTCCGTCAGCAGCGGCTGGCCATCCTTCATGCGCAGGCGCGGTTCACCGCCAAAGGTCTTGAGCTTGCGCGCGACGGCAGCCTGCGCCATCGGGATGACTTCGACCGGCAGAGGGAAAGCGCCCAGCATGTCGACCAGCTTGGAGCCGTCGGCGATGCACACGAACTTCGCTGCAACGGAAGCAACGATCTTTTCGCGCGTCAGCGCGGCGCCACCGCCCTTGATCATCGCGCCCTTCGGGTCGATCTCGTCGGCGCCGTCGATGTAGACGGACATCGATTCCACGTCATTCAGGTCAAACACCGGGATACCGTGCGACTTGAGGCGTGCAGCCGTTGCCTCTGAAGATGCCACGGCGCCTTTGATGCGATCCTTGATCTTGCCGAGCTCATCGATGAAGAAATTGGCGGTGGAACCGGTACCGACGCCGATGATTTCGCCACTCGGTACGTATTCGATGGCGGCACGGGCAACCGCCTGTTTCATTTCGTCTTGGGTCATGGTGCATTGCAGTGAAAAAAGAAGCCGCTATTTTAAGCGGTCGGCTGTCGCAAAACCGGATTTTTTGTCGGCAATTGCAAGCGTTCTGAAGCAATCGAATGATAGACTTACCACAAAGCATTATTTTGCTTCAACATCCATAGAGCGATGCAAACATGACAACCGTTCTCGTTGTAGACGACAGCAAGGTAT
This sequence comes from Noviherbaspirillum sp. ST9, assembly GCF_048799745.1. Taxonomy (NCBI): domain Bacteria; kingdom Pseudomonadati; phylum Pseudomonadota; class Betaproteobacteria; order Burkholderiales; family Oxalobacteraceae; genus Noviherbaspirillum; species Noviherbaspirillum sp. ST9. The sequence continues at coordinate 218,980 of NZ_JBLWFR010000008.1, read as the reverse complement.
CCCGCCTGCTTTCGAAGCAGTTCCTCCTCAACCGCCATCCCGAATGGACCATCGCCGAAGCAGCCAGCGGCGAAGAAGCGATCGACAAGCTGCAGAACGTCACTCCCGACCTCGTCCTCCTCGACCTGAACATGCCCGGCATGGGCGGCCTCGCGGCGGTGGACAAGATCCAGGCCAAATGCCCGGCGGCGCACATTACGCTGCTGACGGCAAACGTGCAGGACGCCACGCGTGAAAAGGCGAACGCGCTCGGCATCGCCTTTGCCGAGAAGCCGATCACCGAAGCCTGCATCGACCGCATCATCGCCGTCTTCGAAAACCAGTAATGTTCCAGCTCACCGAACTTCAGCACGACGCCCTGGTTGAGATCTTCAACCTCGGCGTTGGCCGGGCGGCCGCGGCGATGAGCCGCATCGTGGATGAAGAGGTCACCATGTCGGTGCCCATGATCAGCTTCCAGAGCCGCGCTGAGGTCGCAAAGACATTGGGAAGCGACGAAGGACGCCGCATCTCGGCGGTCGCGCAGCATTTCGAGGGCGCCTTCAATACCGAAGCCTTCCTGATGTTCCCGGAAGAGAAAAGCCTCGAAATTGTCCGGTTGATGGTCGGCCAGAGTTTTTCCCTTGAAGAGCTCAGCGAGATGGAACAGGAGGCGATGAGCGAGATCGGCAACATCATCCTCAACTCCTGCATGGGCTCCTTCGCCAACGCCGCCGGCAAGGAATTGCGCGGTTCCCTCCCCACCTACCTTGCCGGCACCGGCGACGACATCCTTGGCACCACCGGCAAGGAATGGGACGGCGTTGTGCTGACGCTGAAGATCGACTTCAACATCGAGCGCCACCATATTTACGGCTATGTCGCCTTCCTGCTCGACATGCCCGCACTGCACGACTTGCAGCACTACATCGACGACTACCTTGCGAAGCTGATGGGATAGGCATGCAGCTGAGCTTGCTACAGGGTGTACTGAAGACCGTCCGGGCCGGCATCATCGTGATCGACCCGGACCAAAGGATCGTCATGTGGAACCAGTGGATGGAGCAGCACTCGCTGCTGCCTTCCGCCGACATCCAGGGCAAAGCCTTCTGCGACGTATTTCCCGGCATGGCCGATGGCCGTACCCATGTCGCGATTCTCGCCGCGCTCGAAAACAATTTCGCTTCGCTGCTGTCGCAGACCTTGAACAAGGCGCCTTTCCCGCTCTATGCCAATTCCGCAGACGCGGCGAACGCGGTGCGCATGCAGCAGGCGGTGCATGTCATGCCGCTGGAAATCACCGGCCTGCCCCGGCACTGCGTGGTGCAGATCACCGATGTCAGCATGGCCGTGGCGCGGGAGAAGAAGCTGCGTGACCTGGCGACGGAACTCGAATCGCAGACCCTCGTGGATGGCTTGACGGGGATCGCCAACCGGCGCCGCTTCGACCTGCATCTTGACGACGAATTCCGCCGCGCCAAGCGCAATGCGACGCCACTGTCCCTGATCATGATCGACGTCGATTACTTCAAGGACTACAACGATAACTACGGCCATCAACATGGGGACCAGTGCCTGGCGCAGATTGCCTCGGCGCTGGGTGGTGTGCTCCACCGCGCGTGCGACCTGGTGGCGCGCTACGGCGGCGAAGAGTTCACCGTGGTCCTGCCGGAGACCAACGAAGACGGCGCAATGCGAATCGCCGAAGCCATGCGTGCGGAAATCGAAGGGCTCAACATCGAGCACGCCTACTCGGGCGTGGCGAAGTTCGTCACCGTGAGCCTGGGCGTCAGCACTGTCGTTCCGGAACACACGGCAAAGACGGGCAGTCTCATCCACGCCGCAGACCGTGCGCTATACCAGGCGAAACGGTCGGGGCGCAATTGCGTAGTGATGTATTCCGATTCGAGAAAAAAGGCGGACCAGGTTTAGGCCTGACGCAGGGCGCTGGCCGCACGGGCCAGTTCGGTAATCTGCTGCCAGTCTCCCGACTGCATTGCATTCTTCGGCGTCAGCCACGACCCGCCTACACACGCAACGTTCTTGCATGCCAAAAATTGCGGCGCGGTTTCTTGCGATATCCCGCCCGTCGGGCAGAACATCACATCGGGCAGCGGACCGGCAATTGCGTTGAGCATCCCGAGTCCACCGGCTGGCACCGCAGGGAACAGCTTCAGCTGGTGAAAGCCAGCTTCTCGCGCAGCCATGACTTCGGACGGCGTCATCACTCCGGGCAGCAGAGGCAGACCGGAGTGCCTTGCCGCGTCGATGAGCGCGGGCGTCAGCCCGGGCGATACGCCAAAGACTGCTCCGGCGTCGCGCGCTGCTGCGAACTCCTCCGGCAGCGTCAACGTACCAACGCCTAAGATCGCATCCGGTACCTGCTCTGCCATCGCCCGTATCGCCGGGATGCCGTGCTCGGTGCGTAGCGTCACTTCCAGCACACGAATGCCGCCAGCAACCAGCGCCCTGGCGAGGGGAACCGCCTGGTCGATGCTGTCGATCGCGATCACTGGAATAACCGGCGAAACGCGCATGATGTCGAGTAGTGTCATGGTCTTTCTTCTTATCGGCGGGTCACGAGGGAATCCTCGTCGGAGAACGATTGTTCTTCAGGGACGGCGAGCGGGTTGTCCTGTTCTTGGGGTAGATGGAGCGGCGGCGGCAGGCTGAATGTCGCACCGCCCTCTTCCGCTGCGCTTACCGAGCCGCGGAACATGGCGAACAGTTCGCGCCCCATGCCCACCTGATTGGCGGACAGGTCCGCAGGCGCGGTCCCGCGTGCATTCCATTCTGCCTCCGCTACCAGGGCCTGCAACACTCCAGTTTCCGCATCCACGCGGATCATGTCGCCGTCTCGCACGCGTCCAATCGGCCCGCCAGCAAGCACCTCGGGCGAGACGTGGATAGCCGCTGGCACCTTGCCCGACGCGCCGGACATACGCCCGTCCGTCACCAGCGCCACGCGGCGACCGGCGTCCTGCAGGCTCGATAACGCGGGTGTGAGCGCGTGCAGTTCCGGCATCCCGTTGGCACGCGGCCCCTGGTAGCGCACGACGGCAACGAAGTCTCGATCCAGCTTGCCTGCCTTGAAGGCGAACATGAAATCTTCCTGGGAGTTGAAGACGATCGCTGGCGCCTCGACCACGCGATGCTGCGACTTGACCGCGGACACCTTGATCACGGCACGGCCAAGGTTGCCCGACAACAGGCGGAGCCCGCCATCGCGGGAGAATGGTTCAGCAGCCGGCCTCAGAACATCAAGGTCGCCGCTCACGGATACCGCTGGCCGCCACTCCACGTCCTCCCCCTGCAGGAAGGGCTCGGAGCAATGTGCGCGCAGCCCCTTGCCCATTACCGTCGTCACGTCCTCGTGCAGCAACCCGGCATCGAGCAATTCGCGGATGACGAATCCCGTGCCGCCCGCCGCATGGAAGTGATTGACGTCGGCCTCGCCGTTCGGATAGATCCGCGTCAGCAGCGGGACTACGGCGGACAGCGCATCGAAATCGTTCCAGTCGATCACAATGCCCGCTGCCTTTGCCATCGCAACGAGATGAAGCGTATGGTTGGTGGAACCGCCCGTTGCCAGCAAGGCGACGATGGCATTGACGATGGCCTTTTCGTCGACGACATGGCCGACAGGAATGTATTCCTTGCCCTGCGCGCTGATCTCGACCGCACGGCGTGCACTGGCAGCAGTCAGCGCATCGCGCAGGGGTGTGTTCGGGGTGATGAACGCAGTGGCCGGCATATGCAGGCCCATGACCTCCATGAGCATCTGGTTGCTGTTGGCAGTGCCGTAGAAGGTACATGTGCCAGCGGCGTGATACGACTGCGCCTCGGACTCCAGCAATTCGTCGCGACCGACCTTGCCCTGTGCGTAGAGCTGGCGGACCTTGGCCTTTTCCGAATTCGAGATACCCGTCGTCATCGGGCCGGCGGGAATGAAGACGGCAGGAAGATGGCCGAAGTGCAGCGCGCCGATCAGCAAGCCCGGCACGATCTTGTCGCACACGCCGAGGTACACCGCGGCATCGAACATGTTGTGGGAAAGCGCGATTGCCGTTGCCATCGCAATCGCGTCCCGAGAAAACAGAGATAGCTCCATACCCGGCTGCCCCTGCGTGACGCCATCGCACATGGCCGGCACGCCGCCCGCGAACTGCGCCACGCCACCGGCTGCACGCACGGCGTCCTTGATGAGATGCGGGAAGCGTTCGAATGGCTGGTGTGCCGACAGCATGTCGTTGTAGGCGGAAACAATGGCGACCGAAGGCGCCGATTGCTGCTTGAGCTTGAGCTTGTCATTGGCCGGGAAGGCAGCAAAGCCGTGCGCCAGGTTCGTGCAGGCCAGTGCGCCCCGCTGCACTCCCTTCAGCCGTGCCGCATCGAGGCGCGCAAGGTAGGCGCTGCGATACGGGCGGCTGCGCCTGATGATCCTGTCGGTTGTGGAAGCCAGTATGGGGTGAAGAGACATGATGCAATCCTTGACATTTATTACGTAATTTTACTACACAAGAAATCCATGACCACGCTCGAATAAAGCGCATACAGGAACCCGTACTCCCACCCGCTGAGATTTCGCAAGAAAGAAGCATGTCGGGAAAAGCTTGTAGTGAATTTACCTTAACATGTTGTATAGTTGAACACGTTGACGTTCTATACAAATTGTCTACCCGACCGGAACAGTTAATCGCCATGCCCCAATCCAATCTGACCGATGCACCGGCCTTCCAGGCCCTGATACAGCATTTTGCCGAAGCGAAGGAATGGCAGATGCGCACTCTGTTTTCGCAACAATCCGATCGCTTCAACCGATTCTCGATTGAAACCGCAGGCCTCCTGCTCGACTACTCCAAGAACCGGCTCAACGAGAAAACGATGGACTTGCTGTTCCAGCTGGCCCGCGAGTGCGACCTGGAGTCGAAGCGTTCAGCAATGTTTTCCGGCGAAAAAATCAATACAACCGAGAACCGCGCGGTGTTGCACACCGCGTTGCGCCTGCCGCGCGGCGCATCGCTTGTCGTGGATGGACAGGACGTCGTGCCGGAGGTTCATGCCGTGCTCGACCACATCAAGGCCTTCAGCGATCGCGTACGCTCCGGGCAATGGACCGGGTGCACCGGGCAGGCAATCACCGACATCGTCAACATCGGCATCGGTGGCTCCGACCTTGGCCCGGAGATGACCTGCCGCGCGCTGCGCCCGTTCGTCCACCCACGGCTGACAATGCATTTCGTTTCCAACGTGGACGGGCACGACCTCGACGCCGTACTGGCGAAAGTCCCCTCCGAAAGCACGCTGTTCATTATCGCCTCGAAGACCTTCACCACCCGCGAAACGATGATGAACGCGCAGTCGGCGCGTTCATGGTTTCTGCAGGCGCACGCGGAACCGGACCTGCCGCGCCATTTCGTCGCGGTATCCACCAACACGGAAGCCGTGCGATCGTTCGGCATCGATACCGAGAACATGTTCCCGTTCTGGGACTGGGTCGGCGGACGCTACTCGGTGTGGTCGGCCATTGGACTCCCTCTCGCACTCGCGATCGGATTTGAAGGGTTTTCCGAATTCCTCGCGGGCGCCCATGCCATGGACCAGCACTTCCAGACTGCTCCCCTGGAAAAGAACATGCCGGTCATCCTCGGCCTTATCGGCATCTGGTACCGCAATTTCTTTGGCAGCAGTTCGCTCTCCATCGCTCCTTACCATCAGGATTTGAGCCAGTTTCCCGCCTATCTGCAGCAGCTCGACATGGAGAGCAACGGCAAGCGCGTTACCGCTGCGGGCCAACCGGTTTCGACTGCCACTTGCCCAATCGTGTGGGGCGACGTCGGCACCAACGGGCAGCACGCCTATTTCCAACTCTTGCACCAGGGAACGGACGTGACGCCGGTCGACTTCATCGCGGCACTGAAGGCCGCGCATGACCTCGAAGGGCATCATATGGTCCTGCTCGCCAACTGCTTTGCCCAGTCGGAAGCCTTCATGCGCGGCAAGACCGCAGAAGAAGTACGCGTCGAAATGCGCGCCCAGCAAATTCCAGATGAGAAAATCGAATCCCTGCTCCCGCACCGCGTGTTCCCCGGCAACCGTCCGAGCAATACCATCCTGATGGACAAGCTGGCGCCGTCAACCCTTGGTGCGCTCATCGCCTTGTATGAACACAAGACGTTCGTGCAGGGTGTAATCTGGGGCATTAACAGTTTTGACCAGTGGGGAGTGGAGCTCGGCAAGGTGCTTGCCAAGAACATCGAAGCGGAGCTGACAGGTGCCGCACATCCCGATGCCCACGATGGCTCGACCAACGGCTTGATTGCACGGGCGAAGATCTCACTGTCGGAGTAATCTCCTGTCCGACGACGAACCCGGCCTCCGCTTTGCCATCGAATTTATCCACACGCCGAGCCGGAAGGCTTGCGCGTGCGCTTGCGGCAATTTTTTTGAAGTAACCATCTGATCATCATGGCTCTATCCGATTTTGACCTGGTCCTGTTCGGCGGCGGCGGTGACCTTGCAATGCGCAAACTGTTGCCCGCGCTGTACAACCGCGAACGCGCAAAGGACATTGCCGCGTCCGCCCGCATTATCTGTGTCGGACGCCATGAATGGACGCGCGAAAGCTTCCTGGAAGAAGTGAACCGCAGCGCCCGCCCGCACACCGCGTCCGGTTCGCCCGATGCGGGTGTCTGGGAGGCCTTCTGCAAACGGATCGATTACGTCGCGCTCGACGCAACGGATGCGTCGACCTATCCGCTGCTCGTAAAGGCGATGCGCGACTCGGCTGGAGGGGAGCCAATTACCCGCGTGTTCTACCTGGCGACGCCGCCAAGCCTGTTTGCGAAGATTTGTCACAACCTTTCGCAGAGCGGTCTGGCAACACCGGAATCGCGTGTCGTGCTTGAGAAACCGCTCGGGCGCGACCTTGCGAGCGCGAAGCAGATCAATGCGGAAGTCGGCCGGGTCTTCTCTGAATCGCAGATCTTCCGCATCGACCACTATCTCGGCAAGGAAACGGTGCAGAACCTGCTCGCACTCCGCTTCGGCAATGTGCTGTTCGAGCCGCTGTGGCGGCGCGAATGGATTTCCGACGTGCAGATCACGATCGCGGAAGAACTCGGTGTCGGCAATCGCATGGACTATTACGAAACCGCCGGCGCGCTGCGCGACATGCTGCAGAATCACCTGCTGCAGCTCCTGTGCATCGTGGCGATGGAGCCGCCGGTGTCGGCGACGCCGGATGCCGTACGCGATGAAAAGCTCAAGGTGCTGCGCTCGCTGAAACGCTTCACGGCCAATACCATCGCGCAGAACGTCGTGCGCGGCCAGTACCGCTCTGGCCATGTCGAAGGCAAACCCGTACCCGGCTATCGCAAGGAACAGGACGCCAATCCGAATTCGCGCACCGAGACCTACGTCGCCTTGAAGGCGGAAATCGATACCTGGCGCTGGGCCGGCGTGCCGTTCTACCTGCGGACCGGCAAACGCATGGCCGACCAGCTTGCGGAAATCGTGGTGCGCTTCAAGACCATTCCGCATTCGATCTTCGCCCAACCCAACCGTAGCTTCCAGGCCAACAGCCTGATCATCCGCCTGCAGCCGGACGAAGGCCTGCAGATGAACCTGATGGCGAAGACGCCCGGTGACGGCATGCGCCTGCGTCCGGTCGAGCTGGAACTGGATTTCCGCGAAACCTTCAAGATGCCGCGCATGGACGCCTACGAGCGCCTGCTGCTCGACGTGCTGCGCGGCCAGCTCACCCTCTTCATGCGCAGCGACGAACTCGAAGCGGCCTGGGAATGGGTCGAGCCCATTCTCGAATTCTGGGAACAGGAGGGCGACGAGCCGATGCCCTACACCTCGGGCACCTGGGGCCCACCTGCTGCGAGCGCGTTGATCGGTCGCGACGGATTACAATGGCGGGAAGAAGCGCTGCCGGAAGAGTGATCCGGCCCCGACCATCTCATTGAACCCCTATGCTGCTCGACTCGATCAAGACCCAGCTTGACGCCCTGTCCAAGTCGGAAAAGAAGGTGGCCATGGCCGTCCTGAAGAATCCCGACCTGGCCGTCTCCGGCAATATCACGGCGTTGGCGAAGAATGCGCAGGTATCGGAACCGACGGTCGTGCGCTTCTGCCGAGCACTGGGCTACGACGGCTGGCACGAGTTCAAGCTCAAGCTGGCGCAGACGCTGGCATTGGCCCTGCCGCAGGCCGACGAGTCGCCGCTGCAGGACGACCTTGCCGCCGACCTCGTCAGCAAGATCTGTAGCCGATCCATCAACACCCTGCTCGACCTGCGCAACAACCTGCAGCCAGCGGCGATCGAGAAGGCACTGGACGTGCTGGCGCGTTCCAGCAAGATCGAATTCTGGGGACAGGGCACGTCGGGTATCGTAGCAGCGGACGCGCAGCACAAGTTCTTCCGCTCTGGCGTGCACACGGTCGCCTACGCCGACCCGCACATCCATGCCATTTCTGCCGCCTTGCTGACCAAGGGTGATGCGGTGGTTGCCATTTCCCAGCGCGGCAACAGCACCGCCCTGCTGCACAGTGTGCAACTTGCGCGCAGGGTTGGCGCCGATGTCATTGCGCTCACGCCGAGCGGCACGCCGCTGGCGGAAGAAGCAACGGTGCTCGTCCCGATCGACCTCAGCTTCAACATCGACCCGTACACGCCGATCTCGGCACGGCTCGCGCATCTCGTGGTCATCGACATCCTCGCCGTGGGCCTGGCGCTCAAGCGCGGACCGGAATTCCGCAAGAAGATGCAAAACGCACAAAAAGCCTTGCAGAAGCTGGACATGCAATTCGATTCATTCCTGCGCCACCCGCCGAAGTTGTAGGACTTTCACCTCTGATCCAGATCCAACAGCGGCGCCGCCGATGGGGGTATCATTGGCCTTTTTTGCCGCTGACCACCCCGTCATGAACCAGCTCGAACAACTCAAGCAGTACACCACCATCGTCGCCGACACCGGCGATTTCCAGGCGATGAAGGCCTTCGCCCCGCGCGACGCGACGACCAACCCGTCGCTGATCCTGAAGGCCGTGCAGAAGGATGAATACAAGCCGCTGCTGGAAAAGGCCGTGCGCGACAACGTCCGCCTGCCGACCGGCGACGTGATCGACCGCCTGCTGATCGCCTTCGGCCTCGAAATCCTCAAGCTGATCCCCGGCCGCGTCTCGACCGAGACTGACGCCCGCCTGTCCTTCGACACCCAAGGCACCATCGACAAGGGTCGCGCCCTGATTGCCCTGTACGAAGCTGCCGGCATTTCGCGCGAGCGCGTGCTGATCAAGATTGCATCAACCTGGGAAGGCATCCAGGCGGCGCAGGTGCTGGAAAAAGAAGGCATCCGCTGCAACATGACCCTGCTGTTCGCACTGCCGCAAGCAATCGCTTGCGCGGACGCCAACGTGCAGCTCATCTCGCCCTTCGTCGGCCGCATTTACGACTGGTACAAGAAGTCGACCGGACAGGAATACACCGGCGCGGACGATCCGGGCGTGCAGTCCGTGAAGCGGATCTACAACTACTACCGCAAGTTCGGCTACAAGACCGAAGTGATGGGCGCGAGCTTCCGCAACACCTCGCAGATCGTCGAACTGGCCGGCTGCGACCTGCTGACGATCAGCCCGGAGCTGCTGCAGAAGCTGGCCGAAACCCAAGCGCCGGTTGCGCGCAAGCTCAGCGTTGAGGAAGCGAATGCGTCCGACCTGAAGAAGCTGACGCTCGACGAGAAGACCTTCCGCCTGATGCTCAACGACGACGCGATGGGCACCGAGAAGCTATCCGAAGGCATCCGCCTGTTCTGCGCGGACGCCGTGAAGTTGGAAAAGATGGTGGAAGCGCTACGCTAACCGCCTGAATGCGTGCCGCCGGACATGGCGGCACGCAAAGTTTCACCGTCCCGCTACGGCGTCCGCCATGGCAAACGCCGTATCCCCGCCCTGCTCGCGCAATCCTTGCACCACGCCGGCACGATTCTCCTCAGGCTGGTTCTGGCTCACCTTCCATTTACCCGCGAGACGCGAAATCGGTATTTCGATGCCGACAATCGCCTTCAGAAGTTTCTCGATGTAGTCCGCAGGCGCATCGTCGATGGTCCAAGGCTGCTTCCGCCCTGCCTCATGCTGCCCGCTCAGCCGTTCCAGCTGTGCCCGGATCCATGTCGTGTCGTCGATGACCTTTAGCGGACCATAGGCATGCACGACCATGTAGTTCCAGGTGGGGACCGCGCGGCCATCCACTTCCTTAGTCGGATACCACGACGGACTGATGTAGCCGTGTGCGCCTTGGAAAATCACGAGGGCTTCCACATCCGGGGAATAGTCCTTCCAGAGGGGATTGGCCCGGGCAATGTGTGCGCGCAGGACACCATGCTCCCCGTCGGCATCGAACTCGAACGGAATGTGATTGGCGTTGAGGCCAGACGCGCCCATCGTCACAATCGTGCCGAACGGGTGTTGACGCACGAGGCCGTGCAGGACGTCGAAGCGGCTTTCGTTAAATTGCGAGGGAATGTACATGTGCAGCCTTCAGGTCACTGGTTCGAGAACGATTTCCGATTTCAATGAATTCGCGATGAAGCACTGTTCGTGCGAATCGTGATGCATGCGGGCGAGCTCCTCCGGCGTGGGCCGTTGCTCGCCGGAAAACACGATGTCGGGCCGCAGCGTGATGCGTGTCATCGCCATCTTTCCGTCCGCATTCTTTTCCATGACTCCGGACGCGCGGTCGATATAACTGTCGACAATGAATCCGCGCTTTGCCGCGAAGCTCAGGAAGAACAGCATGTGACAGCTTGACGTGGCCGCGACCAAAGCCTCCTCCGGATCGACGCTGGCGGCATCGGACATGGGAACTGGAACGACATGCGGCGAGGAAGACGCCGGCACGTCGGCGCCGCCGTCAAACGTCCAGCGGTGCCCCCGGCTGTAGCGGTTGTCGGCAAACGCCTGGTCGCCTCGCTGCCAGGTAATCGTTGCATCGTAGCTATGCATGGCCAGTCCCTTCCCTTTGCATCGGTAAAAGCATAGCGTAACGAGATCATTGGCTTTCTTGAAGTGCCAATAAGTGCTATTTTTAGAATACCAATTGGAGTAGTACGACATGCACCTCGCCGATTCCCTCGCCACCATTCAGCTTTCGCCGGCCTCGGCCACACCGATGTTTCGCCAATTATATGAAGGCATCAAGCAATCGGTGCTGGCTGGGAGGATTACTCCGGGCGCGCAACTGCCGCCGACACGCGATCTCGCGCGACAGCTTGGTGTATCCAGGCAGACGGTGCTGAATGCGTATGAGCATCTCGTGGCGGAAGGCTATCTGGCGGGCACGGTTGGCAAGGGAACCTTCGTCAGCAAGATCTTGCCCGTCGCAGCGACGTTCTCAAAGCGTTCAGACGCGCACCCGCTGCGGCCGCTGTCCGCGCGTGGTGCACGTTTCATCGGGCCGGAGGTCGCGCTGAATACGCACGAAGGCCCACCCAAGGCGTTCCGCATCGGCATGCCGGGGCTCGACCTCTTCCCGTTCGACGTCTGGGCGCGGCTCGAGGCAAGGCGCTGGCGCCGGACACCGCACGAGCTCGGCTACAGCGCGCCGATCGGCTACAAACCCTTGCGGGAAGCACTGGCCGGCTATCTTGGCGCTTCGCGGGGCGTCCACTGCCATCCGGACCAGGTCGTCGTCACTTCCGGCTCGCAGCAGGCCCTGTTCCTGATCGCCTCCCTGCTCCTTGATCCGGGTGACGCTGCATGGGTCGAGGATCCCGGGTATCGCGGCATCAGCGCCTCCCTGCGCGCCGCCGAAGCACTCGTGTGCCCGGTGCCCGTTGATGATCAGGGCATCGTGGTTTCAGCAGGTAAATCAGCCTATTCGGATGCAAGGCTGGCGTACGTCACGCCTTCACACCAGCTCCCCCTTGGCACGACGATGAGTCTCGCCCGTCGACTGGAGCTGCTGGAATGGGCCAAGGCTAACAGGGCGTGGATCGTGGAGGACGACTACGACAGCGAATACCGCTACACCGGGCCGCCGCTGGCTTCGTTGCAAAGTCTCGACAAGACAGGGAGCGTCATTTATGTCGGCACGCTGTCCAAGGTCCTGTTCCCCGGCCTGCGGATGGGCTACATGGTATTGCCGCCCGCCCTCGTCGACGCCTTCGTCCAGGCGCGTGCCATCCTCGACCGCCACGCTGCCATCGTCCCCCAGATCGTGCTGACCGATTTCATTACGGAGGGACACTTCGGACGCCACATCAAGCGTACGCGCGAAGCCTACGGCGAACGGCGCATCACCTTGCTGGAAGCGATCGATTCGCATCTGGGCGAGCATGTGAAAGCAGGCGCGGCCGACGCGGGTCTGCAACTAACGACGACATTTGTTGCCCGCCGTGACGATCAGGAGATTGCCCTGCGGGCCGGGGAGAAAGGGATCGAGCTGAGGGCGCTGTCCCAGTTTTATCTGGACGACAGTACCTCTGCTGAATCCCTGACTGGGCTGGTGCTGGGTTTTGCACCGATCCCGATCAAGGACATCCGGCAGGCTGCGCCCGCGCTGCGGGACGTCCTCGATGAATAAGGATCAGATCACTGCCAGGAGGTAGACGCCACCCGCCGCAATGCCGGCGCCGAACGCGCGAACGGCGTGCCCCACTGATCGCGTACGGACGAGCGGGCCGACGGACAGGCCCGCGAGGTGCAGCATGACGGTTGCCGTGACGAAGCCCATGGCATAGGCCGCAAGGCCGCTTCCGCCTGGGATTTCGAGGCCGTGTGCGTATCCGTGTGCTGCGGCAAACAATGCAATGATCGGCAATCCGCCCCATGCCGGCATTTTCACGGCAAATGCGACCAGCAGTCCCAATACGAGGACACTACCCCCAACGCTGACTTCAGCATACGGAAGCGCATATCCCTCCGTGGCGATCAATGCGCCAAGCACCATCACAAGGGGGAAAGCGACAGGCAAGGCAATAGCCATGGCTCGACGCTGCTGCGACGCCCAGAAACCGACGGCGAGCATGGCCAGGAGATGGTCCCACCCAGCCAGGGGATGCGCAAAGCCGGAAGCGAAGCCCGCGACGTGATGCAGGCCGGGATGCGCCAGCGCCGGCATGGAAACGATTGCCGTCAGCGCAGCAGAACATTGAACGATTTTCCTGCCCGGGGTCTGGACCATTTCTTCCTCCGCAGATTGCATTGTCATTGAATTTGCCCCGCATTGGCGCGACGACGCACCAGTTCAAGGCGCTTTACTGCCCGATGACAGAGTTAGCAAAAGCCGCGCCCGGCCAGGAATGGGCTCAGGAGAAAAGATTGCTGTTGAAGGTGAAGTACCCGGCGAGGAACAGTGCCAACGCGATCGCGAACTGCTTCCAGAATTTCTTGTTAAACATGTCGTGGCCTCTTAAATGACATTGTCTTCCCTGAGCTGCGCGATATGCCGGTCATCGTAGCCCAGGCTGCGCAGGACTTCGGCATTGTGCTCGCCAAGCGCCGGCCCGAGCCATTTCGTCTCGCCGGGCGTTGCCGAAAGCTTCGGCGTAATGGCCGGCAGCTTGATCGGTGTTCCATCCGCAAAGGCGTGCTGCTCGAACATGCCGCGCGCGAGGAATTGCGGATCGCTCATCATGTCTTTTACCGAATAGATCTTGCCGACCGGGACGTCCGCCGCCTTCAGGATATTCAAAGCCTCATCGATGGTCTTCGTACTGCACCACGTTTGGATAGCGCCGTCGATTTCTTCCGTGCGGGGCACGCGTCCGTCATTTCGCGCAAGTTGCGGATCGTCGGCCATGTCCTGCCGCTCGATGGCAACCATCAGGCGCTTGAAGATCGCGTCGCCGTTCCCGGCGATGACGATGTTCTCGCCGTCCTTCGTCGTGTAGGTATTCGACGGAACGATGCCGGGCAATGCTCCGCCGGTTCGAGTGCGGACCACGCCGGCAAAGTCATATTCCGGAACCAGCGACTCCATCATGTTGAACACGGCTTCGTACAAGGCCACGTCGACCATCTGGCCCTGCCCTGCAACGCATGCATCGCCTGTCTTGCCATTCCAGCGGCCTCCGGTCGCGTCGCGATGGCGCAATGCCATCATCGCACCGATTACACCGTGCAAGGCGGCGACGGAATCCCCGATCGATACGCCGATGCGAACCGGCGGACGGTCAGGATGTCCGGACACATAGCGCATGCCGCCCATGGATTCGCCGATTGCGCCAAAGCCAGGCAAGTCCTTCATCGGGCCGCTCTGGCCGTAGCCCGACAGGCGGACCATGATTGTGGCCGGGTTGACCTTGTTCAGATCCTCGTAACCGATGCCCCACTTTTCCAGCACGCCCGGGCGATAGTTCTCGATGATGATGTCGGCCTCGAGCGCAAGCCGCTTTGCAATCTCCTGCCCGCGCGGATCCTTCATGTTCAGGGCCACGCTTTTCTTGTTGCGCGACTGCACATACCACCAGAGCGAGGTGCCGTCCTTCAGCACACGCCATTGACGGATCGGGTCACCACCGTCCGGTGCCTCGATCTTGATCACCTCGGCACCGAATTCGGCAAGCATGCGCGAGCAGAACGGGCCTGCGATCAGCGTACCGAGTTCGAGGACCTTGATGCCGGCGAGCGGCCCGGATGGTTTTTGTTCTGTCATGGCGTCGGTTGGAGACTAGGTGGATCGGCGGTCCAGCATGGCGCGTGCAATCGTGCCCGCGTCCACATATTCGAGCTCGCCACCCACGGGCACGCCGCGCGCCAGCCGGCTGACCTTCAGGCCGCGCGCCTTGAGTGTCTCGCTAATGTAATGGGCGGTTGCCTCGCCCTCGTTGGTGAAATTCGTTGCCAGCACGACCTCGGCGACGATGCCGTCGGTTGCACGCGCGATCAACTTTTCGAGGTGAATGTCCTTCGGTCCGATGCCGTCCAGCGGCGACAGCCGCCCCATCAGCACGAAGTACAGCCCTTTGTAGGTCAGGGTCTGCTCGATCATCATCTGATCGGCCGGCGTCTCGACTACGCAAAGCAGGCTCGCGTCGCGCGCAGAATCGAGGCAGGTCTCGCAGACCTCATTCTCGGTAAAGGTGTTGCACCTGTCGCAGTGGTGGATGCGCTCCACCGCCTGCGACAGCGCACGTCCGAGCATGGCCGCGCCGTCGCGGTCATGCTGCATCAGGTGATAGGCCATGCGCTGGGCCGATTTCGGGCCAACGCCCGGCAGGCGGCGCAATGCTTCGGTGAGGAATTCGAGGCTGGTCGGGGATTTCACTATCAGAACGGCATCTTGAAACCGGGCGGCAGCGGGAGGCCTGCCGTCATGCCGGCCATTTTTTCCTGGGAAGTCGCTTCCGCCTTGCGGACCGCATCATTGAACGCGGCGGCAACCAAGTCTTCCAGCATATCCTTGTCGTCACCCAGAAGCGAGGGATCGATCGACACGCGCTTGACGTCATTTTTGCAGGTCATGACAACCTTCACCATGCCGGCGCCGGACTGGCCTTCGACTTCGATCGTCGCCAGTTGCTCCTGCATCTTCTTCATGTTGTCCTGCATTTGCTGCGCTTGCTTCATCAGCCCTGCGAGTTGGCCCTTCATCATGGTCGTACTCCTTGTCTAAATGGGTTTGATCGATCCCGGCACGATGGTTGCGCCAAACTCGCGCATCATCGCCTGCACAAAAGGATCACGTTGGAGGTTTTCTTCGGCCTGGCGCAGCTTTGCCTCTCGGTCGGCAACCGCCTGCGCGTTGGCGGTCTGTTCGACCGCACCGATTTCTGTAGTGATACGCACGGGTTTCCCGAAATGCTCGGTCAGCGCCGCCGTCAGTTTTTCAATGGATCCGGCAGAGCGCAAGGTGTCGAGCGGAATGCGCAGGTGAATAGACACGCCATCACCGTTGTCCTCGCATTGCAGGAGCTCACTCTGCTGGGCAAGCTGCTGGACGACGCCGCGAAGCGGCAAGGCACCGGCGAGCGTCGGCCAGTCGCCATCCCAGTTCAGCGAGGGAATGGGAGTGGCGGGCAATGCCTTGGCACGCGGCGCAGGCGGCTCCGGCGGAGGCGCTGGCGCTGCCTCTTCTTCCATGACCGCGGTGTCGCCGAATGCGTCGTCCGCCGGTTTCAGTTCAGTTTTTTTTTGAGCCGCTGCCGGAGCAGAGTCGAAGTCCGCCCATTCCGGCGCTGGCGGCGGAGGATTGTCTTCCCAAGGCGGCGCAGAAGCTGATGCGGGAGGCGCAGGCGGCTGCACCGGAGGCGTGGGCGGCCGTGCCGCAACCGGTGCCGGTGATGCGGCCGCTTGCGGTTTGCCGGCATTGCGTGCGGCTTCGAGTGCGGCCCGCGCTGGACTCATGGCGCCTGCAGGACGCGCGGGGGCGGAAGAAGCGACAGGGGCCGCCTGGGGAGCCGCAACTGGCCGAGGCGCCGGAGCGGGAGCCGCGGCCTGAACCGGCGCGCGGGCAACCGGCTTCGCTTCGGCGCCGCCGACACCAGGGCGGAATGCAAGCATGCGCAACAGCGTCATGGAGAAGCCTGCAAACTCGTCCGGTGCAAGGCCAAGCTCATTCTTGCCGTGGACGGCAATCTGGTAAAAAAGATGAACTTCTTCCGCGTCGAAGGCGCCGGCCAGGCGAACGATGTCCTCACGTTCGGGGACATCGTCAGCGAGCGCGGCGGGCACGGTCTGCGCGAGTGCGATCCGGTGCAGCAAGGTCCCGAGATCCTGCAAGGCCGCGCTGTACGACAGGCTGCGCGTTGCCATCTCGTCGGCAACTGCCAGCAGTCCGGCTCCATCTTTTGCCGCAAGCGCGTCGAGCACGCGGATGAGGTAAGACTGATCGAGTGCGCCAAGCATGCCTTGCACGGACTCGAGCGTCACCTTCCCCGCCGCATAAGCGATAGCCTGGTCAGTCAGCGACAACGCAT
Organism: Noviherbaspirillum sp. ST9; assembly: GCF_048799745.1. Taxonomy (NCBI): domain Bacteria; kingdom Pseudomonadati; phylum Pseudomonadota; class Betaproteobacteria; order Burkholderiales; family Oxalobacteraceae; genus Noviherbaspirillum; species Noviherbaspirillum sp. ST9. Next base: position 202,076 of record NZ_JBLWFR010000008.1, on the reverse strand, counting down.
CGCGCATTGAGCCGTGCGCGCCCGCAGCGAGCAGTCGCAGCGCCGGCGGATCGTAGGAAATGCTTTCCTGGCCGAGGATGTTTTCGAGATGGCCGACGATATGGCCCGGCGGCATCTGCTTGAGATTGAACTGCAGGCAGCGCGAAAGAACCGTCACCGGAATCTTCTGCGGGTCCGTGGTCGCGAGAATGAACTTCACATGCTCCGGCGGCTCCTCCAGCGTCTTCAGCATGGAGTTGAACGCATGGTTCGTGAGCATGTGGACTTCGTCGATCATGTAGACCTTGAAGCGCGCATTCGACGGTGCGTAGATCGCCTGCTCCAGCAACTGCGCCATTTCATCGACGCCGCGATTCGAGGCCGCGTCCATTTCGATATAGTCGACAAAACGGCCGGCGTCGATGGCGGTACAGGCTTCGCATACGCCGCACGGTTTGGCGGTAATGCCCGTTTCGCAGTTGAGCGACTTGGCCAGGATGCGCGACAAGGTCGTCTTGCCGACGCCGCGCGTTCCGGTGAACAGATAGGCGTGATGCAAGCGTTGCTGGTCCAGCGCATGCGTGAGCGCCCGCACGACGTGCTCCTGCCCGACGAGCGTTTCAAAGCTCTTGGGGCGATACTTGCGGGCGAGAACTTGATAAGACATGGCTGCGCAGGCTGATAAGTGGTGGTCGCATTTTACCTGACCTGATGCAAGTTATAGCCGCGGATTGCGCGAATGGTGACGGTGGACGTATCCGTCGCGCAAGACGCGGATCACCGCAAAAAAAAGCAGGGAAATAAAAAGAGAAGAGGCGAGCCTTGTCTACGGCACTTGCGGGGAATGGCTGTGGCTGCTTCGTTCCCGACCTGACCAGGTTGACCATGCCACAATGCGCAGGGGCCCGCCAAGCGCCATTCTATCAGCAATAGCCTCCGCGCGCCCCTGAATTTCTCGAGTTGACTGGAATCAAAGTCCGAGTTGCTGCCAGATTCCGTCGACTTTCGCCTTCACTTCGGGGGTCATTTCAATCGTGCGCCCCCACTCGCGACTGGTTTCCCCCGGCCATTTATTCGTGGCGTCAATTCCCATCTTGCTGCCCAAGCCGCTGACCGGAGAGGCGAAATCGAGGTAATCGATCGGTGTGTTGTCGACCAGCGTGGTATCGCGGAAAGGATCGACGCGCGTCGTAATCGCCCAGATCACTTCCTTCCAGTCGCGCACATTCACGTCGTCGTCGACCACGACGATGAACTTCGTATACATGAACTGACGCAGGAAGCTCCACACGCCGAACATCACCCGCTTCGCATGCCCGGGATAGGACTTCTTCATCTGAACCACGGCCATGCGATAGCTGCAGCCTTCCGGCGGAAGGTAGAAGTCGGTGATTTCAGGGAACTGCTTTTGCAGCAGTGGAATGAAGACTTCGTTCAAGGCCAATCCGAGCACAGCCGGTTCATCGGGCGGCTTGCCCGTATATGTAGAGTGATAGATCGGATCGCGGCGCATGGTAATGCGGTCGATGGTGAAGACCGGGAACCACTCCTGCTCATTGTAATAACCGGTGTGATCGCCGTACGGCCCCTCCAGTGCATGCTCGTAGCCGCTCGGATGAGACTCGTCGGGATAGATGTGCCCCTCGAGCACGATCTCCGCCGAAGCCGGCACTCGCAATTCGCTGCCGATGGCCTTCACCAGGTCAGTACGACTGCCACGCAGCAGGCCTGCAAACTGATATTCGGAGAGCGTATCCGGCACCGGCGTCACTGCGCCCAGGATTGTCGCGGGATCAGCGCCAAGCGCGACAGCGATCGGATAAGGCTTGCCCTTGTTGACGATGCCGTGCTCACGGAAGTCGAGCGCACCACCCCGATGCGCCAGCCAGCGCATGATGACCTTGTTGCGGCCGATGACCTGCTGGCGATAGATGCCGAGGTTCTGCCGCTTCTTGTTCGGCCCCTTGGTCACCACAAGCCCCCAGGTAATGAGCGGTGCCACGTCGCCAGGCCAGCAATGCTGGATCGGCAACTTTGCGAGATCTACGTCATTACCCTCCCACACCACATCCTGGCACGGCGCGGAACGATGCTCGCGCGGCGCCATGTCCCAGAGGGACTTCACCATGGAACCCAATCCGAGCACATCCTTGAAGCCTTTCGGCGGTTCCGGCTCCTTTAGCGAGGACAGCACGTGGCCGATCTTGCGCAGCTCGCTGATATCGTTCGCCCCCATGCCGAGCGCGACGCGGCGCGTCGTGCCAAACAGGTTTCCCAAGACGGGGATGGAATGCCCTTCAGGCTTCTCGAAAATAAGCGCCGGGCCGCCCGTGCGCAACGTGCGGTCGCAAACCTCGGTCATCTCGAGATACGGCGAAACCGCAACCTGGACGCGCTTTAATTCACCCAACTGTTGCAGTTGGGAAATAAAATCCCGCAAATCGGAATATTTCATGATTTTTGACAAAGTGTGAGGGCAACTTCTGTTTTTAAAATTCAAGCCCAAGTCGTTGATTTTATTGGCTTAATGTTGCGCCGCAGCGAGATTTCAAGATTCAAAAGTAATAAAGACTTGATTCTATAGTATTGACTCGATATAAACACCCCCCTAAAATTCGCCCAACTTGATGAGGAAGCGGGCCGGGGGAAGCAGGGCTACGCATCGAGAATCCTCATCACTCACGGGATCGGGGTCCCACATGACATTTTAAGGAGTGTTTTCAAAAGGCGTCTGCCTTATCCCCGAAAAAAGTTGCTTGCCACTGTTCCGGCCCCTTCTGCGCCGCCAGTCCTGAGCAAGCAATTCCGACGTCTGCCGATTGCGCCGCGCGCGATGACAGACGATGTAACTGATTCACGGCAAACACAAGCGTCTACAAGGCTCTGTAGTGGGCTCTTCGCTTGCCGCGAGATTTCAGGGAGATTCAAATGATTAATCGTTTCATCAGGGTGACGTCCGACTTCACCCGCAAGAAAGCCAGCCAGTCGGCGGCATGGGCGGTCGTCGCCCGTGACACCGTCAGCGGCTTCATCACCACCGCGCACCACATGCTGATGGTGCTCGGCATTCTCGCAATCGCAGCGCTGGGCATCATGTTCGTCAAGCCCGAGGTCACCGACCACCTGAAGGCGTTGTCGCCGTTCGCACAGGCAGAAATCGAAGAAGCGGAACTGCCCCAGACCGCCGAGCTGCTGGATATGCCCGCGCCCACTATCGCCAAGCAAGACGTGGCTGAGAAGGCAGATGCCGCCGTGCGCACTGACGCGAAGAATCAGGCCGCCAGCACCCGACAGCAGCAATGGGTGACCGCATGGCTGTCCAAGCGGTACCGTGTCGCGACCGATGCGACCGACATGCTGGTGTCTGCCGCCTACCTGACGGCCAAGGAAATCAAGCTCGATCCGCTGCTCATCCTGTCGGTCATGGCCATTGAATCCCGCTTCAATCCGTTTGCAGAAAGCCCTGTCGGCGCACAAGGCCTCATGCAGGTAATGTCCAAGGTCCACCGCGACAAGTTTGAAGAACTCGGCGGCGTAAAAGCAGCATTGAATCCGATCGCCAACATCAAAGTCGGCTCGCTGATCCTGAAGGACTATGTGAACCGTGGTGGCTCCGTCGAAGCGGGCCTGAAGCTGTACGTTGGCGCAGGCGCATCCGAGTCGGACGCTGGCTACGGTGCCAAGGTGCTGGCGGAGTACCAGCGACTGAAGGAAGTCGCGATGGGCAAGAAGGTGCCGGTCTACTCCACCTCCGCGAGTTCGACCGTGCAGAAGGCACGTCCGCAGGAACGCAAGGTCGAAGCCGTCGAGGAAGCGGCTGCTTCGGGTTCTGCCAACCAACCGCTCGCACAGGCCGACCACGCGTCCGCACTGTAATTGCGGCGTTTAGCCAATAAAAAAAGGAGCCTGCGGCTCCTTTTTTTATTCCTGGTGACTGATTTCAGCGGCGCTCCGCGAAGAATTTCTCCAAACGTGAAACAGCCTCGCGCAGGTTATCCAGCGAGGTCGCATAAGAGAGCCGGATGTACTGCCTCGCCGTGAACGGCCCGAAGTCGAGGCCGGGCACCAGCACAACCCCTGCCTGGTTCAGCATGTCGATCGTCAGCTTGTCGGCATCATCCGAAAGTGCTGAACAGTCCGCATATACATAGAAAGCTCCATCAGGAGTTACCGGCACCTTGAAGCCCAGCTGCCTGAGCGCAGGAACGATGTAGTCCCGCCGCCGCTTGAACTCCGCCTTGCGCTGTTCGTAGATAGCGATCGACTCGGGCGCAAAGCAGGCGACGCCCGCATGTTGAGCAATGCTGGATGCGCAGATGAACAGGTTCTGCGCCAGCTTTTCCACTTGCGGCACCATGAACTCAGGTACGACCAGCCAGCCCAGGCGCCAGCCCGTCATGTTGAAGTACTTTGAAAAGCTGTTGATGACGATAACGTCTTCGCCGAGCGACAGCGCCGAAAACGGCTCTTCGTCGTAGGTCAGTCCCTGATAGATCTCATCGACGATCGTAAAACCACCCTTGTCCCGAACGGTCCCTACGATCTTTGCAAGCTCGTGATGCGGAATCGATGTGCCGGTCGGATTCGAAGGCGACGCGAGCAACACGCCCCGCGTCTTGTCGGTCCACTGCTCCCGGACCACGTCGTCGGACAGCTGGAAACGCTGCTCCGGGCCGCTCGGAATCATCCTCGCTTGCCCATTGAACGCGGCGACGAAATGGCGATTGCAAGGGTACGACGGATCCGGCATCAGCACTTCGGAACCAGTTTCGACCAACGCAGCACAAGCAAGGAGCAACGCAGCCGAGGCGCCGGCCGTGACCACGATGCGTGAAGGCGCGACCTGCAACCCGTAGACACGCAAGTAATGCTCTGAAATTGCTTCGCGCAGCGCGGGAATGCCGATAGCAGACGTGTACTGGAGCCGGCCGTCACCCATGGCGCGCGCCGCGGCCTCAATAACCGGTGGCGCCGCCGTGAAGTCGGGCTCGCCGATGCCCATGTGAATGATGGAGCGGCCCTGCCGTTCCAGTTCGGTTGCCATCTTCGCCAGCTCCATGACGTGGAAGGGGGCGATATTGGCAAGGCGGGAAGCGAGGATTGGATTCATCGCAGGATGTGAGTCGTGCAATCGCCGGCTGGTGGCCGGCGACAAGGGGAGGTGCGGCAGAACGGTCAGTGCTGGCCGCGCTTCTTCGCGTCTTCGACCTCGACGGAGCGTGCAGTCGCTGCAAACTTGTCGAGGACACCGTTGACATACTTGTGACCATCGATGCCGCCAAAGGACTTGGTCAGCTCCACTGCCTCGTTAATCACTACCTTGTAGGGGATCTCGATGTGGTTGGTCAGCTCGTATGCACCGATCAGCAGGGCGGCATGCTCGACTGGCGATAACTGGTCGATCGGGCGATCGATCATCGGGGCAAGGCCTTCGCGCAAGGTAACCGCCTGCTTGATCGCGCCGTGGAGCAGCGCGTCGAAATGCTCGGCATCAGCCTTGTTGAAACCGTGCGCCTCGCGAATGTGGGCGTCAATCGCGCCGGCATCCTCATTGTTCAGGAGCCATTGATAGAGGCCCTGCAGCGCAAATTCTCGCGCACGATGGCGCGGTGTGCGATTCTTGTTCGGATTCGCGTGGACAGTCGTCTTTTGCGTCATTGCTTACTCTTCCTCTGTCACTTCTGCGAGTTCTTCCAGCGCAATCGAAAGATTGGTCATTTCCACGACGACACGCGCAGCGTCGGCGCCCTTCTCTGCCATGCGCGCCTCAGCCTGCTCGTCGGTGTCCGTCGTCAGGACTGCGTTGGCGATGGGAATGCCGAAATCCAGGCCGACGCGGGTGATACCGGCGCCGGATTCGTTGGATACCAGTTCAAAGTGATAAGTCTCGCCGCGTATGACCGCGCCAATCGCAATCAGTGCATCGAATTGCTGGGTTTCCGCCATCTTCTGCAGCGCCAGCGGAATTTCGAGTGCGCCCGGCACGGTGACATGCAATACATCCTCGTCGGCGACGCCAAGACGCTTCAGTTCGGCGAGGCAGGAAGACAGGAGGCCGTGGCAAACGTCTTCATTGAAGCGGGCTTGCACGATGCCGATACGCAGGCCTTCGCCGCTCAAATTCGTTTCGTAAGTTCCTACGGTCATGGTATTTCCTTCATGCGCGATTGCGCTCATGGGTATTGGGACCGAGCACCACGTTCGTCCGACGAGGCAGTGCTTGGCCATTTCTTATTCGACATGTCATCAGCCCTCGGCGCGCTGGCGCCCGGGGGGGAGATGTCAGTTCTCCGGCTTTGCCTGGTAGCCGGTCACCTCAAGGTCAAAACCGGTCATCGATGGCATCTTGCGCGGGCTGGCAAGCAGCTTCATCTTGCCGACCTGGAGGTCTTTCAGGATCTGGGCGCCAATGCCGTAGGTACGCAGGTCCATGCGCGACTCGCGCGGTTGCGGCTTCTGCTCGGGCTTGCTAAGCGCATCGAACTGCGCAAACATTTGTTCAGCCGACTCCTCGCAGTTGAGCAGGACCATGACGCCGCGTTCGGACGCCTTGATGGCCGCCATTGCCGAAGCCATGTTCCATGAATGGGTAGTCGCCTGTGTTTCGAGCAGGTCCAGGATGGAAACCGGCTGATGCACACGCACCAGCGTTTCGCCATCCGGGGTGATATCGCCATGAACCAGGGCGAGGTGCGCACCGCCGCTCGGCTTGTCACGGTATGCGATGGCCTTGAACGGCCCATGCACGGTGTGCATGGTGCGCTCGGCCAGGCGCTCGACGATGCTTTCGTTCTGGCTGCGATAATGAATCAGGTCGGCGATGGTGCCGATCTTCAGCCCATGCTCCTTTGCGAACTCGATGAGGTCCGGCAGACGCGCCATGGTGCCGTCGTCCTTCATGATTTCGCAGATTACGGCTGCGGGGGTCAGCCCGGCCAGTTCGGCAAAATCGCAACCTGCCTCGGTATGACCGGCGCGCATCAGGACGCCGCCCTTCTGTGCCTTCAGCGGGAAGATGTGGCCCGGCTGCACAATATCGGACGGCTTCGCATTCTTGGCCACCGCGACCTGGACGGTCTTTGCGCGGTCCGCTGCGGAAATACCGGTTGTGACACCCTCCGCCGCTTCGATCGAGACCGTGAAATTGGTGCCGTAGGACGTCCCGTTCCGGGTCGTCATCATCGGCAGGTTCAGGAGGTTGCAACGTTCTTCGGTGAGGGTCAGGCAGATCAGGCCGCGCCCGAACTTGGCCATGAAGTTGATTGCTTCCGGAGTGACGAACTCGGCGGCAAGGACGAGGTCGCCCTCGTTTTCGCGGTCTTCCTCGTCAACGAGGATGACCATGCGGCCCGCGCGCAGTTCGGCAATGATTTCTTGAGTTGTTGAAATAGCCATGACTTGAATCCTGTGTAGCTCGCTATTTTAAAGGATTTGGGGGCCGTCCCACTTTCAAGTTTGAAACTTGTGCGGACGGCGCGGCCAAATCGTCAGGCCTTGGCGCTCAACATCCGCTCGACGTAACGCGCGATCAGGTCGATCTCGAGGTTCACCTTGACTCCCGGCTTCAAGTGCTTGAGCGTTGTTACTTCGACAGTATGCGGAATGAGGTTGATCGAAAACGCGCAGGCATCCTTTGTGTCCTCGACCCGATTGACCGTCAGGGAAACCCCGTTGACGACGATGGACCCCTTGTAGGCGAGGTATTTCGCCAGCTCCCTGGGGGCGGCGATCACGAGTTCCATCGACTCGCCCACCGACTCGAACTTGCGCACGTCACCCAGCCCGTCCACATGGCCGGAAACAAGGTGGCCGCCAAGCCGATCGGCCAGCGTCAGCGCCTTTTCCAGGTTGACCTCACCCGTAGCGTCCAGTCCTGCCGTGCGATTCAGGCTCTCGCGGGAAACGTCTACGGTGAACCCGGCTTCCGTCTTGCTGACCACAGTCATGCACGCGCCATTCAGGGCGATCGAGTCGCCCAGGGCGACGTCTGCCATTGGCAGTCCGCCAGCGTCGATCGTCAAGCGGACGCCGGCGTCCGCCTCGCCGCCAAGCGGAGTGATGGATGTGATTTTGCCGACGGCGGCAACGATTCCGGTAAACATGGGCAGATCCGATCAGGTAAAACGGGCAAGGATACGCAAATCGGGACCGATTTGCTTGATTTCGTGGAATGTGAGGTGCTTTCGGCCGTCGAGCGATTCGAGCGCGGGAAGATCGAACAGGCCGCGCGCATCCCCGAGGAGACTCGGAGCAAGATACAGCAACAGTTCGTCGACACATCCTTCGCGAATCAAGGAGCCGTTCAGCTTGAAGCCGGCCTCGACATGCAATTCATTGATCTGGCGCGCACCCAACTCCTTGATGAGCGCGGGTAGGTCGACCTTGCCAGCGGCGTTGGGCAGTTGGATGATTTCAGCGCCTTTGTCACGCAGGCATGCCTCTTTTTCGGTGTCCGAAACTGCCGTGACAATCCATGTACCACCTCCTTCAAGGATTCGCGCGTCTGTTCGGATCTGAAGGCGGCTGTCGACGACGATCCGTCGCGGCTGCCGAGGCGTTTCAATGGCACGGACCGTCAGTTGCGGGTCATCTTCCAGCACCGTACCGATGCCGGTCAGGACTGCACAGGCGCGGGCGCGCCACCAATGCCCATCGTCGCGCGCACCCGGCGACGTGATCCACTGGCTCAGTCCATTGTGCAGGGCAGTCCTGCCGTCCAGGCTGGAAGCAGCTTTCATCCGCACCCAGGGTTTGCCCTGCCGCATGCGGGACATGAATCCGATGTTGATTTCGCGCGCCTGTTCTTCGAGCACACCGGACACGACCTCGATGCCCGCCGCCTCAAGCTTCGACCGCCCTTGCCCCCCAACGAGTGGATTGGGGTCGCCGACCGCCATGACGACTTTCGCCACTCCTGCCTTGATCAAGGCGTCGGCGCAAGGAGGGGTACGTCCAAAATGACTGCACGGTTCAAGCGTCACATACACGGTCGCTCCTCGGAGGTCATAACCCCGGTCCAAGGCATCGTTCATCGCCTGCACCTCCGCATGCGCTTGGCCGGGAGGTTGCGTGTTCCCCGCCCCAATGACCGTACCGTCCTTGACGATGACGCACCCAACGCGTGGGTTGGGCGTCGTAATGAACATGGATTTTGCTGCCCATTGGAGGGCCAGCTCCATGCCCTGCATGTCGTTGTCGATTCTCACTGATTGCCTGTCTGGTTCACGGGGACTGTGCCCGCATATGGCAGGCTAGCAGGTGTCCGTATCGATTTCCGGATTGCAGATGCGGGGACGACCGATGAAGTTCAGCTTGATCTTCCTGACCTTGCTTTCCAGCTCGAAAGTAAAGGTTCCGAACTGAGTCCGATACCCATTGTCATGGGTCCGTGTACGCCCCGCCCCGTTGTATGCAAGGTATTGTACTGTCGAATCCGTCAGCCTGGCCGTGATATGCATGCCCTTAGGCGCCGGCCCATGCCTGAAAATGATGACATCCTTGTCTCCGGCTCGCTGGTCGCGGTTCTTGTCGATGAAAACAACCCACCCCTGCGCCCAATCCCCCTCTTCGCCGGCGGGCACCATGTCCACGCGTATGCCTCGCTGTACGGCTTCGGCACGGGCAAGGTTGATCGCTGCGAAAAAATCGTTCGTTGTGGCGGTAATCTGCGTATTCCGGATCAAGCTGACAAAACTGGGCACAGCCGCCGTAAAGAGAATCGCTGCTACGGACAACGTGACGGCAAGTTCGATCAGCGTAAATCCCCGGCTGGAGCGCAGAAGAAATGGCGAGCGTCGTTTCATTCCGGCTTACCTCCAGCATTCCGGCATATTCGCTTCCTTTTCCCCGGTACTTGCAAAGGAGAGATTTCCGCACAATGGATCCTCAAAGTTCGCGTTCACGTTGGCGGTTCCTGGGATGGCGACGAGGCGAACGCAGTCCTGTATCTTGCCGCCGGAGCATGCCTCCGCCTTGATTTCATAGCCGCTGCTTTCAGGGCTATTTCCCGAGTACCACTTGAACTGTTTTTCATCCTCTCCCGAGGAGCCCGCGGAAAAAGCGATATAGCTGTTGCGCTGGGAATAGAAGCGCTCTTCCTGGAGCATCAATTGGTATAGTGCCGCGCGCCCCTCTGCACGCTTGGCCTTGCGTGACGCCTCCGTGTAGGAGGGAAACGCAAACCCTGCAAGTATCCCGACGACGGCGAGCGCAATGATCACCTGGAGGAGCGAAAATCCCCTCGCCCAATTATTCCCGTTCAAGTGCCTCACGAAGCTCCTCCCAGTTCAGGATTTCACGCCAACCCAGCCTGCCCCACCGCCCATCCGCCGCTCTCCGGAAATAGGACTGGAGCACGACCTGCGTTTGTTCATTGCTTCCATATCCGATCGAGGTGATTCGAAAGCTCGTCCTGGCCATGCTGTCCGTACTTTCCAGATGCGGTGCAGGATCGGGCAAGACTTCGATCAGGTAGCGCGGCGGGGCGGCGCTGTCGACCAGCGCACTGCTACGCCCTGTGAAATAACCCAATGGGACAGAAATCATTCCAGGATTGTGGTGAATCCTCTGCCACGCGGGGAACATGCCGGGCGCAGCGGGCTGACACAGTCCAAGCAAGGGGTTTGCAGCACCGGATTCGCATCGACCGGCTGCAAGATCCTTGGCCTCCTTCGTGTACAGCAAGACTCTGGAAGACTTCGAGATATCGAGTTCGGCATCCTTCAACGCCGCTTCGGACGCAACGAAGGCCATAAGCCTGTCGCGCTCGTGACGGGAAGCTTTCTCTTCCTGGAGGGCAATCTGTGCCCCGGATGTCCCGAGCAGGAGAATGACGACCATCATCAGCAGACAAACGATCAGCGCGGCGCCCTCCTCGTGCACGCGCGAGAAGTCAGGTCGCATGTTCATCCGCCTGCCGGTCGATTACGCAACCAGACTGTCGTCGCAAACACCTTGCGTGCGCGATTCCGGACCGCCTTCGGCAAGTCCGAAACCTGTATCCGCACGCCCCTGTCGCGCGCAGCGTGGACGGATGAATAAGTCTCGCCGAAGAGGTCATAATCCCGGGACTCACCTTCGGCAAGGATGGCACCGGCGCCTCGAACGAGGACCGCGACCTTCACCTCGACCACCTTCCGCCATGGTTCGAATTTGTCGGACGCAAGCTTCGCCATTGCCTCAACCTCCGTTGCGTTCACGACCGAGTTCGGATAGCCGTCTCCATCGGTGTCGAGCCCGTACAGGACCTGGAATGACTCCACGCCGCGCGCAATCGCCTGCGCCGCCCAGCCATCCTCGCCCGGGTACTTGCAGTACAACTCCGGTTCGCCGCTGACGTCTTCAGCGACGTAGAAGATGCTCCACCCGCGTTCATGCTTTTCCGGCGCATCGCCTGTTCCGATACCGAAGCCGGCACAATTGAGCACCGAATCGTCGCCATTGCTCCCCTCGCCGGATCCGCCAATGCGAACCGCGAGGACATCGCTGCCATTGATTGAACGGGCAAGCGGCGAGGAAATATCCTCGGAGCGGCTTTTCAGGCTCCTGGCATCCATTCCGAAGATTGCTGGCCCGTCGCCTTCCTTCAATGCACTGAAATCGGTGCCATCCCAGTTGAAATAGGACGCCTGCCGGACAGTTCTGGAAAGGATGTCGATTGCATGCCGGCCGGTATCAAGAATCTGGGCACTCTCGGTCTGAGCAACATAACCTGACTTCGCGGATACCAGTACGACGGTGGCGATCGCGACAACGAACAGACCGACGGTCATTGAGACCATTAGCTCGACGAGTGTCACACCATATTCACGCCTGCGTCCGGCACGTAGGGGAATGACTTGCTGCATGCGGGACACCCTCTGCTAAATCGATGCAACCGGAATGACAACACTCGGCGGGAAGCCGGCACCATCCGCCGAATAACTTCCGTCCGGATTCTTCACCTTCCATCCGACCTTTACGACGAACGGGGCGCCGGCGATGCCCGAGCTGCAGTCCCACGTGTATACATGCGCGGCTTCATTCCAGGGATTGCCATCGCGGCAGATGCGCAGGCGCGCAGTGGGAAAGTTTGCGGCCAAGCTCGCTTTCCATTCGTTGATTTCGAAAGCGGCGAACTCGCTGGTCCCGCAACGGGAGAAATGACAGGAGCCATCGGTTGCGGGCGATGTTCCAGGCGACGACGTGTAGTCCACGTCGAACAAGGGTTCTACAGCGTGAGCATATCGTTCGTCAGACATCATGGAGCCGACCGTATCTGCAATATCAGCGGCGAGCAGTAATGCCATCGTCTGGTAGGAAGATTGTTGCGTGGTCCGCGTCGATGCCAGCTGAAGGCCCATCACGCCGACGACACCTGATGACAGGAGAAGAATGGATACCAGGACTTCCGTCATCGAGAAGCCCGCGTGGCGTTTCAACTTCATTTTCATTCTCTCGACCCTACTTATATTGTCTTTTATGCAACATTTTAGACGTGCGAAATCACGATCAGGGAAAAACCGGCTTACTTGGCGGGAGCTTTGCGTTCGCGGCCGACTTCGGCGATCGCGTCCTGGAATTCCGCCACGTCTTCAAAGCTCTTGTAGACGGAGGCAAAGCGAATGTATGCAATTTTGTCGAGGCGCTTGAGCTCGCGCATGACGAGCTCGCCGATATGGCCGGAAATCACTTCCCTTGCACCGGTCGAGAGCAGCTTCTCTTCAATGCGATGGATGGCGTTGTCGACAGCTTCGGCGGATACGGGCCGCTTGCGCAATGCCAGCATGAGGCTGGCGCGCAGTTTGGAGGGGTCGAAATCGGCACGGCTGCCGTTTTTCTTGACGATGACGGGCATCGAGAGCTCGATGCGTTCATAGGTGGTGAAGCGCTTGTCGCAGTGCGCGCAGCGCCGGCGGCGGCGAATGGTGTCCCCTTCCTCCGACACGCGTGTGTCGATGACCTGGGTGTCTTCGTGGTGACAGAAGGGACATTTCATGGCAGTGCCGCAGCCCTATCTAAAAGCGTCCCGTTAAGGGACGCATAAAGTTAGCAATAAAGCAATTCTGTTATCTTTTTGCAAATATCGCCATCCCATGCTTATGGGATGGCGATCAGTGTAGCGCTATTTTCAGGCCTTAAGCGTAGACCGGGAAAGCGTCGGTCAGCGTCTTGACTTCCGCTTTCACGCGCTCAATCGTCGCCGCGTCGTGCGGGTTGTCGAGTACGTCCGCAATCAGGTTGCCGACCTTGATCGCTTCCGCTTCCTTGAAGCCGCGGGTGGTCATGGCCGGGCTGCCGAGGCGGATGCCGGAAGTGACGAACGGCTTCTCCGGATCGTTCGGAATGGCGTTCTTGTTGCAGGTCATGTGCGCGGAGCCGAGGATGGCTTCGGCTTCCTTGCCCGTGATCTTCTTGGCGCGCAGGTCGACCAGCATCACGTGCGATTCGGTGCGGCCGGAAACGATGCGCAGTCCGCGGGAAATCAGGGTTTTCGCGAGCGCGTCGGCATTCTTCACGACCTGCTGCTGGTAAGCCTTGAACTCAGGAGACAGCGCCTCCTTGAACGCCACGGCCTTGCCTGCGATGACGTGCATCAGCGGACCGCCCTGGATACCCGGGAAGATCGCGGAGTTGATGGCCTTTTCATGCTCGGCCTTCATCAGGATGACGCCGCCGCGCGGGCCGCGCAGCGACTTGTGCGTGGTCGAAGTAACGAAGTCGGCAAACGGCACCGGGTTCGGATAGACGCCAGCGGCGATCAGGCCCGCGTAGTGGGCCATGTCGACCATGAAGTAGGCACCGACGTCCTTGGCCACCTTGGCGAACCGCTCGAAGTCGATGCGCAGTGCATAAGCGGATGCGCCGGCGATGATCATCTTCGGCTTCTTTTCGTGCGCGAGGCGTTCCATCGCGTCGTAGTCGATCTCTTCCTTCTCGTTCAGGCCGTAGGAAACAACGTTGAACCACTTGCCCGACATGTTGAGCGCCATGCCGTGGGTCAAGTGGCCGCCTTCGGCGAGGGACATGCCCATGATGGTGTCGCCCGGCTTGAGCATGGCGAAGAACACGCCCTGGTTAGCCTGGGAACCGGAGTTCGGCTGAACGTTGGCGGCTTCCGCGCCGTAGAGTTCCTTCAGGCGGCTGATGGCCAGGGACTCGGCGATATCGACGTACTCGCAGCCGCCGTAGTAACGCTTGCCCGGATAGCCTTCGGCGTACTTGTTGGTGAGCTGGGAACCCTGCGCTTCCATCACGGCGGGCGAGGTGTAGTTCTCGGAAGCGATCAGCTCGATGTGGTCTTGCTGACGCGTGTTTTCCTGCTGGATGGCGGACCAAAGTTCGGGATCGACTTTGGCGATGGTGTGGTCTTTTGCGAACATGAAAAACTCCAATCGATTGCAAATCGGGTTTGCCTGAATCGAATGAGGGCCAATGGGAAATGACAGGCAGCCTCAGTCGTGCATTCCATTTGGGCTGCCCAGGCGAACGGCTATGGATATCTCACGTTCCCCGGTGGATTCCCACCTTTTCGCTGGGGCGCAGCCCCGGCTTCTCGCCAGTTACGTGAGACGAAATGGAGCTAGATTGTAAGATAGCCACCACTTTTCAGCAAGGATCGCCGTTTCGAACGCGTATTCGCTTCCGCGCAGCATGCCGGGCGGATGAAGACAGCCCCTTTCGGCTACAATTTTGGCAACCATCCGCCCGCACGAAAGGAAAACAACATGATCGTCCTGATTACAGGTGCAACCTCCGGTTTTGGCGCAGAAATGGCGCGCAGATTTGCCCAGGCGGGCCATAAGGTCATCGCCACGGGGCGCCGCAAGGAACGCCTGGACGGCCTCGCGGCCGAACTCGGCGCATCGCTTCTGCCCATTGCAATGGACGTAAGCGACAAGGCGTCGATCAATGCCGCGCTTGCGGCGCTCCCCACGGAGTGGAAAGAGATCGATGTCCTCGTCAACAATGCTGGCCTCGCGCTCGGCATTGAACCCGCGCACAGGGCGTCGCTCGAGGAATGGGAAACCATGATCGACACGAACTGCAAGGGCCTGGTCACCATGACGCACGCCGTCCTCCCCGGCATGGTGGCGCGCGGACGCGGCACCGTCATCAACATCGGCTCGGTGGCGGGCACCTACCCCTACCCGGGCGGTAATGTCTATGGCGCGACGAAGGCCTTTGTCGACCAGTTCACGATGAACCTGCGTGCCGACCTCGTCGGCACCGGTGTGCGCGCGACCAATATCGCGCCCGGCCTGTGCGGCGGAACCGAGTTTTCGAATGTCCGCCTGAAGGACGATGCCGCGGCAGCGAAGGTGTACGAAGGCACCGTTCCGCTGACCGCGAAGGACATTGCCGAGTCGGCATACTGGATCGCCACCCTGCCGCCACATGTCAACATCAACTACATCGAGATGATGCCCACGTGCCAGGGTTTCTCCCCCTTCAATATCAAACGAAATATCTGATGAACGAATCCTGCGTAACACGTCGCGGAGAACGGATCCGCCGGCGATGACTTCCGATTTCACCTGGAATATCCGGGTCTACTATGAAGATACCGACGCCGGCGGCGTTGTCTTTTATGCAAATTACCTGAAGTTCTTCGAGCGCGCGCGGACCGAATGGCTCCGCGCCGCCGGGATCGAGCAGCAGCTCCTGACTGTGTCACATCATGTAATGTTCGTGGTCAAAAGCACGGCGGTCGATTATCATGCCCCCGCGAAATTAGATGATGAACTGAAACTCTCCGTCGTTGTCGAACGACTCGGACGCGCCTCCGTGCAATTCATACAAGAAGCCTGGCGCGTCGAGGGAGAGGATCTTCGGCTGCTGGCCAGCGGCCGCATCAAGGTTGGTTGCGTGGACACATCCACATTCCGGCCGAGCCCCATTCCGGACGAAGTACTTGACCGGATAAAGAACACTGGATGAATTTCCTCGCCTCACGACGACTGCCCGCATGCAGCAACTCGTGCCGCGGGACCAATTTGCAAACATTTAACAGAAACACATGACCGTCACCCAAGACCTGTCTTTCATTTCACTCATCAGCAACGCATCCCTCCTGGTGCAGCTGGTCATGGCCCTGCTGCTGCTCGTCTCGATCATGAGCTGGACCTACATTTTCCGGAAGATGTTTGCCATCAAGAGCGCGCAAACGCAGACCGAGGACTTCGAGCGCGCATTCTGGTCGGGGGGTAACCTGAATGCCCTGTACGAGGAAGCGACGTCGAATCGCCGCCGCAGCGGCGGCAAGAGCGGTGCACTGGAGCGCATCTTCGAATCCGGAATGGGCGAGTTCATCAAAGGCAAGGCAACGTTTGCCGGCAAAGGAACGGTCGATCCAGGCAGCATGATTGACGGCGCCCGTCGGGCGATGCGCGCGGCGTATCAGCGCGAAATGGATGCGCTCGAATCGCACCTCGCATTCCTCGCCTCCGTCGGTTCAGTGTCGCCGTACGTCGGCCTGTTCGGCACGGTGTGGGGCATCATGAACGCATTCCGCGGCCTCGCCAACGTGCAGCAGGCCACGCTGGCATCCGTCGCACCGGGCATTGCAGAGGCACTGGTCGCTACCGCAATCGGCCTGTTTGCCGCAATTCCCGCCGTGGTCGCCTACAACCGCTACTCGCACGACATCGATCGCCTCGCGATCCGATTCGAGAGCTTCATTGAAGAATTTTCGAACATCCTCCAGCGACAGGTACGCTGATGGCAAACAGTTCCATGCGCGGCGGGCGCAGCCGCAAGTTCAAGTCTGAAATCAACGTCGTGCCGTATATCGACGTGATGCTGGTGCTGCTCGTGATCTTCATGGTGGCGGCGCCGCTGACGAACCCTGGCGTCATCAACCTGCCGACGGCGGCAAAATCCTCGCTCCCGCCGTCCGAGTACATCCAGATTTCACTGAAGCCTGACACCTCCGCGACCATCGGTCTCAACGGCGGCAAGGGTGCAAGCGCGCAGCCCGAGAAGGTGGGCGGCCGCAGCGCGCTCGTCCAGAAACTGAAGACGATGCACGGCGCCAATCCCGAGCTGCCCGTCATGATTTCGGCGGACAAGGACATCAAGTACGACGAAGTGATCCAGGTGATTTCGGAAGCCAAGAAAATCGGCATTACCCGCGTGGGGCTGGCGACGAAGCAATGACTGACGCAACTCCGTATATCGTCCCGAAGGAACCCGGCGGCGGACGTGCGCTCGTTTTTGCGGCGCTGGTCCATGCTGCGCTGCTTCTGTTCCTTTGGGTTGGCGTTACCTGGCAGAGCGAAACGCCCGTGACGATCGAAGCCGAGGTATGGGATCCGGTGCCGCGCGAAGCCGCGCCGCTCCCCGAGCCGCCGAAGGAGAAGGAACCCGAACCCGACCCCAAGCCCGTGGTCAAGGAACCGCCGAAGCCGAAGGTCGAGGAGCCGCCGGTCGTGAAGCCTGACATCGCGCTGGAAAAGGAAAAGAAGCGCAAGGAAGAAGAGAAGAAGAAGCGCCTCGAAGACGAAGCGAAGGAAAAGAAGCGCCAGGAAGAAGAAAAAGAAAAGCTGGCGAAGCTCGAGGAAGCCAAGCGTCAGGAAAAAGCCAAGGCGGAGAAGGCGAAGAAAGAAGCCGAAGACAAGAAGCGCAAGGAAGAAGCCGATCAGAAGCTCATGGCGAAACTGCGCGAGGATGAACTGAAGCGCATGACCGGCGCCGTGGGAACCGGCGGCACCGGCGAAGCACCGAAGTCGCAGGGCGGCCGTGCCGACGGCGATTATGTGCAGCGCATTGCGGCGAAGATTCGCTCGAACATCGCGTTCATCGTGCCGGAAGGCTTGCAGGGCAACCCGCCGGTAGAATATGAGGTTCGACTGTTGCCGGACGGATCAGTCGCGGGCATCCGCAAGCTGAAGCCCTCGGGCGTGCCCGGCTTCGATGAGGCGGTTTCCCGTGCAATCGAGCGTTCGCAGCCCTATCCACGGGACAAGTCCGGCGCCGTCCCCGCCACTTTTATTGGCATCCATAAACCGAAAGACCAGTAAGCAACCATGATGAAAAATCTCTTCTTGCGTGGATTCGCCGTTTTTGCCTTCTGCCTGTCCAGCGTGGCGCAGGCGCAGCTCCGGGTGGAAACCTCTGGCGTCGGGGCGACCCAGATCCCGATTGCGATTGCGGGTTTTGCCGACGAGACCATGGCACCGCAGCAGGTTACGGCGATCATCAAGGCCGACCTCGCGCGCAGCGGCTATTTCAAGATCATCGATACCGGCAACACGATGTCGGAAACGACCAGTATCAACTACGGCGAGTGGAAAGCACATGGCGCCGACGCACTGGTGATCGGAAGCGTGCAGCGCCTGGCCGATGGCCGCTACGACGTACGCTATCGCCTGCTGGATACGGTGAAGGCAGCCAACCTGTCCGGCTTCGGCCAGGTGGCAGGACCGGATCGCCTGCGCGTTGCGGCACACAAGATCGCAGACGATATCTATGAAAAGCTGATTGGTGTGCGCGGCGCATTTGCGACCCGCATCGCGTACGTCACCAAGTCCGGCAACGAGTATCGGCTCGAGGTCGCCGATTCCGACGGTGAAGGCACGCAGGTTGCGCTGCGCTCGAACGAGCCGATCATCTCGCCCGCATGGTCGCCGGATGGCACCAAGGTTGCCTATGTGTCGTTCGAAGCCAAGAAGCCGGTCGTCTACGTGCAGGACTTGACCAGCCGCCAGCGCACCGTCGTGGCCAACCATCGCGGCAGCAATTCCGCGCCCTCGTGGTCGCCGGATGGCAGCCGGCTGGCCCTGGCACTGTCTCGCAACGGCTTTACGCAGGTCTACATCGTCAATGCGGACGGCAGCGGACTGCGCCAGCTGACCAACACCAACGGCATCGAAACCGAGCCACAGTTCTCCGCCGACGGCCAATTCATCTATTTCACCAGCGACCGCAGCGGCGGCCCACAGATCTACCGTATGAGCGTAAATGGCGGCGACGCCCAGCGCGTCACCTTCTCCGGCGGCTACAACATCAGCCCGCGTGTCGCGCCCGACGGCAAGAGCCTGGCCTACATCTCGCGCCGCGAAGGCCGTTTCCAGCTTTACATCCTCGATTTGCAAAGCGGCCAGGAGCTGCGCATCTCCGACACGGCGAAGGATGAGTCGCCTAGCTTCTCGCCAAATGGCAAGTACGTCATGTACGCCACCGAGGCGGGACGCCGCGGCGCACTGGCCGTCGTGTCGGTGGATGGCCGCGTCAAACACCGCCTGACAACCCAGACAGGCGACATCCGGGAGCCCACATGGGGCCCGTTCATGAAATAATATGGGTTTTGGAAATTTTTTCTTGGGAGAACCATTAATGCGTAACACCACCACTCTTGCCCTCATGCTCGCGGGCGTTTTTGCACTCACCGCCTGCGGCTCTTCGGTCAAGCTGGATGACAATGTCAAGGTAGAAGAGCGTAGCGCCACCCCGACCGGCACCGCCGATGCACGCACCGTTGCTCCGATCACCACCGGCTCCACCGATCCGCTGAACGATCCGAAGGGCATCCTGGCCAAGCGCAGCGTCTACTTCGACTACGACAGCTTCATCGTCAAGGACGAGTTCAAACCGGTGGTCGAAGCGCACGCCAAGTACCTGGTTGCAAACAAGGGCCGCAAGGTCATCATCCAGGGCAACACCGACGAACGCGGTGGCCGCGAGTACAACCTGGCACTGGGCCAGAAGCGCGCTGAAGCCGTTCGCAAGTCGCTGAACCTGCTGGGCGTGTCCGACGCGCAAGTCGAGGCAGTGTCGTTCGGCGAAGAAAAGCCGAAGGCGCAAGGCAGCGACGAAGCGGCATGGGCAGAAAACCGCCGCGCCGACATCGCTTATCAGTAATACTGCAGTGATGGGTGGCGGTCTCCAAAACTCATCCTCCGCCCCCTTCCCTGCTTCCAGGGAAGGGGATCCCGACAAGGGCACAACCGGTTAACGAGGCGTTCAAGAGCAATCATGAACAAGACCATCAAATCATCACTCGCAGCGGCCTTCGTGGCCGCGTTTTCTTTGATGCCCCTGCAATCGCAGGCGGCACTGTTCGAGGACGAGGAGGCACGCAAGGCCATTCTCGAAATCCGCGCCCGGCTCACCAACATGCAGTCGGAAATCAATGCCAAGGCGGACAAGAGCAACAACCTCGACCTGAATAACCAGAATGAACAATTGCGCCAGGAAATCGCGCGCCTTCGCGGCCAGATCGAAATCCTGACCAACGAGCTGGCGAACACGCAGAAGCGCCAGAAGGATTTCTACGTCGACCTCGACAACCGCGTGCGCAAGCTCGAGCCGCAGAAGGTCACCATCGACGGCAAGGAAGTCATGATGGAACAAGGCGAGCAGAAGGCGTACGACGCCGCCCTCGCCTTCTTCAAGGCCGGCGATTACCGCAATGCCGGTGCTTCGTTCTACGACTTCACGCGCCGTTACCCCGAATCCGGTCTTGCCCCCTCGGCACAATACTGGCTCGGGAACACCTACTATGCGCAGCGCGACTACAAGAACGCGATCACGGCCCAGCAGGTGGTGGTGAAGAACTATCCGGACAATCCGAAGGCGCCGGATGCGCTGCTCAACATCGCAAGCTGCTACATGGAACTGAAGGACCGTGCAGCCGCCAAAAAGACATTGGAAACGCTGATCGCCCAATACCCGGACGCTCCGGCAGCCCAGACGGCCAAGGAGCGGCTGACGGTCCTGAAGTAAGCGTTTTTCGGACACGCGGTTTCCGCCTGGGATGCAAGATCAAGATTCCTGATAAAAATCATCATGGGTGATTTGACAGGTAGCATGAAACTTACATATAATCTCGGTCTTTCGGGTCGTTAGCTCAGTTGGTAGAGCAGCGGACTTTTAATCCGTTGGTCGCAGGTTCGAGTCCCGCACGGCCTACCAGAAATATCCAGGAAGCCCACGAATTTACGTTCGTGGGCTTTTTGCTTTGCAGCCTCAATCTGCACATCCCAAAAAAAACGCGGACTTTTGGTCCGCGCAAGCCCCTGGATGCAGGAGAGACAACATACGTCTTTGATGCCGACGGCATTCCCGGTCGGGGAATGCCCGCTTTATCCCTTCACTTCCGGAAAGTCTTCCTCGAAGAATTCCATGGTTCCCTTCTCACCGTGCCGTCGCCTTGCCGCCTCCGCCATCCGCAGGTCGACGCGCCGGATCTTGCCGGAGATGGTCTTTGGCAGATCGGCGAACTCGATCCTGCGAATGCGTTTGTAGGGCGCAAGCTGGTCCCGCAGGAATGAAAAGATATGTTTTGCCTGCGCGCTATCCGCTCTGCATCCCTGGCGCAACGCGATAAACGCCTTCGGAACAGCCAGGCGGATCGGATCAGGGCTGGGTACAACCGCCGCTTCGACGATCGCAGGATGCTCGATCAGGACGCTTTCGAGTTCGAATGGGCTGATACGGTAATCGGACGCCTTGAACACGTCGTCGGCACGGCCAACATAGGTGATGTACCCATCGTCGTCCCTGCGCGCGACATCGCCCGTGCGGTAATACCCGTTGCGCATCACTTCCGCTGTCTTTTCCGGGCTGTCCAGATAGCCGAGCATGAGGCCAAGCGGGGCGGGATCGAGGACGAGGCATACTTCACCTTCGTCAGCCTCACGGTCATCGGCATCGAGCAAGACGACGCGATAGCCTGGAAGCGAGCGCCCCATGGAACCGGGTCTCATCAATTGCCCGGGAGGGTTGCCGATCTGTGCCGTCGTCTCGGTCTGCCCAAAACCATCGCGCAAGGCGACGCCCCACGCGCTGCGTACCTGTTCGATGATTTCCGGATTCAGCGGTTCGCCGGCGCCGATCAGCTCACGCAGCTGCATGCGATCCCGGTAGGCCGGCAAGTCCTCCTGGATCAGCATCCGCCACACCGTCGGCGGCGCGCACATCGTCGTGACGCCGCAGGAGGCCAGCACTTCCAGCATTGCCTTGGCATTGAAGCGCGTGTAGTTGAACACAAACACACAGGCGCCAGCATTCCAGGGCGCGAAGAAGCAGCTCCATGCATGCTTCGCCCAACCAGGCGATGAAATATTGAGATGGATGTCGCCCGGCTTCAGGCCAATCCAGTACATCGTGGACAAGTGCCCGACCGGATAGCTCTGATGCGAGTGCAGCACGAGCTTCGGCTTGGACGTCGTGCCTGAGGTAAAGTACAAGAGGAGCGGATCCCGCGCCTTGGTCACTCCAGTGGGCATGAATTCGCAGCCATGCCTGGAGTAATCGTAGGATGTCCATCCCTCGCGGCTTCCGCCGACACACACGCGCGTGCAGCGGTCGACCAGTCCCGCCAGCTTCTCGACATGCGCCGCCCCGACGATGGCATGTTTGACATTGCCGCGTTCAATCCGGTCGCGCAAGTCGTCGCTGGAAAGCAGCATGGTAGCGGGAATCAGTACGGCGCCCAGCTTGATCAACGCCAGCATGGTTTCCCATAGCGGCACCTCGTTCCCCAGCATGATCAGGACATGATCGCCGCGCGACACGCCGAGGCTGCGCAGGAGATTGGCGACCTGGTTTGAACGCTTCGACAGCTCCCTGAACGTCAGCTTTCTCTCGGAGCCGTCTTCGCCAACGATCCAGAGCGCGAGATTGGAATTCCCCTGCGCCATGGCGTCGAAGTAGTCGAGCGCCCAATTGAACTCGTCCAGCACCGGCCAGGAAAAGCCCACATTGGCCTTTCCATAGTCCGTGCGGTGTTCCAGCAGAAAATCCCTGGCTTGCAAAAAATGTGTGACGCCCGTCATTCCTGATCCTGTCCTAGATGACCAATAAAAATCATTCGCCCCGCTCGCCGGCTACTTGTAAATCCCGCAAGCGAGGATAAGATCGCCGACCCGTTCGATGTAGGTGGACTTCGATTCCACGACGCCGCTCACCGGGTTCTTCCATCGATAATCGACCCAGCCCTTCCCTACGCTGGTGGCCACCCGGACAAACTCCTTGATGAACGACTTGCCGTCGGCGTCCTTCAGGTCGATCAGGTTCTTTCCGACAAGTGCCCGGTTTTCTCCGGATGCCAGCATGTTTCCGCGCACATCGATCGCGTTGATATACAGGTCCTGGTATTTAAAGGTCGGATCCTGACGCGAGAACGCCTCCAGCGCCGGCTCCCTTCCGCTCTGCTTCACTTCGCGCACGGCACGCCCAACCATGGCCACGGCTTCATCCACGTTGCTTTCAATACGGAATACGCTCACCGCCCCGGACAACGCTGCGACCTGCTCGTGCAGGCTCTCCGCGGACGCCTTGTTCTGGCCCACCAGCACGGCGTTCTTCTGGGTCATGGCATCCATGCTGGAGATGGCCTGACTTACCGCGTCGATGCCGTCGCTCTGCTCGCCGCTTGCCTGCGCGATTTCGCCGATGAGTGCCGCCACTTCCTGAACCGATGCCACGATGTTGTGCATGGTCCTTCCAGCATCTTCGGCGAGCGCGTTCCCGCTTTCCACCTGCTTGACCGCCCCGTCGATCAGGTCCCTGATTTCCCGTGCCGCCGCTGAGGAACGCTGCGACAATGCACGCACCTCGGATGCCACCACGGCAAATCCCCTGCCATGCTCTCCCGCCCGCGCCGCCTCGACGGCCGCATTCAATGCCAGGATATTCGTCTGGAACGCAATACCATCGATGACACCAACGATGTCCGCGATGCGGCGCGAACGGTCCTTGATCGCCTCCATCGTGCGCACGACGTTCTGCACGGTCCGTCCACCCTCCTCCGCAATCGCGGCGGAACTTCCCGCCAGCCGGCTGGCGGAAGACGCACTCGTGGCGTTCTGGCGTACCGTGCCGGTAAGCTCCTCCATGGCCGACGCCGTCTCTTCCAGTGAGCTGGCCTGGCTCTCCGTCCGCTCCGAGAGGTCCGCACTGCCTGTTGAGACACCGTCCGACGCCTGCGCAATCATCTTCGTGCTGGCCTGGACCTGGGTCACGATCTTGAGCAACTGTGCATTCATCGTGGCGAACGCGCCGACCAGATCGCTCACTTCATCCTTTCCCGTCACCTTCGGCTGCGAAGAAAGATCGCCGGCGGCAACGCGCTTCGCAAGCGACAAGGCGGATTGCAAAGGAGCGGTGATCGAATGCGACAACCGCCGCGCCAGGAGCCATGCGAGTGCCGTGGCGATCAAGGATGTCATCAGCAGCACCGCCATTCTCCCGCTGCTGCGCGCCGTATTCACCTGCTCTTCGATAGCCGCTTCATGCGCCTTGGAGAGTGCCGTGACTTGTCCAAAAATGCCGTCCCGCCATTCCGTCGCCACGCTCGCGCCATTGCTGCTGCTGGCAGACGCAATATGCAGCATCGTCTGCAGTTCACTCGCCACATCCTCGATATCGTTCAGGTAGCGGAGTTCATCACTGGATAACGCACTGCCCAGGATGCGTTCACGCGCCGCGGCATACCGGTTCAGATAGTGATGCATCGCCAGCGCCGCGCGGTCCTTCACGATCGAGTCCGCATGCGTCGCGCTTTCCGCCGCCGCATTTTTTGCAAGCAGGATGGACGCCTGGAGTTCGGCGATTGCGCTGGCCTTTGCCGCCAGGTTGCGCGTCTGCGACCAGGCGGTGCGCGTTTCCTCCTCCCCCGTGAAATACGTCACCCATATCATGCCGACCAGGGCAATCAGAATCGCTGCGAAGCAGCCTCCGAGCCGTACGCCAATGCGATAGTTCCGCAAATCCATGATTGCCTCCCTCGACGTGCCGCACACAAATCTGCACGGCATGAACAAATCATATCGATGGATTTCCTGGACCGATAGGCAACCGGCGCGAAGTCCGGAATAAGAAAAAAATCGAGCGATTTTTGAAAACCCTTGGGTCCGGATGTGCGATTGCGCCTCGCGTTCAGCCAGTGTATTTCGCCCTCAGGTCCACCACCCGCCGCGCCTTTCCGGTCAGCGTACGCTCGATGCTCTCCGCTGGCACCACACGCACCTTTGTCGTCACGCCGACGTGCACCTTGATCGCATGCTGCAGATCGCCGCTGATGATTCCCATCTGCTCGTGTGAGAGCCTGCCCGACAGCTCCGGACGCAGTTCGGCGAGCACCTCCAATTTATCCAGATGCGCGTCGCGCGTGACGATCAGCTGGTACTGCGGCGCCAGTGCCTGCTCCTTGAGGATCTGCTCTTCGATCTGCGATGGAAAGACGTTCACCCCGCGAATGATGAGCATGTCGTCCGAGCGTCCCGTGATCTTGCCGATGCGCCGCATCGAACGCGAGGTCGGCGGCAGGAGGCGCGTGAGATCGCGGGTACGGTAGCGGATGATGGGCAGGGCCTCCTTGGTCAGCGACGTCAGGACCAGTTCTCCTTCCTCGCCGTCGGGCAGAACCTCTCCAGTGTCCGGGTCGATGATTTCCGGATAGAAGTGATCCTCCCAGATGACCGGGCCATCCTTGCTCTCGATGCACTCGTTGGCCACGCCCGGCCCCATGACTTCCGAAAGACCATAGATATCGACGGCATCCAGGCCGGCCCGCATTTCGATTTCCGTTCGCATGGCGCCGCTCCACGGCTCCGCGCCGAAGATCCCGATGCGCAGCGAACTGCCTGCCGCATCGAGTCCCTGGCGCTGGAATTCCTCGATGATGTTGAGCATGTAGGACGGCGTGACCATGATGATGTCGGGCTTGAAGTCGATGATCAGCTGCACCTGCTTTTCCGTCTGGCCTCCCGACACGGGAATAACGGTGCAGCCGAGGCGTTCCGCTCCGTAATGCGCACCCAGCCCGCCGGTAAACAAACCATAACCATAGGCGATATGACAAACATCTCCGGGCCTGCCGCCGGCGGCTCGAATGGAGCGCGCGACGATATCCGCCCAGGTATCGATGTCGTGCTGGGTATAACCGACGACTGTCGCTTTCCCGGTCGTGCCGCTCGATGCATGCACACGGACGACTTTTTCCCGAGGGACGGCAAACATACCGAACGGATAGTTGTCGCGCAGGTCGGATTTGGTCGTGAACGGGAAATGGGCGAGGTCCGCCAATGTCTTCAGATCTTCCGGATGCACGCCGGCACGGTCGAACATGCGCCTGTAGTGGGACACGTTCTTGTAGGCATGTGCGAGCGACCATTTGAGCCGGTCGACCTGCAGGCCTTGCAGTTCATCCTTGCTGGCCAGCTCGATGGGCTCCAACTCGCGTGGATCAGGTTTGCGTCGTTGCAGCATATAAGGCTCCAGTCATCCATTTCTCTTGTGGCAGGGAATTCGCTTTTTTCTTCGAGCAGACGTACGCATGCCTGTGCATCATCAGTCTCCCCTGAAGCAGGGGGGCCGCTTCTCCATGAATGCGTTCACGCCTTCGCGGTAATCGTGGCTGTATCCGAGCTCGCGCATGAGGTCGCGCTCAAGCCGGAGTTGCTGTTCCAAGGTATTGGACGGGCTGGCGTAGATCGCCTGCTTCGTGCGCGCCAGGCCGAGTGTCGCTGCGCGTGCCAGTTCGCGCGCGAGCATCTCGATTTCGCTTCCGAGCGCGTCGTCGTCCACCACCTTCCAGATCAGCCCCCACTGCGCCGCCTGTTCCGCATCCAGCTTTGTGCCAAGCAGGGTCATGCCTAGGGCGCGGGCGGTGCCGACAAGCCGGGGCAGGAAATAGGTCCCCCCGGTATCGGGAATCAGTCCGAGACGGCAGAACGGTTCGATGAAGGACGCCGAGCGTGCGGCGACGACGATATCGGCGGCAAGGGCGAGATTGGCGCCGGCCCCCGCGGCCACGCCATTGACCGCGCAGAGGACCGGTACAGGAAGCGCGCGAAGCGCCATCACGAGCGGGCCGTAATACTTTTCCACCGACTCCCCGAGATCGACGGCGTTGTCGCCCGGTGCCACCGCGCGGTCGCCGAGGTCCTGCCCCGCGCAGAAGGCACGTCCGGCACCGGTGAGCACGAGTACACGCACAGTACGGTCCGCGCGGACACGCTCCAGGGCGGTACGCACCTCGTCATGCATGGCGAGGTTGAAGCTGTTCAACTTCTCGGGACGGTTCAAGGTCAGGCATGCGATGCCGGCCTCGACCTCGAACAGGATATGGCGGTAGCTCACGGTTGCCTCATGGCGGGGCTTCACACGTGCTCCCGCGACTGCACGACGCGGAAACGGCTAGCCACAAAGGCGGTATCGCAGAGCGACGCATTGGCAGCGGGATTGGCGCCGGTGCCGTGGAAGTCGCTGAAGGCCGCCGACTGGTTCACGTAGACACCGCCGGTCAGGTTGATCGACAACGAAACGCCGCCTTCCGCGGCCACTTCCCGGGCGCGGGCAATCACCTCCGGCTTGCGTGAATAAAGCGACAAGGTCAGCGCCCCGTGCTGGCGGGCCGTCTTCCCGGCGAGCGCGAGGCTGTGTGCTGTGCTGTCCGTGGCGACGGCCAGTGAGATCGGGCCGAAGAGTTCCTGCATGATCTTGCTCTCGTCGACCTCGGTCATTTTCAGGAACAGCGGTGTACGGACGCATGCATCCGGGAACGCGGGATGCACCACCGGCCGGCTGTCGGCGACCACCTCCCCGAGGTGGCGCGCCGCATCGATGCGCTCGAGGACCGCGCGGTTCTGGATGGCACCGGTCACCTCGACTGCCCGGGCCGGATCAGCGACGAGCCTGTCGATCGCGGCGCCGATCGCCTGGGCGACCTCGTGAAATCCGACGCAGCCATCCGGCGTATCGATGCCGCCGAGCGGGATGTAGATGTTCTGGGGCGCCGTGCACATCTGCCCCGAATACAAGGCCAGCGAAAAGGCGATGTTGCGTGCCATTCCCTGCAAGTCGTCCGTCGAGTCGATGACGATCTGGTTGACGCCGGATTTCTCCGTATAGACCTGCGCATGCCGCGCGTTCTGCTCCAGCCAGTTGCCATTGGCCGAGCTGCCGGTGAAGTCGATCAGCCCCACCTCCGGCCGCAGGGCAAGATCCTGCGCCATGCTCTCGCCGGCCTCATGGGCAGCGAGCATCACCACATTGGGATCGAAGCCGGCGTCACGCAATACCTCACGCGCCACGCGGACCGTGATTGCCAGGGGCAGGATCGCTGCAGGATGCGGCTTCACAATGACGGCATTGCCGGTGGCCAGGCTCGCAAACAGACCGGGATAGCCGTTCCAGGTCGGGAAGGTGCAGCAGCCGATCACCAGGCCGATGCCGCGCGGGACAGCCGTGTAGGTCTTGCGCATGCGCAAAGGAGGATTCTTTCCTTGCGGCTTCTCCCAGTCAGCGTGCGGGGGAATCTTCTGCAACTCCTGCCAAGCATAGGCGACCGCCTCGAGTCCCCGGTCCTGCGCATGCGGTCCGCCTGCCTGGAACGCCATCATGATGGACTGCCCGCTGGTATGCATGACCGCATGGGCAATCTCGACACTGCGCCGGTTCAGGCGATGGAGAATTTCCAGGCACACGCCGGCCCAGGTTGCCGGTCCCGCCGCGTGCCAGGCCTTGCGGGCGCGACCGGCCGCTTCTAACACGTCGTCGATTTCGACCTTGGGATAGCGGACGCCCAGGCGGAAGCCGTACGGGGAGCGTTCATCTCCGGTGGTCCTTGCCGTCGCCGGTTGCTCCAGGGGGAAAGGCTTGTCCAGGTAACCGTCGAAGGCCGCCTTGCCCTCCGTGGCGGCATGCTCGCCATATGCCTTCGGGCTGGGCATCTCCGGATAGGCGCTCCAGTACGCGCGGCTCGCGATGGCGTCCACCGCTTCGCGCAGCAACAATCGGTGGCGTTCGAAAAAGGGATGCGTCATGCTTTCCTCGTCTGTCATAGGTGGAATGGGAATGCGTTGTGTTCGGCGTCAGTGGCCCTGGTCAAAGTCCAGGACAAGTTCGTCCGTCACCGGGAAGCTCTGGCAGGACAAGGCAAACCCGTGCGCGACCTCATAGTCTTCAAGCGCATAGTTCACGTCCATGTCGACCTTCCCCTGCAGGACCTTGCAGCGGCAGGTCGAGCACACGCCCGCCTTGCAGGAGTAGCGCAAGTCGATCCCCTGCCGCAGGGCGGCATCCAGGACGGACTCCTTGTCCTTTTCCATCGTGAATCCCATGCGCGCGCCGTCGGAGATCACCGTCACCGCGCAGTGCGACGTGGCAAGTGTGCCCGCCGCCTGCGAATGCTTCTTGCGTGTCGGTGCGCCAGCCGAGAACATCTCGACCTTGATCCGCTCTGCAGGCATGCCGTTCGCCGTCAGCACCTCGGAGGCTTCTCGTATCAGCTCCCCGGGACCGCAGATGAACACCAGGTCGATGCCGCTCAGGGGAATCCAGTTCCGGAACAGCTCCTCGCACTTGGCGCGCGTGAGTCGGCCGTTGAAGAGATCGACATCCTGGTGTTCCCGGCTCAAGACGTGCACCAGGCGAAAGCGCTCCATGTACCTGTCCTTCAGGTCGGCCAGCGCTTCCTTGAAGATGACCGATGAGGACGAACGATTGCCGTAGACCAGCGTGAACCGGCTTCCAGGTTCCGCATGCAGGGTCGTCTTGATAATCGAGATCAACGGCGTGATGCCGCTCCCCGCCGCGATGGCCAGGTAATGCCGGGCGCTGGACTTGTCCAGCGGTGCGTGGAAGCGGCCTTCGGGGGGCATGACGTCGAGGGACGCACCGGCCTTCAGCGCTGTGTTGGCCCAGGTCGAGAACACACCGCCCGAAACGTGCTTGATTGCCACGCGCAGCGCGTCTTCCTGCACCGCCGAACAGATGGAATAGGATCGCCGGACTTCTTCTCCGTCGATCGTCGCTCTCAGGGTCAGGTATTGGCCTTGCGTAAACCTGAACGTCTCGCGCAAGTCGTCGGGGATGTCGAAACTGACGACGACCGCGTCGCGAGTCTCCGGCTGCACCTGTGCTACCGTAAGTCGATGAAACGTGCTCATGACAAGAGTTATCCGGCCACGCGGGAAGCCCGGGACTTGCCCGAACAAACCGTCAGTGGCATTTGAAGTAATCAAAGGGTTCCCGGCATCTGTTGCATACATGCAGGGCCTTGCAGGCAGTCGAACCGAATCGGCTGACCTCGCGCGTGTCCGACGAGGCGCAGCGTGGACATGGCACATGTGCCTCGCGATCGTTCCCGCGGTGCAGGCGGCTGATGTCGATCACTTGCGCCCGGGCGGAGGTCACCGGCGGCGCGATGCCGTACTCTTCCAGCCGCCTTCGTCCCTTCGCGGATATCCAGTCGCTCGTCCACGCCGGCGACAACCGCGTTTCCAGGCGCACGTCCGCGATCCCCTTCTCGCGCAGGACCGCATGGATGCAGTCCAGGATGGTCTGCATCGCCGGACAACCGCTGTATGTCGGCGTCACCAGGACCGTGCAGGCTTCGCCGGCAATGCCAACTGCGCGCACGATGCCGAGGTCGACGACGGAGACCACAGGAATTTCCGGATCGGGAACCGTCTCCAGCCACTCCCAGACTTGTTGCACGCTGAACCCCGTTTTTCCTACCATTGCGCCCCCGGGTAGGCGCGCTGCAGGAACTGCATCTCCGCCAGCAGGTAGCCCAGGTGCTCGGTATGCACGCCACGCACGCCGCCTTGCTGCATCCATGCTTCCGACGACGGCATTGTCAGTCCTGCCTCGTCGAAAACCGAGCGCACATGATTGATCCACGGGGACTGCAGCGCGGCCGGAAGCGGTGCAATGCCTGCCCGTGCCATCGCCGCGGCGACCGGATCCAGGGCAAACATTTCGCCGGTATACGTCCACAATCCATCGAGCGACGCCTGGATCATCGTGCGGCTAAGCTCTGTGCCTTCGCCCAGCCTGACGACGAGGTCGGCGCTGCGCCGCGCATGGTATGCCGCTTCTTTCTGCGATTTCTCGGCAATCGCCCCGATGCGTGAATCGGACGATCCGAGCAGACCCCTCAGCAGCAGGAAATGCCAGGTGTCGAAATAGAACTGGCGGGCGATCGTGTCGGCATAGGTGCCGTTCGGCTGCTCGACCAGCAGCAGGTTCCGGAACTCGTGCGCATCGCGCAGGAACGCGAGCGTGTCTTCATCCCGCCCCGCGGGATCGACCTCCCCGGCGTAGGCAAGCCACTGGCGCGATTGCCCGATCAAGTCAAGCGCCACGTTGGTCAAGGCCATGTCTTCTTCGAGGACCGGCCCCTTGCCGCACCACTCGGATAGACGTTGGGCCAGGACCAGCGCATTGTCCGCAAGGCGAAGCAGGTATTCGAATCGATGATCATGCATGCTGTTTCTCCCCGGCGTCGATTACAGGTTCCGCACTTCGTCGGGCAAGGGGAAGAAAGTGGGATGCCGGTACACCTTGCTGTTCGACGGCTCGAACAGCAGCCCCTTGTCTCCGGGACTGCTGGCGGTGATATCGACGGCGCGCACTGCCCAGATGCTCACGCCTTCGTTACGCCGGGTGTAGACGTCGCGCGCATGGTTGATCGCCATTTCGCCATCCGTCGCGTGCAGGCTGCCGACATGCTTGTGCGCCAGACCGTGCTGGCTGCGAATGAAAATTTCCCAGAGGGGCCACTTGGTATCCACGAGATCTCCTGCTCAGGCCGGGTTGTGCGACCGATGCTTATCGTCGGCGTGCTTGGCGGAGTAGGCCACGAGCGCCTCGCGGAACCAGGCCCCATCCTCATAGGCCTTCACCCGCGTCCGAAGGCGATGCCGGTTGCATGGACCGTCCCCGCGCAGTACGCGATAAAACTCGTCCCAGTCGGGGATGCCGAAATCGAAGTGCTGCCGCTCGGCGTTCCATTTCAGATCGGGATCGGGAATGCTCAGGCCGAGGAACTCGGCTTGCGGCACCGTCTGATCGACCATCTTCTGCCGCAGCGCATCGTTGGAAAACAGCTTGATGCGCCAGGCCGCGGACTGGGCGCTGTTGACCGACTCGGCATCCGACGGACCGAACATCATCAGCGCCGGCCACCACCAGCGGTTCAGCGCGTCCTGCGCCATCTGCTTCTGCGCGGGCGTGCCCCGGCAGAGCGAAAGCATGATGTCGTACCCCTGCCGTGCATGGAACGATTCCTCCTTGCAGACACGGATCATTGCCCGCGCGTAGGGCCCGAAAGAGCAGCGGCACAAGGGGATCTGGTTGACGATAGCCGCGCCATCGACCAGCCATCCGATTGCCCCCACGTCGGCCCAAGTAAGCGTCGGATAATTGAAGATGCTCGAGTACCGCGCCTTGCCGGCATGCAAGTCCTCCACCAACGCCTCCCGCGACACGCCGAGGGTCTCCGCCGCCGAATACAGATAGAGTCCGTGGCCGGCTTCGTCCTGGATCTTGGCCAGAAGGATGGCCTTGCGCC
This sequence comes from Noviherbaspirillum sp. ST9, assembly GCF_048799745.1. Taxonomy (NCBI): domain Bacteria; kingdom Pseudomonadati; phylum Pseudomonadota; class Betaproteobacteria; order Burkholderiales; family Oxalobacteraceae; genus Noviherbaspirillum; species Noviherbaspirillum sp. ST9. The sequence goes on along the minus strand of NZ_JBLWFR010000008.1, from coordinate 169,813 downwards.
GCAACGTCGGCGCGCGCGTCACCCAGTTCCCCTCCGGCAACTGGCCGACGATCTCGGAGTGGGCGTGCTGGGATATCTGGCGAATGAGCGTCTTGCGGTACGCCGCCGGCATCCAATCCTTCGGCTCGATCTTCACGCCCGCATCGATACGCTGCTGAAATGCGCGCTCCTCGGGCGCCATCTCCTCCGCGGAACGCAGCGCCTTGACGCCGGTTTCAACCAACTGTGCGTACACGAAAGTCTCCTTTGTTCATTCAACCGTTTTCTTATCCGGCCAACCTTGAATTCCATTGATTCGATAATATGATACGTATTCATGAATGTAAACGCGCGTTCGTGTATCATATTATTCAAATCGTATCGCTTTTTTCGGTAAATCACGATCAACTCAATGCCACACGCACTTTCATGACAAAGAAAAGCAGCACATTGAAAAAATGGATCGACGCCTACCTGGCCAGCGATCCGCCGCGCGCGAAGTCGCTGGTCATGACGCTGTTCGGCGACGTCATCACGCCGCATGGAGGCAAGGTCTGGCTCGGCAGCCTGATCGACCTTCTCGCACCGTTCGGGATCAATGACCGCCTGGTGCGCACGAGCGTTTTCCGGCTCGCGGAAGAAGGCTGGCTGGATGCGCAGCGCGAAGGCCGGCGCAGCCAATACGCGCTCAACCCGAAATCGGCGCCGCGGTTCGAGCGTGCCTATGAGCGCATCTATGCCCCGTCGTTCCAGTCCTGGGATGGAAAATGGACCCTGCTGATGGCGAACTCGGCATCCCTCACGACAGAGCAGCGGTCGAGCCTGCGCCGGGAACTGGTGTGGCAGGGCTATGCGATGGTTGCCCCGATGGTGTTCGCTCATCCCGGGCGCGACGACGAGCCGCTCAATGAAATCCTGCACCGCGTGGGCGTGACGGGTGACGTCTATGTATGCCGGGCACAGGATGCGGGCCTGCCGTCGGGACGTCCGACTGATGCCATGGTGAATGAATACTGGGATCTGGCGCCGGCAATCGCGGACTATGCGCATTTCATCGCGCGCTTCTCGCCATTGACGGACCTGCTGGCGGGCAGGGGCGGCATCGAACCGGAGCAAGCCTTCGCTATACGCATTCTCGTCACGCATGCTTTCCGCCGCGTGACGCTGCACGATCCGCAGCTTCCGCTGGTCCTGCTTCCCAAGGACTGGCCGGGCAAGACCGCGTATGAACTGTGCTGCGCCGTGTACAAGGCGACCTGCGTCCTCGCCGAACAGTACATCGACGATACGTTGAAGCGCGAAGATGACGTCGCACCGAGTGCAGCATCGTATTTTTATCAGCGCTTCGGCGGCTTGCCACGCGGTTGCCAAAAATCGTCCGAAACTGAAACAACCTGTCTTGAAGGCCTTGAAAAATGAACTAAAGTGACAAGAATAGGTGCCATCCAACAAGAAAAATCATGCCTGCCGGCACCACATCCATCAAAAACAAGAAATTAGGAGACTTTGCATGGCATCCCTCTTGGCGACCCCGCAAATCATCGGGGACGCAACGCAGTCGGCACCCGACTACGTCATCAGCAGTTATACCGGTTCCGTTGTCGGCGCCCGCTTCAACTTCGGTCCGTGCATTGCGCATCCGCGCAAAACGACCGAGCACGTCCTGAGCTATCACATCTCGGGCAATACCGACGTGGAGCGCTTGCGCGCAGGCCGCGTCACCGGATCCCGGTCCAAGGTCGGCAGCGTCACCTTCATACCGGCCAACCAGGAATGCGACTGGCTCCTGCGCGGCAAGACCCAGGTCTTGCACCTGTATTTTCCGGACAGCGCGCTGGGCGCCTTCTCGGCGGATGCGCACGACGCCCGGGAACCCCTGGGTATCACCGACTTCTTCTCTGTCATCGATCCCTGGCTGGACGGATTTTTCAGGATGCTCGTCACCGAGTCGGCGTCATCCTCCGACTCCGGCACCCACATGGAGACGCTGCTGGTCGACCAGATGCAAAGCCTGGTGATCCGCCACCTCGTCAAGAACTACTCGAAAAAGAAGAGCGATCCGGACCTGCTCGCCATGCGCGCAGTGGGCCGCCTCCGCCCCTCCGTGCTCAAGAAGATCGAGCAGATGATCCATGACAGGCTCGCCGACGACATCTGCCTCAAGGACCTGTCCGACCTGGCATGCATGTCCAAGAGCCATTTCCTGTCGGCCTTCCGGGAAACGATCGGGCAGACGCCCTATGACTATGTGCTCGCCACACGGATGGAGCGTGCGCGAAGCCTGCTGCGCGACCAGCCGCAACTCCCGATCGGGGACATTGCCCGCCTGACGGGCTTCAAGAACCTGGCGCACTTTTCCACCACCTTCCGGCGTCACACATCGTTGACGCCCTCCGCTTACCGCGGACAATCCGTCCCCCTCGTCGGCAACGTTGTCGATCTTGCAGAGCCGGCCGCCGTCATTGACGCGACGAAAAACTGCCTCTGAAATGCATGAGGGGCTGCCAAGGCAGCCCCTTTTTCTTGAGTCACCCGACGATCAGGCGGGGACGCCAGCCAGTGCGGGCCTGCGCACGAGGATGAGACGCGCCAGCGCCGGCAGCAGGACGAGCGCTCCCACCATGTTCCACAGGAACATGAATGTCAGCAGCAAGCCCATGTCGGCCTGGAACTTGATCTCCGAACCGATCCACGTCAGCACGCCAACCGCCAGCGTCAGCCCGGTGAAGGCGACCGCCCGCCCCGTCGTCATAAGCGTCCTGGCATAGGCTTCGCTGAACTCGTATCCCTGCTCCATGTACTGCTGCAGCCGGTTGTAGATGTAGATGCCGTAGTCGACCCCGATGCCGACGCCCAATGCGATCACCGGCAAGGTCGCCACCTTCACCCCAAGCCCCATGCGCGCCATGATCGCTTCGCACAGCACCGACGTGATGTACAGCGGAACGATAATGCAGACCATGACCTTGAATGAGCGGAATTCAAGCAGCAGCAGCAAGCCGACGATGCCATACACCAGCAGGAGCATGGTGCGTTCCGTTTCCTTGATCACCTCGTTCGTGGCCGCCTCGATGCCTGCGTTGCCGCCGGCGAGCACGAAGCGCACCTGTTCCGAGTCGTTGGTCCGGCTGAAGTCGCGTACCGCCTTCATGACCTCGGACAGGGTTTCCGCCTTGTGGTCGTTCAGGTAGACGATGAAGGGCGTCATTGCGCAATTGCTGCCGATATATTCCTTGGGCGTCTTGTTGAACGCGCTGCCCAGGGCGTACTTGTTGCGGCTGATGGCGTACCATTTCAGGTTGCCTTCGTTGTTGCCTGCCAGGACGCGGTAGGCAAAATCCGAAACGGACTGGGTGCGCTGCACCGACGGAATCTTCTCCAGCTCGGCGGCGAGCAGGTCCATGCCGGCCAGCACCTGGTAGTCGCGGCATCCCTGGGCCGGCGTCTTCGTCATGACCACCAGCATGTCGGTACTGGTCGCATAGTGCGTGACGAGATAGTCGACATCACGGTTGTAGCGCGAGTCCTTGCGCAGTTCCGGGGCGCCGGGATCCAGATCGCCGATGCGCAGGTCGCGGCTGGCGATGAAGCCGAATGCCAGGACTGCCGCACTGACGAGCACTACCGCAACCGCTGTCTTCGGCTCCGCGCAGCGGGCGACGGCGCGCCAAATGCCGGATACGCTGCTGCACTTGTTCCGTGCATGTGTGACGGCCGCCGGACTGACGCCCGTGTAGGACATGAGCACGGGAAGCAGGAACATCTTGGTGAAGATGATGACGGCCACGCCGATACTCGCGGCAATCGCCAGTTCCTTGATGACGCCCACGTCGATGATGAGCAGCGTGGCGAACCCCACGGCATCGCACAGCAGGGCAACCGTGCCGGCGACGAACAGCGTGCGGAACGACGCCTTGGCGGCCTCAATGCGTCCGGCGCCATTCGCCACCGCCAGCGCGGTCGCATTGATGTTCTGCACCGCATGGCTGATGCCGATGGCGAACGTGAGGAAGGGCACGAGTATCGAATAGGGATCGAGGCCATACCCCATCAGCGCGACACAGCCGAGCTGCCAGACCACCGCGACCAGGCAGCAGAAGATCGTGGTGGCGGTACTGCGGGCGCAGCGCGAATAGTAGTACAGCAAGCCAGCGGTCAGGAGCAGGGTCAGGCCGAAGAAACCGAGGATGGGTACCGCGCCGTCGATCAGCTCGCCGATCACTTTCGCGAAGCCGACGATGCGGATTTCGATGTCCGCGTTCTGGTATTTGCGTCGCACCTTTTCTTCCAGGTCTTTCGAGAACCTTGCGTAGTCCAGCGCCTCGCCGGTATCGGGATTGCGTTCGAGCAGCGGCACGAGGATCAATGCCGACTTGAAGTCGTTCGCCACCAGCGATCCCACCTCGCCCGACCGGTAGACGTTCAGCCGCAGCTGGTCCAGCGCCGCCATCGAACCGTCATAGCCCTGCGGAATGACGGGCCCGGCTTCGAAACCCTCTTCCGTTACCTCCCCCCACAGTACATTGGGCGTCCATACCGACCGCATCGCCGCTCGGTCCACGCCCGGAATGTAGAATATTTCGTCCGTGGCGCTCCGCAACACCTCCTGGAACTCCCGCGTGAAGATGTCGCCATTGCGGCTCTGCACGATCACGCGCACCACATTGCCCAGTCCGCGCAGCTCGCCCTCGTGCTTGAGGTAGTTGACGATGGCGGGATGACGGGTGGGAATCATCTTCTCGAAACTGGCGCTCGGCCGCAGCGACGACGCTTGCCACGCGAACAGAACGGTGAGCACGGAAAAGAGGATCAGCACGCCCTTCCGATGTTGAAACAGGAGGTGGGCCAGGAATTGTTCCAGTTGATGCAGCGGGCCGCCACCCGCGTCCTTCCCGGCCGTGTCGGCGGAATGCACAGGCTTGTTCATCGCTCTACTCCCTGTTGAATGACGCCGCCCCATCCGGCGAGCAGCACGCCGGTTTTCAATCTCGCCACGCTGGTCAACGGTCGCCCGCCGGCAGTTCGGGTGAAGGCAAATGAAGCACCCCCATCCTCGCTGCTGACAAGCGCACCGTTGTTCCCTGCGACCAGCACGCTGCCGCCGTCCAGCGCGGCGCCGCCGTACAGCGCGCTCTTGGTGTCGAGTTCAATCTGGGACCACGTGGCGCCGAAATCCTCGCTGCGGAACAGCACGCCGCCGAAGCCGAATGCCAGCACCCGCGTTTTCCCTTCATGCCGGCTGGTCAATAGTCCATAGATGCTTCCCTTGGTCAGGGAGGGCTGCTCGCGCCAGGTCTTGCCGCCATCGGCCGACCGCAGGATGGTGCCTTCCTCGCCCGCGATCAGGATGACGCCGTGCATCGGCGATGTAATCGTGTAGTAGTGGCGCTCGCCCGCATCGGGGAAGCGGTCGGACATCAGCGTCCAGGTCTTGCCGCCGTCCTGCGTGGAAAACGCCATGCCGAACGAACCGACCGCATATCCCTCGTTCTCATCCTTGAACCACGTTCCCAGGAGCGGACGCGACGGACCGAAGCGCGATGCGGACTCGATACCGGCCAGCGCATCCTCCGCCGCCTCCAGGGCATCGGCAAGCTCGCCCGAGGGCGCCTTTTGCCCATCCACCTTCTTGCGCAGCTGTTCCACGCGCTTTTCCGCATGCGCCAGCATCAGCTTGCCCGCGGCCACGCCATCGAACTGCCGCACCCAGGTCTGCCCGCTGTCGGCCGTGTGCAGGATGGCGCCGTCGTGGCCGACGGCCCATCCCTTGCTCTCGGTCGGGAATGCCAGGCCCGTGATCATCACCGACACCGGTACCGAGGCTTGCTTCCAGCTAGTTCCCTCGTCATCGGAGTAGATGATGGTCCCGCGCGCGCCGGCCGCAACGAGCCGCGACCCGGCCCGCGCAAGCGCATTCATGAGCTGCGCGGCGGCGCGCGGCGACTGCGGGGCCGGCGTTTCGAGCAGGTCGAACGGTTGCCCGCCCGCGGACGCCGTCGGGATGAGTTCCGGCGGCGTCTTGTTGGCGGCAGCCGAAGCGCCATCTCGCGTCCAAAGCATGCCGGCCGCCAGGATGCCTGCGCACCCCGCTGCAATCGCCCATCTGATACGAGGCGGAATAAGCGTATTGCGGGATGACGATGCGGCTGAATGAGTCATGACAGTCTCCTCGCGGGTCACTTGGTCCCGGCGCGGCGCAGCGCGTCAGGATCGAAGTCGTTGCGCCGTGCTTTCGCCGCGAAGCGCCACGGTTTCTCTTCGTTCGAGAAGCCGGCGACGAAGTAGCGGCCATCCTGCAGGTCGTACATGTTCTCGAACGCGTAATACGGCAGCGGCACGTCGTAGAACTGCATCATCTGTGCCTCGCCGACGCGCCAGAGCTGGCCGCGCCCGTCGTGCTGCTCCTTGACGGCGACGGTCCAGGAATCCTCATCGATGTAGAACACGCGCTTGCCGTAAATGTGGCGCGCGCCCGGCTTCAGCGTCGCCTCCACCACCCACACGCGGTGCAACTCGTAGCGAGCGAGGTTCTGCTCAATGTGGTTCCCCTTCAGCACATCCTTGGCCTTGAGGCTCTTGCTATGCAAAGCGTAGGCGTTGTACGGGATGTACATCTCCTTCTTCCCGACGAGCTTCCACTCGAAACGGTCGATCGGGCCGTTGTACATGTCGTAGTCGTCCTCCGTCCGCGTGCCCTCGGAGAAGCTGCCCGGCGAGTCGTAAATGATCTGCGGCGCACGACGCACCCGACGCAGGCCGGAGTTGTAGACCCAGGCAAGCCGGCTGTCCTTGGAAAAATCCAGCGGCTCATGGATCAGGACCACGTCGCCCGTCACGTCGGACGGCGCATACAGCCTGGCGAGGAAATAGAAAAAGCGGTTCTCGTCCGGCTTGTCCATGTTTTCGGGAAAGATCCAGCTTTCATCGATGCCGTAGGCATTGAAGGAGCCGTCTGGATTCACCGCGCCGATCAGGTGGCGGCGATCGATGCCGCCGGCGCGGTTCCGCACTTCATGATTCCAGATCGCCTCGGCGCCATTCTTCGGGATCGGGAACGGTACGGGAGAGGTTCCCCAGTTCGCGATCCCGGTGCCGCCGCCGGTCAGCTCCACCTTGTCCGCCTGCTTGCGGATCTTGTCGTAGGCGGCATCCGACAAGGCGGCCGTGCGGTGGGTCGGGTAGACCGGCATCTTGTAGGTGTTCGGATAGCGCTTGAGCATCGCGATATGCCCGGCCGAGAGATGTTCCTTGTACTGCTCCCAGTTTTGCGCGGTGATGGTGAAGAGCGGCTTTTCATTCGCGAACGGACTGGTGTGTCCCTTCGCAATGTCGAAGCCCGCGGGAGGCTTGGTGAGCCCGCCCTTCCATTCCGGAATGGTACCGGCCTTGTTGCCGGCGCGTTCCGCGCCGACCGGCGTCAGGTCCTTGTCGAGCCTTGCGATCTCATCGCTGTTCAACTTGGCGTGGACCTGTCCCGCCATGGCGCCTGCGAAGCACAGGATCGCCAGTGTATTTGCATGTATTTTGAACACGTTCGTCTCCATTGATTTTTTTAGAACGACACACTGAGGCTGGCGGCGAGGAAGTCCTTGTCGCGGTTGGTGTCCCAGCGCGAACGGTCAAGGAAATTGGTGTACGCCACGTCGAACGTCCAACGGCACCTGTCGATCAGCTTGGTGATGCTCGCGCCGATTCCCAGGGTCTTGCGGTCGTCGAGGAATGCGCCGTCGGCGGAATTGCCGCGCACGTCGTGTGACCAGAACACGCGCGGCTTGACCGTCCAGCCCGCCAGGGCGTTCGCGTATTCCAGCTCGCCAAGGAGCCGGTAGCCCCAGGCAAAGGGCGTGACGAAGCCGCTCTGGTCGCAGTTGCCGGGGTTGGTGCCGCCGGCCGTGTTTGCCGCCGCGCAGCCGGCCTGGGTGGAAAGCGCCGGGTTGGTGTACGTCGGCGACCATGCCGTGCCGAAGGTGAAGGCGCGGCCATAACGGACGCCGGAGGCCGGGTCAGACAATCCCCGCGTCCAGCTGAAGCCCACTTCTCCGACGGCCAGCAGCGACTGGGCGCCAAGGACACGGCTGAACACGTTGATCGCACCGAGCTGCAACTGCACCTTGTCCTTGCGGTCGTAACCCTGGATCAGGCCGCCAGCCGGGTTGTAGGCGCGCGATCCGACCAGCGGGCCTTGCGTGCCGCCTGAAATACCGAACTGCACGAGGTCGCCGCCATTGACCTGCACCGGCAAGTCCTTGGTATAGGACAGCTCTGCGCCCACCGACACGCCGCCGATGGTATTGGACAGGCTCAGGCCGATCGTCTTGATGTTCTCGGCCGAATAATCGATAGCGTACGAAAGCGGCGCCAACGTCCCGTACAGGGACGTGGGCGTGGACGGCTGGCTGGACAGGCTGAGATAAGGCACTCGTGTGTGCGTATTGAGGTAGTACAACCCGATGTCCGTTTGCGTCGTCGGTTCGACGTAGTGCATCGCGACGCCGTATTGCCCCATGTTCTTCGGCTTGCGATCCGCCAGGCGATCTGCGCGGAAGTTGAGTCCGCCGAACGCCGGAACGCCGTCGTAGAGTTCCTTGTCGGAGAACAGGTCGGGCCCGAACTGCGCGCCGCCGCAATTGATGACGTCCGCGGGAGAGAAGAACGTGCCGCAACCGTCAACGACCGTCTTCTTCCAGCGCAACTGGTAGAACGCTTCCAGGCTCAGGCCATCGGCCATCCCCAGGTTGGCGTACGCAAGCGGCACCGGCAGCAGGAGTTCCTTCACCTGGGCGCCGGCACGCCGCGCCGCGGGCACGTCGATGGGGTTGATGACATTGACGCCCTGGATAAAGATGCTCTCGCCCCAGTTCACGACCTGGTTGCCCAGTCGGAAATTGAGCTTGTTGGTGTCGCCTACATCCCATGTGCCATACACAAATGCATCGAGCAAGTCCACACCCTGGAACTTGGCGACCTTGTCGAAATTCCGGTCGTCCAGCTTGCCCGGGACATAAGCGGTATCGAAGCTGCCATGAGGAACGGACTTGTTGGCCAGCGTGTAGTCATACCACGCCTTCGCACGCACAAGGGCGCCGACGTTCTTGTATCGCAGGTCCACATCGCCGACCATCTTGAGCGCCGTGGAGAACACGTCATGCTTGCCGAAGTTCAGGTCGCCGTCATCGGTGGTGCCGCCTCCGTTGCCGGCGACGCCGCCGTTATGGTTGGCGTTACCCGCCGACGTCAGGGCCGGATCGCGTCCCTGCATGCGGACGTTGGTGCCCAGGCTGCTGGAGAAACTCCATGTGCCTTCGATGCCCTCCCCGAGCGTGAAGTCCCCGGCATGCGCCGGACTCCATGCAGCGGCTGAACATACGGCTGCCACAGCGGCAGCGATCCGACCCCTTGCAACCCCGCGCCCCTCTATTCTCGTTCTCATGGCTCCTCCTCCTCTCGTGGGTTGTCTGTTTTTCTTATCCGACCTTGCCGACTTCGATAACGTGGGCATGCACGTTGTTCTCGCGGGCGATCTGCATCATCATCGTGGCGTCGATCGCGAAGTTCGGATTGCCGTTGTCATCCAGGCCAACGTTCGGACCGTGGACGATGGCGAACATCACGCATCCGTGCGTCGAGTACGGCTCGTGCGTAATGCCGCCCGCTTCGTACGTGTAGTCGCCCGCCATGCCCTGGTCGTCTTCGTCGTAATAGAAGCCACCTTCCAGGATGTATGCCTCCGCTGCGCCGAGATGCCTGTGGACCGGCGCCCGGAAGTCCGGATCGATCTTGAGCAGCGTCGTGAATCCGCCGGTCTGGTAGTTGACGCAAAACAGCTTGAAGTAGGTGCCGGGCATCACCCAGGGTGTCCAGGGAACGTCCTTTTCGTTGCAGAAGTCTTTACCGGTGCGTGCGGAAAGCAAACGGTCGCTTTCGGATACTGCTGTCATGACGGGTGCATTCATCACTGTCTCCTCGAATTTATGATGTAAAGGCAAATCGCCTGATTAAATATTAGTCGCGCCATCAGGCGCTGGACTGCGCGCCGGGCGCATGTCCGGCATAAGAGAGAAATCGCGATTTTTTTGAAAACTGGATGCGGCCGGGAGATGACGCGCGGTCAGGCGGGCGATGCAGGAGCCAGGAGCAGGAAGCGAATCAACGATACGGGCGGACGCCGGGCGTACGATCAAGCACGGTGGCCGCCGCAAGGGAAGAGAGAAAGCAGAAATGAGGAAAGTGCCGACATCGGGGGTTCTGTACTAGATCTTGCCGACCTCCGCGACATGCTCGTGCGCGCGGTTTGCACGAGCGAGCTGCATCATGGTCGTGGCATCGACAGACAGAATCACTTGGCCACCCGGATCCAGCTCGACGCTCGGGCCGTGGGCCATGGCGAATAGTATGCAGCCATTTGCCGTGCGCGGCCTGTCCACGACACCACCGCCCTTATAGAAATAGTCGCCGGCGGTTCCCCGGTCGATTTCATTGCAGCGAATATCGCCCTCAAGCAGGAACGCCTCGCTTGCGCCGATATGCTTGTAAACCCGAGTGTCAGCACCGGGCTCGATTTTCAGCAGCATGGTAAATCCGCCGGTCTGGTAGTTGACGCAGAAAAGCTTGAAGCTGGTTCCCGGCATGACCCAAGGGGTCCAGGGAACCTGAACTTCATTGACGAAATCCTTGCCCGAACGGGGAGTCAGTTGTATGCCTCCCGGCGCCGCGGAGCGCCCTGCACTTGCCGTCATTGGTACCTCCATGGTTAAGCGATGAGGGAGCGTCGTCTTCATTCATCATATTCGCGGGGTTCGGACTGCACTGTTTGGCGCACGCAATTTTCGGCATATAGTGAAAGTGCAATAATTTTTTGAAACCCCGCGTCTGCCGAAAATGCCGGCATTTCAGCCATTTCACGTCCGAAACGGGATGTGGACAATCCTTATGCAAAGGCACTTTGGCTTGTTTGATCGAGTTCATTGACTTTCCTCCAATCGGGGCAGAAGCTTTCAGGCAGTCATTCATTCAAGGACCAGCAGACATGACCGATCCGCGCATTGGCGCCGGCAGCCCCCTGGGCGCCATCGTCGAACGCTACGGCGCCGACCCCAATTACCTGTTGCAGATATTGCGCGAAGTGCAGGAACAGCAAGGATGGATTTCGCCCGACGCGATCAGCACCCTTGAGGCTGCGATGGACGTTCCGCGGACGAAGATCGAGGCGGTCGCCGGCTTCTACTCCTTCCTGTACACCGAACCGGTCGGCAAGTACCGCGTGCTGTTCAGCGACAACATCACCGACCGCATGCTCGGCAACATGGCCCTGCTCGACCGCATGGCGGCGCATTTCGGGATCAAGCGCGGCGAGGTCTCGCAGGATGGGCTGGTCAGCATCGACACCACCTCATGCACCGGCATGTGCGACCAGGGTCCTGCCATGCTGGTCAACACGCGTGCCATTAGCCGCCTGACAGCGGAACGCATCGACCAGATCTGCGAACTGATCCGCAAGGAGGTACCCGTTGACCATTGGCCATGCGGATTTTTCCAGGTCACGGACAACATCCGGCGTGCGGACGTCCTGCTGAAAGATGGCTTCAAGCCCGGCGAAGCAATCGCTGCCGCGCTTGCCCTCGGCAGCGACGGCATGCTGGAACAGATCAAGGCATCGAACCTGCGCGGACGCGGCGGCGCGGGCTTCCATACCGGCCTGAAGTGGGAACTGTGCCGCAAGGCGGCCGGGACCGATCACTACGTCGTCTGCAACGCGGACGAAGGCGAACCGGGTACGTTCAAGGATCGGGTGCTGCTGACCTCTTGCGCCGACCAGGTGTTTGAAGGCATGACGATCTGTGCATCCGTCATCAACGCACGCCGCGGCTTCCTCTACCTGCGCGGTGAATACCGCTACCTGCTGGAACCGCTGAACGCGGTGCTTGCGCGTCGCCGCACCCAAGGCTTGCTTGGCAAAGCCATCCAGGGAAAACAGGGATTCGATTTCGACATCGAGATCCACCTTGGCGCAGGCGCCTATGTCTGCGGTGAGGAATCGGCGCTCATCGAATCGTTGGAAGGCAAGCGTGGCACGCCCCGCAACCGCCCGCCCTTCCCCGTCACCAGCGGCTATCTCAACCAGCCCACGGTGGTGAACAACGTCGAAACGCTGCTCAAGACGTGCATGATCGCGCGCAAGGGCGGCGAGTGGTACGCGAAGCTGGGAACGCCGAAATCGACCGGCACCAAGCTCCTGAGCATTTCCGGCGATTGCGACCGTCCGGGAATCTATGAATACGAATTCGGCGTCACGGTCGCGCAGGTCCTGGCCGATTGCGGCGCGTACAACGTGCAGGCGGTGCAGATCAGCGGCGCCGCCGGCGTTTGCATCGCACCGGATGAATTCGAGCGCAAGATTGCCTTCGAGGATATTCCGACCGCCGGTTCCTTCATGGTGTTCAACAACAGCCGCGACATGTTCGAAGTGGCGCGCAACTTCACGCACTTCTTCGCGCACGAAAGCTGCGGCTTCTGCACACCCTGTCGCGTCGGCACGTCGTTGCTTGTGAACATGATGGACAAGCTGGAAGCAGGCAAAGGCTCGCCGGCCGATTTCATGGAAATCAAGGACCTGAACAAGCACCTCTTCAAGCTCAGCCACTGCGGACTCGGCCATTCGGCATGCAACCCGGTACTGGAAACCATCGCCAAGTTCCGGCCAGCGTACGAGCGCCGGCTGGTGCACAAGAACTTCGTGCCCGCCTTCGATCTCGACGGCGCCCTTGCACCGGCGCGTCGCCTGACCCAGCGCGACGATGCCGCAGCCCATTTTGGTGAAGAACATGAGTGAACATTCATTTACCCTTGACGGGAAGATAATCCCGTTCACCCCCGGGCAGACCATCATCCAGGCAGCTATGGACGCCGGCCATTACCTTCCCTACCTGTGCTACCACCCGGACATGAAGGCGCACGGCTCGTGCAAGGTATGCACGGTCAAGGTCGGCGAACGCTTCATCGCGTCGTGCACCACGCTCGCGCAGGAGAGCCTCGTGGTCGAGAGCGATTCGGCGGTGCTGCATGAAGAGCGGCTGTCCCTGATCCAGATGCTCTTTGTCGAAGGCAACCACTTCTGCCCGTCGTGCGAAAAGAGCGGCAATTGCCAACTGCAGGCCACGGCCTACGACATGAAGATGATGACGCCGCATTACCCGCAGTTCTTCCCGAACCGCCCGGTCGACGCGTCCCATCCCGATTTCCTGCTCGACACCAACCGCTGCATCCTGTGCTCGCTGTGCGTGCGCGCCAGCCGGGACGTGGATGGAAAGAACATCTTCGGCCTGAGCGGTCGCGGCATCCATACCCGTCTGATCGTCAACTCCGCGTCGGGCAAGCTTGGCGACACGGAGTTCTCGGCCGACGACAAGGCTGCGAAAGTCTGTCCGGTGGGCGCCATCCTGCCCAAACGCAAGGGTTTTGCGGTGCCGATCGGCGAGCGCACCTATGATGAGAAGCCGATCAGCGTGTTCACCGCCATTGAACGAAAGGAAAAGACGTGACAGCCCCCGCCCCACCCAAGGTTCGCGTCGCCACGACGTCGCTGGCCGGATGTTTCGGCTGCCACATGTCCTTCCTGGACATCGACGAACGCCTCCTCCAGCTGATCGACCTGGTCGAGTTCGACCGTTCGCCGCTGACCGACATCAAGCATTGCGGACCGTGCGACATCGGCATCATCGAAGGCGGTCTCTGCAATGCGGAGAACGTGCATGTGCTGCGCGAGTTCCGCGCCAACTGCAAGACGCTGATTGCGATTGGCGCCTGCGCGATCAACGGCGGTCTTCCCGCGCAACGCAACGCGCTCCCGCTTGACGATGTCATGAACAAGGTCTATGTCGACCGCCGGGGCATGAGCAACTCCGGCATTCCCAACGATCCGGAACTGCCGCTGCTGCTCGACAAGGTGTATCCGCTGCATGAAGTCGTCCATGTGGATTACTCCATCCCCGGTTGCCCGCCCTCCGCCGACACCATCTGGAAGGTGCTGACCGACCTGCTGGGCGGACGCGAGCCCAACCTCGATTACCCGCTGATCCATTTCGATTGAGAACACCCTTATGATTTCCAACCTCGAAACAGCGGCCCAACCGGAAAACCTGCGTCGCGTCGCGATCGAACCGGTGTCGCGCGTCGAAGGCCACGGCAAGGTCACGATCCTGCTCGACGACAAGAATCAGGTACAGCAGGTGCGCCTGCACATCGTGGAGTTCCGCGGCTTTGAAAAATTCATCGAAGGCCGTCCCTATTGGGAAGTGCCGGTGATGGTGCAGCGCCTGTGCGGCATCTGCCCGGTCAGTCACAACCTGGCGGCATCGAAGGCGCTCGACCTGATCGTCGGCGCAAAACAGATCACGCCGGCTGCCGAGAAGCTGCGCCGCCTGATGCACTACGGCCAGATGCTGCAGTCGCATGCCCTGCACCTGTACCACCTGTGCTCGCCCGACCTGCTCTTCGGCTTCGACAGCGAAGTCGGACTGCGCAACATCGTTGGCGTCGCGCGCCAGTATCCGGAGGCCGCCAAGCGCGGCGTGCTGCTGCGCAAGTATGGCCAGGAAGTGATCCGCATCACCTCCGGCAAGCGTGTGCATGGCACCGGTTCCATTCCGGGCGGCATGAACAAGTCGCTCAGCACCGAAGAACGCGACCAGCTCAGGAAAGACATCGACGAGATCGTGAACTGGGGCGTTGCTTCGGTGCAGATGGTGAAGGACCTGCATCGCCAGAACCCAGCGCTGTACGACAGCTTCGGCAGCTTCCGCTCGGGCATGATGTCGCTCGTCGGCCGCAGTGGCGCACTCGATTTCTACGACGGCACGCTGCGCGTGCGCGACGACAAGGGCGCGATCCTGTTCGACGGCGTCGACTACCAGCAGTACGAGTCCCTGATCCAGGAAGAGGTCAAGCCCTGGAGCTACATGAAGTTCCCGTACCTGAAATCCATCGGCCCGGCGGACGGCTGGTACCGCGTCGGCCCGCTGTCGCGCATCCAGAACTGCGACTTCATCCCGACGCCGCTGGCGGAACAGGAGCGCAAGGAATTCATCGCGTACTCCGAAGGGCCGATGCACGCCCCGCTCGGTTATCACTGGGCGCGCATGATCGAGCTGCTGCACGCTGCCGAAGTCATCCGCGACCTGCTGGATGATCCCGACCTGCTGGGCAAGGATCTCGTCGCCACGGGCAAGCGCGCGCATCAGGGCGTGGGCGTGATCGAGGCGCCGCGCGGCACGCTGATCCATCACTACGAGGTCGACGACAACGACCTGGTGACGATGTGCAACCTGATCGTGTCGACCACGCATAACAACCAGGCAATGAATGAAGCGATCCGCACCGTGGCCCGCCAGTACCTTGACGGCAACGAGATCACCGAGGGACTGCTGAACCACGTGGAGGTGGCGATTCGTGCCTTCGATCCCTGTCTTTCCTGCGCTACGCATGCCTTGGGCAAGATGCCGCTGACGGCCGAGCTGGTCGACGCCGAGGGCCGGGTGGTGCACAGCCTCACGCGCGACTGAGCGTGCCATCATGACCGCACCTACCCTCATCATCGGTTACGGCAATCCGAGTCGCGGCGACGACGCGCTGGGGCCGGCCGCCATTGAAGCGATCGAGCGGCTTGCAGCCGGGCATCCGGAATGGGGCGACGTCGAAACGGTCACGGACTTCCAGCTCCAGATCGAGTTCGTGACCGACCTGGCCGGGCGTGAGCGCATCGTGTTCATCGATGCGGCTGCCAACGGCACGGAGCCGTTTTTCTTCGGGCCGCTGGTGGCGAAAGAAGACGCGTCGATTTCCTCGCACGCTCTTTCGCCAGCGGCCTTGCTCGCGGTCTACCGCAACTTCCACGGCGAAGATGCGCCGCCGGCCTTTCTTCTCGGCATCCGCGGATACGACTTCGACCTCGGCGTGCCGCTGTCACCGCAGGCAGAAAAAAATCTCGCCGCGGCGCTTTCAACAGTGGAAAAATGGCTTTCCACCCATTGCACTGCGGGCTGCCATGCATGAATTGTCGCTTGCCGAGAGCGTGATCCAGATCATCGAGGACGCTGCCGTCGCGCAACAGTTCACGAAGGTGCGCGCAGTGTGGATTGAAGTCGGGAGCCTGGCCGGCGTGGAACCGGATGCAATGCGCTTCTGCTTTGACGCCGTCACGCGCGACACGCTGGCGGAAGGCGCGCGACTGGAGATTGTCGAGGTGCCGGGCAAGGGCACCTGTCCGGAGTGCGGAAGCGTGCATCCGGTCGCCAACCTGATCGACGCCTGCCCGCAATGCGGCAGCGTCGCCGTACAGGTCGAAGGTGGCAGGGGTTTGCGCGTCAAGGAACTGGATGTTGTCTAGAGGGTGTTATGTGTACGACTTGTGGCTGCGCAACGGGTGAATTGCGCATTGAAGGCGATGATGAAAGCGATCTGAAACGGCTCAAGCCCTTCGGTGCATTGCATCCTGCCTCTCTTGGATACCATTTCCGCAAACCGGCGGCGCCGGTCGTGAAAGAGGAACGCGGCCTGCACTTCGGCCTCGGGCCCGCGCATTCCCACGCAGCCGGCCTGTCGCAAGGGCGCATGGTGCAGATCGAACAGGATATTCTTTCCAGGAACAACCAATACGCCGAGGAGAACCGCCGGCAGCTCGCCGGACAGCGCATCCTCGCCCTCAACCTGCTGTCCAGTCCCGGTTCCGGCAAGACGAGGCTGCTGACCGAAACGATCCTCGCCTTGCGCGACCGGCACCGGATTGCCGTCATCGAGGGCGACCAGCAGACGACGAACGACGCGGACCGCATCCGTGCGACGGGCGCGCCAGCGATCCAGATCAACACCGGCAAGGGGTGCCACCTCGACGCGGCCATGGTTCGCGCCGCGCTCACCCGCCTTGCGCCGCAGGACGGCAGCATCGTCATGATCGAAAACGTCGGCAACCTCGTCTGTCCGGCGGGATTTGATCTCGGCGAAGCGCACAAGGTCGTCGTACTCTCGGTGACGGAGGGCGAAGACAAGCCGCTCAAATACCCCGACATGTTCCGCGCCGCGAGCCTGATGCTGCTGAACAAGGTGGACTTGCTGCCTTACCTGCACTTTGATGTCGAACAGTGCATCGCCAACGCGCGCCGGGTCAATCCGCAAATACAGGTACTGCAAGTGTCGGCCACGTCGGGACACGGCATGCCGGCCTGGTACGAATGGATCGAGGACGCCGCCGCGCGGGGCTGACGACCATGGACGCTCCGACCGATCTCGACCTGTCCGGCACGGTTCGCGCCGGACTCCGTGTGTACGGGCAGGTACAGGGCGTCGGCTTCCGCCCCTTCGTCTTCACCCTGGCGACCGGCATGTCGCTGGACGGCTGGGTGCGGAACATCGGGATCGGCGTCGAGATTGAAGTCCAGGGAAGGCAGGCTGAAGTGGAACGCTTCGTTCATCGCCTCACCCGTGAGCTTCCCCGTGCCGCTCGGATTGAGCGCATCGAACGCGAGACGCGTACGACCGAAGTGAGCACGGCCGGCTTTGCCATCATCGACAGCACCGCGGACGTCACTGCCACCTCGATTTCGCCGGACAGCACTGTCTGCGAGGACTGCCTTGCCGACATGTTTGATCCGTCAAACCGCCGCTACCGGCATCCCTTCACGCATTGCGTTCAGTGCGGGCCGCGCTACACCATCAGCGCGCGACTTCCCTATGACCGCGCAAATACCAGCATGGCCGCCTTTACCGAATGCCCGCAGTGCCGCGACGAGCGTGAGCATGCGGGCAATCGCCGCT
Source organism: Noviherbaspirillum sp. ST9 (assembly GCF_048799745.1). NCBI lineage: Bacteria > Pseudomonadati > Pseudomonadota > Betaproteobacteria > Burkholderiales > Oxalobacteraceae > Noviherbaspirillum > Noviherbaspirillum sp. ST9. Next base: position 152,029 of record NZ_JBLWFR010000008.1, on the reverse strand, counting down.
TCCATGCGCAGACGAATGCCTGCCCTTCGTGCGGCCCGCGAATCTGGATGGCCGACGCGTCCGGCCACTTGGTGCAGGAGGAAGACGTCATTGCGGCAGCCCTCGCACGGCTGGCGCGAGGTGAAATTCTCGCGGTCAAAGGTCTCGGCGGTTTCCACCTCGCCTGCGATGCCCGTAATGGAGACGCGGTGCGCAGGCTACGCGAACGCAAGGCACGCGAAGAGAAACCGTTCGCGGTCATGTTTGCCAATCTCGCGTCGATCCCGGTGTTCGCAGACATGCGCGAGACCGAGGCCATGCTACTTTCCTCTGCGCAGCGTCCCATCGTGCTGCTGCCTAAACGTGCGGACTGCGACGCCATGCTTCCCGGTGTCGCCCCGCAACTCGCTTCGCTCGGTTGCATGCTGCCCTACGCACCGTTGCATTACCTGTTGTTCCACGAAGCAGCGGGCCGCCCGTACGGCACGCAGTGGCTGGACGCTCCGCAACCGACCGTCCTCGTAATGACCAGCGCCAACCCGCATGGCGAACCGCTGGTGACGGGCAATGACGAAGCGCTGGAACGCCTGTCGGGGATTGCCGATGCCTTCCTGCTGCACGACCGCGAGATCCTGATTCGCTGCGACGACAGCGTCGTGCGCCCCACCTCGACCAGGCATGTCCAGTTTGTCCGCCGCTCGCGCGGTTACGTGCCCTCGCCGGTGCGGCTGGCAACCACTGGAGCCGCGGGCCTTGCCGTCGGCGGGTACCTCAACAACACAGTATGCGTTGCGCGGCGCGGCGAAGCCTTCCTGTCGGAACACATTGGCGACCTCGAAACGCGCATGGCTTGCGCGGCCTTCGACACGACGGTGACCCACCTGTTCGACATCCTGCAGGTCGAGCCCCGCTGGGTTGCCTGCGACCTGCATCCCGATTTCCACAGCACGCGATTCGCGTACGCCCTCGCGGCCGAACGCGGCCTGCCCGTGGTCGAGGTCCAGCACCACCACGCCCATGTCGCCGCAGTGATGGCCGAACACGGCTTGCGGGGCCCGGCGCTCGGCGTTGCGCTCGACGGTTTTGGACTGGGCAGCGACGGCGGCGCCTGGGGAGGCGAACTGCTGCTTGCGGAGGGCGCAGCCATGCGGCGCCTTGGCCACTTGCGTCCGCTCCCGCTGCCCGGCGGAGACCGCGCAGCACGCGAACCCTGGCGAATGGCCGCGTCGGCGCTGTTCGAAATGGGACAACGCGAGCAGATCACGGCGCGATTCGGTCCTGCCTCGTCGGCAATCGCAACCATGCTTGAAAGGAACCTGAACTCCCCACGAACCAGTAGCGCGGGCCGCCTGTTTGATGCGGCATCCGGACTGCTCGGGGTAAGCAAGGTGACGACTTTCGAGGGACAGGCAGCGTCCTTGCTGGAAGGCCTGCCGGTCGGGCTCGGCGAGGTTGCACCACTGCAGCAAGGCTATGCCATCGCGGGAGGCGTCCTGGACATGATGCCGCTGCTCTCCGTGATTGCAGGCATGGATGACAAGGCCCAGGCTGCCGCCCTCTTCCACGCCACCTTCGCGGCCGGGCTGGCGGAATGGGTCGCCCGAATGGCGTCTGCGCACGGCGTGGAGGACGTCGTGCTGGGCGGAGGATGTTTCATCAACGCGCTGCTGAGCGCCGCCCTGCGCGCGCGCCTGGAAACACAGGGCCTGCGCGTATTCGAAGCGGCGGCGGCACCGCCCGGCGATGGCGGCCTCAGCCTCGGTCAGGCATGGGTCGCGCTTCAACAACTGGATTCGTAAAGGAGCAAGGCATGTGCCTCGCAATACCCGTCAAGGTCGTCGAACTGCGGCCGGAACAGATGGCGCTGGTCGATGTCGGCGGCGTGCGCAAGGAAATCTCGCTGGCGCTCGTGGATGACATCGTCGTCGGCGATTATGTCGTGCTGCACGTCGGCTGCGCGTTGCAGCGGCTCGATCCCGAGGAAGCGGAAGAAACCCTGCGCGTGATGGCGGAAGCCGGCATGCTGCCGGAGGCTGGATCATGAAGTACATCGATGAGTTCCGCGATGGCGAACTGGCGCAGGCCATTGGCGCCGCCATCCGCCGGGAAGTGGATCCCGAACGGCAATACAACCTGATGGAGTTCTGCGGTGGGCACACGCATGCCATCGCGCGTTACGGCCTGCCCGACCTGCTGCCGCGCAACGTACGCATGATCCATGGCCCCGGCTGCCCGGTCTGCGTCCTGCCCATCGGACGCATCAACAATGCGATCGACATCGCATCCCGTCCGAACGTCATCCTGTGCAGTTTCGGCGATACCTTGCGCGTTCCTGCATCGGGCCAGATGAGCCTCTTGAAGGCGAAGGCGCGGGGCGCGGATATCCGCATGGTGTATTCGAGCCTCGACGCAGTGACGATCGCACAGCAGAATCCGGACAAGGAAGTCGTGTTCTTCGGCATCGGCTTCGAAACGACCACGCCGACGACGGCCGTTGCGGTCAAGAAGGCCGAGGCGCTCGGACTGCCCAACTTCAGCGTGTTCTGCAACCACGTGCTGACGCCGGCGGCACTCGACGCCATCCTCAGCGCGGAAGACGAGGACGCGTCGCTGGTCCACGGTGTCGTCGGGCCTGCGCATGTGTCGACCATCATCGGCAGCAAGCCGTACGATGCGTTCACCGCGCGTTATCGCAAGCCACTGGTCATTGCCGGCTTCGAACCGCTGGATGTGCTGCTATCGGTACGTATGCTGATTCGCCAGCTTAACGAAGGGCGGGCGGAGGTCGAAAACGAGTACACGCGTACCGTCACCGCCGAAGGCAACCGCAAGGCGCAGGCCATGGTGGAAGACATGTTCGAATTACGGCCGAGTTTCGAATGGCGTGGTCTCGGTGAAGTGCCCTGGTCGGCGCTTCAGCTGCGCGAACGCTATCGCCAGTTCGACGCCGAAGCGCGCTTCACGCTCGAAAGACGCGCGGTTGCCGATGCCAAGGCTTGCGAATGCGGCGCTATCCTGCGCGGCAGGAAGGAACCGAAGGACTGCAAGATTTTCGGCACCGTGTGCACCCCGGAGAACCCGGTCGGCGCCTGCATGGTCTCCTCCGAAGGCGCTTGCGCCGCCTATTACACCTTTGGCCGATTCACCATCCCGATTGTGGAAGCAAACGCATGAGCAGCATCAAACCCGGATATGCCCGCCGTCTCGATTTCAAGCACGGCCGCGTGGAAATGAGCCATGGCAGCGGTGGCCGTGCGATGGCGCAGCTGATCGACGAACTCTTCCTGCCGGCCTTCGACAACGCAGCCCTCCGTCAGATGAACGACCAGGCAGCCTTCACCGTCCCGGCCGGGCGCATGGTGATGGCAACCGACAGCCATGTCGTGTCGCCACTCTTCTTTGCGGGCGGCGATATCGGATGTCTCTCGGTGCACGGAACGATCAATGACGTGGCAATGGCAGGCGCAACGCCTTTGACCCTCGCTGCGGGGTTTATCCTGGAGGAAGGCTTTCCACTGGCGGACTTGCGCAGGATCGTGGAGTCGATGGCTGCCGCTTCACGTGAGGCTGGCGTGCCTGTCGTGACCGGCGACACCAAGGTGGTCGAGCAAGGCAAGGGCGACGGCGTGTTCATCTCGACAACCGGCGTGGGGATCGTGCCGCCGGGCGTGAACATCTCCGGCAATCGTGCGCGACCCGGCGACAAAGTCCTCGTAAGCGGCACGCTGGGCGACCATGGCATTGCCGTCATGTCGCAGCGCGAGGGCCTGAGCTTTTCGACATCGGTCGCCTCCGATACTACGAGCCTGCATCGCCTCGTCGCGGCGATGGTCGCCGCCGTGCCGGACATCCATTGCCTGCGCGATCCGACGCGTGGCGGCCTGGCGACAACCCTGAATGAATTCGCCAGGCAGTCACAGGTCGGGATCGATATCGATGAGCGCGCGCTGCCGGTGCGGCAGGAAGTGCGGGCGGCGTGCGAGATGCTGGGCCTTGATCCGCTTTATGTCGCCAATGAAGGCAAGCTTGTTGCCATTTGCAGCGCTACGGATGCGCCTCGCCTGCTGGATGCCATGCGGTCACACCCGCTCGGCAGGGATGCCGCCATCATTGGTGAGGTCCGTGAGGATACGAACTGTTTCGTCCAGATGCGGACGGCATTTGGGGGGCGGCGGAACGTAGACTGGCTCAGCGGGGAGCAATTGCCCCGTATTTGCTAGAACAGATAGATGTAGGCAGCGACCGCGACGAAGCCGATCGCGGCATGCGCAACCGACCACAAGACCTTGCGCGGAAGTCCGCTCTTTTTCTTGGGGCTGAAAAGCGTAACGACGTCATCTTCGTCGTCTTCATCGTCTTCCGTATCCATTTGGGCGACCGGCACCGGCCGCGGCACATGCTGGACTTCAACCGGTGGAATGGCCGCCCTGCGTTCTGGAGCAGGACGCGGTGCAGGCGTTGCCGGCGGGATCTCCGCGGCGGTCTTCCTTGCCGCAACGGCGGCCGCCTTCCTGTCCGCCGCGACGCGGACACGTCCCGAGGTCAGCATCTGGTGCAATTCATCGATATTGGGCTTGCGATGGAACACCTTCTCCCAGGCCCCGATAAGATTGGAGTGTCCCTCGCCCATCAATGCGTCGTACAAGGCGTCACCCATGGCGCGCCCCTTCTCCTCGGCCAGCTTCAACTGCTTGTCGTGGGTGAGGATGGCGCCGCGCAACAACGCCCTGAACTCGCTGGCATCGTAGCCGGCGTTCAGCGAGCCGTCGGTGTCGAAGTACTCGACCTGCCCGTTGATCTGAACAGGCGGCTCCGTGATGATGCGGGTGTCGGCGTTCTTGAGTTCCAGGAGCGCGCGCACCGGGTAATCGATGGTGGCGGCGTCGGGATTGGCGGCGTCGGGCGCGGCCTGGCTCATGAACAGGCGCGACTGGCGATAGCCTTTGAAAAACGAAAACCAAGGCTCCATATCGGCCTTGGCGAGGGAAAACGGTTTGCTCCAGCCATCCGCGTCATCCAGCGGAATCAGTGCCGAGCGAATCTCCGGGATGGCGTTGACCTTGTCCACCCACTCATTCAACTGCATGGCGGGAGCAGCTTCGGTTCCCGCTGCGGGTGCCTGCTGCCGCTGGACGGCTTCGAGCCGCGCCTGCTTCTTTTTTTGCTCCGCGGCGCTCTGCAAGAGGCGGTTCTGCCGCTCGGTTTCCCACTGCAGGGCGTTGTCCCGCAATTCGAGGGCGTGCATGTCAGCGCTCTCCCGTCAGCCGACAGGCGTACGCCGCTGCGGCAAGGCGCAACGCGACGCAACCAACGGCACGAAGGGACAGGATCGACATGGCCTCGCCTGTCGTCCTTACAGGATCGTTTCCGGCGCCTGCGACGACATGATGATCGAAGCATGGACCGGCGCGGTCGCATTGCCCGCCTTGTCGCGCAGCAGGGTCGAGAGGATCTCGGTGTCGGTAAAGCGGAAGCGCGACAGCATGACGTTGCAGCTTGCCAGCTTCAGCACCTGGGCATTGCTCATGCCCGCCAGCAGATCGGCGATCTCGCCGCTGATGCCGAGGCGGAAAATCGCTTCCGCGCGGTCGTGGCGAATCATCTGTTGCGCAATCATCAGGTAGCTGAGATTGACGTCGCGAATTTCTGCCAAATAATCGTTGGTCATGTGAGTCGGTCCTTATCTTAGTAAGCGAAAACTTCCTGTAGAACTTCAAGAGCCTTGGCCATCGTCACTTCATCGATGGATCCGAGCTTTCTTATCAACCGCGACTTCTCCATCGTACAAATCTGATCCAGCAGGATCAGTCCTTCCTTGCCCACGAAGCGCACCGGAATCCGGAACGGCGCCGGAAGTTCGCGCGTGCTCATGGGCGCCAGGATGAGCGTGCTCAGGTACTCGTCCATTTCCTCGGGCGAGACCACGACGCACGGCCATCGTTGCTGCGTCACGCTGCCGACCGGCTTTTCAAAGTCGACCAGCCAAACATCTGCGCGCATCACCATGAAAAATCTGCTTCCACGTCATTGCCGATAAGCGGCCAGGCGATTGCCTGTGCTGCTGCCTTTTCCGCCAGGCGCTGACATGCCTGTGCCCACCCCTCACGGGATTTCCGCTTCGGCTTGCGAATCACGATCGACTCGTTTTCGACCTCGATTTCTACCTCGCCAATATCAAGACCGGTCTGTAACAGGAACGGCTTGGGGATCAGCACCCCCTGCGAGTTACCCATCTTGCGGATGGCAGTCTTCATGGAAATTCCTTTAACAGAATGTTCGAACATAGTACTACATATTTGCCAATGGGAATATTTTTATTTGAACAATGTTGGAACTTGGCAGCTTTTGTTACAACATGGTATTAACGTTGTACATACGTATTTAAGAAATTACTGTAGAGATTTTTAATGAATGACTTGAAGTGTTAACTCAGAAGGGGGCGGCGAGAGCGATGCCGTTCAAGGAGGAAGAGGCAGGAATTTCGCGGAACTGGGGTCAATCCCGGCGCCATGCGTCGGTCGACGCCGGGAAGGGCAATTAGTACGTGGAGGCTTGCTGCTGGTAGGAGGGACAGCCGTTCTTGCCCCAGGAGCCGTTGCAGACTTGCCAGCGGCAGAATTCACGGCGGATGAAGTTTGTCTTCTTGTCGCAACGGGCCAGCGAAGCCCGTGTTGCAGAGACACGTGAAACGGCACCCGAGGCGATGGCATCACGGCGACCGCCGCGGTCGTTGCGCGCGCCCTGACCGGTTCCAGAACTCAGTCCGCGGCCTTGCTCAGTCTTTTTTTTTAATTCCTCGTCGACCTGGCGACGAATGCGCTCAATTTCGCGATCGGATCTTGCGACACTCTTACGCTTCGGCACTGTGCTCGCCACACTGGCGCCGCCCTGCTTCGTTGCCTTGGAGGCATTCGTTGTTCTTGCATCGTCAACGGCCTGCGCCGCTTGGGGCGCGGACTGTTCGATACTCGGTGGAGCCGCGGACAGCGCCGCGTCCGCTTCGGCGCCCCCTCGTCCGGCATTACGCTCGCCGGACGGATTGGCGCCTGACGTGCCGACCCCGGCTTCCGGCAAGGCAGGCTCCTTCGACGCCACCGGCTCCGGGGTGGATTGACCTGCTGCCGGTGGCGGAGCACCGTCGTACGGGAGCTCGCTGGGACTGATGCCCCGGATAGCCGCGGATCGGTTGACTTCGGTAGCGGGCAACGCTGGCGCACTCCGCACCGTGGAAGCAGGAGCAGCGGAAATTGGCGCCACCGTCGCAGGTTGATGGAACCACCATGCCGCCGCCAGGCCAACGCCGGCGCCGACGACAAACACGCTTGCCATCATGACGACGCGCCGCAGCCGTGAACCGACGGGCGCCTGGAATCCGCTCTCGCCGAATTCCGGCCCCAAGCCGTGCAGCCGTTCGTACGCACTGCTCGGCCCCTGGGGGAAGGCGTTGTCGTCAATACGCGGTTCGATGCGCTGATTGGCTGGCGGATCACCGGGAGCGCGGTCGGTGCGGGCAGACCACTGTCCAGTGGCCTCGTTGCCAGGTGCACCGCGCTGGTTTGACGTACCGGTTGTTGTGGTCCTTGCAGATGATGAGCCTGTCAAGAGACGCGTCCTCCTGTATCTGTCTGCAGTGGAAAGCGTCGGGTGCAGGCAGGTGCTGCCCCCGTCATGCCTTGCGTACACGTAGCCCTTTTGCCGGCGTGCATTGGCACGCATGGCCGGCAGTGTCATGTGACATGAGACGCAAACCCGGACAGTTTCCGGATTGTCCGTCCCGCAATTCGGGCATTGCATGTCGTCCTGCGCACGCCATCCAGTTGCATGCGCAAATGAATGACCTTCGGCAGTAGATCCAAGTTCAACAGGATAGGCGCGCCCCCTGCGCTTTCACATAACTTGATCGATGAATTCGAACGGTGATTGATCCGAATCAGGCCGACAAGCGCGCTGCGTCAATGCAATGTTTCCGGGGGTTTGCGCGGTGCGTTTGCACAAGGAAAAACGGCTGCCAGAAGGCAGCCGTTCAAACAATGGAATGCAGGGGCATTACAGGTTCAGTTCGTACACGATTTTCCAGTGCGAACCTTCCTTGGCCCAGTACTGGCGCTTGCGGATCGATGTCTTGTTCTTGCCGAACTGGGACTCCTGCGTGAAGGTGCTGACGAGCATGTCCTCGCGTCCCGGATAGAAGAAATGCGTCATGTCGCGCAGCGTGACCGACAAGCCGCGGACGCCATTCATGGACTGTTGCTGCTTGCCCAGCCAGGAATCCAGGCTTTCGCCACGTTCCGACTTGAACTTGCGCGAATAATTTTCGCCAATGCGCGCGGTGTTGAGCGTCTCCACGTCGCGCTTCCACCCCTCCACCAGGCGCGCAGCGAGATGACGGTCATTGTCCCATTTCGTCTTGTTGACGAAGTCGACGCTCTCGGCGATGACCACCGGGGTCTTGCCGATCTCGACTGAATTCGTGAGCTTGTGCAGGTCCGGATTGGTCAGCACCACGCAACCGTCGGACGACAGCGGCGGCCGGCTGAAACTGTCGGACGGCGTGCCGTGCAGCCAGATGCCGGAGCCACTGCGCCCGTTGATCTTGTCCCACTCGTTGGGGTAATTGATCGGTAGCGCGCCGGAACCATAGAAGTCCGGCAGCTTCGCCCCAGGAAGATGGCTGGTGATGTAGTACACACCGACCGGCGTGCGCTGGTCGCCTTCCTTGAGCTTGTTGACGCCGAGCTTGCCCTGGCTGACGTAATAATCGGTCACGAACTTGAGCTGGCCACCGCGGTTGGCGTACACATACAGGCGCGAACGGCGCGCGTCCACGACCAGCACATGTTTTTGGTCCTCGCGCAGCTTGAGCACAAGGCGGGGAACGAGATCGGGATCGGGACGCTCGCGCAGCGACTTCAGGCGCACCATCGCTTCTTCGCGCAGGTTCTTGAGCTTGTCTTCAGGACCGTCGACCGCACCGAGCGTTTTGACCGGTTGGGTCTGCATCAGCAGCAGGTCGCCGCGGATCAGGTGACCGAGACGGAAGGTGGGATACGCCTCCACCAACTTGTCTGCCCGCGCCAGTGCCTTGCGCAGGTTGTTCGACCCAAGCGCCTTGTACACCTCGATAAGCAGGACTTCCGGATCCTCGACTTCAGGCGCCGGTGCGGCTGCCTGGGGCTGCGCCTGCGCGCGCGCAGACTTCTTCGACGCTGCCGTCGCCGGCGAGGAACCCACGCTGGCGGCCAACAGCCACGTCATTGCCAGGAGCACTGCCTTCGAAGGACGCGCTCCCGAGCCACCGATTTTCAATTGGAAGCGAAACATCAGCTACCCGTCGTCTCCTGCTTGATCTGCCACTTGCCGCCCTGCTTCGTCAGCACGAGCGTCTTGCGGGTGTTGGCAGTCAGACGATCAGATACATAGACCTGGCGGAATTTCACCGTCGCCGTATTGCCGTTGACCGATACCTGCGGCGCCTCGACCTTGACGCTGATGCTGCCCTTGCCGGCGATACGTGCGCGGCGATCCTCTTCCCATGCCTTGCGCGCGACGCCATTCGGAGTCTGGAAGTCGTTGCCGTAATGATTGAGATAGGACTTCACGTCCTGCGAACTCCATGCGCGCGCCCAGCCGTTGACGGCCTTGAGTACGTCATCGCGATCGTCGTCGTTGCGGGCCTGCTTGGGTTCGGTCTTGGCCGGCTCAGACTTCGGCTCGGCCTTGGCCACCTGCGGTGCGGGAGCCGGCGCCGGTGCCGGTGCAGGCGCCTTCACAGCAGGTGCAGGTGCGGGTGCCGGTGCTGCGACTGTCGGAGGCGCGGCAGGCACAGGCTTGGCAGGCGCGGGAGCCGGAGCGGCTGCGACAGGCTCAGGCGCCTTCGCGACCACCGTCGGGGCGGGTGCTGCGGCAGGCGCCTTGGCGCTGGCATTGGTGCCGCCCATGTTGCCGACGAGCGAGCGCACCAGGGTCAGCTTCGACTTGGCCGCGGAATTGCCGGAATCAAGCTGGAGCGCCTTGTCATAGGCCTGGCTGGCTAGCTTCGCATGGACGTCGCCCAGGTTCTCGTAGGCGGTCGCGTAGCTTGGATTGGTGCGGATCGCGGAGTCGAGTGCGAGGCGTGCCTTTTCGTACTGCCCGGCCGCCGCGTACAGCACGGCGAGATTGTTGTATGGCTCGGGCAGGCCCGGGAAGTCTTCGGTCAGCTTGGTAAAGACGGTGATCGCTTCCGAAGTCTTGTTCTGCTCCGTCAGAATCACGCCCTTGAGGAACCGCATTTGCGCATCGCGCGGGTTCCGTGCGAGGAACGCATCGGCGCGCGACAGCGCCTCGGTGTACTGGCCGCCACGCATGAACTTGGTCACATCGGCGTACTCGTCGGCCAATGCGGGAGCGGCGAACAGCGCGGCAACCAGACCGGAGATGGCGATGGTGTTGTTCAGTACGGGGCGCAAACGAAGATTGATCATGCGGCGCGTCGAGAAAGTCATGGGTGATTGTTGGTGTCTGGTGCGGCAACTGGCCTCATGCAACCCGGCTTCCGGCGGCGGCGGAAAGCGCGGCGGGCGGCATTTTGAAACCAGTGCATTCTAACCTCACTGGCTTAAATACGCCATTTTGGAACACTGTGCGTACCACTGGGACAACCGGGGAACAAGAGGGAAAAGTACCAGCGGCACATGAAGTTGACATGGGCCGCCGGGCATGTCAAAGGAACATCATTTGCCGTCGTTGCCGGCTTGTGCCGGCAGCGCGGCGGTGCTGAGCTGATACGACAATTGCAACTTTGCCGGAACCACGGCTTCCACGGGAACCATCACCGGTGACGGCGAAGCCATCACCTGGACAGGTTGGCTTCCTTGCATGGTGAAGGTTGCGGCGACGGCAACGCCGGCAACAAAGGCAGCGCCGCCCAGCATGGCGACCAGCGGACGGCGCACCGTCCGGGATTTGGAAGCCGGGACGGGAGAGTCCGCAAGCACGGCTTCCGCACGGACGCGCCACTGGCCGACAGCTTCGCTTTTGCCCTTCATCCGCTCCAGCAGATCCTTGGCGACAGCCTGCGCTTCTTCCTGCTCACGTTCGCATTGCTCGCGCAGCGCGTCGGCCTGTTCGGTCGTCGATGCGGCATATTCCTTCTGGCGACGGGCGGCTTCGAGGGCGCGGCGCTCTGCCTCGGCGCGCATTTCCTCGGCAGCGCGCGCTTCGGTTTCGGCCGTCATGCGGCGGGCAGCAAGTTCGGCGGCCTCGCGCTCCAGCGCGGCGCGCTTTTCCGCCTCGGCGTGCGCAACCTCTTCCGCGCGGACCTTTTCGGCAATCGATGCCAGCGCCTCTTGCTCGGCCTTGGCACGTGCACTTTCAAGACGAGCAAGTTCGATGGCTTCACGTGCCCTGGCTTCAGCCGCCTCGGCAGCGGCGCGCTGCGATTGTGCCTGCTCGGCGGCCTTCTCGAGGAACTGCTTTTCGGCGGCTGCCCTTGCCTCGATGGCAAGACGTGCCGTGCGTGCGGCTTCCTCACGCGCGCGGGTGATGGTTGCCAGTTCGGTCTCGATGCGTTCGCGGGCCTTTTCATCCTCGCAAGCGCTCTTTTCGGCGGCCAGCCTCAGTTCGGTTGCTGCCAGCGCCTTTTCGGCGGCGGCAGTGCGCTCACGCTCGGCACGCATCTTTTCCTGCAGCGCGGCGTAGGCTTTCTGCTCCGCCTTGGCACGCTGGCGCTCGGCGGTTGCCAGTTCGATCGCCTCACGCGCCCGGGCAATGGCAACTTCGGCCGTCTTGCGCTGGAATGCTGCCTGTTCGGCGGCCTTTTCCACCAGCTGCTTTTCGGCTTCAGCCTGGGCTTCGATGGCTTCGCGCACCGTGCGCTCGGCCTGTTCGCGGGCCGTCATGTGGGCGGCCTGCTCTTCTTCAGCCTTGGTGCGGGCATCGGCTTCGATGCGAAGCTTCTTCTCGGCTTCGAGCTTGCTCTGGATCGCGACCAACGCCTGCTGCTCGGCGACGACTCGGGCCTGCTCGACCTTGGCCAGCTCGATGGCTTCGCGGACCTTCTTCAGGGCCAGCTGCGCGGCACGGCGCTCCGACTCGGCACGCTCGGCGACCTTTTGCAACTGCTGCTTCTCGGCCATCAGCTGTGCTTCGACCGCCTTGCGGGCAAGCTGCTCGGCCTGTTCGCGCGCGGCGATCGTTTCGGCATGCTCGCGCTCGACGCGGGTGCGGGTCTCCGCCTCCGCCATCAGGGCTTGCTCGGCGGCGAGGTGCTGTCGCACGGCTTCGAGTGCCTTCTGCTCGGCTTCGGCGCGCTGCTGCTCGGCACGTGCCAGCTCCACGGCTTCGCGTGCCTTCGCTTCGGCGGCCTGGGCCGCCTGGCGTGCCTGTTCGGCTTGCTGCTCCGTAGCTTCGCGCTGCTGCTTCTCGGCGGCCTGCTTTGCAGTCACGGCGTCGTGCGCTGCTTTCTCTGCTTCCTCGCGGGCACGAATGGTTTCAGCGAGTTCCGTCTCGATCCGCGCGCGTTCGGCGGCGTAGTTACGCGCGGCCTCTTCGGAAGCGCGCTTCTTCTGGATCGCTTCCAGGGCCTGCTGTTCGGCGAGCGCACGTTCCTGCTGGGTGCGCGCAAGTTCCATGGCTTCGCGCGCCTTGGCTTCCGCCGCTTCGGCTGCCTGGCGTTCGAGGTCGGCGCGCTGCGCGGCCTGTTCGAGCGCGAGTTTTTCGGCGGCGGATTTCGCTTCAATGGCGCGGCGCGCTTCCAGCTCTTCCTGCTGGCGGGCGCGCAGCAATTCAGTGTGGCCTTCCTCGCCGCGTGCGCGTGCTTCGGCTTCGTTGCGTGCGGCTTCTTCCGCCTGGCGGCGATCCTGTTCCGCCAGCAATGCACGCTGCTCGGCCTCGGCGCGTTCGCGCTGGACACGCGCCAGTTCGGTGGCTTCACGCGCCTTCAGCAGCGCCGCCTGTGCGGCCTTGCGCTGCAATTCGGCGGCGGCACGGGTCTGTTCGGCGGAATGCTTCTCGGCGGTGGCTTCCGCCAAGCGCGCCGCACCCAAGGCACGGTCAGCTTCCTCGCGTTCCCGCAACGCGGCGGTTTGTTCCTCTTCGGCACGCAGGCGCGCTTCGGCCTGGGCATGTGCAGCCTGCCCGGCGGCCAGCTTTTGCTGGGCAGCCCTGAGCGCCTTCTGCGCAACTTCCGCGCGCTGGCGTTCGATCTGGACCTTTTGCTGCAGGGCTTGCAGCGCTTCCTGCTCATCCTTGGCGCGCTGGCGCTCGACGCGCGCCAGTTCCACCGCTTCGCGCGCCTTCAGCAGGGCGGCCTGCGCGGCTTCGCGCTGGGCGTCGGCGCGTTCGATCGCTTTCGCCAGTGCAAGCTTTGCCGCTTCGCACTCCTGTTCCTTGGCAACGCGGGCGACGTGCTCTGCCTGCTCCTGGTCGCGCAGCAGGCTCGTGTGCAGCTTTTCCGCTTGCACACGCGCATCGGCCTCCGCGACGGCGGCTTCCTCGGCGCGCACCCTTTCCTGCAACGCGACGACGGCTTTCTGTTCCGCATCGGCACGTTCGCGCTCGGCGCGGGCTGTTTCCATTGCTTCGCGCGCCTTCAGGGCGGCAATCTCGGCGTTCTGGCGCTGAAGCTCCGCGTGCTCGGCGGCGCGGTCAAAGGCGGCCTGCTCGGCGATGACCTGGTCGGCAGCGATCCGTGCCGCAGCACGTTCGATTTCCACGCGCTTTTCGGCAATCTGACGGGCGCGTTGCTCTTCCTGTTCGCGTGCCTTGACTGCTTCAATGATTTTCTGTTCGGCGACGGCGCGCTCGCGGGCTTCCTGGATGGCCCGTTCTTCGGCGGCGACGCGTGCACGCGCCTGCACATCGGCCTTGTGTTCAGCCTCGATGCGAGACAAGGCCTTTTCCTGCAGTTCGCGCTCGATGCGGATGCGTGCCTCGGTGGCGAGGCGGATGCTCTCTTCTGCTTCGCGGCGGGCTTCCGCCGCTGCGGCAGCGACGGATTCCGCATGCTGGCGGCGTGCGGCGGCTTCGCGCATTTCGGACTCGGCCTGCAGGCGCACCGAAAGCGCCTGCGCGGTCTTGCGCTCCATATCGATGCGCGCCTGGGCGACCGCTTCCTGTTCCTGTTCGGTGATGGCACGCGCGCGCGCTTCTTCACGGGCGCGGACTTCGGCCGGTGCACGGCTCAGGGCAGCCTGCAGGGCCATCTCTTCGGCGCGCTCGCGCTCGCGTGCGAGTTCGAGTGCTTCGCTGCGTGCCTTGGCCAGCATTTCCGCCGACACGCGGGCTTCCTTTTCGCGGCGCTCCTGTTCGCGGGCCAGTTCGGCGATGCGTGCATCGGCGCGAGCGCGTGCCTCGGCCTCCTGCTTGGCGGCTTCGGCAGCGGCAACGCGCTGTGCAGCCTGCCAGCGGGCAAGTTCAGTTTCCTGTGCCAGTTCTTCCACGGCGGCCGCGGCGCGCGCGGCAAGCTGGGTTTCCGCGGCGATCTGTTCCGCAGCGCGCTGGCGAGCTTCGGCTTCGGTGCGGGCGCGCTCTTCGGCAATCCGTTTCGCTTCGGCTTCCGCTTCGGCGCGGGCACGGAGTTCGGCAATTTCTTTCTTGACGGCTGCGGCGCGCGCTTCGGCCGCTTCGCGTGCCTGACGCTCTGCTTCGAAGCGGGTGCGGCTGGCTTCGATGGCTTCTTCCGCGGCGCGTGCGCTCTGGTAGGCCTCGGCCGCGGCGGCGGCATCCAGCCTTGCACGGTCTTCGGCGAGTGCGCGGGCACGTGCTTCGGCGTGGGCACGGTTTTCAGCGGCAACCGTCGCCTTGGCTTCGGCTTCGACGCGGGCGATCGCCTCGCGGATGGCTTTCAGGTCGACACCGCCCGTGCGCGACTGCGGCGAACCTGCCTGCGTTCCCGTATCGCCCATATCCTCGTCCTCAAGGGTTGTTCCTTGAAGTTCGGGGTTGTTGTGCATCGCCTGCTTTGTGTCCATATGTCTGCTCCCGCTGGATGAGCGATTCCGGCGGTTGTTTTGTGCGCGCGCTGGGCCGGAATTTCTTAAGGTGCATTATCGGGACCGACCGGGAAAAACAGCCCCTTGAAAAGAAGGGGAATTGCGAGCCATTTCAGGGAAATGGCTCCGAATTACACGATTTCCCATGTTTATGGGGTGGTGGATAAGGGAGAGTTGGCGTTTCAATATCTGTCTGCGTGCCATTCAGTCGCCGGGCAGATATGATTGTCATCGGCGGACAAGCTCGGCCGTTGCCATGGACGCAACGGTCTTGCACGCCACTGGGAGAGACATGCATAAACATAACGAGATGGCCGTAGCGGCCGGCCATGATAAAAACAGCACGCTGGCCATGGGCTCGCTGCTGGCCGAGATGAACCATGACATCCGCACATCGATGAACGGTGTGCGGGGAATCCTCGAACTCTTGATTGATACCGGCCTGACGCCGTCGCAACAGGCCTATGCGCGGACTGCGCAGCACAATGTCGACACGCTGCTGGAGTCGCTGGAGCGGATAGTCGACATGTCCCTGATCGAGACCAACAGCTTCCGTTTCAACCAAGCTCCCTTCGACCTGCTGCAGGAAGTCCATGCTGCCCTGGCGGGCAAGCAGGAAAGCGGCCGCGTGAAGGGGCTGGAAGTCTCGATCACCTATCCCGCGCCGATCCGCCTTCATGGCGATGCGGCACGCCTGCGCGCGGCGCTCTCTGCACTTGGCGACGTCGCACTTCACTGCGCGGCCGGCGAGTTCATGACGCTCGCCTGCAGCGCCCGTTACCTGCCGGGAGGCAAGTGCAGGATCGGGCTGGAAGCGAAAATTCCGCAATCGTCGCAAAACAGTGCGCGTCTTGCATCCGTGCTCGGCAGCGCCGACCCGATGCCAGCCGGTGCAGGTTCGCTCGACACGCTCGGCATGGCAGTCTGCACCCGGCTCGTGCAGATGATGAAGGGAACAATCACAATCGATCAGGCAAACCCGCCAGCGACCTTGCTACGAACGTCCATCGACCTTCCCATCGCCGCGGATGCCCTGGAAGGAACACGCGTTCTTGTCCTTGCGACGCGTAGGGGACAAATGGCCCCTGCGGCGGCCACCCTGGCACGCCACGGGCTGCAGGTCGATTTCCTTGAAACCGCCCACGAAGGTCTCGCGGCCATCGACCTGGCTGCCCGCAACGGCGCGCCCTATCGTGTCGTCGTGCTTGAACCCCATCTCGGGGGCATGGACGCAGGGGTATTGGGCAGCGCAATCAAGACCAATCAGGCACATCGCGATACGCTCATTGTCCTGATGGACGATGCGGTCCATCGCTCGCCCAGGACGGACGATAACTTTGCCGGGAGCCTGAGCATGTCGGCGAATGCCGTGGAAATGGAAGCCGCGCTGGCATCGCTGTGCATGGCGGGCAATGGCGAGGCGCCCTCCTCATCCGGCTTACAGGGAATACAACGGAAGCAAGACGCGGCGCCCGACTATTCCGGCTATAAGATTCTGGTGGCCGACGACAACCCGGTGAACCAGCAGGTTGCCGCGCGGATGCTGGAGAAGCTGGGCTGCAAGGCTGCTGTTGCCGCCGACGGCATGCAGGCAATCGAAATGCATACCTGGAATCGCTTCGACCTGATCCTGATGGATTGCGAGATGCCGGTGCTCGACGGGCTGGAAGCCACGCAGCGCATTCGAGCAGCCGAGGGCACGGAACGGAGAACGCCCATCATCGCCCTCACTGCATGTACCGGCCAGGGCGAACAGGAGCGCTGCCTCGCGGCGGGCATGGACGATTTCCTGTCCAAACCCATCCGCCCGCAACTGCTTGGCGACGTTCTCGCCCGCTGGCTGCCGCGCGCTGCGGCGGTGACGACGAACGACGCCACTCCCTGTGAAGATGAACTCGATGAAGTAAAGGAAATGTTTGGTGCCGACTTTTCGGAGCTGGCATCGCTCTACCAGAACGACGGCGCGCCAAGACTGGCGGCGATGCGCGAAGCGGCTGCTGCAGGAGATTGCGCGAAGCTTGCAAAGGTCGCACACGCCTTCGGCGGCAGTTGCGCATCCATCGGTGCGACTGGCCTGTCGGCCCTGAGCAAGACGGTCGAAACCGCCGCCAAGGCAGGCTCGCTTGAAAGCTTCGAACAGCGAATGGACGCGATCGAAAACGAATACCGTCGCGTCTGCGGCAAGCTGCAATCCCTGCTCACGCCCTGAGGTAACTTCATGCCGGCCTTGCAAAAAGAACTGAACATCCTGATTGCCGACGACGACAGCACCACCCGTTATGTCCTGCGCCTGCTGCTCCGCGAACACGGTCACCAGGTCGTGGCGGAAGCCCAGGATGGGGAAAAGGCGGTCGAGCTGTGCGGCATGTTCAAACCCGACATCGCCTTCCTCGATATCGACATGCCGCGCATGGACGGCCATTCCGCCGCCGAGCGGATCAAGCAGGCGGCGCCCGGCGTCGGCATGATCATGGTGACCAATTTGCCAACGCTGGGGAATGTGCAGAAGGCGCTGCAAATTGGCATCAGCGGCTTTGTCGTCAAGCCTTTCAACGCCGTGAAGGTCGTCGAAGCAATCGACCACTGCATGAAGCAAAAGCGCTAACGCTCTTCCACGACCATCAGCCCGGCACGCAATCCCGGACGCACGTCGGGATTCGGAAACACCACGTACTCCGACTCGCCGCCGACACGATAGACCGTGTCGCCATCCTCGGCGATCACACTGCCCGGCGGGAGCGCCGTGAAGTTCTGCGTGTCCTTGCCGAATGTCATCCGGAATGCATCAGACTGCTTGACCAGTTCCTGGGCAACCCGAAACACCCGCGGTCGCGCCTCGTCCGCTTCCAGCCGCCCTGTCCGCATAAAGCGATCCAGCGTACCAGCCATGACTGCAGCGACGCCAAGGTCATTGCTGCCGAGGACGCCCACCTGCCCGAGCTCCACGGTCGCGCTCGCCGCCCCGAAACTGGCAGCGGAATACGCGCTGTACGTGCCCGCCGGCTTGGTATTGAGAATGGCTGCTTCGATGCCGGCGCGACCGAGCAGGCCAAGCAGCGCGTCCCTGCGGGTGACCGCAATCACAGCCGGCACGACCGCGAAGGTCGGGTAGACCGAAGGCCGGATGGCTGTGTGCAGGTCAAGATGCCACTTGTCGGCATCCGGGCCTGCAAAGAACTGGGCCGTCGCGCGCATGAGGACATCGGCGCGCGTGGCCTCGGCAGCGGACGCGAGATCGCCGCGGTCGGCACGGAACATACGGTTGAGATCGGCGTCGATGAAGCGCTTTCCCTCCACGATGGCCGCCATGTTGCCCACCGCGACCATGAGATCGACCGCCAGTGCATGCGGCCCGCGTTCCAGCACCGCCAGCAGCTGCGCCAGCATTTCAATCGGCGCCGTTTCATCGCCATGGACGCCGACGGAGATCAGCAGGCGCGGCCGGCGCAGCATATGGCTCGACGATACGACCTGCAGGATTCCCCTTGCCGGCAGGCGCACCTTGAAGCCGGCATTGGCGAAGCTGTCCGCAATGTGCGTGAAATCCCCTTCCGCCAACAAGCGCACGCTGTCGTGAATACCGTTTTCCATTGCAGCCGCCATCATGTTGCATCAACGGCCGTCGACGCCGCCTCTGACAACGCCCAGACGTCGAGCACCGCGAGTTCGAGGTTTTGCTGGCCGCCCGTGCTGGCGGTACGCGCGCCGACCTTGAGCTTGTTGATGAGGGCAGCTACCACCGACGCCGGGTCGTCCGAAGGTTTGCCGCCGGCGGGCGCCTGTTTCAGCACACGCATCAGCAAGCGCTGCTGGGCACGGCGCAATGCCTGGAGTGCGTGGTCGCGCAAGGGTTCCTGCGTCGCGCTGGCCGGCGCATGCATCAGCACGCGCTCCAGGCCGTCGATGCCGGCCTGGCGCCGCAATGCCATGCCCAGCTGGAGGAACTGCGTCAGACTCATGCCCTCCGGACGCGGCACCGAGAGGCCGGCGAACAGGAAGTCGGCAATGCCTTCGATCGCTTCCACCGTTTCGCACGACTGCACGAAGGATGCGGGCATACCTTCCAGCGGCAATGCGGACGGCACGGACGGCGCCAATTCCTGCACGGTTTCCGGCTTGCGGAAGAGCGTGGTCAGCTCCGCAAGCGCACTCGACTCGCGCAGCTGTTGTTCCGGCACCGACAGCACGCCCTGGATTACGACCTTCTGCAGCGCCCGGGTGCGCTGGTCGACCGCGAGCGACACCTCGCGCGGCACCTGCAGTGCATGAGCATCCAGTGTGCCGAAGACAGGAGCGAGGCTCAGTGCCGACCATGCCTGCGCCCAGGCGCAGATGACGTCCGTTTCCTTCACACCACGTGCCTGCGCAATTTCCATCAGCATCACCGGCCCGCAGCGGTTGACCGCCTCGTTCGCCAGGACAGTGGCGAGGATGGCATTCGCCAGCGGATGCTCGAGTGGATCGCGCGTCGACACCAGCGCATGCGGGAAATACGGCGTAAGCATGGTGCGTGCCCAAGTGAATTGCGTCAGGTTGAGCTCGGACAGCAGCCGCTTGTAGCGGTTCTTCACATGCGCCACGACCACCGCCAGCTCCGGCGTGGTCAGTCCGCGGCTCTCGTTCTTGCGCGTCACCAGCTCGGCGGCGGCGGGCAATTGCTCCAGTTTGCGTGAAATCACGCCTTCCGCCTCGAGCTTTGCAATCAGGGACGCATAGCTGTCGAGTACGACATGATCGGACTGGGCCTGCAGCTCGCGCACCAGCAGGTGCGTCTGCAACGTGTTGTCCCGCAACACCAGGCGCACAATGTCCGGCGTGATTTCGTTCAGCAGGCGATTGCGTTCGTCCGCGTCCAGTTTGCCGGCATTGACTTCCGTATCCAGCCAGATCTTGACGTTGACTTCATGGTCCGAGCAGTCGACGCCGGCGGAGTTGTCGATCGCATCGGTAAAGATGTGTCCGCCCTTCATCGCGAACTCGATGCGGCCCGCCTGTGTCGCACCGAGGTTGCCGCCCTCCGCGACCACCTTGCAGCGCAGTTCCTTGCCGTCGACGCGGATGGCGTCGTTCGCGCGGTCCTTGACTTGCTCGTGCGATTCGGTCGACGCCTTGATATAGGTGCCGATACCGCCGTTGTAGAACAGATCCACCGGCGCCATGAGGATGGCATGGAGCAATTCCTCTGGCAGCATGCTCGTTGCCTCGATGCCAAGTGCGGCCCGCGCCTGGGGCGACAGGTCGATGCTGCGTGCCGTGCGCGGCCAGACGCCGCCGCCCGCCGAGATCAGGGACTTGTCGTAATCGTCCCAGGACGAGCGCGGCAGCGCGAACATGCGCTGGCGTTCGTTGAAGGACTTCTCCACGTCGGGATTGGGATCGATGAAGATATGGCGGTGGTCGAATGCCGCGACCAGCTTCAGCTGGCGCGACAGCAGCACGCCATTGCCGAAGACGTCGCCGGACATGTCGCCGATGCCGACGGCGGTGATCGGCGTGGTGTTGAGGTCGTGGCCCATTTCATAGAAATGCCGCTTGACCGCTTCCCAGGCGCCCTTGGCGGTGATGCCCAGCTTCTTGTGGTCGTAGCCGTTGGAACCGCCCGAGGCAAAGGCGTCGCCCAGCCAGAAACCGCGCTTGACCGCGATGCCGTTCGCAATGTCGGAGAACGTCGCAGTGCCCTTGTCTGCCGCCACCACGAGGTAGGGATCGGGATCGTCGTAGCACACAGTCTCCGACGGACGCACTACTTCGCCGCGCAGCCGATTGTCGGTGACATCCAGCAGACCGGCGATGAACAGGCGGTACACGGCTTCGCCTTCGACCGCGATGACTTCACGCGTCGCGTCCTTGGGCATCATCTTGCAGACGAAGCCGCCCTTGGCCCCCGCCGGCACGATTACGGCATTCTTGACCATCTGCGCCTTGACCAGGCCGAGCACCTCGGTGCGGTAGTCCTCCATCCGGTCGGACCAGCGCAGGCCGCCGCGTGCCACCGGGCCGCCGCGCAAGTGCACGCCTTCAAACCGCCGTGCGAAGACGAAGATTTCGCGGTACGGACGCGGCTGCGGCAAGAGCGCAAGCTGGCTGCTGTCGAACTTGAAGATGATCGTGTCGCCCGCCTGCGCGTTCTGGAAATAGGACGTGCGCAGCGTGGCGAGCATCAGGTCGGCAATGGCGCGGAGGATGTTTTCGGTATCCGCATGATTGACATCAGCCAGGCGTTGCTTGAAGGTCGACAATGTCGTCGTGCCGAATGCGCGCTGCTCATCGGACAAGACTGGATTGAAGCGTACCAGGAAGGCTTCGACCAGCGTGCGCACATGCGCCGGTTGCGTCTTGAGGCGCTCCGCCATATAGCGCAAACTGAAGCGGCAGCCCGCCTGGCGCCAGTAGCTGGCATAGGCGCGGATCAGCTGCACCTCCCGCATGCGCAGGCCGGCTTCCACCACCAGCGCATTCATGCGGCCGTCTTCCGCCTCGTCATTGAACAGGGATTCGAACAGTTCCTGCGCGGCCTGCGCCACGTGCGGCTTGGCGAGGTTCACCGCGCTCTGGGCATCAACCGACAGGCTCGAGACGAAGAAGCGGGAACCGTCGAGCGCGGGAATCGCATGCGTGCGTTCGCGCAGGATGGAGACGCCCGCATTCTGCAGCGCCGGCAGGATGGACGACAGCGGCGGCACCGTGTTGACGGAATGCAGGCGGATGTTGACCGCATCCCCTGCCCCGATCTCGATGCGCACCTTGACGCGCGATGGCTGCGGGTTGCCGAGCAGCGTGCACAAGTCACGATAGCCGACCTGCGGCGATACGCCGTTGATGTAATCGGTAGGCAGGGAAGCGCGCAGCTTGCGCAGTCCGCCACGGATGCCGGCGTCCTCGGTTGTATCGACCAGGCTGTCGAAGGTGTTGTGCCAGCCTTCCAGCACGGCGAGCAGCGGCTGCTGGACGTCGGCTTCCAGGTCGAGTCCCATGTTGGCGCCGTTGGCGATCATGTACACGCGCGCCAGCGGTCCATCCGCCAGCAGCGCCTGCACGCGTACGTCGCGTGCGCCGGAAATGCTGCGCAGTGTCTGTGCCAGCACTTCCTGCGAATGCGCGCCGTAACGCTCGCGCGGCATGTAGACCAGCACGTTCAGGTGGCGGCCATAGACGTCGCGGCGTGCGAACACCTTGACGCGCGGCTGCTTGTACAGGGCTACCACGGCACCGCAAACGGCGGCCAGCCAGGATGGCTCGGCTTCCATCACTTCGGGCCGCGGCAGGGATTCAAGAATTTCGAGGAATTTCTCGGCACGGAAGCCTTCGGAGCGCACACCGGCAAGGGTGAGCACCTGCTTGATGCGCACGCGCGCAAATGGCTGCTGCGGCAACGTGCTTGCGGTTGCAGCGCGGGAAAACAGTCCGACAAAGCAGTGCTCGCCAAGGATCGTTCCCTGGGTGTCGCTGTCGCGCACGCCGACAAAATCGAGCTGCTGGTCGCGATGCAGCGTGGACTGCACATCGGCCTTCACCACCGAAAGCGTTTCCTTGCGCGCGGCAAGCGTATCGAAATCGCCCGGGATGCCGGCAAGGCAATTGCCGTAGACCGGATGGCTCTTGTCCTTCAACACGCCTAGCGCGCTGCCAGGTTCGCGGACGAGTTCGCGCTGGCCGGAAACGACGTGGTAACGGGCATAACCAAAGACCTCGAAGCCCTCATTCCTTGCCCAGTCGAGGAACGCTGCGACCTCCTGCCCGGTGGCATCGCGTGCGACGGCGGCCGCGCCAACCTCGGACATCTTCGCTTTCAGCGCCGCTGCATCCTGCCTGACGATCGAGGCATCACCCGCCGCCATGCGGATACCCGCCAGCAAGGTGTCGAGGTCCTGTCCACCGATCTCTTCCGCCATCAGGCACAGGACATAGGACTCGGGAGCGCCCCCGCCATTGCCGACTTTATCCGCCTTGAGAATGTTCCCGTCCGCTGAACGTTCGACAGAGAGGACCGCGTTGAGCACCGCGCGCGACGGCACGCGCATCCGGCGCATCGCCATCACCATGGAGTCGACGAGGAAAGGCATGTCCGGATTCAGGATCAGCAGCGCAGTCGCCTTGCCGCCGCGACCGTCGGCGTAGGTGAGCGCTTCGATGCGGCAACCTTCCTTCGGCGTCCACTTCGCCAGGCGGGAGAAGCCCTCCCACAGCGAGGACGCCAGGCAATCGAAGGTGATGCCGGCGAGGTCTTCTTCCTCCAGGGAATTGAGCCAGGCGCGGATCAGGGATTCGGTGGCGGGTGCCGGGCTCTGTATGCCGGCGAGGACACGTTCCAATGTACGCGTACGGAGGTCTTGCGGTTGCTGGGTCATGCGCTTCTCCATGAATATGGTTTTAGTCTGCGCCGTCTCGCTTTCGCTGTCTTGCAGCTGAGCGACACCGATTTATATCGGCACGGCACACATGCTTCCCTTGTGGGGACCAGTACTTCAAATATTAGCGATGGTTTTGCCGTGTGAAATTCTTTAATTCCTTTGTTTGCAAAAGCTTATTCGTGATGCTGCAGCGCATCTATTTGACGATGGAAATTCCTTTTCCAATATAGCCGCCAAACAGGCGGTCTGCCGGTGATTTATCGGGGCGGAATTGATGCGGATGAAGCGAAAAAAAGAAAGCCCCGTTTCCGGGGCTTTCTTCGTGCTGCAAAAAGCGACTACGATCAGTTGAAGTTGTACTTCGCCGACAGGTTGATGCGGCTCATGTCGCCATCCTCGCCCGCCAGGGTGGTACGGCGGCCGAAGATGTACTCGGTGCCGATGTCCACGCCCTTGACCGGATTCCAGATGGCGCCGATGTGCGCCTGCCACAGCTTGCGGTTGATGCCGAAGCGGCCGCTGTCGAGACCGTTGGCCACTGCGAAGTCCGTGTACTCGTTCTTGAAGTTCTTCTGGTAGCCGAGCGCGAAGTTGTAGCGCAGCGTGTCCGACGGCTTGTGCTGGTAACCGAGCACGACGCCCGCTGCCTTTTCCATCAGGATGCGGTTGGTGCCGGCGTCGTAGAACGCGCCTTCAACGTAGTTGAGGTAGCGGCCGATGCCGTTGCCGCCGGTGACGGTCCAGGTCAGGAAGTCGTTGTCGACCGTCTTGACCATGCCGCTTGCCGCAACACCCCAACCGCGGCGCGACAGGTTCACGCTGGCGCCGTCGTCGAGGCGGTGCTCGTGGCTGAGTGCGCGCAGGCTGACGGTGCCCCAGTCGAAGCCCTTGTCCCAGCGGCCGACCAGGTCGGGCACGCGCGAGAAGCCGGCCGGCGTCACGGTGGCGGTATTGTCCAGCACGTAGCTGACCGAGTTTTCCAGGGCGACCGTGAAGCTGCCCATGCCGGCCATCGGGTAGGTGTAGCGGATCTGCGGCTGGCGGATGAAGGTGGCGGCGATCGGGCCGTTGAAGTCCACGGTTTCCGGCAGGCTGTCGAGGTCCATGAACGTCGACCAGGTCTGGCCGGCAAGCAAGCCGCCGAACTGGCCGTAGGCATGGCGCAGGCGGAAGTTGTAGCTGTTCGTCGCCTGCTGGGTGAAGATGTTGCCGGCGGTGCCGTATACGGCGGAATTGCCGGTGCGCGGGTCGTTGTTGAAGTCGCCTTCGATCTTCATCGCGATCGGGCCGTACGGCGACGGCGTCGCGGCTTCAATGCCAAAGCGCGAGGTGCGGCCGGTCAGGTAGGTGCGGCCCTTGCGGTTGCCTGCGGCGGTGCCTTTCAGGGGCGCGTACGGCAGGAAGGTGGAGTAGTCCTGGTCGCTGTTGTCACCCTTGAATTCATGCACCGCGTTCAGCTCGGCAAAGCCGTACACGCGCAGCGAGGTATCGGAATTCGGCAGGCGGAAGGAGTTGGGGATATCGCCCAGGACGACGGCGTCCTTGGCACGGAGTTCCACCTGTTCCACGCGGTCGGCCAGTACTGCGTTCGAGGTTTCCTGCTTCTGGCCCTTGAGCGCTTCCAGTTCGGCGCGCAGCTTGCGCATCTCGGCGCGCAGTTCTTCGAATTCCTTCGCGGTCTGCGCCTGGGCCGGCATGGCGGCGGCGAACATCAGTGCGATGGATGCAGTCAGGGTCGTCAGTTTGAATTGCATTCTTGTTTCTCCCAATTGGATTATTTATCTTGCTGTGTAAGCAATCTGCCCGAGGAACGCGCGAATGCGTTCGTTGCGGGCGTTGCTGAAAAATTCGGCAGGCGGCGCTTCCTCGAGGATCTGCCCCTTCTCGAAGAAGATCACGCGGTCGGCAACTTCGCGTGCGAAGCCCATTTCGTGCGTCACCACGATCATGGTCATGCCACCGCGCGCGAGGTCCTTCATCACGTCGAGCACTTCCTTGATCATTTCCGGATCGAGCGCAGAAGTCGGCTCGTCGAACAGCATCACCTTGGGCTGCATCGCGAGCGAACGCGCGATCGCCACCCGCTGTTGCTGTCCGCCGGAAAGCTGGTGCGGATACTTGTGGGCGTGGGCCGCCATGCCCACTTTCGTAAGGAGCGCCTTGGCCGCCTCTTCCGCCTGAGCGCGGGTGACGCCGCGCAGGCGGCGAGGCGCCAGCGTGACGTTGTCCATCACCGTCAGGTGCGGGAAGAGGTTGAAGCTCTGGAACACCATCCCGACTTCGGCCCGCACGGCGTCGATATGCTTCAGGTCATCGTCGAGGACGATGCCGTCGATCACGATGCGGCCGGAATCGTGCGTCTCGAGCCGGTTCAGCATGCGCAGGAAGGTCGACTTTCCCGAGCCGGACGCGCCGATGATGACGGTCACCTCGCCCTGGTAGAACTTCGTCGATACGTCCCTGATCACGTGGAACTGACCAAAGTGCTTGTTGATGTTTTCCGCGACGATCAGCGGTTCCCTGGTTGCGGGTTTGGACGCGTCCTGCGCGCCTGCCGGTACTTCTGCCATGTTCATCCCCTTTTCCCCGCTCAATGGTGGCGTTCCACATCCAGCTGCCGCTCGATTGCACCGGAGATCTGTGTCAGCACGGTGGTCAGAAGCAGGTAGATGGTTGCGGTCGTAATGAATACCGGGATCGGCTGGAACGTGGCCGACTGGATGCGGTTGCCGATGTTCGACAACTCGACCACGCCGATCACATAGGCCAGGCTAGAATCCTTGAGCAGCGATACGATGTTGTTCACCAAAGGCGGCAGCGAAATGCGGAACGCCTGCGGGAAGATCACATCGCGGAAGGTCATGAAGGGCGAGAGGCCGAGCGAGCGTGCGGCTTCGGTCTGTCCCTTGTGCACCGCCAGGATGCCGGCGCGGATCGCTTCGGCGTTGTAAGCGCCGACGTTGAACGCCAGTGCAACGACCGCCGAATTGAAGTCCGACAGTTGCAGGCCCGGTACCAGCGCGGGCAGCGCGAGGAACACGAACAGCACTTGCACCAGCAGCGGCGTGCCGCGGATGACCCAGACGTAGAAGTCAGCGGCCAGCCGGAACGGAATGACCTTGGACAGTTTGGCCAGCGCGGCCAGCATGCCGAAAACGATGCCGATGACGCCCGACACCACCGTCAGCATGATCGTGGTCTTGGCCCCTTCCGCGAACTGGTCTGCATTGGAACCGATCGGTTCCGGCATCCAGCTCAGGGGGATGGCCATCAGCCACAGGAAGGCGAACAGGCCCGCCACGGAAATGGCGATGGACACTGCGCTACGCTTCTCGCGCGACCACTCCGCCGGTAACAAACTGATTGCTGATCTCACCGCATTCTCCTTACTCGATATCGATGCGCTGTGTTACTGCTGGCAGCGGATATCTTCTTTCATGTACTTTTCGGAGAGCGTCTTGTAGGTGCCGTCCGCCATGACTTCCGCCAGCGCTTTGTCCACGGCTGCCGCAAGGGAGGTGTTGCCTTTCTTCACTGCGGTGGCGACCTTTTCGACGAACAGGTAACCGCCCTGCTTCAGCGGCGCGTTCGGGTTGTTCTCGATGGCATTCTTGACCACGAAGCGGTCGCTGACCCAGGCGTCGACGCGGCCGTTCATGAGTGCGGCGCGGGCATCGGTGTCCTGCGGGAAGTTCTTCACTTCCTTGATGTTGGGCAGCTTCTTGACGTTTTCCATGTAGGTGGAGCCGGTCTGCACGGCGATCGTCTTCCCCGCCAGCATGTCGGGCGTGCGGATCGAGCCGTCGCGCGACACGATCACGCCGCCGCTGCAGTAGTGCGGATTGGTGAAGGTCACGGCCTTGGCGCGCTCTTCGGTGATGCCGAAGGATGCGATCACCATGTCCCAGCGGTCCTGGCGCAGGCCGGCCAGCAGTGCGTCGAAGGACAGCGCCTTCCACTCGAGGGCCAGGCCCATCTTCTTGACCATCGCTTCAGCCAGCTCGACTTCGAAGCCGGTCAGCTTGGAGCCCTGGAAGAAGTTGAACGGGGGGTAGGCGCCTTCGGTGGCGACGATGATCTTGCCGCTCGCCTTGATTTCTTCAAATGTGCGGGCCTGCGCCGTCATGCCGACGACCAGGCCGGCAACGACGACCAGCAAGTGCTTGAGACTCTTCATGGATGTGTTCCTCCGGGTTGGAAAGGTTTATTTGCTCTTATTTTCAAGACGGGTGTTCTGTCGAGTGGCTATTGGACCAGTTGCGGCAACATGGACAAAACAGCATCGCGACGGAATCTTGAAAAAATGCGACATCGAAAGGGGTAATACTCCGATATCGAAAAGGCGCGCGATCTTAACCCGCCGATGCGCGAAGAAAGATCGGAAGTGATGTGGGGAAATAAAAGAAAATTCGGTCAAACGACCTATTTTTGCGCCGGCGTACGATCGGCACACAATGAAAAATCGGGCACACACTAGCATCCACGCGGGTTTGCGCCCGATTTATCGCCCCCAATGGAGCGGCAATGCAAATCGGCTATTTCTGGAAGTCGTACAGGCCGGGGAGCCCGAGGATCGTTGTCAAATCGTCCAAAGCAGTCTGCACTTCTACGGCGAGCGCGGGATCCGCGAGGTCTGACGGCGCGAGGCGATCGCGGTAATGACGGCCGACCCAGTCCACCAGTCCCGTGTACAGCGCATCGGTCATGATCACCCCCTGGTGCATCGCCGCCGCCTCGGCATCAGTCAACACGACGCGCAGGCGCAGGCAGGCGGGACCGCCGCCGTTGCGCATGCTCTGGCGCAGGTCGAAGCTGATCAGTTCGTCGATCGGACCGCCGCTGGCGACCAGGCCCTGCAGGTAACGCGCGACAGCCTGGTTTTCCTGGCACTCCTGCGGAACGACCAGCGACATTTTTCCGTCCGGCCGGGACAGCAGCTGACTGTTGAACAGGTAGCTGCCGACCGCGTCCTCGACGGTGACATCCTTCGCCGCTACGCGTACCGGACGCAGTTCAGCCCTCACACCGTCCATCGCTTGCCGCAGCGTCGCGATGGTGCTGGCTTCGTTGACAAAGGCTTGCTCGTGGTAGAACAGCACGTTGCCATTGCCGACCGCGATTACGTCGTTGTGGAACACGCCCTGATCGATCGTGTCGGGATCCTGCTGGATGAATGCGGCGCGCTGCGCATCCAGTCCGTGCAGGCGCGCGACGGCCTGGCAGGCTTCCAGGGTCTGGCGCGCGGGGAAACGCTTCGGCGCGCGCGCTTCGGGTTCGAACTCCACGCGTCCATAGACGAACATTTCGACGCCGGGCGAGCCGTGCGCCGCGCACAGGCGGGTATGGTTGGCCGCGCCCTCGTCGCCGAAGGCCGGCGTTGGCGGCAGCGCATCATGCACCGCGAAATGCTTCTCGTCGCGGAACAGCGCGCGCAGCGCCCGTGCCGTCTGCGCATGCTCGTAGGAACGATGCAGCTTGTTGTTGAGGTTGGCGACGGTGAAATGGGTGCGTCCATCCGCGGTATCCGCGGAGGGGCTGACGGTCGCCGCATTCGCCGTCCACATTGGCGAGGCGGAATACGCGCTGGCCAGGACGACGGGCGCGTCCTTGTACGCACGCGCGATCACGTCGGCGTCGCTGCCGCTGAAGCCGATGCTGCGCAGGAGCCGGAAATTGGGCCGGTCCTGCGGTGGCAGCAAGGCCTGCGCGAAGCCGCGCGACGCCAGGGCGCGCATCTTCGCCAATCCCTGCAGCGCCGCTTCCTTCGGATTGGAGACGCTGTTGATGTTGTTGTGGGATGCGACATTGCCGAATGACAGCCCGGCATAGTTATGCGACGGGCCAACAAGGCCATCGAAGTTGAATTCGCGTGCAGTGCTCATGAATGTTTCCTTCAGAATGCCAGGCCGGGCGAGAGCTGCTTCGGCATTTCCAGCGCGCTGTTTTCGATCGATGCGACCGGGTAGGCGCAGTAGTCCGCGGCATAGAAGGCGCTGGGACGGTGGTTGCCCGACTTACCGATACCGCCGAACGGCGCGGTGCTCGCGGCGCCGGTCGTCGGCCGGTTCCAGTTGACGATGCCGGCGCGGGCGCGAACCAGGAAGGATTGCCACAGCGCCGGATCGTCACTGAGCAGTCCCGCCGCGAGTCCGTATTGCGTGGCGTTTGCCGCGCGCACTGCCTCGTCGAAGGTCGCAACGCGAATCACCTGCAGCAAGGGGCCGAACCATTCCTCGTCGGGAATCCCAGAGACGCCGGTGACATCGACAATGCCCGGCGACACGAAACCGCAGCCTTCCTGCAGCAGGCGCATCGGCAACAGGCTCTTGCCGCCGCGCGCCACGAGGTCGTCATGCGCCTGCACCAGCTTGCGCGCGACCTGCGCCGAGACGACCGGACCCATGAACGGCGCCGGCGTCTGGTCGTAGCGGCCGACGGCGATGTTCGATGCGACTTCCACCAGACGGTCGACCAGCGCCCTGCCCTTTTCCGAATCCTCGACGATCAGCTTCCGCGCGCAGGTGCAGCGCTGTCCGGCGCTGACAAAGGCCGAGAAGATCGTGTGATGCACTGCGGCGTCGATATCTCCCACGTCCCATGCCACCAGCGCATTGTTGCCGCCCATTTCCAGTGCGAGCATCTTGCCCGGCTGGCCGGCGAACTGACGATGCAGGATCGCGCCGGTCTGGTAGCTGCCCGTGAAAAGGATGCCGTCGATGTCCGGATGGGCCGCCAGTGCCGCGCCAGTGTCGCGCGCGCCATTGACAAGGTTGAGCACGCCTTCCGGCAGGCCTGCCTTGATCCACAGCTCGACTGTCCTGATCGCCGTTTGCGGCGCATATTCGCTGGGTTTGAACACAATGGTGTTGCCCGCGATCAGTGCCGGCACGATGTGGCCGTTCGGCAGGTGGCCGGGGAAGTTGTACGGGCCGAACACCGCGAACACGCCGTGCGGACGGTGCCGCAGCACCGCATCGCCGTCGGCCACCTTGCTGTGCGTTTCGCCGGTGCGCGCTTGATACGATTGCAGCGAAATATCGACCTTGTTCGCCATCGTCGTGACTTCGGTGCGCGCTTCCCAAAGCGGCTTGCCGACTTCCATGGAAATTAGCGTCGCCAGCTCATCGCTGTGTTCCTTAAGCAGGTCGCGGAAGCGCTGGCAAATGCCTGCGCGCGTATCGAAAGGCTGCATGGCCCACGCCTCGAATACGGTGCGTGCGGCCTTGCACGCGGTGTCCACTTCCCCGGCGGTGGCAGCGTGGCCGTTCCAGGTCTGCAATCCGGTGGACGGATCATGAGTGGCCAGTTGGGGGCCATCGCCCGCAATCCACCGGCCGTTCAGGTAATGACTATGCATGATGCGGCTTCTTCGGGTTGAGCGGCATGGCGCGCACGGCTTCACCGGGGCGGCAGGCCAGCAGTTGCTGTTGTTCCATCGACAGCGCGATGCGGCTGCGGTGGGCGTGGGTCGGCGCGACGATGACGCGGAAGTCCTGCATGCGCGTCGTCGCGACCAGGCTGGGCGGCTCCTCGCGTTCCAGCGTCAGGCCGGTATCGACGATGGCAAGGTCGCTCTCGCGCAGCGCGCGAAGCTCGGCCACCCGTGCCTGCATGACCGGGCCGGCGTCGAAGATGTCGACATAGCCCTCGTAGTACATGCCCTCCTGCTCCAGCAGGCGGCGCGCCGGCGCGGTGTCGACGTGGACGCGCCCGATCACTTCCTGCGCTTCCTGCGGCAGGTAGGCGACATACAGCGGGTGGCGCGGCATCAGCTCCGCGATGAACGATTTCTTGCCAAGCGAAGTCAGATCGTCGGCGCGGTCGAATTCCATCTTGAAGAAATGACGCCCCAGGCTGTCCCAGAACGGCGAGCGGCCGTCGGCGCGCTGGAAGCCGCGCATCTCCGCGATCAGCTTCTCGGAGAACAGGTGCGGGAACTGCGCAATGAACATGAACCGGCTCTTCGACAGCAGCTTGCCGTTGGTGCCGTGGCGATAGTCCGGATGCAGGAACAGCGAGCACAATTCGGCGCAGCCGGTCAGGTCATTGGACAGGTACAGCGTGTCCATGCGCGAGAAGACCTTGAGCTCCTTGCTGGAGTGGACCAGCGTGCCGATGCGGTAGTTGTAGAACGGCTCTTCCAGCCCGACCGCGCTCTTGATGGCGCAGACACCGGCGACCTTTCTGGCTTCGGTATCTTCCATCACGAACACATAGTCGCGCTGCGGCGGCGCGATCTGCTCGGCAAACGATGCGCAGGCGATTTCCACGCGCTGCGCCAGCGACTTGCGGTCCGGCTTGAGCGTCGTCATGCCGGATCCGACCTTTTCGGCCAGGGCGACTAGTCCGTCCAGATCCTCTTCCCTGATTGCGCGTACGACTAGCATCGGCGGCCTCACAGTTTCACACACAGTACGGAATCGCCGGGCGCGACATCGAGCGCGCGCATTGCTTGCGCATCCAGCGCCGCAAGGTCGGACTGCCCCGGGACCGGGCACATGACGGCGCGGAAGCGCTCTTCTCGCACCGTGGCAACGAGAAAGTTTGCGGGCGGGGCATCGTCATTGGTTCGCGCGACGACAGTACGGATAGTCGATTGCGAGAAGGACCGCAACGCATTCTTGTGCGCCTGCAAAATGGGGCCGCCGTCGAAGATATCGATGTACTCGTCGGGCTCGAAGCCTTCGTCGGTCAGGATGTGGAATGGCAGCTCGCCTTCCGCATGCACCTGCCCCATCGCAGCTTGCGCATCGCCCGGCAGCAGCGGCACGTAGACCGGATAGTGCGGCATGAGTTCGACAATCAGCGTACGGTTGCGCGCGCCTTCGATCATGCGCTCGGCCTCGAGAAAATCCATCTGGAAGAACTTGCGGCCCAGCGCTTCCCAGAAGGGTGAGCGACCATTGGCATCGGTAATGCCCGACATGGACGCAAAAAATTTCTCGCCAAAGCGATGCGGTGCCACCGCCGCGAACAACAGGCGTGCGCGCGACAGCAAGGCCGCCTCATCTCCCGTCTCGACGCGGTTGCGCAGGTAGAAGCTCGACAGTTGCGAGCACGCGGTAAGGTCCGAGCACAACGTCAGCGCATGGACGTTGTGGCTGATATTGAGATCGCGCGAGACCTGGCTCAGCACATCGTTGCGGAATGCGAAGAAGGTCCCGCTGGCTCCGGCCGTCGCTGCAATCGCCGCGGTGCCCGCGATCGTTCCATCCTCGGCCGACTGCAGGACGAAGAAGTAGGACTCCTCGGTCGGCACGTCGGGCTGCGATGTGAACGACGCAACCGATCGCTCGACGGCGCGCTCGATCGTCGCGCGCGTGCGCGGCAGGGTGTGCACGCCTGGCGTAACCACGTTCGCCATGGCTTCGAGCGCCGGGATATCCGCTGCTTCCACAGGCCGGACGACGTACATAGGGTTCTCCAATCCTGTCGTTGATTATTTCGCCGCCGACAGCACGGCATCCAGCGCGCGGCGCAGGAGCGTGACGCCCTCGTCGATCTGTGCGTCCGACACCACCAGGGCCGGCAGCAGGCGCACGACATCGGGTCCGGCGATGAGAAGCATCAGGCCCTCGGCTTCGGCAGCCTTGGTGATGTCCTTGGCCTTGCCGCGCCAGGCATCGGCCAGCACCATGCCCAGCATCAAGCCGCGGCCCCGTACCTTCTCGAACACTTGCGGATAGTCTCGCACCACCGCGTTCAGTTTGCCGATGATGTTTTGCGATGCCGCGTTCACGCGGTCGAGGAAGGCCGGCGTGTTGATGGTCTGCAGTACCTCCAGCGCCACCGCCGCAGCCAGCGGATTGCCGCCATAGGTCGTGCCGTGCGAGCCGACCGAAAACGCGCTGGCAATCGCGTCGGTCGTCAGCATCGCACCGACCGGATAGCCGTTGCCGAGCGCCTTGGCTGAGGTCAGGATGTCCGGCGTCACGCCGTAGTCCATGTAGGCGAACAGCTTCCCGGTGCGCCCCATGCCGCATTGCACTTCGTCGAAGATCAGCAGCGCGCCCTTTGCATTGCAGAGCGTGCGCAAGGCTTTCAAGTACTCGACGTCGGCCGGCAGCACGCCGCCTTCGCCCTGCACCGGTTCGACCACGACCGCGCAGACGTCATCGGTGACTGCGAGACAGGCGGCATCGATGTCGTTGAAGGGAATATGCTGGAGCTCCGGCGGCAGCGGCTCGAAGCCTTCAGTGTATTTCGGCTGGCCGCCAACCGATACGGTGAACAGCGTGCGACCGTGGAAGGAATTGACGCAGGAAACGATGCGCGACTTGTGCGCGCCGTACTTCGCATGCGCATATTTGCGCGCCAGCTTGAACGCCGCCTCATTGGCTTCCGCGCCGGAGTTGGCGAAAAAGGCGCGATCCGCAAAAGTGGCGGACGTGAGCGCGCGGGCCAGTTTCAGCACCGGTTCGTTGGTAAAACCATTGCCGACATGCCACAGCTTTGATGCTTGCACGCGCAGCGCTTCAACGATGCCGGGATGCGCGTGACCGAGGCTGGTGACGCCGATGCCTGCCGTGAAGTCGAGGTATTGCTTGCCCGCCTGGTCCCACAACTTGAGCCCCTGCGCGCGCACCGGCACCATGGAACTCGGTGCATAGGTCGGCACCATCACTTCGTCGAAGGTCTGGCGCGCCACCGGTTCCGCCAGGGAAATTGCCGTCATATCAACTCGCTCAATCGAATTCATTCCATGCTCCTCTGTCTTGATGATGGAATTATAGAAAGCGCGCGGGCAAAACTCTTTTCAATCTGCGACGCCGAATTTCAGAAAATCGCGGCGCGGTATTGTCAAAAAACTATCAGATGACGGAAGAGGAGCCAGCCGCGGGACGCAGCTTGCGCTGGCGCTCGTCGCGCGGCGTGAGGCCGAACAGCGCGCCATAGGCTGTGGAGAAATGCGAGCCCGACGAGAATCCGCACATCAGGCCGACTTGCACGATCGAGTGATTGGTATCGAGAAGCAACTGCCGCGCGCGCTGCAGACGCAGCTCCAGGTAGTAACGCGACGGGACGCTGCCGAGGTATTGCTTGAACTGGCGTTCGAGCTGCCGGCGCGAGATGCCGACGAGGTTGGCGATGTCGTCGGTGGCGAGCGGCTCTTCGATGTTCGCTTCCATCAGGGCCACGGCTTCGGACAGCTTGGGTTGCAGTGCGCCGAAGCGCGCCTGCAATGCGACGCGCTGGCGATCGGACTGTGCGCGCACACGATCGATGCAGAGAATTTCCTTCACTTGAGCCTGCACATCGGAGCCGTACAACGCCTCGATCAGGGTAAGCGTGAAATCGACGCTCGCCATGCCGCCGCAGCAGGAGAATCTCCCGCCATCGAACTCGAACAGGTTGGGTGTGAGGATTGCACGGTCGGCCGCTTCGTCGGTCTCACCGTACAGCGACCATGGCAATGCGGTGCGCAAGCCATCCATCGCGCCGGCCTGCACCAGCCAGAGTACGGCGGAGCCGACGGCGCCCCACACTTTCGAGGGTTGGCAATATTCGCTCAGCGCACGCAAATGGGCGGGAACGAGCGGTACGAATTCTTCATCTGAAACGACCAGCGAGATGTGCCGGTATTGCCCCTGCGGCGCGCGCCCGTCGAAGATGTCCTGCATGGGCAGCACCTCGACCTGCAGGCACTGCGGCCCCATCAGCCGCGCGACGGTGCGCCAGGGTTGGACTACACCGGCAGCCGCAATCGACATGCTCTTCCCCGCATCGACCAAGAGAATGCGCAGGGGCGCTTCCTGTCCAAGGCTGGCGAGACTGGAAAATGGCATGAAGGGAAAGTGGTGGCGTTAATTCAACCGCATTGTCATCCAACATTGACGCCGCACCAATACCCTTGCCGGAAATTCAAAAGAGTCCGTCGCTTTTACACAATTCAGGCCGGCGCCGTCCGCGCAGTGGGACGCCACTGGCTGACGACCATGCCGGCGATTAGCAAGAGGCCGCCGGCGATGCTGCGCAGGGTCATGGTTTCCGACAACCAGAAGTAGGCGGCAATCGCCGCGCAGCCGGGTTCGAACGCATAGACGATGGCGGCTTCGTTGGCGCTCGCGTGGCGCTGCCCCCAGGTCTGCAGCGAAATGATGGCCGCGGTCGCGAATACGCCAAGGTACACAAGGTTGTAGAAATTGCCGCGTATCCTGTCGCCCACGTCGGTCCAGTCGATCGTCTGCGGTTCGGTCATGACGATCCATGCCGCGGCACACAGGGCGACCGTGATGATCTGCACCGCTGTCAGCGCCATCATGTCGTTCGCGCGGCGCGTGAGCACCTCCATCAGCTTCACGTACACACCGAAACAGAGCGCACCGGCCAGCGCCAGCGTATCGCCCGCACTCCAGGAACCGCCGTCCCAGCACATGGCGAACAGCCCCGCCATGGACAGCAGCACGGCGATGATGATGCGGTTTTCCGGCATGCGGCCCGCCACCACGCCGAGCAACGGCACGATGAGCACGTTCAGGCCGGTGATGAAGGCATTGCGGCTGGCGCTCATCTGTCCCAGCGCTTCCACCTGGAACATGAATGCGGCGAACAGCAGCAGGCCGAGAATGCCACCCGCAACAAAATCCACCCGCTTCCCGCGCAAGAGGAAAGGCACCAGCAGCACGCCGCCCAGCGTAAAGCGCAGGAAGGCAATCCAGACCGCGGAGAAATGCTCCGACAAGTCTTTCATGGCGGGAAAGGTCGTTCCCCAGACGATCGTGACGATCAATAGCGCGGCTACGCCCTGAATATGCTTAGGCATCGATTATTGGTTACTAATTGGAGGGCGCCTATTATCGGCGCAAACTGGCCGGCGTGCCGAAGCGGCCAGTTTGAAGACCGCTTCGACGCCGGGAACTACCTGTTCAGAGATCGAAGCTGATGCCCTGCGCCAGGGGTAAGGCGTGGCTGTAGTTGACCGTATTGGTCGCGCGGCGCATGTAGGCCTTCCACGCATCGGAACCGGACTCGCGGCCGCCGCCGGTTTCCTTCTCGCCGCCGAATGCCCCGCCGATCTCGGCGCCGCTCGGTCCGATGTTCACATTGGCGATGCCGCAGTCGCTGCCGCTGGCCGACATGAAGCGTTCTGCTTCGCGGATATCGGTGGTGAAGATGCTCGACGACAGGCCTTGCGGCACCGCGTTGTTCCAGGCAATCGCCTCATCCAGCGTGCGGTAGCGCACGACGTAGAGAATGGGGGCGAAGGTTTCGTGGTGCATGACCGGCGTCTGTGCGGGCATCTCGACCAGCGCCGGACGCACATAGAATCCGTCGTCACCACCGGGCGGCTGTACGCGTTCGCCGCCCGTCACGATGCCGCCATCCGCCTTTGCCTTCGCCAGCGCATTCTGCATGGCGTCGAACGCGCCGCCGTCGATCAGCGGACCGACCAGCGTGCCCTTCTCCAGTGGATTGCCGACAGGCAGGGAGGCATACACTTTCTTGAGACGCGGGAGAAGCGCATCGCTGATGCTTTCATGCACGAACAACCGGCGCAACGTAGTGCAGCGCTGTCCTGCCGTTCCGACTGCGGAGAACACGATGGCGCGCGTCGCCAGTTCGAGATCAGCGCTCGGTGCGACGATCATGGCGTTGTTGCCGCCGAGTTCGAGGATGGTACGCGCCAAGCGCTGCGCACAGGCCTGCGCGACAGCACGGCCCATGCGCGTGCTGCCGGTGGCGCTGATCAAAGGCACGCGTGGATCATCGGCCAGCAATTGTCCGCATTCCTGTCCGCCGATAATCAGTTCCGACAATCCCGCAGGCGCATCACTGCCGAAGTTCGCTACCGCCTTTTCAAACAGCGCTTGCACGGCGAGCGCAGTGAGAGGCGTCTTCTCCGACGGCTTCCACACGACGCTGTTGCCGCAGACGAAAGCCAGCGCGGCATTCCACGACCAGACCGCGACCGGGAAATTGAAGGCCGAGATGACGCCGACCACGCCAAGCGGATGCCAGGTTTCCATCATGCGATGGCCAGGACGTTCCGACGCGATCGTCAGTCCGTACAACTGGCGCGACAGCCCGACTGCAAAGTCGCAGATGTCGATCATTTCCTGCACTTCGCCCAGTCCTTCCTGCAGGATCTTGCCCGCCTCAAATGTGACCAGCCGGCCGAGTGCCTCCTTGTGCGTACGCAGTTCTTCGCCGAACAGGCGGATCAATTCTCCTCGCCTCGGTGCCGGCACATTGCGCCATGCGAGGAAGGCGGCGTCAGCGCGCGCGATCTTTTCCGCCACCGCCGCTGGCGTATCGGCGTGCAACGCCGCAAGCGTCTCGCCGGTGATCGGGGTCCTGCTGTGAATATCGCTGCCACGGTAGCGCGACAGGTCCGCGCCCATCGCAGCCAACAGGTTCTGTACGGTCTCCATCCTTGTTTTCCTTTGTTCAAGCGGCGTAGAAGCGGCCGAAGCGGTTGGACAGGAAGTCGTCCAGCTTCGCCTGCTCCTGCCTGATCAGTCCTTTTTTCGGCAGCTTGCCCTGCGTTACCAGGTCCACCATCGTGC
Source organism: Noviherbaspirillum sp. ST9 (assembly GCF_048799745.1). NCBI lineage: Bacteria > Pseudomonadati > Pseudomonadota > Betaproteobacteria > Burkholderiales > Oxalobacteraceae > Noviherbaspirillum > Noviherbaspirillum sp. ST9. The sequence continues at coordinate 114,220 of NZ_JBLWFR010000008.1, read as the reverse complement.
AAATGCCCGCGGCGGTCGTCACCTGAATGGCCGACAGCAAGTGGCCGTTAACGTGCTGGCTGTAGATCTTCTTCGCGTAGGTCTCCTGCTCCAGCCGGCCTTCCCGCATGCCGCATACGCTGGAAAAGACGAGCACCACATCCTGTTTCGTGATCGGAATCGAGGACTCCAGCACTTCCTTCAGGATCGGGCGGCGGTCGAGCAGGCCGAGCTGCAGGTCACGCACCAGCATCTTGATGATATCCCTGTGTCCCGGATAGCGCACGGTCTTGTAATTCAGGTTCTGCACCTTGCCGGCCAGGCTTTCGCACAGGGTGCCGAGACCGCCGGAAGTATTGAAGGCCTCATAGTCGATCCCGTCGAGCGAGAAATGCTCCACCTCCTCCAGGGGCGACACTTCACGCAGCTGCCCGTCGACGATCGCTTCGCAGGGATTGCAGTACTCGTTTATGAGGCCGTCGGTGCTCCAGGTGAGGTTGTACTTCAGGGCATTGCTCGGAAACGTCGGCAATGCGCCCACGCGCATGTGGACGTCGCGCAGCTTGTCGAAACGACCGGCCAGATCGTTGGCGACAATCGAAATGAAGCCGGGCGCGAGTCCGCACTGCGGGACGAAGGCCGTAGCGGCGTCCTCCGCTAGCTGCTTGACGATGCGTGTGCTTTCCACGTCCTCGGTCAGGTCGAAGTAGTGCGAGCCCGCTTTCTTTGCTGCCCCGGCAATGACCGGCGTCAGGAAATACGGGCAGGCGGACAGCGTGACATCATGGCCGTCGATGAGACCGACGACCGTCGAATGGTCGGAAATGTCCGTATGCACAGTCGTCACATCCGGGAACTGCATGGCGGCTACATGCGAGAGGCGGTGCGCGTCGCGGTCCGCAACCGTGATCTTGAAGTCGCCGGTATGGGACAGCAGGTTCAGGATGGCGTCGCCGATCTTGCCGGCGCCGAGGAGGATCAGTTTGGTCTTCATTTTTCTTGCTCTCGTGTTGTAGTGTGACGATGCAAAAAGTCTAAGTCCGCTTGCTGTCAGAAAATAGAGAGCAAAGCGTCGTCAAAGTGTATGATTGCACGACAAATCGTCGAAACAACAGGACAGATCGCACGAAATGAAGCCCGAGCTGGATGACATCGACAACCAGATCCTCGCCTTGCTGATGGATGACGCCCGCATGCCGGTGGCGACCATTGCCAAGCGCGTGGACATTGCCCGCACCACGGCGATCGCGCGCATCGGCAACCTTGAAAAGCGCGGCATCATCGCCGGCTACGGCGTGCGCCTGAACCAAGAGCTCTACCAGCCGGCGGTACGTGCCTATGTCGGCATCGCCGTCGATCCGCGCAAGGCGTCGGCGCTGGTCAAGGTGCTGGACAAAATGCCGCAGGTGGAAACGCTCTGCGCCGTCAGCGGGCCAGTGGATTACATGCTGACGCTACGCTGCCAGTCGACGGGCGAACTCGACCGCATGCTTGACCAGATCGGCGCAACCGACGGCGTACGGCAGACTTCGACGTCCATCATCCTGACGAAGAGAATTGACCGCAGTCCAATCTAGCCGCCGCCGAATTGGCTAGACTCACCAAGATACCAAGGAGCTTTCCATGCATACCATCGCCGAGACCAAGAAGAATCACTTGTGGCGAAAAGTGATCTGGCACACCGACCCGGACGAACATCCGCTCGGCCCGTACCACTCGGCCGAGGTGTATTGCTGCGAAGAGTCGAACGGTTATGCGGTGTGGTACGTACGCAAGCTATCGAAGGACGGCGGTCTCGGGGTTCCGGGAACGGAGAATGCGGATTACCTGCTGAACTTCTATTCGAAAAACAGCAGGGACGATGCGATCGAGCGGGCAGTACTCATTTCGAACAGCAGCGAGTCTGCCGAAAAGGTCATCGAGCAACTGGACAAATTGGCGGCCGCGGGGCAAAAGGTCTGACGTCGTTCAGTCCGCCGTTCTAGAGGGTTTTGTGCACAACCGGTTCCAGCCTCGCCTGGACCCGTAACTGGCTGCGAACGGCAATCCGACCGATTTTCCCCGGCTCGAACATGACGCGGGACAGAGCCTCATTTACCTGGCGCTCGACGTCGGCGCCGACGAAGGAATTCTCCACGAGGACCCGGTCGACCTTGCCTTCGTCGCTGATCAAAAGACGCAGGATCACGGGTTGCGGCGGCAATCCGGGATGATGCAATACGAGGCCGGTCAACGCATCCTGCTTGACGGATGGGTGTTGCGTCAGTTCGCTCAGGCGAAAGTAACGTGGTCCTGCCGGCTGCGCCACGACGAGCCCTTGTGCTTCCTGCGGCAATTCCCGCTGCGGCCCGGTGGCAGGATTTTCTATTAATGGCTGGCGCGCCAACTGCGCCTCAGCGCTGCTCTGCGCTACTGGCCGCGCGTCGACGCGTACAACCTTCATTACGGCATTTGACGCCGCAGGCCCCGAAACGGGTCGACCAGCGGAACTGTGCGTCAAGAAGTGAATGGAAGCAGCATGCACCGTCAACGCTGCCGCCAGGGCCGCGCAGCTTATCCATGACGATTTCCACGTTGTACGCTTCACCTGCTCAGTCACTCAATACACGCCAGAGCACCCGCTTGGAGCCACCGGTGCTTCCCGAAGGCGGCAGGTTCATTTCGACCGGAAGCGGCTTCCGTCCATCTGCGGGAACAGGATAAATAATCGCTGACCCACCCGGCAACTTCGACACAGTGACGCCGACAATTGGCGCCCCCTGAAAACTTGCAGCCGGCTTTTCGCTTGTCACATTTCCCCCGGTGCGGTAATCGACCTGATAAAGCCAGCTATGGCCGCCCGGCTGGCATTCTGTCGCCTCCGGAACGATACTGGCCACGACCAGCGTACCAAAGTAAAGCTGCGGCTCGATCGCGACGCGCTCCCCGGCCTCCGGCAGGTTGAAGAACCATCCGTGCCCGCTGTTCCAATCCACCGACGACGTGCTGATATTCCGGGTCGTCCCGCCTGTCGAAACCGTCTGCTGCACGAGGCCGGAGGTACCGGATACCGTAGTGGTCCCGTCGTCCCTGATTCCGTAAATCGATTGCGTGTCGGCACTTGCGGATTTTGAAAGGTCCGTCGTGCCGAGGTAACGCCCCGTGCCAAAGAAGATGACTTTCTTTCCGTCGATATCACCAATCTCGGGGCCTGCCGTGACTGGCTTGCTGCTGCCGAGGACAGCCACCTTTCGTACTGCACCGGTCGCGAGGTCAAACCGCCACATGTTCCCGTAAAGATCACCGCCGTACGCGGCAACGGCGGTGTTGTCCCTCGAGAAGTCCTCGACTTCCACATTGATGCGTGCAAGTCCGCTGGGGCTGGCAACCGAGCCCTCATTCGTTGAAGTCGATCGGATGAGGCTTCCGGTAGCGAGGTTGACGACGAAGACATATCCCTTCCCGTCTGCCGACATGTACTTGCCGCCTTCTGGAATGTTGTTGTAGCCGGACGTCAGCACCGCCACCCACGTCTTTGCATCATCGTTCAGCTTGGTAATGAATGGCGTACCGTAGGAATAGCCGATGTTGTGATTTTCGGTGGCCGTAGGAGCGAAGCTCCACAGCGGCTTTGGATCCGACGGATTGGTGATATCCAGCGCGTAGTACCCGCGTCCTCCCTTACCGAGCGCGCCAACAAGTATCGTTTTCCAGCTACCGCCAATCTTCGCATCACTGATCGTGATCGGACCATCAAGAAAGAATCGATGGTTCGCGCTATAAGTCTTGTCCGCCAGCTGCCACATCTCGGGAATGACAATAGGTGGAACGTATGCCCATCGTTCCTCGCCCGTTGTCGCGTTGAACGCGTGCAGCATGCCATCGTTGGCGGCGACATACAGGGTCTCCGTGCGATCCTTCAAGTCGGACTTGAACTCGAAATAACCGTCGTCCTTGAAGTCATGCGGTGGGGCCTTCACATAAACTGGCTGGGAGTGAATGATGTCTCCGAGTACCTTCTGGCGGTCGCGGTAGAGGCGGTTATTCTCTGCATTACCGTCCTGGTCCTCATGCATGTAATGGCCGCGCAGATAGTTCACCAGGAGGGCGGATGTCGCCGTCGATTTCCGGTCGTCGCTCCACTCGGCAAACTGGCTCAGCTTCGCATTGTTGAAAAATGCCAGCTGGGCCGTGGTCAAGCCTCCAGTCCCCTCCTTGAACAAGGTCCTGGTTGTTCCATCGGAGGTATAGATCGTCCGCGTGTCGGCATTTCCCGGCGACTTGATCGTCGAGGCCAGCAGCGTTCCCGCCTCCCAATTCACTTCCGAAGAGATCTTGCCGTCCAACAGGTTGACGGTATAAGAGCTGATATCGCCATCCCAGTGCACCGAACGGTAATTCGCAATATAGATGGACTGATCCCCGGTCGTCGGCTGCAAGTTGCTCGTCGCTGCAGCGGCGCCGCTGCCCGATACCGCCTCGATCGCATTGAGCGACGACGCGAGCGAATTCGCCAGCGATACCGGATCCTTTGCGCTGAAGTATGTGCCCCGGCCATTGACGGCAGCATGCCAAAGATCGTCGATGCGATGTGCGCTGTCATTGACGTTGTCGTTTGGATGGGGCCATGACTTGCTGCCCTCCTTGATGGCGAAGTAATCCCCGAATGCGGAGGTCTTGTATCCGCTTGTGTAAGAAAGGCTGCCGCTGACACCGAGCCCGAGCGTAAACGTGGTCATATGCTGGTGCGTGGCAACGTCATCGACGTTCGAATTCGTTCCCGAGGGTGCCACGTTGTTCGTGCACACATCCGGCGCAGAGCATGCGCCGGGTCGCAAGTCATTGTGATAGTAGTAATAGGCGACGTCCGCAAGCGTGTTCGGCGCCTTCAGGTCGTCCTTTGATGGTCGGCTGTCTGAGGTGCCATCCTGGTCGCCCACTTCTGTGGCCCCATCCGATTTCAACGGCCCGAACGCCGAGCTCTCGTCATACTCGTTCCAGTAGCCGTCAGTCGACAGGATGGTGTAGTTACGCTGACAAGAGTACTGGACGGGATCCCATCCGCCGATCTTCCCCGCATACATCTGCCCCATCCTCGAAAGCGCCCCTCGCAGCGGCGTGGTTCCCCCTTCGTGCGCGCCATAGAGCCGGCTGAACCAGGTGGCCCGGTGATCTCCGGCATACGCGTCGATCTGCAAATTGCTGTTGCTCGGTTTCGAGCGGAATCCATTGATGAAGAAGAGACCTACCCTGAACTTTCCATTCTCCAACTTCGAAAATGCCTCGCCAACACCCGCCTTCATCAGGTAGGCGCGTTTGCGGTAGTAGGAGTACCAGTTGGCGAAGTTGGTCAGCGCGTCGGCGCTGCCGGTTGCAACACCTGGTGCCGCAATCTGCGAAGGCGACAGTGCTGTGGCATAGCTTGCATTGCTATCGCATGCAGTGCTGCCGGGAGTCGTCTTGTGCGTTGCATAGTAGATGCTGGTGAATGGCGTGATGGTGACACTGCGATCATCGCTGCCCTTGTTCACGCGCGTAATGGTGGGTGTGCTCGTCAGTCCTGCCTGCGAGGTTGGTGCAAACAGGATGAGTTCGTCGGTCGCGCTGTTATAGGTCGCGCTGAAACCCGTCGCGCCTTTCAACTCATTGATGCTGTCACGGACCTTGCTGCCCAGCGTGTCGACATTGCCCGTCGCATCGCTCGGCGCCGGACTCGTTTTCATCAGTTCAATTGAGGTCCCGTCCAGCAGCTTTACCTTGATCGAGGTCACGTAGTAACTCGACTTCTTTCCGAACGGTTCGAATGCGATGACGGCAGTCGTCGGGAATGCGTTGCCGGGCGTGGACAGGTTTACTGTACTGTTCTTCGTATTGTCGAACTGCTTTTCGCTTTCACCAAAATATCCATCCTTCAGTGCGCTTGTAAACACAGCATTCGGATATCGGGTGCCATCGGACTTCATTGGAGGCCGATAGAGCTGTGCCGGGTTATAAGCCAGCGTATTGTAGCGGTACCAGCCGTAGCAATTGCGACCCAGGTTGGTATCGCCATCATTCGGCATATTCTCGTCCGACATCGAGCCGGAGTCGTCCAGGACGAACGCGATATTGGGGAGAACCGTGACAGACGATGCGTTCGCCAAGGGGACGTCTGAAAGATCGGTGGCGGCGCCGGCAAGGCGCGTCGCGCTCGCAAGCATGAAGCCCGCCGACATCAAAGCGGCCTGCAAGCGCCAGTTAAAAAGCAGCTTCCAACTCATCATTATTTTCCTTCCCTGGCCCTACAACCCGAAATGATTGCGTTATCGCGAAACGACGGCCTGCACGAAACTCACGTTGTTGCGCGCGCCGGTCACACGTACGGTGATCCGGTAGTAGCCGCGATTGGCAACCGAATTCCAGCTGCCCGGCTGATAGGTAAGCATCTGCCTCGCGCTCCCGAGGCTGCTGCCTGTCTGCTCGCTCTCTTCGACGGTGCAGTTCTCCGCAGTCAGTGCGCCTGCGGAAGTGCACATGCGATGTATGACGTAGGCAATTTCGTTTCCCGCGGCGTCTTTACCCGCCAGCGTCCTGGAGCCGGTTCCGCTCGCCCAATTGAATTTGGTGAATGGGGGAAGGCACTTCTTTGTATCCACATTGCCGTTCCCCGTCAGGTCCAGACAGGTCTGGGCGGTCGCGTAATATCCGTCCGCCGCCACATCCTTCTCAAGCGAGGCACCATTCCCGTCGAGCCACTTGATCGCTTCGTTGATCCCCGCATCGCCGCTCGTTACACCGCTTTGCTTGTAGGCGAGATTGCCGGCAATTAGCGTCGACGTATCTACCGAACGCACCATTGCCACGCTTGCCAGGGTCATGGCAACAAGCACGATGAGCGCAATGATGAGGACGACGCCCTCCTGACGAGGCGAGTGTATTTTTTTCATAGTTTTGCCCACAGGACGTTGCGCAAGGGGACGACGGTTTCGAATACCTTGTACCGATAGCACTGCCAATCGTCGGGGTAGTGGCCCGTTTTGAACGCCGCCCAATCCGACCACTTTTCGACCATCTCCGGCGTCGTTGTCTTGCACACGCCGTCCTTGGGCTTTTCATACTGCGTGCTGCGCGCTACCAATGCGATCCGTACCGCTTTGATGCGCTTGGCGTCGTCACTGGATGGATTTCCCCAGGTCTCGCCCGCGGCGTCGACCCAATCATTCACGACCTGGCTGCCGCCTCCTGCCGTAATGCCGTACTGAAGCTGCAAGTCCATGATGTCCGACGCGATGACTTCCTTATTGCCCGAGTCCGTGCGCTGCAGATGCCAGGTCTTGGTATCGATCGAATAGCTGCGCTGGAAAAGCGCACCGGCATTTGGCTTCGCAAAACAGGAAAGCCTGGCTCCCCTCGTATAAGCCGGCCAGCCGTTTTCCTTCTGGTAGGCTTCCGGCGGGTTGTAGGGGCCGCTTGAACCGGGGTTGTGCTGGATCTTGAGCGCCGTGTCCTGGATATGCGTGATCTGCATCAGCGTGCAGCTTCCCGCCTGCTGGACGAGTACGAATTCCCCCTCGTTGCAGCCGTTGACGCTGCCCACGTCCAACTCGGCGGACGGCCGGGGCATGGTCTTTTGCAAAGTTGTATTGGTCGGCAGGCTGAACGACGCCACTTTGACGTCTGCAAAATACTGGGCGGCGAAGGTATCCGGCCTTGTGCCGCCGTCGACCGCTTTAAGCGACGCGAAGTCCAGACCAGGAAGTGCCCCGACCGCGCCCCCGCATTCCGCACTGCCATCGCAATAGGAATAGGTCGTGTCGCAGCCGGTATAGACCGTCGCATCCATTCCCCAGCCGGCCATCCGTGCATCCTGTTCAATCATGTACAAGGAGATGGCGCCATTGTTTTGCGCATCCACACCCGACGTCGTCGTGCGCTTTTCCCCCTCGAACACGGCAAATGCCTGCATGACGACAAGCATGGAAATCAGGCCGATTCCCAGACCGACGATCACTTCAACAAGACTGAAACCATTCTGACGATGATGCATTCGTTCACTCCATGTCTTAACCGTTGATATTTGCAACGACGACATGGCGATGCGGCGCGGGCTCTCCCGGCAATTGCCAGGTAATGGTCACCGTGACCTGGCTGCCATCGACATCGATCGTGCGCTTGCCTTTCGGCAGTGCGGGAAGGCTTTCCTCCGTCTTATATGCGGTGAGGTTCTCGCGGTCTGCCCACATGGCGCCCAACGCCTGGTTGGCCAGGAAGCTGGCGTCAACGCGATACTTTGCATCGTTGGCGTGCCGAAGGCTGGCCGCTTGCAGACCCACGATCGACAGAATGCCGATCGAGAAAATAAGAATGGCAATCAACCCCTCGAGGAGGGCCATGCCTTGTTCCTGCTTGTAATGGAATCGACGGTTCATGGATGCGGTCCTTAACTGCAGCCTTGGGGATTCTTTGCGAGGGAAAGAGCGGGATCGCACATGCGTACGAGGCCGCCGGAAGACACCATGACGACGAATCGCCGCGCGTCCGCGCTGGCGAGGTTCGTAATGTCGACGCGGGCGATATCCGTGCCCTCGTTCACCACCCTGCCCAACCCGTTAAAGCTGACGCCTGCGGCCAACTCTGTGCCTGCCGAAATGGGGGATGAAAAGTAGCCAGGGGGGATGGAGGTGGGCAGTACTGTCTTGCTGACGCCTGCCCTTGCATTGGCTGCGGCTTCGTCGGCGGGGCGGCTTTGTATCGTCGCCGGGCACTCGTCGGTAACGGTGATGCATCCGACATTCCATGCAATGCGTCCCGTCTCGTCGGTGAGATCGAAACGGACAACCGCATTGCGCTTGACGGCCTCAAGGCGGGCGAGCTGGATGCCGTTCATGATCAGCTCTCCGGCTGTCCGGTTCTGCGCATTCTGGAGCCAGGTAACGAAGGCTGGGACGCCGGCCATCATCAGGAATGCCGCGATCCCCAGGCCCACAAGGAGTTCGACCAGGCTCATGCCGCATCGCGCGCGCGTTAGCATGCGCCACCCTTCTTCGTGACCCAGCAGTTGACGGGTGCCGTGCCCCAGCCGCTCGGGAGGGCCGTCGTCGTTTTCTTGTTGTCGTTGTCGATCGTATACGTGAAACCATCCATCGTGCCGGAGGCGAGGCCGGTGGCCTGGACCACGAATTCGGTATTGCTCAGTGTCGGGCAGCTATAGGCAAAGTCATCGTTGTCAGGAAGCGCGGCAACCGTGCCGCTCTTGCATGCACCCTCGAAGGTGCGGTTGTCCTGGTAATACTGCTCCAGCTTTACACGCATGCTGGCCAAGGTACTGGTCGCCTGCGAAATTCTTCCCCGCTTCACGTAATCCGTGTACGACGGTAATGCGACTGCGGCCAGGATTGCGGCAATGGCGACCGTCACCATCAATTCGATAAGCGTAAAGCCTGAGTGCGGAGAGGTTCGCATGGTCAAATTGGCAATATAAAAATGACAAGCAAGATTATCAAAAAGGAAATATTGCAAGTTGTCACGCCGACCAGCGGTCGTTTTTGCCAGACGAGCGGTTTCCTGCCGGAATCAAGCCGACAGGATCACGGAGGCGACGCGGGGAGGCAGGGGATTGAGGCCGGCGAGAGGATGAAACAGTTGGGAGACGGCTTTGCGTCAGCCGCCCCAGAGCGGCGGTTCGCTCATGAGGGCAATCTGTTCACGGATTTCGAGGATACGGTCCTGCCAGTAGCGCTGGGTGTTAAACCAGGGGAATGCGACCTTAAATGCCGGATCTTCCCAGCGGCGTGCGAGCCAGGCCGAGTAATGCAGGAGGCGCAGTGTCCTCAGCGCTTCGATGAGCTGCAATTCCCGCTCGTCGAATTCGAGAAAGTCCTCGTAGCCCGCCAGCAGGTCGGCCAGTTGTCTGGCCATGTCGGCTCGCTCGCCGGATAGCAGCATCCACAAGTCCTGCACCGCCGGTCCCATCCTGCTGTCGTCGAAATCGACGAAGTGCGGCCCCTTCTCCGTCCAGAGGACGTTACCGACGTGGCAGTCGCCGTGCAGGCGCAGCATGCGTACGTCACCAGCGCGTTCGTAGCAATGGCGTACGCTCTCGAGCGCCTGGGTACTGACGCTGCGGTATGCGTCGCGCAAATCTTCCGGGATGAAATCGTGCGCAAGCAGGTATTCCACGGATTCCGTACCAAAGGTCGTCAATGAGATCTGCGGCCTTGCATGGAAAGGTGAAGTGGCGCCGATGGCGTGAATACGGCCGATGAAGCGTCCCAGCCACTGCAGCGTTCCCCGATCATCGAGCTCCGGAGCCCGGCCGCCTTGCATCGGAAACACGGCAAAACGGAATCCCTCGTGCGTGTGCAATGTCCCGCCGCGACCCGCTTTCATGGCGGGCACCGCCGGGATTTCGTGTTCCGCGAGCTGCTCTACGAAGGTGTGTTCTTCAAGAATTGCCTCGTCGCTCCAACGTTGCGGACGGTAAAACTTCGCCACGAGTGGCGGCCCCTCCTCCATCCCGATGCGATAAACCCGGTTCTCGTAACTGTTCAATGCAAGCAGCCGTCCGTCCGGCCGCAGGTCGATGCTTTCGATCGCATCGAGGACAACCTCCGGGCTCAGTCCGGAGAACGCATGGGAAAAGATTCGGTTCATGGTGCGGATTGTACCGTCGGGGCAGCCCGGCGACAGTGTATGATGCGGTCTTTGGTCCTCATTCTCTGTCCGTCACGCAAGTGAACTACCGGACGCCATTTTTTCCGCCTGCCATTCCATGCACCTCGACGAACCCCTTTCCGACAAGGAATTTAACGAACTCGATCAATTCCTGCTCTCCGACCGTTGCGCCGACGATGGCATGACCATGGACTCGCTCCACGGTTTCCTGACCGCGCTGGCGATCGGCCCCGAGGAAGTCCTGATGGCAGAGTGGCTGCCCAAAGTCTGGGGCTCCGCAGGCAAGGATGGCCCGAAGTTCAAGACGCCGAAGGAAGCCGAACGCATCGCGATGCTGATCGCGCGCTTCATGAACGAAATCGCGATCACCTTTGAAGTCGCGCCGAAGGAGTTCGAGCCGCTATTCTGCGAACACGAGGTTGAAGGCCGTTCACTGCTCGACGGCGATGCGTGGGCGTGGGGTTTCTGGGAAGGCATGAACTTGCGTGCGGACGCTTGGGCGCCCATCTGGGAATCGAACCTCGCCGACATGATCAAGCCGGTCTATCTGCTCGGTGCGGAGGAAATTGAAGAAGAGGAAATGGCGCTGGTCGACGATCCCGTCAAGCGCCACAAGCTTGCGGTGGAAATGGAGGCGGCGATTCCCCACGTCCACAAGTTCTGGCAGCCGCATCGCAAATCGGCGGTGCAACAGGTAAAGAACGAAACACCGAAGACAGGCCGCAACGATCCCTGCCCGTGCGGCAGCGGGAAGAAGTTCAAGAAATGCTGCGGCGCGCAGCAGGAACCGGCGTAAGCCTCATACGCCGTACTGCGCCTTCGCATTCGGCTTGATGTTGCGCGTGGCCGCGTAGATCTGCTCGATGGGCAGTTTCGGCGTGCGGTCCGCAGTCAGCAGACCGTTCGCCTCCTGGAAGGTGTCCGCGAATTGCGTATAGCAGAAGCCGCTGAACAGCGGCGTCTCGCTCACCACTTCCAGCAGCCGGCTATAGACCTGATGGAAGTCCTGGTCGCTGTCGGCCATCGAATATCCCCAAACATCCTTCACGCCCGCCTCGGGAATCTTTGCATACGTGATGCCGCCGAACTCCGTCAGGATGATCGGCTGGCCGCGGTGCGGGTAGCCGTCGAGAGTGAGGATGCGTCCGCCCGGACGCCGCCGGTCGAACAGTTCCTGCGGATTGACCGAGTAACGCGCGGCGAGACGCTCCGGGTCACCGTCGTAGTCGTGGATGCCCAGCAGATCGGTGGCGGAAGCCTCCCACCCATCATTGCCGATCACGGGACGCGTTGAATCGAACGTGCGCGTGAGGTGGTACAAGGCTTCGACGGCATTGCGGTGCGCCTGGGTCGAGGTCAGATTCGGCACGCCCCAGGATTCGTTGAACGGCACCCATACAATGATGCAGGGATGGCTGTAATCCCGCTCGATCACTTCGCTCCACTCGCGCACAAGACGGTTGATCGCCTGCGGTGTAAAGCGGTAGGTGGACGGCATCTCTTCCCAGACAAGCAGCCCAAGACGGTCGGCCCAATAGAGGTAGCGCGGGTCCTCGACCTTCTGGTGCTTGCGCACGCCATTGAAGCCCATCGCCTTGGCCAGTTCAACATCCTTGCGCAGGGCATCGTCGTCCGGCGCCGCAAGCATGGTGTCCGGCCAGTAACCCTGGTCCAGGACCAGCTTCAGGTGATAGGGACGCCCGTTGAGCATGAAGCGGTCGCGGTTGATGGCCACCGAGCGCAAGGCGGTATAGGACTTCACCTTGTCCAGCACCTTGTCTTTCTGGCGCAGCGTGATGTCCACATCCAGCAGGCGGGGATGTTCGGGACTCCAGAGCAATTCGTTGCGCGAGTCGTCGATGCCCGGGTCGGAAAGCGAAATCTTCCGGCTGGCCTCGCCGCCGATGATCTTGTAGTAGTCGTCGGCCAGCATCTTGCTGCCATGCCGGATCTTCACTTCAACGAACAGATCTTCTTCCGGGTCGTCGCCGGCGATATAGGTATCGCAGCCGATCTCGAAGCCCTCGAAATGCGGAGTCCAGCGCAGCTTCTGGAGGTAGGTCCGCGGCACGCGCTCGATCCATACCTGCTGCCAGATGCCCGTCGTGCGCGGATACCAGATGGAATGCGGTTCCAGCTGCCAGTCCTGCTTGCCGCGCGGCTTGGCCAGGTCGTGCGGGTCGTCTTCGACATAGACGGTCACCGTATGGCGGGTACTGTCCTTGAGGTAATCGGTGACATCGGCGGAGAACGAACTGTGCCCGCCTTCATGATCGGCGACGCGATGCCCGTTGACCCACACGCGCGCACGATAGTCGACAGCGCCGAAATGGATCAGCACCCTCTGCCCTTCGGCGGCGATGTCGAACTCGCGCTGGTACCAGCATGCCCGGTGGAAGCCGCGGTCCCCGATCCCGCTTGCCTTCGACTCGGGTGGATACGGAACCGTGATCTCGTGCGTCCACTGGATCGGGTCGCTCGGGCGCCGGTATTTCTTTTCATCATCGAAGGTGAATTTCCACTGGCCATTCAGGGACTGCCAGTGCTCACGTACCAGTTGCGGGCGCGGGTATGCGTTCTCTGCCATGCCGGTTCCTCCATACGGACAATATCCGGGTTGGAGTATTTCAACGCATTGCTGTTCCCGCTACTGTCAGGAGATTTGCGGTGCAGCCAGTCAGGCCGCGGCGCGTCCCGATGCGTCATCATTCCAGGCGACCGTGTTTTCCCGGACGTAACGCTCCACTGCGCTTGTAAAGCTCGGCAGGATCAAGCCACGTTCACTCGTCAGCGCGGTCATGCCGCGCCCGCCGCCGTGCGTCCTGACGATCGCGGACGTATCCATTCCGGCCTCGCGGGCCACACGCTCGGCAAATTCGTGCCACGAGGTGACACCCTGGTTCGTCAGGTGCCATATTCCGTTCACCCGGTCGATCAGCAGGTCCAGTGCAGCGTGCGCGAGGTCAGGCACGTAGGTTGGGGACACATGCACATCGCCATGGGCTTCGATGGTCCGGCCGGCTGCCAGCTCGCGCAAGACCATGTGCACGAAGTTGTACCGGTCCCAGGGCCCGAAGAAAGCGCTGGTGCGCACGACCAGTGCGTCGGAAAAGACCTGCATCACGCGCCGCTCCGCCTCGGCCTTGCTGGAACCGTAAACGCACAGCGGCGAGACTTGGTCGCTTTCTACATACGCGCGTCCAAGGCTGCCGTCGAAGACGAGGTCGGACGAAAACGTCACGTAAGGAATGCCGAGTTTTGCGCATGCCCGCGCAAGCACTTCCGCGCCCGCTGCGTTCTCGCGGAAGCAGCGTTCCGATTCACGCGCCGCGTCCGCTACGCGTACATAACCGGCCGCATTGATCACCGCCCAGGGACGCCGGCTGCCGAGCGCCCTTTCCACCGACGCCTCGTCGGCAATGTCCATGTCGGTCCGCCTGAGCAGTTCGTGCGCGAGACTGCGATGGTCACACACGCGCGAGATCGCGCGTCCCAGCGTACCCGTGCCGCCGGTGATGATCAGTTTGCGTTGCGTCGATTTCATGATGTTGGGCGCGGCTGTAACCTTGGACGGGGTGAAGAAGAAACGGTCATTGCGCTGCCACCATCCCGCGCCGTCCAGCACGGGATGGTCGAAGTGCCCTGTTGCGGCCAGGGACGCAGCAGCATCCGCGAGCGCAGTCGGCCGAGCCGCCTTTCCACGCACGTCGAAGACACCGCTTTCATAGAACCCATGGTCCTGGGTAAGCAGCGAATTCCAATCGACGCAACCGAAGAGCGACCAGACAGTGACGGCACGGATGTCGGCGCCTTCGTTCCGCACTGTGTGTGCGGCCTGCCACATCTCCTGCAGCCAACGCAGCTGATCGTCACGTGATCCGCCGAGATGCGCTTCGGTCACGGCTATCGGCAGGCGGTAACGCTCCCACACTTCACGCAGGCGGGCGGCGGGCCCAGTCAATCCATCCGCGTCATAAGCACGAGTGGCGTGAACATCGACATAGGGCACGCCCTCCGCACGGAAGGCCGCCGGATAGTCGCGCTTGCGCCGGTCCAGGAAGCGCTCACTGGTGACGTAGTGATTAATGCCGATTACATCCGGGACGCACGGGGTGTCGATAAAAAACGCCATGTCGCGCGCGGTGAGTCCGGCCCGCAGGAACTCCTCGTACCATGTGTGCGCCGGATCGATGCGTCCACACAGGAGGTCGAAACACAACCAGCGCCGCTCATTTTCGTAGTCGGCCTGTCCCTGCAGGTCGGGAAGCGAAAACGTCTTGCCCATGTCCTCTGTCTGGACCAGCCTGGCATCGGGGACGATGCGGCGGATGGCTTGCATCGACAATGCGACGCCGAGGCATTCGTTGTAGAGCGCGCGAAGCATCGTTGGCACGTCCCGACCATGCGGGTACCAATGCCCATAGAGGCCGCTGAAGCGCGCGGTAGTCAATGGCTCATTGACCGGCGTGTACATTGAAATCCACGGGTAGCGCCGAGCGACGCGCTCCGCGTGACGTGCAAGCATCACGGGAAAATCCCGGTCGAGCAGGTTCGTGTATTTTGGGCCGCTGCCGTGATGAACGAGACCAGCGATGGGCGCGATACCCAGTTCCCGCAGCCGTTGAAGTCGCGCGTCGTGCCAGCGCCAGTCCGATTCGTCCGGCCGTTCGGGCGACACACTTTCCCAAAGGATGGGAAAGCGCAGCGTCTTGATCCCGAGAGCGGCGATCGCATCAAGATCCCCCTCCCTGTCCTTGTGCCCGGTCTCCGCCGACTGGTCACGGAATCGGTCACCGATCCGTGCGATTGTGCATTCAATCCCGCCCCATAGTTCCAGGGCTGGCGTGGCCGTTAGTCTTGACGAAGATTGGGAACGGTAAGAATTCATGCGCAAATGGGATTGGAAAGGGAACCGGAAGGAGTCGCTCGAGCGCCCGGGCTTCCTGCAGGAATGTCATGCTCGGTCAAATCCGACCGATGTGGATGAACAAGGACTGCTTCAACCTGTTCGACTCGTTGATTCTTGGGATGGGCGTACCGGTTGAACGTACCGTGCAGACTCCGCAGGTGCGCAATTGTTCCCTTGATAAGGGTCCGATTCTGACGGGCGTCATGAAATCGGACTACTGCCAGTATCCGGCCTCTCGCAGCTTCATTTGCAGGTGGAATTGAAGGCGATCCGCGTCAGGAATGAGAAAGGCGTTCTCGCGGCCTGCCGCGTTTTTGCGTTCAACGAGACGTTCGAATTCCTCGAGAAGCGCCTTGCGCGGCTCATCCGGCAGGTCATTCTTGCGCAATTCCTCACGGACGCGCGCAATGCGCTCGTTATCCCGGCGCATACGGTGGTTATTGTCGATGATGCGTTGCCGCCGCCGCGCGAGGTCGCTTTCCAGAAAGTGAATCTGTTGTCCGCGATGGTACTGGTCCATGAATGCCAGCCTCATGCCTTCAGGGCAATCGGCCGCATTGGAGGCCCCTCCTCCCCTTCCAACGGAAAATCCGTTTTCTGGCCGACAATAATTGACCAGTCCCTGTTCGCGGCCGCGCAGGTAACCATCCAGATCCGGTTTCACGCCCACTTCGGCACAGGCTTTTGCATGGTCATTGATGCGGGCTGCCGAAGCGCCGCCCGCACCGTCGGCAAATCCGATCTGCCGCCAGTCGGCGTGCCTGCACTGTTCGGGGGAGAGGCTGGCGCAGCCGGCGATCAGCACGGCCGGCAGCAGCGACAGGAAGCGGCGCATTTCCTGGCGACAAATGTCAGCGAGGCATGACCGATACGCGCACACGCATGCGCTCACCGGGGTCGTAGGGCATCACCGTGGTGTACATGCGCCCGTGGTATTCGTAGGTCACCGCGTAGCCGTTGGTACGGCTTTGCCAGTTGTCGACCGTCCTGCATTGACGCACCGGCTGCTGCTCGTTCACGACACTACCTTGATTGTTTTCCAGGCGGTCGCCCACGATGGCGCCGGCAATCGCGCCGGCTGCTGTGGCAGCGGTGCGACCGCTTCCGCCGCCCACCTGGTTGCCGATGATGCCGCCGGCCAATCCGCCGACAATCGAGCCGCCCATGCCGCGTTGCTGCTGACGCTGCACGGGGACGTACTCGGTGCGGCATTCCTGCTGCGGATAATTGACCTGCTCAAGCTGCGGCGTCACGCTGACAACGCGCGCAAAATCTTCGTAATCTGCTGCAAAGGCACTAGACAGTGTGCCGACACATACGAGGGAAACCAGCAGTCCCGCTCGCGTCTTGTTCATGATTAGCCTCCCTGTATCAACCACAGGGTTAACGCAGGAAGCGGACAAAGACGGTACAGGAACTTTGTAACGATATGTATCGCCGGCAACGCCGGAAACAGATCGCTATACGGGTGTGTCACGTGGCGCATCGGCGGCGCGTGTAAGCTGCACGAGAAGCGCACCTTTGACCATCGACAGCGCGAGATTGCTTCCCATGCGGAAGCCCTGCATCGCAGCGGCGTCCATCAACTCGAGCACTTCCTCGTGCGTCAGATTGTGATAGTCCACGCGGCCGTACAGCGCTTCGCGGTTCATTGTATTAATGTCGTTCACTATTTCATCGGGGGTCATATTCCAGCTCCTGGACCCCGCCCGTTGCGGGCGGTGTGCGATTGGACAGCGTCCCCGGAAAGATATCTCCGACTATTGACCTTCATTCTGCGGTAACCGCGATCGGAGAGCCGGCTGAATTGTCATGGCTCAAGCTTCTTGAGTGGACCGTTCCGATATCGAATGTCCAGTCAGGAGGGATTATTGAAGGCTTCTTCCTCAACGCGGTAATCGTCGGCGCACGTCTTGCTGCAGAACCGCCGCACATTGTCCAGCGGCTGATTGCAATACCAGCATGCTCCCTTGGGCTTCAGATCGGCGAGGCTGACGGGCTGCGCGGCCTTCGCTTGTCGGACAGGCTCAGTACGATCGTCAATCTGGTCTGCATCACTCATGATTCAGCCGCCATCAAAAGGTACTGGAGTGCACCTGCGATTGCTCAGGTGCCGTGCGGGCCGGCCAGGAGTGCCTGCTCGATTGCAACCGCAATGAGGCTGCAATGCGAGAAGTATAGTCCGAAGCCTGGACGAGTTGAAAAGTATGGCAAAAAATTTGACGGGCTGCATTGTTCGCTGCAGCGGAAAGAAAAATGCCCGCCGGCCTTGCGGCGGCGGGCGAATCTCTCAACCTTGGAAGGAACACCGGCGCGAGAAGCATTCGCGCCTCTTGTATTTCACCATTCCGGAGGTGAAGCGAGCTTGCGATCAGACAGGGGTTTGCTGCCCAATTCGGTGCATCAGGCACGACTCGCCCAGCACGTGAATACTTACCCTCAACGCACGCTCCGCCATACGTGGCGTGGTCGCTTTTGTGGTGTTTCCGTGGTGAACTTTTCCCCTTCGCCCTGCGTCAAAGAAGGCCATCAAGCAATACCCACAACATCGCGACGCCCGGGAGGTAGTGTGTCAGCAGTTCCAGATTCAGAAAATACGGTTTCCAGCGTCAGCGCGGTCAGGTCGGCGGCCATCGAAATACGCGAGGGCGACTGGAAGGCTTATCTCCAGTGCATCGCGCGCTGCAGGGACGACAAGAGCGTCCTTGATCGTTACGGGAGCGTAGCCGAATACAAGCGTGCGTGTGCGATGGCCTATCTCGGCAAGCGCGCCCAATTGCACGGAGGGGTGTGCAGCACACGGCATCCGCACATCATGACGATCCAGTTCATCCAGGACCTCGAGACCAGCAACAGGACGATTCGCTACAGCCGCTATCCGTGGTTGCGTGCGTTGATGAATCTGCTGGCAGAAATCGAGCAGATCCAGGATCAGATCTCGAGCAACAACGTCATCACACTGGTCCCCGCGACCAAATAAGCAGCGATGACATTGAGGTCAAAAGAAAAACCCGCCGATGCAAATCGCAGGCGGGCTTTTTTCAGACAGTGCAAGTTGCATGTCATGCAACTCATGTCAAGGGCAGTTCACGTGCCGGCTGTCTTGATTTCATGTTCGACATTGGCGCTTTCATCTCCCACCTTGCTTTTCCACGCCGAGACAAAGAAGTTTTTCTGAGCCTCGCTCGGCTCCTCGAACCACACCACGATCAGGGTTCCCTTGTGGTCGTGCAGGTGTGAGAGCTTGCCAAGGAATTCCGTGTCGCCCGCAACGTCGGACAGGGCGACGGCGTAGCCATACACGCGGTTCACCCGCTCGATGCGGTCGGGTTCCGTCCCGCTGTTGGTAGCACTGATTTTCGGATGGTCCAGGTACATCGCGTTCGTCTCCGTGGTTGCTGCGTATACGCGCATTGTATGGGTTCCGGTGCAACTATGCACCCTCCGCGTGAAGGAACCAGACATCGACCCTCATGCCGAAAGATCATGATTCTCGATGTCGAAACCCTACCCGGTCCCCATGGAGATCGGGAACCTGTCGCGTTCCTTCTCGGCGCCCGGCGCGTCGTTGTCGTGAATATTCTCGACCGCTGGCTGTCAGCGGATTGCAGCTATTTCAAGGTAGAGGCCGACGAATCCTCCATCTTCATCCTCCGTCATTTTCATGCGACGCGCGAGTGGGAGTTGACCTTGTACCAGGCGCCGACCGCACATGCCGGCGACCGCTCTCGAAATTGACAACTCTCAAGACCTTGCCGGGTTGACTCATTACCATCGAGAACACAAGCAGGTTCCTTTCACTTCATTCCAACAACGGAGACATCGCATGATCAGAACCGCAGCCGAACCGCGCGTTGCAGAGGAAGGCGTGACCTTCACTGTTGAAGTCGGCTTCGCCGACCGCGAGTGCCTGGTATCCAAGAATGCGCTTGCGCACCTGCGCCGCATGAAGGGCGGCCAGATGGATTTCATGGAGACGTACCGAGCATTCGAGGACCAGATCCACAGCGTCGCGCGACGGCTTGTCGTCGCTGGTGTGAGCGGCTCGCCACTTGTGTTGGGCGCAGCCTACTTCGTGTGACATCGCGACGCACGCGTCGAGCGTGTTCGTTTGATTTGCATCGCGCGTGCGAGTCCGATTGAATCAAACGCAAGCGCACACTATCGCGGCTGACAGCAAAGAAATAAGCACCTCTGACAATTATCAAAAATGCATCCATACGATTGGTCAGAATAAGATCCAGATCGAACCAGAAACGGGGAAAAGCCAGATGAACGAAACTAAAGAATTAAGCGCCCAGGACCAGTATCAATACGACCCCAACAACCTGCTGGAGTCGCTGATTGAAAAACTGAACTTGAAAAACGATGCTGCGCTCTCGCGTGCGCTTGAGGTGGCTCCACCGCTGATCAGCAAAATCCGCCATCGTCGCCTTCCGGTTGGCGCCTCCCTCCTGATCCGCATGCATGAAGTGTCGCAGCTGAGCATTCGCGACCTGCGCCACCTGATGGGCGATCGTCGGACCAAGTTCCGCATCAGCGACAAGCAGTTCAAGCCGAAGGCCGGCGTGTCGGGCTCGGCCAATACTGCCGCCTGATAGCCGCACTGGCGATCTGCGTTCGTTGTCGTCCGCATGCCGCACGCGGACGACAGTCTTGATCCCGCGGATCCGTGCACTTTCGGCTGAGTCGTCGTTGCGCGCTTGCTCCTGCTACCGCGGATGGAATGATTCGCTGCGGTCGCGCGCGCCGTGTGCCTCCGCATGCATGACATTGCTCAAGAAAGCAGGTCATGCACGGCGTACGATCACATCATCCATTGGAGCGAGCGATGTTGATAAACGATGAGCACCAGGTCCCGCCGGAACCTGTACCCGCTGATGATCCCGTGCCGGAAAAACTCCCTGCCCCCGGCGATGATCCGGTTCCCGACCACAACCCCGTCGCAAGACTTGCCCGGCGCAAAGACGTCGACGCCGCGCGCGAATAAGACGCAGCGGCGCAATTGCCCGCCGCATCCCTCTGATGACCGCTCCAATGAAACAGCTGGAGCCCTCCTTGCATTGTCGCGTTGAATGACCGAGCGCATGCCCGACTGGCTCGAGACATTGTCCTACGCGGTCATGCCTTGGGCCTTCCTCCTGCACCGGATTCCCTGGGTTGGCGTCGTCGTGCAATTGCTGGTGGCGCTGTTCGCCGTGATGATCTTTCATCGCGTGGGCACCCGCTTCCTTGCGCGTATTACGTCAACACTGCCGTTCTCCAGGAAGCTGGTGGACTATGGACACCGTGCCGGCGGCGTCGTTGTCTTCTTCCTGTCGTCCCAGGTCATCCTGCGCAACGCCCCTGATACCCTGCCCGGCCTCGATCTTGCGCGGCACGCGAATACGCTGCTCCTGATCACCGCGTTGACCTGGCTCGGCGTGCGATGCGTGAAGGCTGTGGCGATGACCATCGTGGAGATGAATCCGTCGGATGCGCCGGATAACCTCCAGGCGCGGCGCATCCAGACGCAGACCAAGGTCCTCTCGCGCAGCATGATCGTGCTGATCGTGCTGGTCGGTGGCGGATCTGCCTTGATGACCTTGCCCGGCCTGCGGCAGATTGGCACCAGCCTGCTCGCGTCCGCCGGCGTCGCCGGCCTTGTTGTCGGTTTCGCGGCGAAGCCAGTTCTCGGCAATCTCCTCGCTGGCATGCAGATCGCCTTGACCCAGCCGATACGCCTGCAGGACGTGGTCATCGTCCAGAACGAATGGGGACACGTGGAGGAAATCACCGGCACCTATGTGGTCGTCCGCCTGTGGGACCAGCGGCGCATGGTCGTGCCCCTGCAATGGTTCATCGAGAATCCGTTCCAGAACTGGACCAGGATGAGCTCCGAGATTCTGGGAACGGTCAGCATCTGGGTGGATTACAGCATGCCCGTTCCTGCCTTGCGGGCCGAGGCGGAACGCATTTGCCGTGATGCGCCCGAATGGGATGGCCGACTCTGCGTGACGCAAGTGGTCGACTCGAACGAGCGCGCGATGCATGTGCGCGTCCTGGTCAGCGCGGGAGATGCCGGGCGCGCATGGGATTTGCGCTGCCGGATTCGCGAGGGGCTGGTCGATTACATCCAGAGGGAATTTCCAGGCCACTTGCCGCGCCTGCGCGCCGATGTGCAATCAAACTTGCCCGGGCAGCAGTAAGGCGTCGCCTTCCCCGAGAACGCACGCACCCTGCTTGACAATGCTCAAGCCGCGCGGACGTGCCGCCTGCTACATTGCTCGCTCACAACGAGGGAGGGAATTGCCATGCAAAACTACAAGGACGGCCTGAATGCAGCAGCAACATTGAACGCCTATTTCGTCAGTGCGGCGATGGAATACTGGCGCGCCATGTCGTATCCGGCGCTGTATTACGCGCGGTACCTCTAACGCGCCCGCTGATTACCCGTGTAGCCATGCAGCCAGTGCGCCATGTCGCGCACCTCCGCGAGGCGTTCTCGAATCGCATTTCTCGCTGGCTGTGCACCTTGCCGGTACGTCCTGGCGGTCGTTGGGGCGACATCGAGCGCTGCCTGCACGACATAGCGTACGAGCTCCTGGTACTCCGGCCTGTCTTCGCGGCATGCCGTACGTGGAAGCAGGCCGGCTTCCACGGCCTTTTTCAAGGCCGCCTCGAGCATCTCTTCGGTCACCCGTGTGTTCATGCTGGACCTCCCATGATTGGACGCACGTTTATTCCTCACCTACACAGTCTGAACGTGCTTTATGACGCGCCAATGAACGGCCATCGGCTTTTGCGTCCCGTTGTCACATCAGCGTTACGGAATCCGGCGCGCGCATGTTTCTCCGGGACGCGCCGTGTTTCTCCAGCAAAATACGTGCCGCGCCAAAACCGGGCGTAAAGAGGCAAAAAGCGGCGACTCTCCCATATATATGGCTAGGCCGGCAACAAGTGCGGTGTTTAAATGCACACTTGAAAACCGACTCATTGCACGCCACCGCTCGACGCCATGTGGAGAAAAAAGAACAACCCGATGGTTTACTGTTCCGAATGCCGGTCGCGCTTGCCCGCGCAAGCCGAAGCCTGCTCGGAATGCGGTTATCCGGTGACCGCTCACACCCGCGAGTACATCCGGCACGAGAGCTCGGGAAACGCCGACCTGGAATACAAGCTGGTCCAGTTGCTCGGGGCAGTCGTATTCGCAGCAGGGGTATTCGCTGCCTTCGCGGAATCACCGATTGCCGCGACCGTTGCGCTAACGATTGGCGGAGCCACCTATCTCAGCGGCCTGATGGGTGCATGGTGGAACAGCGGGGATTAAACCGCGGCTTCCGCTCCGGCGTGCTGTGCCTCGGTACGCGCTTGCAATACCTCCCGCAACGCCTCCGCAAGCATGTCGAGTTGCACCTGGCCCGACACCATCATGGTCGGAAGACCACAAGCTCGCACAGCCTGCTCGAGTTTGCGCAATGCGGCGAGTTCGCCGGAACATGAGTGCATTGACATGCTTTTATTTCCGTTAAAGAAGATCCGAACTCCCTAGACCTCTTCCTGGATGCTTTGTTCCGTATCGGCAAACATGTTCCCTTTCCCTTCGCCCTTCGCGCGCGTGATCCTCGTCAAAAAGCCTGCAAGTTCGCTTGGTAGGATGATTGAAAAGGAAAGGCAATGCAGATCGAGACCATCGGAAAATACCAGCTTCACCTCATCGCGCACGAACTGCCCGGCCAGGCGGCGTGGGATCCTTTTATTACTATCCTCCGCTTCGACGACGAACAGCAGGATTTCCGATGCGTCGTCGAAAAGCGGCATGCGAGCGACCACCCGTGCCCCACTTACGAAGACGCGATCGACGTTGCGCGTCGTGCCGGCACCTCGCTTATCGAATCCGGCCGGCTCTGACCTCTTTACTGCGTCACTTCGTTTCCCTAGGGACAGGATTTCGTTGACTTGGGATAATGTCATTTCTTGTCCCTGTTGGCATAATGGTCTTGTGGCGAACTGTGCATGCACGTCCCACCGGTCATCCTTGCAATCAGATCGTCCCGCATGCGACCGGCCATCCGGCCCTTGGCCTCGGATGCGTTTCATTTCAAGGAAGGGCTTATGAAAGATTGGCCACGCAGAGGCAGTCAATTTGTGCTGCTTCTAGGCCTTGCGCCTTTCCTGCACGGATGCGCAACGACATCCGGAGACGGCCCGGTACGCCAGTGGGGCGAGTCGGGTCTGCGGCTGAAACGTGAAGCCGCATTGCGAGCCGCATGGCGCGGGCGGCCTTATCAGTCCCTGCTGGATGCT
The DNA here is from genome assembly GCF_048799745.1 of Noviherbaspirillum sp. ST9. Classification (NCBI taxonomy): domain Bacteria; kingdom Pseudomonadati; phylum Pseudomonadota; class Betaproteobacteria; order Burkholderiales; family Oxalobacteraceae; genus Noviherbaspirillum; species Noviherbaspirillum sp. ST9. Next base: position 90,414 of record NZ_JBLWFR010000008.1, on the reverse strand, counting down.
TTCGGCACGCCGCGCATGGTAATGAACGTTCCGGGCTACCGCGTCATCCGAACCGAGGTCGTTGTCTACGGCACCGTAGACAAGGTTTCCAACTGTATCGATGCCTTTACCGTCATTCGTCCAGGATCCGAGGACGACGTGATGGTGTCGGACTATTTCTGCCGCTGACACGGCGTATCCTGGCAACAGCACTCCCTCTTGATAAAGTGCAATGAGATGCATTCCCATGCGTCTACCATGGCACAAGGTTCTGCGAACGTCGCGCAGCCGTTTGAATCCATTACATAAGAAACCCTTTTCGAGCTGCCGCCATGGCACGGATCCACACGCATTACGACAACCTGAAGGTCGCCCGCGATGCTCCGCCTGAAGTGATCCGCGCCGCCTACAAGACGCTGTCCCAAAAATACCATCCCGACCGCCACGGCAATAGCGCCGAGGCGATTCGCATCATCCAGATCATCAACTCCGCCTACGCGGTGCTGTCAGATCCGGCCAAGCGCCGCGAGCATGATGACTGGATCGTCCGCAATGAAGCGTCGGCACGCAATATCGGTGAACCGGAATTCAGGGAATGCAGTGTTTCGCAAGGCCCGACCCGCGCGCGTTCTTCGCGGCGCTCGCGTCGCCGGCACTCTTTTGCCTACTACTATCTGCGCTATGAAACGGCGCTCCAGCGCGCTGCCCACAAGTTCCGCATGATGCTGGACCGGTATTCGCGCAAGCTCTTCCGTAAGACGTAATCGCCATTTGAGCGCGCGCAGCCAGGGCGCGCCAGGCCGATGACGAGACGCAATTCCCTGGCCTCCGCGAGATGGTGTAATCAGGAAAAACAACAACCATCAAGGAGACTTCCATGCTGTTTGCCGTGATCGCGCTCGCAGGACTCATTACGGCCGGACTTGTCGCCGGCGCATGCATCAACGTCCTTCTGCAGCTCGAGGATATCGACAACGCGCACTGAAAGCGCCCTCTGTCGCTCCCCTTCCCTCAGGTTTCATCGCTACAATAGTGAACGCGTGTCATCTCGGTGTGACTAAGCAGGAGGAGGTACCGACGAATGGATTGCAACGATCGGTCTCGATGGCAGAAGCTGGTTCACAGTGTGCAGTACATCTGGCGCCTGGCGGTTCCTTTCTGGCGCTTCCGTGACGCCGGCAAAGGAACGCTGGAACAGCGCATTGCGAACTACCGGCATAACCGCTCGCAGCGAAACATCCTTCCCTTTTACGTGTGGAAATGGATTGGCATCGCGATCTGCATGTTCCAGATCATGCGCCTGCTATCCGGACTCATGGCCGCCACTGCGGTTGAAAGTGCAAACCATCTCTATGCGACGCTGTTCTGCATGAGCGCCGGCATTGGTTTTGCGTTTTCCTGCATTGTGATTGCGCTGCTGACGAGCAGCTACGTATTCCTTAGCTGCGTGAAGAAATAAACGCGGGGACGCGGAATGCCACGGCCCCTGACAGGCCGTGGCAACTCAGGAAAAATACTACTGCTTGCGGCCGATGAAGCCACCAATGACCGCTGCACCGCTTGCAGCCGACATGCGGAAGGCACCGGCGATTTCGGCAGGCCCGGAACCGCTGGACCCTGTCGCCACAACCGGACCGAACAAGCGGCCGCCGACGCCACCGCTCAACGTGCCGTTGCTTGCCGTTCCGGTCAGGTAGTTGGCGACGTTGGCGCCGGACGCACCCAAGGCAGTCGTCGCGGTGAACGTTGCCGGGACAGGTGTTCCTGCCGCATCAAAGGTCGCCGTGCTCTGCACCGATACCGTCGCCTGACGCGTCGCGAAATTGACCGTGACCGTTGCCGTGCCGCGGAATACCGGCGGCTCCGTCAGCGTGCCGCTGCCATACCAGCCATAGGCAATGCCGGTATAGGTTGCCGTGCCGGTCGTCGGCACGGACGCCGGCGCCGTCACATCACCGAAGGCAACAATGCCGCGGCGGTTCTTGTTGTGCTCGTTGCCGAGGTTGGCCCATTCCTCGATCAGGACCGTGTCCTGCGACACCCAGGTACCAAGGTTCGCATATTGCAGGCCCCAGTTCGAGAAGTTGCGATAGCCCTTCGATCCGGGGAAAGGAACGCCGACACCCGTACCGCCCGAAAGAATCGTGACGCTACCGTTCGGACCAGGCGTGCCGTTACCGGCATGAATGTCACCGTCCTCATGGAGCCGGCCCGCGCTTACCCAATCCGGTGTCGTTCCGCCTGCGCGCCAATCGCCGGCCTGGTTTTGCAGTCCGGCCGATTCAACGGTTGGGCAGGGAGTGACGTCCGCCGGGCAGCGTGACGGATTGTTGGGACGGGGGAAATAGGCATTGTTGGCGTAGTTCGCCTGGGTACCTGATGTGCCGCGCGTGGCGAAGTCATAGAAGTTCAGATCGGACGGGTCGGGCAATGTGCTGAATGCAAGCGCGCCGGATGCGTTCAGTTGCGCGCGGCTCAGTGCCGTGCGGAAGGTTTCGATGATAGGCGGACGCTCCGTACGACCATCCCAGGACAAACCGAGGTTGCTCAGCAGCAGGCCGGCGGTCGTCACGTTGCCGGCCGCGTCCTTGGCAATGCGCATCTCCGCCACACCATTACCATCTTCGAGCGCGAAGCCCGAGGCGCTCGTCTTCATCGTGTTGTTTGCCGCCAGGTCGCTGGTCGACTTGCCGTAGACCTGCACACCGGAGCTCGACAGGCCGACACCGTTGTCTGTGCGAATGATGCCGCCGCCGCTGCACTGGAACCCTGCACCATCGGCGCAGCTCATCGTCGTCGCCCCTGCTACCGTGCCGGGCGAAGTCGGTGTCCCTGTCGATGGCGTACCAGTCGAGGGCGTGCCGGTTGACGGCGTACCAGTCGAGGGCGTTCCACCGGTTGATGTATCCGGCTGTGCCGCTGCCGGCGAGTCGCCGCCACCGCCACCACAGGCAGTCAATACTGCGGCGGCAATGAGCGCGGCGCAGAGCGGCTTGATGCTGAAGCGATGGCCTTCCATGTCTCGCTCCCCAGCGCTGGCGTTATTGCGGTGCCTTCCCGAGAACGCTTGCACCGCTCCTTTTTTATCGATGAGCTTTTCCATCCCGAACCTTTCATGTTTGTCGCATTGACGTTCCCCGATTGAGCACGAGGATCCGTGTCGATTTCTCTCTGCCGGCAGGAACCTGAACGGCACGCCGCCATTCCAATGCACAGATACGCATGCCGGAGAGGCGGCGCGATACCCGTTGCTTTCCCGGCTGAAGCTCATCATCTATTGCTTCGAAAAATCGCTTCTTGAGAACTATTAAGGCAGGTGCATTTGCGCATCGCCTGCAACACACTGTTACGACTGGTCGAAACAGCGCGCGTGAGATGCCGCACGGAACGACCTGCATTGGCATGGCTGAGACGATTTCGCGAGCGAAGAGAAATGGACGTGACGATTGGAAAGTGTGTGTCGATTTATCGACACCGTCAGAATAAAAACTCTAAAACTGACCGTCCCGTGGTACGAGCCGGAGATCGAGACTTATACTGAAATTTGTGCGATGCAGTGACCTGTGAGGCGATCATGGAAAAATCACATTCGCGGCCATTGACCAAGCGTGTGCCGCCCGTCAGCAAGGATGCGTTCAACCTCAATGTGGTGGTTCGCCAGCGCGGCGCTTCCGCCAAGCGAGAGCCGCCGCAGGACAAGTTGAGCCGCGAAGATATTTCGCGATGCATCAACATCTGGGCAAGCTTGTACCTCAATGAGGATGATGCAGCGGAGCCCGGCGACCTGTGTCTGCCGAGCCGTCCCTGGGCGGGACGAAATCCTTCCATGAAGCGGTTCGAATAGGCGATAAAAAACCGGCTCGTGGCCGGCTTGAGAAGGACCCTTGTAGGGCTTGGGGATACCGAATACTACAACATCCCGCGAGCGCAATGGAATAATTTGCGCCCCGGGCGGTATCCCTTCACTCTCCCTCAGCACGGCGCCCTCGGCGCATCCTCATCACACCGTACCTGCAAAGCGATAGAAATGTCCCCGTGAAGCCGCTACTATTCCAGAGTTGGCGGAAAACAATAACATCGGGGAGTGAGCGCAATGAACAGGTTCCTGGCGAAATGCATCGCTGCGGCGATGGCGATCTCGGCATCGCCATCCTTCGCCCAGGCAAATGGTGACAAGATCCTCGATTCCCTCTACGAACGAGGACAGCGCGAAATGGCGCCGAACTGGCGCGGCTTGGGGAAGACCCGTGAGTCTGCGGTATTTGTCCACCAGGAGATCAGGAAGGCCGACAACGGCATGCTGTCGGTGTGGACGCATCATGAATTGCCCTCACCGGGGTACATCGACAAGGAGAAACATTATCTCTCCACGCGTGACCGCATGCTTGTCGATTGCAAGGGCGCACGCACGGGAACCACGGATGTCGCCTATTATTCCGAGCGATTCGGATTCGGCGCAGTGGTGGGCACATCGCGCTCAAAGGCGGAGCTCGCCGACGTCGTGCCCGATTCGATTGAGGAATTGCTGCTGAAGGTGGTCTGCGCGCCGAAGCCCGCGAAGGCGCCGCAGAAAGCGAAATCCACCACGCCGCCGGCAAAGGAATAGCGCTCCGCTTCCACCTTGCGTGTGGAAGCGGCCTGCCGTTCACGTCAATATGACGGGCAACGAACGCTTTACTTGAACGACTTGACGGCGAGGATGATCAACCCGATCGACGCCGATGCCCTGATAGCCGCTGAACGCAGCCTGCCCATATTCAAGAGCGCAAGGCGGTTTCCCTTTAAACGTATCCTGTTGTGCAATGACCTTCCCATGTCGTCTCCTCCGATCACTGGAAACATCCAGTTACAGAAATTATAGGAAGCAGGTCATGACGGGAATGTGACAGCAAGCACAATCGCAATTGCGCCGCCGCAAAAACAACAGCCGATGGAGTGTCATTTATCCACGTATGCCAAGCGCCGGCACGACCGGCGGCAATGTCCCTCCTCCTGGTCGCGGTGTTACAGCTTTCGCCTTGTTGCCATCGTCATGCCGACGGTCGCATGCGGCGACAACCGAGACGACGATCAGTACGAGAATGGCAAGTCGGTCAGGCGTGGGACGTGGGGGCATGGTCTACCTTCTTCACTGCGGTGACCGTCCTAGACCGCAAATCGTTTCCGCGGTTCAACCCGTTACCCGAAAAAGAGGAATTCAGGCCCCTTTTATGGTCATGTTGACAGCGAAGGTTGACAGGGCCGCAATGGAGTGCCTATCGGGCGGGTTCCGCACCGATGCCACTGGGTCCCGGAGCCGCAGGATTGCCGGCCCCGACTCCCATGCCCGCGCCAGGAACCGAGAGAGGTGCGCCTTGTGCATCATTTGACCCCTGCACTGCAGGAGGCGGCGGGCTCAGGCGCGCCCCTTCGGGGGTAATCATGCATCCGGCCATGACAGCCGCGATGCATAGCGCGATGACAAGCTTCCCCATGTTCCGTCACCATCCCAGTCCGATGCCGACGCCGCCCCCGCTGCGGCCGCCCCACGATCCGGCACCGATGCCGATGTGAACACCGGCGCCCGGGTAGGTTGGATCGCTGTAGACGCTGTTGGGATCATTTGCGGCTGCCGTGTCGTGGCCGTTGGGAACCGATGCGCAGCCCGCCAGGCAAGCCGCACCCAGTAGCGCGAGAAGTGAGAATTTCATAATGCCTCCGGATACGCGTTCGATGAAGTTAGAGCGTGTCCGGGAGGGAGGGTTCGACCGTCTCAGGCAGGCTCTGCCAGCCAGTCGAGCGCGTCCGCCTTCGCGCGGAATACCTTGACGCCGAGTTCATCGGGATCGAGCAGAGCCATGGCGGTGTCGGCGGAGATCTGGGAAAACTTTGCCGGGCTGTAGACCCAGGCAAAACGCTGCATGCCCAGTTCCTTCATGCGCGGGAACCATTCCTTCGCCGCCCATTCCGCCGCGCCCATCCACAGGCCGCGCACTTCGGTATTGTCGTTCAGGATGCGAAACGCCTTGTGCCGAACCATCATGTCCAGGAGATGCGCGCATCCGTGCGTACCAGTGTTCATGCTCTGGTACCCCTTCCAGCAGGCATGAAGGATGTGAGTGTCTGAGTCGAGGAAAATTTCTATGGAAGAATCGCTGTACAGCTCGAGCATGGCGTCCTGGATATGCATGAAGGCCCGGGTAAGCGGGCCGATCGATAGTAGCACATGCAGTACGGCTTGGCAGGCACGTGACGCGCCCCGGGGACCGCTCTTAACGGCAGAAGTAATTCACGACGGTCGGGACGCCTGCGTGATTGACGGTAAAGGCGTGCGCGCAGTTCGCGGGAAGCTTCGCATGATCGCGGTAGACGACGACCGTGGTGTTGCGCATGTTCGGATAGTCCATGACGGTGCTTGGTTCGCCATAGGTTTCGAGCAGGTCCTTGTACGGCTTGCCGGCCCATACCTGGTTCAGCTGCCGCTCGCCGCCGGCGCGCTTCGACGTTCCGTTTTCCGCCTTGTTCGACGCACATCCCGCGACCAGCGTGATCACTGCGCAGCCCACGACTGCCTTGAAGAATCCCGCTCCCTTATTCACTTCCCGCTCCTTGCTGCCAACTATTGAAAATGCAACGCCGGGTCGAATTGTAGGGAGCAGCAATGTTGGCCTCAAGACATGGATATGGGATTTCCAGTCGGCAATGAGAGACTATTGCGGATTCCTTGACACAAGTTAAGACCCTGGCAGCAAACACCGCGGTCGAGGACGGACAAATCTCCGCCGCCGCGACAGACATATACTGTCGCGGTGATCGGGTTTCTCCTGCCAAAGGAAAATGCATGCACGAACAAAATGCAGAGCAGCGCGTGACCGTCGTGAGGCCGGATGCGGAAGTCCTGACACGCCAGCGTCTCCCGTATTTCATCGGGATATCCGAAGCAACCGTCGGCGCGCGTGGCCTGTCGATGCATCTCGTGGTGATTCCACCCGGCGCGCGTGCTGCACCCCACGTGCACGCGGAGTACGAAACAGCCATTTACGTGCTCGAGGGTCGCGTGGAGACGCGCTACGGCATGGCGCTGGAACACGCCGTGGTGACCGTGGCCGGCGATTTCCTCTTCATTCCACCGGGCGTCCCGCATGAGGCCATCAACCTGAGCGAAACGGAACCGGCGCGCGCAGTGGTCGCACGCAATGATGCGAACGAACAGGAGCGCGTTGTGCCGTACACATTATCGATTGGCCCGGGCGATAGCATGACAGCGTGAACGATTCCGGCGATACGGCGACAAACGAGCTTTGGAGGCTGCACATGGGCCAGACTGGCGTAAATGACATCAACCGCCTCATTGGCGAATTCACTGATTTGCAGGAAACCTGGGAAAAGGATCCCGCGCACTTCGACTGGACGCGACTGGAAACCCTGGCACGAGACGGCGCACAGGCATACAACGAGGGTGCGGGCCCCTCCTTTCATGCACTCGCGCTGGATGGCGTCGAACACCATGTCTTCCACGAACGCTTCCTGGAATTCCTCCTGAAAGCCGGCTTCGATGCCTTCCGGCTCGCTCGGCCGGGGACCGGAGTCGCACCGATTCCCGTCATCGACCATGCAAGCCTTCGCGAGGCCGCGGACATCAACCCCTCATCCGCGCGCATGCATGCATTGCTGATGCAGGTCGCGCGCGAACGCTTTGCCGCAGTGGCCGAACAAGCGGCCACGCACGGAGGCATCGACCCGGAAACGGCACAAGTCGTCGCTGCGTGCGCGGAATCGCTGCCGGCCGACCTGCTCGAACGCATCGCGCCTGAGCTGCTCAGCCCTCGACAGACAGGCCGGCGCCGTCGCTCCGTCGACCCGGTGGAAGGCTACCTGAGCTCGGCGGAAGTGATCGTGGAAGGCAGCCACGTCCCTTACGGCTGACATTTCAGCAAATGAAATGCCGGACAGAAAAGCGCCGGGACGGCCGGAGAATCGCGACTCGCATTTCGGCGAGACCGGTCTACACTGAGAGTGGGATTGGTGCCGAAACCAAGGCGTCCGCATTCATTGCACGGCGACACTAGACTTTTTGACGATGCGCCACTACAATCTCGCCTCTCTTCCCCGATAGCTCAGCCGGTAGAGCGACGGACTGTTAATCCGCAGGTCCCTGGTTCGAGTCCAGGTCGGGGAGCCAAAATTCAGAAGGGGGCTGCATCAATGCAGCCCCCTTTTTCTTTTGTGCATCGCCGAGCGATCACGCCGCTCGCCAGCTTCCCAGGCTGATCACCCGGCCGGTCGGCCTCGGCGCGGCGGTTCTTGCCAGTGCGTCCTGCCCGGCTTCCACCGTGGATTCTTCCGATGCGTCGATCCTGAACAGGCGCACGATCTCCTTCAGCGAATGCGCCTGCTCCTGCAGCGAGGCTGCCGCTGCGGCGGCTTGCTCCACCAGCGCCGCGTTCTGCTGGGTCGCCTCGTCCATCTGGTTGATCGCCAGCCCCACCTGTTCGATGCCGGCGCTCTGCTCACGGCTGGCAGAGGTGATCTCGCCCATGATATCGGTGACGCGCTTCACGCTATCCACGATCTCCTGCATCGTGTCGCCGGCATCGTTCACGTAACGGGTGCCGGCATTGACCTTCTCGACCGAGTCGCCGATGAGGGCTTTGATTTCCTTTGCCGCGGTGGCCGAACGCTGGGCGAGGCTGCGCACTTCCGCGGCCACCACCGCGAAGCCACGGCCCTGTTCGCCAGCCCTTGCCGCTTCCACAGCCGCATTCAGCGCCAGGATGTTGGTCTGGAACGCAATCCCGTCGATCACCGCGATGATGTCCACGATCTTCTTCGACGACTCGTTGATCGAGGACATGGTGTCGACGACCTGCGATACCACCATGCCGCCCTTCAGGGCAATCTCTGCCGCCGAGCGCGCCATGCCGTTGGCCTGCGACGCATTGTCCGCGTTCTGCTTCACCGTCGACGTGAGTTCCTCCATCGACGATGCCGTCTCTTCCAGGGAGCTTGCCTGCTGGTCGGTGCGCGCCGACAGGTCAAGGTTGCCGGCCGCGATCTCGCTCGATGCACTGGCGATAGTATCGGTGCCGGTGCGGACCTGGGTGACGATGGAGGCGATGCTGTCGCGCATGCCCTTGATCGCATGCAGCAGGCTGTTGTTGTCGCCCTGCTTGAGGACGATGTCGACCGTCAGGTCACCCTGTTCGATGCGGCGCGTGACTTCGGCTGCATATTCCGGCTCCCCGCCGAGCTGGCGCAGCAGGCCGCGCGCGATCAGAAGGCAGATGGCTGCCAGCACCGTCGCCAGGACCAGGGTGCCGACCGAGAATTTCTGCACGCGGGCGATGACCGCCGCATCGACAGTGTCCACATAGACACCGGATCCGATCACCCACCCCCACGGCGCGAAACTCTTTACGTAGGAAACCTTTTGCACCGGCTGGTCCTTGCCGGGCATCGGCCACAGGTAGAAAACGTACCCGGCGCCGCTTGCCTTGACCGTGTCGACGAATTCGACGAACAGCCGCTTGCCCGTCGGGTCCTTGTTTTCCGACAGGTCCTTGCCGTCCAGTTCAGGCTTGATCGGATGCATAACCATCTTCGGATGCATGTCGTTGATCCAGAAATATTCATTGCCGCCGTAGCGCAGCGCCTTGACTGCCTGCATCGCCTGCCGCTTCGCTTCTTCCTGCCCCAGCACGCCCTTGGACGCCAGCTGTTCGTAATGCGCGAGGAGTCCGTGCGCGGTCTCAACTGACTGGCGAACGCTCGTTTTGCGCTCGTCAAGGATCAGGCTGCGTTCGGAATACAGGAACAGCGCCGCGAGAACGATGATGCCGAGGACGGCGCTTACGGTCAGCATGCCGAGTTTTCTGGCGATGCTCATGGATTGAAGTCGATGAAACATGGTGCGCTCCTCCCGGATGGGCCGCCGGGTCTTGCCCGCCGACGTGTCTGTCTATGAAATTGATTATAGGAAGCGCACCGGCGATTCAAGCCGGATGTGATGAAAGATGAGATTTTGATGCTTGAAAATGTGACAACGCGCGCTCGATTCCCGCGCGGAAGGGCGTTACAGCAGACGCGAAAAGGCGTCCGCCGCGACGGGCTTCCCGAACAGGAAACCCTGTGCCGAGGTGCAGCCGATCGACCTCAGGTAATGTGCCTGTTCGGTGGTTTCCACGCCCTCCGCCACGACCTTGAGATGCAACCCCTGGGCCATGCCCATGATGGCGCTGGTGATCGCCATATCGTTCTGGTCGCGGCCGATGCCGCTGACAAAGGAGCGGTCGATCTTCAGCGCATGGATCGGAAAGCGCTTCAGGTAGGACAGGCTGGAATACCCGATGCCGAAATCGTCCACCGACAACTGGACGCCCATCTCGCTCAGGCGCGTGAGCGTGCCCATGTTGTCGTCACTCGGCTGCATCAGCATCGTCTCGGTGATCTCGAGGTCCAGCGCGCGCGCGGGCACCTCGAATTCCTTCAGGACCCGTTCCACGAGTTCGGGAAAATCCTGCTGGAAAATCTGCCTGGCCGACAGGTTCACGGACACGCACATATCCATCCGTCCGCGCGCATGCCATTGCGCCAGATGCGCGCACGCCTCGCGCAACACCCACTCGCCGATCTGCACGATCAGTCCGCTCTCTTCGGCAATGGAAATGAACTGTTCCGGCGGGACCATGCCCCGTTCCGCATGATGCCAGCGCACCAGCGCCTCCGCGCAAAAGATGCGGCTGCTCTCCATGTCCACCTGCGGCTGGAAATGCAAGGAAAGCTCGCCGCGAGAGAGAGCCGAACGCAGCTGGTTCTCGGTCGCCAGGCGATACTGGATCGACGCGTTCAGTTCCTCCGTAAAGAACTGGTAGTTGCCGCGCCCCTTCGCCTTTGCGTGGTACATGGCGGTATCGGCGGCGCGCATCAACGTTTCCGCGTCCTTCCCGTCATCCGGGTACAGGCTGATGCCGATGCTGCCGCCTGTATGCAAGACATGCCCTTCCAGCTCGAACGGCGCATCGAGTACGCTCAGTGCTTTCGCGGCGACCAGTGCCGATTCCTGCGAGTGCCGCAGCGACGCGAGCAGGATCACGAACTCATCGCCGCCCAGCCGCACCAGCATATCGTCCTTGCGCAGGCAGGCCTGCAACCTGCGTGCCGCGCCCTGCAGCAACAGGTCGCCGACATGATGGCCAAGCGAGTCGTTGATGCGCTTGAAATTGTCGAGATCGATGAACAGCAGGCCGACGATGGACTTGCGGCGCCCGGCGTGCGCAATCGCCTGGACCAGCGCGCCGTGCAGCATCGTGCGATTGGGCAGACCTGTTAATGCGTCGTGTCGGGCCAGATGACTGATGCGTTCTTCGGCATCCCTGCGCTCGATCGCAATGCCTGCAATATGCGAAGCCAGTTCCGCCACCCGCAGGTCTTCGGGCTTGGGACTGCGCGGCTCGACGTAATACATGGCAAAGGAACCTCGCACCTGCCCTCCAGATACACGGATCGGCGTTGACCAGCATGCCCGCAGCTTGTGCCGGGTGGCGACTTCGCGGTAATCGGTCCAAAGCCGGTCGACGAGAATATCGCTCACGATCACTGGCTTGCCGGTGTACATCGCCGTGCCGCACGAACCGGCGGTCGGTCCGATCGGTTGCCCATCGACGGCACGGATGTATTCGATCGGGAGGTTGGGCGCAGCGCCATGCCGGACGTGGACGCCATCCTTGTCCAGCAGCAGAATGGAACCCAGCATGCCTGGCGTCTGCGACTCGATCAGGAGAACGAGCTTCTCCAGTACCTCATCCATCGGCGCGCCAAGCGCGATCATTTCCAGCAGCTGGTTCTGGCCGGTACAGATCAACTGCGTCTTTTTGCGTTCCGTAATGTCGAATACGACGGCGGCGAACAAGGTTTTGCCGGAATGCCGGAACTTTCCCAGGGAAATTTCGAGCAGCATGGTGTGACCTTCCTCGTGGCGCACGGTCGCCTCGATCCTCTGCCAGTTTTCCGAAGCCTTGCCGCTCCCAAGCGCCTCCCTGAGGGCGCTCGCGTCTCCGGCGCAATGCGCGGGAATCATCCGGACAAGGTTCCGCCCGGTCAAGGTATCCGTCTGAAGTCCGAAGGCATGTCCCGCGGAAGCATTGGCGTATGTGATCCCGCCATCGCGATCGAGGATCAGGATGGCATCGGCCGCCGCTTCCGCTGCCTGGCGGTATATCTCCTCGTTTTCCGGAACCGCATCAAGCTGGCGTCGTTCGTCGAGCGCAAAGAAAAACGCGACGCCCCGTTCCTGTGAATCGGCAAAGAGCGCGCAGCCGGCAAGGACGCGGACGCGACGACCGTCCTTGGCGGTGATTGCCGTCTCGAAGGGAAGGATGCTTCCGGAAGCGCGCAGGCTTTCGCGCACGCGGAAGTCCACGGAAAGCGCTCCCGGCGCGCTGAGGTCGGCAAGCCTGACAGTGCCCGCCTGGAGTTCCTGCGGCGTATATCCGGTCATCCGGCAGAACAGGTCGTTCGCCTCGACAATGCCGCCGTCAAGCTTCCAGCAGCACATGGGGACGATGTCGGCCTTTGCGAGCTGTCGGATCGACTCTTCGCCAAATGGCATCGTGGATGTCAAAGCGCACCTCGTTGGGGTAGCAGTGGCGATTAGACAGTGGCTCAGTGTGATCGTTGTTGTTCACACACCACTTCACACTTAAGCTATGTCATCACATGGCAAAAAAATCCCATGAATATGGTATGCAAAAAAGCAACTGCATCCTTTCTAATTGCAAAAAGGCAAGCCATTTAGATATTTCTTGACTCCTGTCATTGCCTTCCCCCGTTCGTTTTGCTAGCTCCGCGCCGCCAGCCAAAAGCAAGCTCCGCGCGCTGCTGGAGTGACATTGCGTGTACATCCGGCGCATTTGTCCGTTGCCCAACCCAAAGGACTGCGAAATGAAGAATTCACTGAACACCCGCCTGCTTGCCGCTTTCGGCATGATGATCCTGATGATTGCCCTTGGCGCTGGTGTCGCCGGCTGGTTCACCTGGAAAGCCGCGGCGGACTATCGCTCGCTGCACCTGAAAACCGAAGGCACGGCCGAACTGGCAGCCGCCGAAAGCGGGCTCTGGCAGCTGCGTTACGCCATTTCACAGGCGACCTCTGCCGATGACGCGGGCGTGCGCAAGTATGCAGATGCGGAAGCAGACATCTATAAAGCGATCTGGAAAGCGCTGGACGCATACCGGCAGACCAACCTCGGCACCGAGGAAGCCCGCGCCCTCACCGCACTGCGGGACGTGTTCCAACGCTACACCGAAGTGCGCCCGCCGTGGTTCAAACTGCGTCTGGAGGGAAAGGCCGATGAAGCAAAGGAATACCGCGGAAAGTTCACCACCCCGGTCGGCGCATCCCTGGTCAAGGCATTCGATGAACAGATCCGCCTGCACACCCAGGCCTCCCAGGACAGGATCAAGGAGCTGGAGGCCGAAGCGAGCCGCGTGCGCGTCATGGTCATCGCCGTCAGCATGCTCGCCCTGGCGGTCGCCGTCGCCCTCGCCGCCTGGATCATCCGCGTACTGACAGGCCCGGTCGCCCACGCTACCGCCGTTGCCCGCCGCATCGCCGACGGCCATCTCGCCAACCAGATTGCCCATGACAAGGGCCCCATGGGCGACCTGCTCAAGGCCCTGCGCGAAATGCAGTCCAGCCTCGCCACCACGGTCTCGGCCGTGCGCGCCAATGCCGAAAACGTCGCCACTGCCGGCAATGAGATTGCCGCTGGAAACAGCGACCTCAGCGCCCGCACCGAGCAGCAGGCGGCCGCTCTCCAGAAAACTGCCGCGTCCATGGAAGAGCTTTCCTCGACCGTGCACCAGAACGCGGACAACGCGAGGCAGGCAAACGGACTCGCCGTCAATGCATCCGAAGTCGCCGCACGCGGGGGCGAAGTCGTCACCCAGGTTGTCGGCACGATGCGCGACATCAACGACAGCTCGAAGAAGATCGCCGACATCATCGGTGTCATCGACAGCATCGCCTTCCAGACCAACATCCTCGCACTCAACGCCGCGGTCGAAGCAGCCCGCGCGGGCGAACAGGGCCGCGGCTTCGCCGTCGTGGCGACGGAAGTGCGCAGCCTCGCTCGCCGGAGCGCCGACGCCGCGAAGGAAATCAAGGAACTGATCCACTCCAGCGTCGAGCGTGTCGGGCACGGCACTGCCCTGGTCGACCGCGCCGGCGCGACGATGAACGAGGTCGTCAGTGCGATCCGTCGCGTGACCGAGATCGTCGGCGAAATCAGCGAAGCCAGTGCCGAGCAAAGCCGCGGCATGCAGCAGATCGACGAGTCCGTGCAGCAGATGGACGAGAGCACCCAGCAAAATGCAGCGCTGGTCGAGGAAAGCGCCGCCGCAGCCGAGAGTCTGCGCACGCAGGCTCAGCAGCTCGTGCAAGCGGTTGCGGTGTTCAAGCTGGGAAATGAAGGCGGAGGCGATGCACGCGTCGTAGATATCGGGCAAGGCCAGCGTGTAGCGGCGCCGTCACTCAAGCACCGAACTGTACAACCTCGCCTGACCGCTTCAGGCAGGTGACGCCTGGCCGATGCTTTTATAGGCCAAGTCCGCGATCTCCATCCCCTCCTCCGATGTACCGGGGGTCGGGTGCCAGGTAGACGAATACCGGACGGTCGAGCACACCCGGTGGAGCAACCCGGCTGAGATCGAAGCGGCTTACACCGGTGCCAACGTTGAACGCCCAGGCGAAAGATTTGCCGCCGACAACGAACTTCACGATGTCGCCGCCAGTAACGTTGACCCATTTTGTGTCGGAGCGGATCTCGATGGTCTGGGTGGCAGCCGTGTCCGGCGCGGGATCACCCAGCATCTTCACCGGCGGTTCGGCACTGAGGTGCGCGCATGCAGATATGACAACCATGGCGCAGAGGGGGAGGCAATGCCATTTCATGATGAACCTTCGCAGGCTTGATGTATTTGGACACCCGCGCCAGCCTGCCGTTCGCGACTTGAAACGCCACACACAAAATGGCAGTACCGGAAAACAAAAAACCCGCATCAGCTGACAGCTCGATGCGGGTTTTCTTTACGACTTGGCGGAGAGGGGGGGATTCGAACCCCCGATAGGCTATGAACCTATACACGCTTTCCAGGCGTGCGACTTAAACCACTCATCCACCTCTCCTGGATTCGGGTTCGCAAGCGCGAAGCCAAAGATTATAGCAAAGACTTTTCGATTTGTTGCACATTTTCTGTTTCATGCCGGAAAAGCCATAAAAAAACCGGTGCGGCTTGTGGCCGCACCGGTCCTTTCAGTCTCCTCGCGTTGTTCGGCTTGGCTTATTGAGCCTGCTTCAGTTGCTCCAGGATGGCCGGATTCTCGAGTGTCGAAACGTCCTGGGTGATCTGGTCGCCCTTGGCCAGCACACGCAACAGGCGGCGCATGATCTTGCCCGAGCGGGTCTTCGGCAGGTTGTCGCCGAAGCGGATTTCCTTCGGCTTGGCTATCGGACCGATTTCCTTCGCCACCCAGTCACGCAGTTCTTTCGCGATTGCCTTGGCTTCGTCGCCGGTCGGACGTGCACGCTTCAGCACGACGAAGGCGCAGATCGCTTCGCCGGTGGTCTCGTCCGGCTTGCCGACCACGGCGGCTTCCGCCACCAGCGGGTTGGCAACCAGCGCGGATTCGATTTCCATCGTGCCCATGCGGTGGCCCGAGACGTTCAGCACGTCGTCGATACGGCCGGTGATGGTGAAGTTGCCCGTCTGTTCGTTACGCACGGCGCCGTCGCCGGCCAGGTAAAGCTTGCCGCCCAGCTCTTCCGGGAAGTAGCTCTTCTTAAAGCGCTCCGGATCGCCCCAGATGGTACGGATCATCGACGGCCACGGACGCTTGACGACGAGAATGCCGCCCTGCCCGTTCGGCATGTCATGGCCGGTTTCGTCCACGACGGCTGCCATGATGCCCGGCAGCGGCAGCGTGCAGGAACCCGGAACCATCGGCGTGACGCCCGGCAGCGGGGAAATCATGTGGCCGCCGGTTTCGGTCTGCCAGAAGGTATCGGCGATCGGGCACTTTTCGTTGCCGACGTTCTTGTAGTACCACATCCAGGCTTCCGGATTGATCGGCTCGCCCACGGAGCCGAGCAGGCGCAGGGACGACAGGTCGTACTTCTTCGGATGCACGTCGGCATCGGCGTCGGACGCCTTGATCAGCGAACGGATCGCGGTCGGTGCGGTGTAGAAAATCGTTGCCTTGTGCTTCTGGATCATGTCCCAGAAACGGCCGGCGTTCGGGTAGGTCGGGACGCCTTCGAAGACGATCTGCGTCGCGCCGACGGCCAGCGGGCCGTAGGCGATATAGGTGTGGCCGGTGACCCAGCCGATGTCGGCGGTACACCAGAACACGTCGGACGGCTTGATGTCGAAGGTCCACTTCATCGTGAGCATCGCCCACAGCAGGTAGCCGCCGGAGGCGTGCTGCACGCCCTTCGGCTTGCCAGTGGAGCCCGAGGTGTAGAGCACGAACAGCGGATGCTCGGCATCGACCCATTCCGGTTCGCAGGTCGCGGCCTGGCCGGCGAGGACGTCGTCGAGCCACTTGTCGCGGCCGGCGACGAAGTTGATGTTGGCGCCGGTGCGCTTGTAGACGACGACATTCTTGATCGTTTCGCAGCCGCCCATGGCGAGCGCTTCGTCGACGATGGACTTCAGCGGCAGGTGCTTGCCGCCGCGGACCTGTTCATCGGCGGTGATGACGGCCACGGCGCCGGCATCGATGATGCGTTCCTGCAGGGACTTGGCGGAGAAGCCGCCGAACACCACCGAGTGGGTCGCGCCGATACGGGCACAAGCCTGCATGGCGGCGACGCCTTCAACGGACATCGGCATGTAGACAACCACGCGGTCGCCCTTCTTGATGCCCATGGACTTGAGGCCGTTGGCGAACTGGCAAACCTTGTCGTGCAGCTCCTTGTAGGTGACCTTGGTGACCTGGCCGCCATCCGCTTCGAAGATGATCGCGGTCTTGCCGGCGTTGCCGTTCTGCAGATTGCGGTCCAGGCAGTTGTAGGAAACGTTGAGCTGGCCGTCTTCGAACCAGCGGTAGAACGGTGCCTCGGACTCGTTCAGGGTCTTGGTGAAGGGCTTTTGCCAAGCGATGTTCTCGCGTGCAAGTTGCGCCCAGAAACCCTCGTAGTCGCGCTCTGCTGCAGCGCACATCGCCTTGTAGGTTTCCATGCCGGAGATGTTCGCGTTCTTAACGAAATCTGCCGGCGGGTTGAAAATGCGATTTTCCTGTTTCAGGGTTTCGATATCGGACATTTGTGTCTCTCCCGCGCTCATGTTGAATTGAAGCGAAGTTAAGCTTTTACTCTTACTAAAGCCTTACATGTCAATTGCATATGCTCATGCGCCCCGCGCACAAGCGCGTCAAGGCAGCGCGCGAAAGCATAGCAAAATTGCATTTTTAATATCAAGATGAGCGACTTGCAACAGCCTGTTGCATTGCAAGAATCGGCGGAGCGAAAACGCCAGCCCGTGTAAAATGCTGGGGTTTCATTCCTGCCTGTTTTCCCATAAGACATGAGTTCAAACGACAAGATCCCTGCCGCTGTACGACCAATCCGCCCCCTGCCCAACCTGATCTTCATGAGCCGCTGGCTGCAGCTTCCGCTGTACATCGGCCTGATCCTCGCGCAAGGCGTGTACGTCTACCATTTCTGGGTCGAACTGGTCGACCTGGTGGGTGCGGCGATGGGTAACAAAGCCGCACTGGAACACATCATCAGTGCGGTCGCCATCGAAGGTGCGCCCCGCCCGACCAAACTGACCGAAACCACCATCATGCTGGTCGTGCTCGGCCTGATCGATGTGGTGATGATCTCGAACCTCCTGATCATGGTCATCGTCGGCGGCTATGAGACCTTCGTGTCCCGCATGCACCTCGAACACCACCCCGACCAACCGGAATGGCTGTCGCACGTGAACGCCTCCGTGCTGAAAGTGAAGCTCGCTACAGCAATCATCGGTATCTCGTCGATCCACCTGCTGAAGACCTTCATCAACGCCAACGCCTATGACGCCAAGACGCTGATCGCACAGACCGGCATCCACATCACGTTCCTGCTGTCGGCGATGGCCATCGCCTACTGCGACCGCCTGATGAGCGGCCCCGATTCCCACTCCAAGCAATCCCATTGACCCTCTGTTGACATCATCATGACTATCATCAAGCAAGAAGACCTCATCGAATCGGTCGCCGCCGCGCTGCAGTACATCTCGTACTACCATCCGGTGGATTACATCCAGCACCTCGCACGCGCCTACGAAATCGAGCAGAGCCCGGCCGCGAAGGACGCGATCGCGCAGATCCTGACCAACTCGCGCATGTGCGCCGAAGGCAAGCGTCCGATCTGCCAGGACACCGGCATCGTCAACGTGTTCCTGAAGATTGGCATGGAAGTGCGCTTCGAGGGCTTCAAGGGATCGATCGTCGATGCGGTCAATGAAGGCGTGCGCCGCGGCTACCTGCACCCGGACAACGTGCTGCGCGCATCGGTCGTCGCCGATCCGCAGTTCGATCGCAAGAACACCAAGGACAACACGCCGGCCGTCGTGCACATGGAACTCGTTCCCGGCAACACGGTGGACGTGCAGGTCGCGGCCAAGGGCGGCGGCTCCGAGAACAAGACCAAGTTCGTCATGCTCAACCCATCCGACTCGCTGGTCGACTGGGTGCTCAAGACCGTGCCCCTGATGGGCGCCGGCTGGTGCCCGCCGGGCATGCTCGGCATTGGCATCGGCGGTACCGCCGAGAAGGCGATGCTGATGGCGAAAGAATCGTTGATGGAAGACATCGACATGTACGAGCTGAAAAAGCGCGGCCCGCAGAACAAGACCGAAGAACTGCGTCTTGAACTGTGCGAGAAGATCAACGCGCTCGGCATCGGCGCGCAGGGTCTTGGCGGCCTGACCACCGTCCTCGACGTCAAGATCAAGATGTACCCGACGCACGCCGCATCCAAGCCGGTCGCCATGATCCCGAACTGCGCTGCAACCCGTCACGCGCACTTCGTGCTCGACGGTTCCGGCCCGGCCTACATCGAGCCGCCGTCACTGTCCGAATGGCCGGACGTGAGCTGGGCGCCCGACACCGAGAAGTCCAAGCGCGTCAACCTGGACACCCTGACCAAGGAAGAAGTCGCATCCTGGAAGCCGGGGCAGACCCTGCTCCTGAACGGCAAGATGCTGACCGGCCGCGATGCCGCGCACAAGCGCATCCAGGACATGCTGGCCAAGGGCGAGAAGCTGCCGGTGGACTTCACCAACCGCGTAATCTACTACGTCGGCCCGGTCGATCCGGTACGTGATGAAGTCGTCGGCCCGGCAGGCCCGACCACCGCGACCCGCATGGACAAGTTCACCGACATGATGCTCGAGAAAACCGGCCTGATCTCCATGATCGGCAAGGCCGAGCGCGGCCCGGTTGCGATCGAGTCGATCAAGAAGCACAAGTCGGCCTACCTGATGGCGGTCGGCGGTTCGGCCTACCTCGTATCGAAGGCGATCAAGTCGGCCAAGGTGCTGGGCTTTGAAGACCTCGGCATGGAAGCGATCTACGAGTTCGAGGTGAAGGACATGCCGGTGACGGTGGCGGTCGATTCCAACGGTATTTCGGTGCACAACACCGGGCCGAAGGAATGGTCGGAGCGGATTGCCTCTGGCAACCTTGGTGGGATTCCGGTCGCGGTGAAGTAAGGCTGCGACTGCTGGAAGTTAAACGGGCCGCGATGCGGCCCGTTTTTATTTCTGAATGCGTTTGCACGCGGGCGACTACAAATGCTCAGCACCTTGCCCCATCCCCGTCGTTCCCGCGAAGGCGGGAACCCATAAGCAATCCGCTCGTTCTACGTCACCATGGGTTCCCGCCTGCGCGGGAACGACGGGGAAAAGGCGAGTGAATCATCAAGAGTGCGAGCCCGCATTCCAACCTCGCCAGGCGTGCAACTTACTTCCTCACATTCCTCAACGCCGTCCCCCAGCTGATCACCTGATCCAGCATCGCCGTCACCGATTTTTCATGATGCTGCGCCGGCTTGAAAGTCGCAAAGTTCTCGAAATCCGTAAACAGCGACAACATCACCTGCGCCCGCACGTCCGCGATCATCAACTCGCCCATCACCAGACGCAGATGCTCCACCGCACGTGCACCGCCTGCGCTGCCATAACCAACAAAGCCGGCGGCCTTGTTGTTCCACTCCGCATAGAGGTAGTCGATCGCGTTCTTCAACGCCCCCGAGGTGCCGTGATTGTATTCGGGCGTCACAAACACATAGGCGTCGAAGGACGCAATCTTCGCCGCCCAGACCTTCGTATGCTCATTGCTGTACTGCCCCATCGACGGCGGCACCGGTTCGTCCAGCAGGGGCAGATTAAAATCCTGGATGTCCACCAGTTCCACCTGGGCATCGTTGCGCTGCCTTGCGATCTCGAACACCCAGCGCGCGACGTCTTCCGCCTTTCGTCCGGGCCGGGTGCTGCCGACAATGATAGCCAGTCTGATCATCTTCGTTCTCCTTGGGTTGTCAATCGACAATGACAAAAGGTCAAGCGACCCTGACCTTAGGAGTGCGGCGGAGGATGCCGGTTCAACGCGGTGGATTGCCGGGTGTAAAATTGCTCGTCTTCGCAATTCCCACTCCCATGTCAGACAAGCCCATCGGCATCTTCGACTCGGGCATCGGCGGTCTGTCGGTGCTGAAATACATCCACGCCAGCCTGCCCAACGAGCAGTTGCTTTACTTCGCCGATTCCGGCTATGCCCCCTACGGCGGACGGACGGAAGACGAGATCGTCGAACGTTCGCTCGCCATTGCCGGATTCCTGATGCAGTACGAGGCAAAAGCACTGGTAGTCGCCTGCAATACGGCAACGGCTGCCGCGATCAAGGCGCTGCGGACACGCTATCCGGACATCCCACTGGTCGGCGTCGAGCCCGGCCTCAAGCCGGCGGCGGCCTTGTCGAAGACCGGCAACGTTGGTGTACTGGCGACTAAGGGAACACTGGCGAGTGAGAAATTCAGGCTGCTGCGCGAGCAGATCAGCACTGCGACCCATGTGCAATTCCTCCCCCAAGCGTGCATCGGCCTGGCCGACCAGGTGGAAAAAGGTGAGCTGCAATCGGCCGAGACCGCCCTTCTCCTGCGCCGCTACGTCGAACCGCTGATTGCGGAAGGCGCGGACACACTCGTGCTCGGCTGCACACATTACCCGTTCGTGTTGCCGCTGATCGAAGAAATCGTCGGGCAACTGACGACTCGACCGGTCGCCATCGTCGACACCGGAGAGCCGATTGCGCGCCAGCTGGTCCGGCTGCTTACTGCGCGCGGCCTCCTCCGGCAGCAAGGGCCGGGCAAGATCGCAGCGTTCACCACCGGCAGTGAAACCGCCCTGAAGACGGCGTTTTCCCGCCTTCTCCACCTCACCCCGCCGGTCGCCACAGTCGGCGCGACGGGTTGAAAAAGCAGTATTTGCCACTTTGCCCCGAAGTTTGTATAATGACGGGCTTGCCTGACATGCAGTCCGGCAAAGACTTCAGTGGTGGCCGTAGCTCAGTTGGTAGAGTCCAGGATTGTGATTCCTGTCGTCGTGGGTTCGAGTCCCATCGGCCACCCCAAATAATTCAAGCGCTTAGCCCAGTTCTTCGGACTGGGCTTTTTGCTTTTTAGCGGCCGAAAGTTCTCATGTAACCGGTGTGTAACCCGATTTGCGAAATTCTCAGCCAGTCATTCCGCCACACCGTCAAATTCCATAGGCAAGTAACGAAAAGACGGAGCCACGTTACTGTCCATCATGCGAAGCAGTTGTTAAACTCGCCTCTTCAGCGTGTTGCCACTTCCTCCGCCTCAACGCATCGGAAAGAAGCGAGCATCAATCGTCGCTACAGATAAGCGAGACGAAAAGGACACTTTCGATGAAATGGATAACTGCCCACAACCTCCAGCAATGGGCCGAGTCACTTGCAGCGCGGACTGTTTTCCCGGGCCTCATAGCTGACCTTGTGGCAGCGTCAGTCCCGGATATTACAGCCTTCCGGTTCCCAAATCGCGAGAAAGGACAGGTTCGGGGCTTTGACGGCGTTCTTGAAGCAACGGGCGTCCCGCCGTTCGTCCCCGACGGTGCTTCCATATGGGAGTTCGGAGTAAACGGCGATGTGATTGGCAAAGCGGATAAGGACTTCAAGAAACGAACGGAGGAACTCGACGCAGAAGTCAGAGCAAGTACAACGT
Organism: Noviherbaspirillum sp. ST9; assembly: GCF_048799745.1. Lineage (NCBI taxonomy): Bacteria > Pseudomonadati > Pseudomonadota > Betaproteobacteria > Burkholderiales > Oxalobacteraceae > Noviherbaspirillum > Noviherbaspirillum sp. ST9. The sequence goes on along the minus strand of NZ_JBLWFR010000008.1, from coordinate 68,167 downwards.
TTGTGTTTGCGACGCCTCGAACTTGGGACCGCCCACAAAAACAAATAACTGAATGGCTGAATGAAAAGCGAGCCCTAGGAGCGTGGAAGGGAGTCGAGTATTTCGATGGTGCGGCACTCGAACACTGGCTCGATATGCACCCCGCAGTCGCGGCCCGGTATGCCCGGTACGAACTGGGCCTTTCTCCACATACGGGAGCGTATAGCTCAAACGAGTTCTGGGACGAGTTCTCGACCCGTTTCGCTCCAGCATTGGTGGAGGATGTACTGCTTGCTGGACGTGAGTCGCAAGCAGCTGAGCTAATCAGGCTGCTGGGCGATGGCGGTAGCAAGTTAGCTTATGCCGCAGACTCCGCGGACGAAGTAATTGCCTTCGCAATCGCGGCCATTCGACGTGCCGAGCCGGAAGTCCGCCAGCTCTTGGAAACCCGCGTCCTCGTGGTCGAAAGCGCGGACGCTGCACGGCAGCTCGCCGTTAGAAAGGGCTTGATATTCCTACCAAGGGGACAAGCACGTTCATTCGTTGGCCTCTTGGCGCAAGCTGGACCAACAGTTGTTAGTGCCGGCGCCGATGATCAACGCTCTCACCATGAAGTCCTAACAAGACCGACCAGTTCTCAACTGGCAAAATCCTTCGTCTCGATGGGTATTACTGAATCCGAAGGCTATGAACTGGCGCGTAGATGCGGCCGAAGTCTGGCGGTACTCGCCCGCCAAATACCCAGCGGGACAGCAGAGCCTCCTGAGTGGCTCCAATCCTCAGACGCTCTAATACCCGCACTATTGGCAGGTGCATGGAAACCATCGGTTAAAGCAGACGCCGACGTGCTTACAGCATTGGGTGGTCGCGCAACTTACGAAGAGGTTGAGGCTCCGCTTCGGAAACTCACCAAGCTAAAAGACCCGCCGGTCGACCGAGTTGACGACGTATGGACTATGCGCTCCTCTGTCGACGCATTCTTGCACCTCGGCCATCTCCTTGGTGGCGAACACCTACAGCGATTTGCTGAACAGGCTAAATCTGTGTTCTCTCAGATTACTGAGCCTCCAAAAGCCGAGGATGTGTTTCGCCTGTCTAAATCAAGGGTTGACCAACATAGCACTTGGCTTCGAGAGGGCATGATGACAACGATGCTTCACATGGCAGCGCTCCATGAAAAAGCAGGATTTGTCGTAACGGGCTCAACGCCTCAATACTTCGTTGATCAAATCGTTCGAAATCTGCCAGGACTGTCATCCAACCATCGTCTGCTTGGAAGCCTCGGAGACAAACTTCCACTGCTTGCGGAGGCTGCACCCGTCCCTTTCTTTGAGGCCCTCGAGCGCCTGCTTGAGGGCGACGCCGAGAACATCAAAGCCATTTTCTCCGAACAGGACAGTTTCTTTGCGCCTCAGAGCTCCCATACAGGACTCCTTTGGGCTTTGGAATTGCTTGCTTGGGACGCTGACTACCTTCTTCGTTCAGCAATGTGTCTGGCAAAACTGGCTGCCATTGACCCGGGAGGCAAGCTATCGAACCGCCCCATAAACAGCCTCCGAGACATACTCTTGTCTTGGTCACCGCACACAAACGCGACCTATCAGCGGCGCATTAGCGTTCTTGCACATGTCGTACGGGCCATGCCTTCTATCGCTTGGCCACTTCTTGTAAAGCTCTTACCTCAGCATCACGACAGCGTAAGTCCAACCCAAAAGCCGATATTTGCAGAAGCGTCCCCTGGAGGCCAAGAGACCCTCACCTACGGTATTGTTTGGGAGACCCAGTCGGCAATTGTTGACTTGGCCGTCGAGAATGCGGGCCTCATGCCAGAGCGTTGGGCAACTCTTATCGAGGCACTCAGCCAATTGCAGCCAGACAGCTTTGAGCGCGTCTTGATTGCACTCGAAGACTGCATGAGTAGGCAGACGCCTAAGGAACTGATGACGACGTGGGATGCTTTGCGAAAGGAATTGAATAAACATCGAGCGTTTAGTGGCGCCGAATGGGCGCTTCGGGATGCCCCCCTTCAACGGCTAGAGGCCCTTGTAGCCAAGTTCCAGCCTGATGACCCCATATTGCTCAACACCTGGCTGTTCGACGACTGGATGCCGGACGTTCCTGGCAAGCTTAATGATGATGAGCCAATGGAAGCGATTGAAGATGCTAGAACGAAGGCGCTTCAAGACGTCGTCATAGCATATGGCTTTGATGGCTTGGCAATGATGGCAGAACGAGTCAAACTACCAATCCAGATGACAACTGCACTTCGCCGACTAGCATTGGATGAGATGCCTCTCTACGGTCTCATCAGTCGCCTCCTGGGGATGGATGGAGAGTGCAAGTCGCTCGGAGCAGTTCTAATTGCCCAAGCCTTCGTTGTATATGGCAGTTCGTGGGCCGCCTCGATTCGCAATCTCATTTCAGACCTTCAGCTTAGTCCAACAGATAGCGCACGGCTTTTCTTAGCCTTTGAAGATACGAGGCCCACATGGGAACTAGTCAGCACTTTTGGAGCTGAGATTGACGCGGAGTACTGGCGTCAGAAAAGCGCCTCCGGCTTCACAGGAACGCTCGACGACCTCCATTACGCTATAACAAGATATCAGGAGCATGGTCGAACGCTAGGAGCAATTGAAGCGACACATCGCCGGCTGAAAGATGTTGACTCTCCAACCCTATTGAGCTTGCTAGATTCAGCAGTAGTAGAAATCAACGCATCTGGGGGCAATAGTGCCAATATGCTCAGGTACTACATTGAGCACATCTTCGAGGAACTGGAAAGACGGACCGACGTGATGAAGGACGAGTTGGCCCGAATGGAGTTTATATATCTACCCTTCTTTCATCGACGCAAGCGTCCCTTGACACTGCACAAGATGATGGCAGAAAGCCCTGAATTCTTCGTTTCCACAATTTGTGCTGTCTTCAAACCGGAAAACGGAGAGTCGCCAGCCTTGTCCGACAGTGAGCGGCGACATGCGACCGCTGCATACGAACTATTGAATGGGTTGGACGTACTGCCCGGGCAAGTTGGCGCCCAAGTAGACTTCGCGAAACTTAGCGCATGGTGTGATGAGGTACAGCGGCGCTCGGCTGACGTCGACAGAAGGTCCGTTACTGATGGCCGTATAGGCCACCTGCTTGCTCATGCGCCAGTAGACCCGGATGACCAAGTTTGGCCCCATAAGTCAGTACGACGACTCTTAGAGCAACTCTCGTCTGATAGAGTTGAGAATGCTATACGTCTTGAGCGATTTAACATGAGAGGCGTATACAGTAAAGCTGTTGGTGAAGGTGGTCAGCAGGAGCGGGACCTGGCTGAGCAAGCCCGAGCATGGTCTAGAGCAGTTCCCGCGTTTCCCCGCACCGCCACCATGCTTGCCGCAATTGCTCAAATGTGGATCAACGAAGGTGAGGCTTCAGACGCTAGGGCTGCAAAGGAAGCCTTACGTTGGTGATCTATAGCCTCCCAGTACTTCTTCTCGAGCACTTAGCCCAGCCCTTCGGACTGGGCTGTTTTTATCAAGGGAATCCTCGCGTGTGACCGTTCTGCCAAAGTGACTAAAGCGAAAGCCGAGTAGAGTTGCCCTACTGGGTGTTGTGACTTTTTCGCTGCGTATGCAGCTTGAACGATGCGAAATACAGCTCCTTTAGAAACTGCGAGGCCCACTGCCCCTCTTAAGAAAGTCTGGGTTTAGGCTATCGGAATGTACTCTATACCATTTTGAATTACGCCAAGAAGGGCTGCTTGATTCTCCGGAGATTCCGAAAAGCCCACGAGTATCGCCGCCCGTGAAGTTCCGCCTGCGAGATTTTTAACATGAAAATCCAAACCGCTGGAATCCGGAACGCGATGGAGCACGTTCGCATAAAGCTGTGTAACAAAGCGGACGTCATCGAGGCTACCGTAGGTTTGAGAGAACTCAGGACTGTTAATGAAGTTTAGGGCAACCTGAGTCAGAGAAAGTCCAGTATCGAGGGCGTTCATTTGGTATCCAAGACCTTCCTTGTCGGGAGTCCTGTTAAAAGCAGCCTGGTACAGCCTGAAAGCCTGTCCCGCGTTGCCGGAGATATCTAAGGCTATTGCCTTGTCCTCAAAGCTTATACGCTCAATGCTTACGAGCGTATCGGTCTTACCAATGGTCGCTCGTGAAGCTGCTGACCAGTTTCCATTATCATGCGATAGCGAATAGCCGACACTGTTCCCGCTGTACTTCGCGGTATCATTTCCGCTTCCTCCGTCATATCGACTACCTTCGGCCTGAAGTACGATAATCGTGTCATTTCCTGCAAGGCCAGTAATCGCGCTCTTACGCCCGACGAGGGCAACAATCGTATCTTCGTCGTCCGTTCCCACCAAATTGTCAGTGTTCTTGAGGCCGGCTTGGAGCGTGAAAAAGGCGGGCTTGTTGTAAATCGCCCATCCGTTATCCCACCACCAGAAAGGTGAGAGTGGCTCGTCGTGCTTTGGGTCTACCTGATTTGTCACCTCAAGGTTCACCCATCCCCAGTAGGAAAAACCAGCAAACCATTTCGAATCAACGCTTTTCCAAGTATCCAGATAGGCCTGCGTCATTACAGCCTGCATTACATAGTCCGAAGGCTCCCCCATGTAAGGGTTTGCTAGACTAGGAGCCGACCATGGGTCCGGCGAACTCGCAAAGCCGCTTTCCGCCGAAACAACCGGCTTGCCATATTTCACAGAAAGCGCCTTATAAGCATCAATGATGCTTGTTGGGCTTGTCGTATATGCCTTATTCGCTATCCAGCCTTGTATTCCTTGCTCATAAGTTGGTTTCGTCGTTTCTCGGGTAAGGAGGTCGTGAATCTGCGGGCCAATCAAGTCGAGGTATTGCCAAAGTTCTGTGTTCTTCATTGGACTATTTGCGTACGCCCACGGGTGCTCGTCAAGAATTGAGCCCCACGCCGTGTAGGAGAGCAGCCCCTTATAGCTGTCTCTCATTACGGAAACGGCTTCTTTCCAGAACAAGTTGTAGAGCCTTGAGTCAAGCGGGTTCATTTCCCCGCCGATTGCGACGTAAACTGCCTCAATCCTCTGTGCAATCCCTCCCAGTTTTGCCAGATATTCGTGATAGCTTGGTTTAAAGATGGTAACAAAGCTGTCTAGCTTGCTTCGGTCCTTAGCAATCTCCTCGTAGTTTCCGAAATACTCCCCAAAGGACGTGTTAACGCCGGTGCCGGCAGACGTGGTAGCTAACTGGAAGTACGGTTGCAGGATGACTTCTAGCCCCTTCTCACTGGCGATTGCGGAAACCTTCTCGATATCTTTGAGAGTCTCCCTTTGCCATCCAGCACCATTGTGATCAAGAATTTTGCCTGTAGTCGGGTCGACGTATTCGCACCAACTCAGTGTTACCGCGCTTGCACCAAGCTCTGCAATTGCGGTAAGACTTTGTTCGGTAACGCCAGTCCAGTACAGCTGGCCATCCCACAAGGTGACGGAGCGTAGAGGTCTATCGATAAGTGAAGCAGTGTTTCTTATCATAGCTGCCTTAGAATAGAAAAATTGGGAGTGATGATATCTATGGCAGAGTGTGCCAACATCCCATGAATGCGGGATATCCGTCCAAAGGCGCAAGATTTCATCACTCTCACTAGCACGTAGTACGACCAGCGCGCATGAACTAAAGCTCTTAGCAGAAGGTAGTTTGAGGCGCAGCAGAGCATTAACTTGCGCACTAGCTTTTGACGCAATTAACTGCGCACTAGCCGCGAACTAAAGTGCAAACCTAATTGCTACATCGGGCGCCTCTCCTACATGTTTGATGCTGCATCCCCCCCATAAACATGAGATTCCCCCACTCATGACATTGCAGTATGGTGATCAATTGCCCAAGACAATCAATAAGGACCAACAGTGACAGTATTTACCGCTGCGGCGAGTCAAGCCGGCGTGAACATGAGTGATAACACAACCTTCTATGGCTCGATTATCACAAATACTACATCCCAACTGACTGTAGCGTCAGGATCACAGCGCCAAGACTATTACGGCAGCTTCAACTATAGCGCCACCGACGTTTTCGGCGTCCTTACCGGGACGCGGTACATCAACACAGCTACAGGACTGACCTATACGGCTAATGGGTTCACCTACGATGCAAACCTTGCGGCCAAATACATCAACTCGGGTTCGTCAGGCGTGCTGATCTACGATGTCCTGGCTGGAAATGACCAGATAACCGGCTCTGCATACGCGGACGTATTGGTAGGTTATAACGGCAATGACGTTATAACGGGTGGAGCCGGTAACGATTCAATCAATGGAGGCGACGGCATCGATACTGTGGTGCTCAATACCTCGCGTAGCAATGTGACAATCACCCGCTCCGGCAACTCGATAAGGCTAACGGATGCCACCGGCGCGACCGGCACCGATACCTTGACGAGCGTCGAGCGAATCAAATTCGTGGACGCGACGGTTGCCTTAGACATCTCTGGCTCTGGTGGACAAGCCTACAGGTTGTACCAGGCCGCGTTCAATCGCACCCCGGATAAGGGCGGCCTTGGTTTTCATATGAATGACCTCGATAATGGCGCTACTCTTACACAAATCGCTCAGAACTTCATTAATAGTCCCGAGTTCAGCCAGACCTACGGAAGTCTCAATGACATGCAGTTTGTCACGCAGCTCTACGCAAATGTGCTCCATCGCGGGCCTGATGCAAACGGACTCGATTATCACGTCAAGAACTTGGCTAACGGTATGTCCCGCGCTCAAACCCTCGTTGGTTTTTCTGAGTCACCGGAGAACCAAGCCTCACTCATTGGCGTCATTCAGAACGGGTTTGAATATATCCCTGCTGTCTAAAATCTGGACGGGCAACTCACGTAATTACCTAATCCGTTAAATAGGATGAGATAAGGGATTGAATAGCCGAAACGGGACTTCAACACGAGCAGACAGGCCATCCTGCAACTCAGGATTTCGACCCAAACCGACCTAGAAGCCAATCTTACTCGCTGGTTCTAGTTGACTACTAGTATGCTCTGCGATGGTTACTGAAGGCCCAATCTTTTGACATAATTTCTAGCTTGCTAATAAGCGAGAGCGATAGCGCATCTTTGGGAGAATGTGTGGATCTAACAACTGGCACCTACCGCGCAAGCACATATGATCATTTTTACACGCTAAATCTTCGGCAAGGCAGCAACGTCTTCATTGAAGTGTCTGGAGACAATGGGACTTCCGCTATTTACGATAGCAATATGCAGTATGTCAGCCGAACCACGACTGGAACGCCACTGTTCCTTGAGGCTGGAACGTATAACGTACACGCCAAATATAGCAGCCCTACCAATGGCGTGATGAATGTCTATATTCCATCGCAATTAGCTTTCGACTCCTTACGCGACCTTTCTAGCGGAAGCTATCAAGCTAGTAGCTATGTAAACTTTTATGCGTTGAATATAAAGAGTGGTGGAAATCTCTTTCTTATTGCCAGTGGTGACAGCGCAAGGGCAGCTGTCTTTGACCGCGATTTGAACTTCGTAACGTACCCAGGTAGCGGACCGACCTATCTAGATGCCGGCAACTACATTGTATTGACATCGTTCAATGGATACCGGAACGGTGTACTTAATGCAAGCATTCCAGAATCAATAAGAACTGAAGACACAAACCTCCCACCTCTGCTCACTGGACATGACACGTTTTATGGCTCCGACGGTCCCGACCTTGTGCAAGGACTTACCGGCAATGATCGTTTTACAGGACGCTCAGACTATTCGAAGCCAGACGTGTTCTTTGGGGGTCCAGGAAACGACGTAGCAACATATCAAGGAAGGTATAGCGAATACAAAGTGACATTCAGCGATGGACTGCGGGATTATCGAAAGCCAGATGGAGCTCTCGTAAAGGGTACCGTTGTATCAGACTCGTCAAGCGGTCGAGATGGGACCGATTATCTGCACGATGTGGAACGCCTTCAGTTTGCCGACAAAAGCCTTGCTTTCGATGTAGATGGAGTAGCCGGTCAAGCGTATCGCTTATACCAGGCGTCATTTAACCGCCCCCCCGACAAGGGCGGATTAGGGTTTCAAATAAACGCACTTGACTCAGGTCTGACACTTCAGCAAGTCGCACAGAACTTCATTGACTCGCCCGAGTTCAAGACCAAGTACGGCGCGGCTTTGTCCAATGGCTCTTTTGTCAACCAGCTCTACGCCAATGTTTTACATCGTGCTCCCGATAGTGATGGATATGCTTATCAGGTAAATGCCTTGGAAAATGGCCTGTCACGCTCACAACTACTTATTAACTTTTCAGAGAGTCCCGAGAACTATAAGGCAACGCTGGTCGGTATTCAAAACGGTATTGAGTACACTCCTGTAAGTTAATGCGGCGGTTGGTAACATGCCGCTTTAATGCTTTTGGTTGTCCCGAGTGTTACTCGGTCGTATTGACGCTTGAGTTCTAACGCCAACTGCCCATAGTCATTTCGAGTGCCTTGGCAGAGCCTCGTAAGCTATTTAAAGCCTTCGCCGGGCAAGGAGTGACTTCCCGCTTTTTCCCGGATTTCCCGTTTCGGGCATCCACCCACCAAATGGAAACTCCATCTATTTCCATTCCTTAAAACGAAGAGCGAACATCAAGAACAAGAGAGTTCCCAAGCCCCAAAGCGGACCAGCAAGCATCCCAACAGCAAAGCTAATTAACACTACGACGAAAAGCGCGCCGAAGACGCGCCCGATGAATCTGAGCTGCATTCTTTGTGTAGTCGCAAGCGGCGGACTCATGAGTATCTAGTACCTCAGTCGCGGCCAAGGCGCCAGGAAACAGTCATTTTGACAGAATGGGCCTATTTTTACTCACTATGTTCTGCCCATGCGCGCTGTCACCTGACTACTGCTCTTCATTACACGCCTTCTCCAGAGCATCTCGGGCTTGGGCAAGACTGCACGAAAACGTTTCCCTGGTTTTTACGATACCCACGTCTTTAATATAAAGACGAGGTACACGGTACTTGCTCAAAAGGCGCTGCGCTTTGCACTCAACGTTGCCGGCGGCGGGACATGCCACTGCATGTTTGATTTCCCAATCGTCAAACCCTCCGTGCTTCCCACTGCAAAGTTCGGTAATTCGTCTGGACGAGCTTTGCGAAAAACCCACCTTTACCAGCCGTCCCCTACGCGAGTAGGCGATGTACACTTCTCCGCTCGCCTTGTGGCGGGCGCTGTATGCCGGGTTTTCAGTACGACATTGAGCGCAGTGGCCGGAATGCCACTTCAGTCGATGTCCGCTACTGCAAATGCCAGCATTTAGCGCGACCTTCGCACCAACCCGATACATTGCGTCCTGCCATGCTTTCCGCGGCTTCATCCCTTTAGCGTTGAACACTTCCGACGAGTCAATGCCCATCCGCTCAAGGAATAACTCCTCCTCTTCGGAAAGTTCATCGTCGAGCTCGCTTAGGATCAAAAGTGCGACGCTGCGAAGCATTGCATTCCGATTCCATCGCTTTTGTAAGAATTGAATCGTTCCGCGTGCTTGACCTTCGAGAATCCAAGAAACTTCTTCGTGCGTGTAGGGCCATTTGAGGTTTTCGCTAGTGATGCGGTCCAGCCAATCGGCTTGGGCCTCCGCAACAGCTGAAATAACTTCACTTGGCTCGTTCTGAGAACGTTCTCGGGTCATCATTGATTTGCGCTTTGCACAAGGCCTAATATTTCATCTCGACGTTTCGATTATTGACATGACAACGTTGTTCTATGACGCTCTCGAACCAATATCACCGGACGTCTTTTAATTTTCCAAATCACGTGCCAGGAGTATCTGCACTTCCTGCCATCTCATTATTTGGCACGACTGCTCCTCGCTGCCTCGTCTAGAAGACTCAATGCGAACGTTTCTAGAAGCACCGCGCCGTTCGGGTGTGCCGCAAGCCACTGTGCAATCGCTTCTACCTGAGCATCGACGAACAACTCAAGGTTTGCAATAGCCGAGGGTTCCTCGAAGACCTCCCGTAGCATTGTATCCGTCCACGATACCTGTGCCTCACGGAGTGCGTTAACGATTTGCTTTCGAGCGGCTGGAAGCAAAAAGGTGCTCATATCGATTTCCTGTGATGGTTTTGGAAGCCAAGTGTGGCAAAAAGAACTTGGAATATCAAACTCTTGTCCTGCTACTCATCGGGGAAATGTCCCCTTTGTATCGGGTCAAGACGAAGGCAGGGACAGCGCTGTGTAATGTTTCAACTGCATAGTCCCTTAACTCGCTTTCTCTAAAGCGCTTAAGAACCGTGGACGTCAAGTAGCATGGTGTGAGTAAGGACAAATTGTCTTATCTCTAAAGCTGCACGCTACAGTGAAAAAGTGAGGCTGGCTTGAAATGGCTGTGGAGTGCTAAGTGGCAGTCCGATGTCGAAGGCTACAATGACTCTTGGCCTTCTCCAGTTAAGCCGGCGGTGGCTTTCATTTCTTGTCGACGTTTTGGTGCGTACTTTAGTGCGAACTAATTGCTCTTATCTCCTGCATTCATTAGAGTTCAAACCTGTACACAAACCTTGAAGTCATTGCCGTTTGTTGGCATGGGATAAACGGCGCCATGCCGAAATACGCTACTTAATTGCCCCTGCTCTGCTGCGGACAATCTGCGCACTTGACACCGGGGCGCCAAGAATGGTCCTTTGCAGGGTGCGGAGTTATGCGGACTTTGCGGACCAATTTCTGCTAATGGCAATTCGCCACGCCCGTAAGGCCCTCCCTTCAACTTGCCCAGCGAACTTTTAGAACCTGCGAAGCCGAGCAGGACCAGTCGAGACATCATGCAGATAGCTCTTTTATATTTATCTGCCGGCCAAGAAGTATCAACGGCCTTTATCACCTCATTTAGCTCGATTTCTTCGGACTTGTCGTTGTCCCACATTGACTGTTGCTCGTTACCGGAAAGCCTTTCGTAACAGCCCATCAGCTAACCGCCGAATACATCCTCCCCTTATAGGGGGAGAGGATGTTTTCGGTTACCGGAAACAACCAAAAACGAGGAAACCGGATGTTTTCGGTTATTGCACCAGCCATATCCACCCTTCATTGCAACCAATCACGCCGCGGGAAATAAGCCCAGTGATTGCTTCCTTGGCGCGTGTAGCGCGGCGGAATGTTTCGCAGGTTAGATGCTTCGATGCTGATGCAATCGCGCCTTCGAGCTCAATGCAAGGCACTAGCGGCGGCGCGCCCGGCTTGCCGGTCTTGCCATCTTTCTTGAACAAAGGGCGCAATGCATCTAGCACTAGTTTTTGATTGCCCCCCTGGGGCAGCCTTACCCGCTTTACGTCCTCGGCGGCAGTATCGGGCACCACTACGCATGATGTAATGATGTCGCCGTACTCGTCGATGCCAAGCGTTTCAACCTGCAACTTGAACGGGTGGGCGTGCCCGTCCCTCCCATCCTTGGATTTCGCTACTCTCCATTCCCGGCGCTCACCGTCCCGGCAGACCTCGATGGCGGCATCCAAGGCAGCGAACAACGAACTGTGGCCCCTCAGTCCCTTGGTGGAGTCCTTACCGGTATGGTGGACCAGCACAACCAACCCGCGGGTCAAGGCTTGCAAATGCTTAGCTGCCTCCAGAATCTGGCCCATGTCACGACTACTGTTCTCGTCGGCAGTCGGCGCAGCACGGTTCAATGTATCGATAAAAATTGCAGCACCAGCAGGCACCACGGCTGCCAAGTCTCGTACGTCGGCGTGCTCGGTCAGCTTGAACGGTTGCATCACCATACGTAAGTCATCGGGCAATTTGCGCCGGTTATGCGCCTCCCATGCGGCCACGCGCTGCCGGAACCCTGCCTCGCCTTCCAAGACTGCGTATACCACCGGCGTCGCCTCCACGCGGCAGTCGAACCAGCGGTTGCCTTCAGCAATGGCAGCGGCCATATCTAAACAAAGGAACGATTTGCCGGACGCACTTGGGCCATACAGCCCGGCCAGACCTTCGGGGGGAAAAACGCCCTGAACCCGCCAGCCCAGCGGCTGCAATACGCGAAGGTCGAAGCTACCCAGGAGCTTGAAGCGCGGTTCTGGCTTGGGCGAGGTCTTGGTACGTTCTAACAGGTGTGCCAGCGCTTCGGCGCCGTGCTCAAGCATGAAATCGTTTGCATCGTAGTTGCCGGGCTTGTCGCCGGGCAGTTCGCACCATTCCCCGTTAATCGTTAGGGCAATTGCTGCCGCTTGGGTTTCCATTCCCCGGTCTGGCAAGACTACCAAGCGGGCAGCGGAATACCTTTCACGCAAGGCATCGGCAACGGTGGCCATGCGAGGGGCACCAAAACATACCGCAGCGGCGCGACCGGTCGCCTTCCATGCAGCCCATGCTTGCCCGACGCCCTCCACAATGAACAAGGGGCCTGATTCCGCAATCTCACCCACCACGAAGCAGCCATTCCCAAAGCTAGCGCCGGCCAGGTTCAGCTTGCCGCCCTTCTCCGGTATGAATTGCAAGGTATGCAGATTGCCGTCCAAGTCACGGCATGGCACCACTAGGAACCCGGCCACGTTCTGACCCTGGATAACCAGTAGTGGCGCGTCATGCGGATACACGCGTACGCCCTCGGCACTCCCCTGCTTGCGGAGGATATAACCATGCGTCGGTGGTGCCGGTGTGCAGCGTTCCCACACTTCGGTAGCCTCTGCGCTCTTAGCGTGTCTGACGACCCTTGTCGGTGCCTTCCTTGTCGCGGAAGGAGAGCCGCTTGCCCCGTTCCCATTCGCGGGCTGCCGGCGCTTTGTCGGGTCTTGCCAGTCTCGTGCGGAGGCCATTGCATAAAGAGAACGTGCTGTGACCGGTCCGCTCTTTTTAAACGACTTCCACACCGCCATACAGTCATGCTCCCCCGCATAGTTGCCAGCCGATGCACTCCATTTGTGGAAATCATCGAATGACAGCCCGGCAGCTTTCGCGGCCATCCCTGCCTTTACCCATTCTTCTCGCGTACAACCAGGGTCAAGATGAAATAAGGCAGCGGCGGCGCGTTCACGGTCGGTCATCATTACGCCCCACCTTTGCGCTTGCGCAGCCAGGCATTGACGGCACGGCGGCCAGTGACGGACAAGGAATAGACGCCACGGCGGATTGCGCACCCGTCACGGTCGCGGTCGGGCACCATAGTGCAGGGCAAACCTGCTTTGCCGAGTCCCAAGGCTCGCAGCTCGGCAATCAGAGCGGGGCCGTTACTGCATCCGGCAACGCGGTCCAACTGTTCGCGCGGCACAGGACGAACGCGCAGGGCATGAATGGCACGGAGGTAGCGAGGGTTTTCGGTTCCCGAGAATTTGACGGGCGTAGTAGAATTTTCCTTGGTGTCTGCATTCTCGAAAAGGTCCGATTTAGCTTGGCGGCGGTCGGACTTTTTCATTATTTGCCCCCGTTCAGCAGGCGGGCAATTTCATCCAACGGCCAGGCGAGACGGCCATTAATGCGGATGGGGCGGATGGGGCCATTTTCGAGACAGGCCCATTTACGCAATGTTTGCGGCGCCCGGTTGAGTGCTTTCGCGGCCTCCGCAGTATTGAGAGCTTGGCGGTACTGATGAAGCGTTTGCATCGTCGTTTCCTTTCATTGAAAAATGACGATGCGAAAATTACGCATAGCAACCATCGCAACTGGTTGCCGCAACCAGCAAACCTTTATTTCATGCGGGTTTTAGGCTGATTTAGGCAAGCAGGCGATGCAACCTTATTTCTTGCGACTTCGGTGGTTCAGTGCCTCAAACGGAGTCGCCTTTCTTGCTCCAAAAAAATCTTTAGCTTTTTTCAATTGCGTTCCGATTTGCTGTCTTGATACACCATATTTTTCGGCTAGTTTTTTGTGGGTCATACCCGATTCCCTTGACTCGTCCAGAAGCCGGCGCAAGTTGTGTTCATCCCAGTTATTTTTCGTCGATTTTTCAAATTGAGCCGCCGACATTACGGTAGCGTGTTCCAATGATGCCCCCTCTGCTTGGAAGCGCTCTAATTCCTCCTCGCATATGCAGCCAGCCATTCCAATAGCGTCCATCGCTGCAATTAGCTGTTCCAGTGTGCATGGAAAGGAGAGGACCGGTTTCGTTAGGTCTTTTAGCGGATGCTCGGTAAGAGCAGCAAGTTCTCCAGGAGTAAGTGACGCACTTTCATCCGGTTTAACAATATAAACACCATCCTCCTTCAATTTCGCCCAAGGACAGAAATCACTTTCCGTGCTGGCATTGCAGAGACGTACGAATTCCGAGAATCCAATTAATGATGCCGATTTCTCCTGCATTTCACTCCCTTCGACGTAAGCCCTTCAATATAGATACGTAGACCAGGTGGAAAAAAGCGCCCGCCCGTTTCTCCCAGTGGACATGGCCTGGTGCTTTAAAGAGGCTATTCCTTCATTTGAAAACTTAGTGTGACGCTCTTCAACTCGTCCGGGACCTCATTCTCGATTGTCTGAGCAACGGCACTTGCTTGCAGACTAAAGCGATGTGCAGCGGCCAGCACCGACCTCAGTTCTTCAAAACCGTCTTGCTCAGGTAACAGCATTTCCGCGGCACGGATAAGGTGTGGAATATGGAAATGCAAGCTCCGAAGTTCATCGAGGCCTTGTTGAAGTTCGGACGGGAAAGTTGTAATCATGCTCCCCTCGAAAGTAAACATTGCTGCAAAAGGTGAGCAGCCAGTGCGTTAAAGAATTTGCTTGTAGCTCGGCTAGCCGTTCTGTTCGTCTGAGCCAATCAGGCTGCGACAACCTTCAAGCCTTTTTCCTCGGGCTTAAATTCGATTCCTGCCTGTTCCAAAATCCACCCCTCAATTTTCACGTGCCACATGCGCAGCAGGTCAATCGGGCGGTTTCGGTAATGCTTCTCGGCGATGGCACTGGGCTTATGTCCCATGATTTGAGCAACGACACCGGCTGGCGCTTCGGTCCACTCGGCCAGCGTGCCAAAGGACCGGCGTAGCCCATGCAAGGTAACGTCAGGCAGCCCGGCCGCTTTTAGTGCCCGCTTATGGCCTGGCGTCGGGTCCACTAATTGCCCGTTTGCGGCTAACTTGCTTGAAAATACCCATTCAGAAGGCTTCCATGTTTCATTGCGCTTCTCCAAGGTCCGCAACCATCGCACGGTCGGCTGCGCATCGTTTTTCGCTTTTAGCGCCAGCAGGAGATGCGCTACGTAAGGCGTCAGGGGAATGGTGCGCTCCCCTTCCACCTTGTCGCGGATTGTCATCTTCAACCATTGAAAGTCCACATCCTCCCATCGCAGGGCGGCTAGCTCGCGACGGCGAGCACCAGTTAGAAGCAAAGTTTGCAGGTAGGCCGATTGCACTGGGTTTCCCATTTCGCCCACGGCTCTAAACCATAGGGCCAATTGTTCCCGTTGCAGGCTGTCGTCCTGCTTTGCGTTCTTGCTCGGCATTTCATCCCGTACCTGTGATGCTTTACACGCTCCAGCCGGAACCAATCCGGCGTAGTCCCCTTGAGACTCGCACCAGTTGACGAAAACAGATAACAAACGGAAAGCAAGGGCGGCTTGAGTGGGGCGCTTTCCCGCTTCGGCGGCCAGCCATTCCCCGATGCGCTTGCCGGAAAGGTCGGACAGCTTTACATCCAGAAGCGACGCAAGAGGCCCCGGCTCGGTTAGCCCCTTCCCTCGCTTTTTCGGCTCACCGCCCCGGCGCACTACGTTTTCATGGTCCCTGAGGGTCCATGTGCCCCACTTCTTACGGCGCGCTTCGATGTAGACCAGCCACGCCATCCCCAAGGTTACGGTTTCGCGTTTCGCTTGAAAATCTCGGGCAGCAGCTTCGGCGGCTTTGGCTTCACGAACGAATTGTTCTGCAGCCAAAGCATCAGCCTTCACTTGGCGTGGGTCTTTTCCACCGTCAATGATGACTTTGAGGCGGCGGGCCTCGGCTCTGGCATCGTCAATGCTCCATGTCTTGGGGTCGCCAATAGTAATTCGGATTGCCTGCCCATTTAGCTTTGCTTGGAAGATGTAGGACTTGGCATTGCTGGAAGTTGCCCGAAGCCCCAAACCGGGGGCATCGGTGTCCCAAAGGAAGGACTGGCTCTTGCCTGCCTCACTTCGGAAGCCCTCAACCCGCCCTGCCGTAAATTTCACTTTTGACATTGATTGTACGCCTCACGCAACCCATGTAACCGCCATGTAACCCGGCTCTGAGTATAACAATCAACTTTCATCAACTCAACGTTAGGACTAAAAAAGCGTAACCGATTGTTTTTATTGGGTTACATGGAATTTCAGCGCGTTAATCAACGGCAAGAAATAGATTTAAATCAGGATTGTGATTCCTGTCGTCGTGGGTTCGAGTCCCATCGGCCACCCCAAGATTCAAGCAAAAAGCCCAGTCCCCGGACTGGGCTTTTTGTTTTCTGGAGCCCATGAAGGCACCTTGCAGGGTTTTCGCTAAAATAACGCAATGAACATCAACCAGATCAAAGCCGACCTCCGCACGCTCGCAAAGCAGGACGACGAGCCGCTTCACGTACGCGAAATCGCGAAAGAAAGTCTCGAAGCCATCGAGTACCTTGAGCGTGAACTCGACAAAGCATTGGCAATCACGTCAAATAAGCCACAGAGCTAGCTTTGCGCCGATAAGCGGCGACAGTGCAGAAAAAAACCCGCAGACCTGGATGGAATGCGGGTTTTTCTTTGGCACTCAGGGCGTCGGAGTCACGCGTCCTTCCTTCTACCCTACTCCACCGCAATCGTCCCCATCATCCCGCCAGCGGCATGATCAAGGATATGGCAGTGGTACATCCACTCGCCCGGGTTGTCGGCGACGAAGGCCACGTCAACGGTCTGGCGCGGTCCCATGATGGCAGTGTCACGCCATTCGCGGCGCGGATTCGCCTTGCCGTTGACTGCCAGCACGCGGAAGAAATGCCCGTGCAAGTGCATCGGGTGGTCGAATGCGGTGTCGTTGATCATGCGCAGGATC
Organism: Noviherbaspirillum sp. ST9; assembly: GCF_048799745.1. NCBI lineage: Bacteria > Pseudomonadati > Pseudomonadota > Betaproteobacteria > Burkholderiales > Oxalobacteraceae > Noviherbaspirillum > Noviherbaspirillum sp. ST9. The sequence goes on along the minus strand of NZ_JBLWFR010000008.1, from coordinate 51,248 downwards.
ACGCTTTCGCCCTTCTTCAGGTGCAGGAAGGGTTCGTGCATCAGTGCGTGCTCGTGCTGGGCGTGGTAATTCATGGTCCAGGCCAGACCCTGCTTTGCCATGATGTCCTGGATGCGCGAGGGTTTGCCGTCGACCATGCCGATCACCGGCTGTCCGCGCATGCCGCCCTGGAACATGATCACGTGCTGGGAAGCCTTGCCCAGGTTGGGTTCGGCGATGCGATTCGGCGCCAACGCGATGGGTGACGACAGCGGCTTGTTCCGCACGGGACGTTCGTCGCCATAGGCCAGCGTGCCGAGGTCGTAGGCCGGCGCAAGGGGTGGACGCCCCAGGTCGCGGATCGCGAAGTTCTGGCCAGGCTTGCCCATGCAGTCAATGATCAGGTCCACGCGCATCCCGGGACCGAGCGGCAATCCATCGGCCGGCAGGGTGTGCGGGGTGGTGCCCTGTCCATCGTAGGCGATGACGCGCGCCTGGTGCCCTTCGAAGGCGAGACGGAAAAAGCGCGCGGAAGCGGCATTGACGAGGCGCAGGCGCAGGCGTTCACCGGCGCGCACCGCGACCTTCCTGCCGCTTCCCGCAAATTGCCCGTTGACCAGCACCTGGTTGCCGAGGCGCCCTTCGTTCGCGATATCGAGAATGCGTCCGAAGTCTTCCACCTGCTGCCGCTGGTCGTCGAGCTTGATATCGGAAAGCACCCACACTTCATCGCGGTCGACGACCGGCGGCTTGTCTTCCTCGACGATCAGCGCACCGTACAGTCCGCGCGGTACCTGCTCGAAACTGGATTGATGCGGGTGGTACCAGAAGGTGCCGGAATCCTTGAACTCGAAGCGATAGTCGAACGCGTCTCCGGGGGCGACGGGATCCTGCGTCACATGCGGCACACCGTCCATCGCATTGGGCACGCGGATGCCGTGCCAATGGACGGCGCTGTCCTGCGGCAGGTCGTTCTGGAAGGCGAAGTGCACCTTGTCTTCGCGGCGGAAACGCAGCGCGGGGCCAGGAAATTGCTCGTTGAAACTCCACACGCCGGTGGGCGTAGGCGTTGTCGGGTCGAGCGCAGCGGCGAAGGCGGATGCGGTCAGGTCCACCCGCTTCTCATTGCGGGCAGGCGCGGCCAGGAGCGTACCGGGAAGCGCCGAGGAAACGCCGAGCGCGGAAGCGGCCAGCAGGAAGCGGCGACGGTCGATGGACATGGAATCTCCTGGTAATCGGTTTAGCGTGCGGACTGTTCGTAGAGCCGCGTGACCTGGTCGGCAAGCTGCAGAACGGCTTCACCGCCCTCGGCCATGATGAGACGGAAGGAGTCGGCGCCTTCGGTGGCGAGCACGGCTTGCAGCCATTCCCACTGCAGCGCCAGCTTGTCGAGCTCGGCCTTGAGCGCCGGCGTGGGTGCATTTACCCGCATGGCGGCCAGTGCACCAGCGAATTCGTTCTGGACATGCTCGCTCTCCTCGCGCAAGGCGGCACTCTCCACCCCCATCTGGCGCAGCATGTAAATCTTGACCAGGCGCTGCGAAAGCATGCGCTGCCGGCCGGCGAGGTTGGTCCAGCGGCTGACGGGCGCGGATGACTTGTCCTGCATGACACGCGTGAGGCGTTCGGCCGCCATGAGGACGTCCTCCGCCCGCGCGTCAAGTTGCGCCGCGTCCGGTACACGGGACTCGCCCTGCACCGTGGCACGCAGCGGCGTCCATGCAGCCCGTAGTCCGGCAAGCGCAGTCGTAATCTCGGGAGAATCGGCCGATGCCTGCAGCGTGGAAAGATTGCTGTCGAAGCGACGCATCGATTCTGCGAGCTGCGCGCGCGACAGGTCTTTCTGGACGTTGAGGTTGAACTGGCACCATGCCTTGACGATCCGTTGCGAGAGCATGCGCTGCTCGCCGGCGACGTTGACCGCCGTGGCGTCGACGGCATGGGCGGCGTGCGCCGCGAGCATCAGCGCGAGCGCCAGCCAAAGGCGAGTAAGTGATTTCATCGTTATCCCCTAGAACACCGGCACGCCCATGGACTGCAGCGCGCGATTGAGCTGGACGGTGGCCTTTTCCATGACGGTGACGGCGTCCTTGTGGCGGTTGGCGCCGGCGAGCGCTACCGCCTCTTCCTTGAGCGTTGCGGCCTCCTTCAGGAAACCGTCGACGAGGCGGCGCCGGTCGCCTTCCGCGCGGCCTTCGCCAATCATCATGCCGACCAGGATTTCATTCGACTGGTAGCGCTTCTGCTCGTAAGCGTATTCGTCCGCAGGCGTGTCGAACTTCAACGACAGCACCACTTCCTGTCCTGCGCGCAAACGCGAGACCTCTTCGACTTCGAGCTTGTAGGCTTCGGCCATCTTCTTGTTCGCTTCGCCGAGGTGGCCGGCAGCGGCGAGCTTGCGGCTTTCTTCGGTGAGGGTGTCCACGCGGTCCAGCGTCTGCTTGGCCGACGACGCGGCCTTTTCCTTCACCAGCGCGGCAAGCGAGGTGCGATAGGTCGCTACCTGCTCGGACATTTCCTGCAGGCGCTGCTTCTGCACGCTGTCGGACAGGCCGCCGGCATTGCGGCTATTGGCCTTGGAGACGCTCTGCAGCGCTTCGTCGAGGGCTCTCGCGGCATCCGCGTGCCGTTGCGCGGCGAGTGCTTCGCGCGCCTGCGCAAGCAAGGTCTTGCCGCGCTCGACGAGGGCGACGGTTTCGCTGTCGCCGCTTGCGCCGCTGGCCTGAGCCTTGGGTGAGTTGATCAGCATCTCGACGAGCTTGAGTTTCTGCTCCGCGAGACGGCGTTGCTGTTCATCGGGCGTGGTCTGTGCAAACGTGCACTGTGTAGCCAATGCCAGGAACAGTGCTGCAATGCGTCGGTATTTCATGGGCATTTCCCCAGAAGGGTACTGGCAGGCGGGAAAGTGGAGTCGTGCGGCGGCCGCGCAGTGCGCACGATCGCCAGTCAAAATGCTACCGCATGGCGACGCAACCGAAAGTTGAAATTAGGAAAAAGCAATCCGGGATCAAGATTATTGAAGATCTACCTGCAACAAAGGACGGGCATCAAGGACATCTTCCTTATCCGGTGACAGCGTTGCGCCGACAGCACCCGCGTCCGCGGACGTTTTCCAGGGCGGGAGTTCTCCACATTTGCTGTGGTCAACCCTGTGGATAAACAGGACGCAGCGTTCCTATGTCTATGATCCGTATGGAAATTTACACGTTGCGCAAGATCAAGGCACGCCCCCTCCCCATTCCGGATCTCGGGTTCAATCGAGCTGCACCGATCCGTCTTCCCCCCAATTGACCCTGGTGATCCCCGGCTCTTCGGCTTCCAGCCGCCTCGCCTCCAGTTCCTGAGGGGTCAATTCCCCTTCCTCCGGACGAAGAAGGGCCGCGAGCCGGCGATCTTCCATCAGCTCGTCGTGACGCACGAAGGCAGCGGCCAGCGTCGCCGACAGCTCGTCGCTATGCCAGGGCTTCGGGATATACCGGAACACTTCTGCCTGATTGATGGCCTGCATGACGGTCTCGAACTCCGTCGACGCACTGAGCACCAGCCTGATCGCGTCCGGCTGCATGTGCTTGATCATCTTCAGGAAATCGATGCCGTTCATGCTCGGCATGCGGTAGTCGGAGACCACGACATCGAACTCCGCTTCGCCACTGCGCAGGAGGGCCTGCTCCGGGTCCGTGAAGACTTCAATCACCAGCTCCTCGCCGGCGAAGCTTTGACGCAGGGCACGATGCAACGCCTGCAAGACGTGGCTTTCGTCGTCGATCAACAATAAGCGCCTCATGCCGCCCTCCTGTCCGTACGCACGTAAATCTTCAGCCGCCCTTCGTCGGCGACGTCATAGCCCATGATCTGCTGGATGAGCCGGTGATCAAGGACGTGGTCGGCCGGCAGGAGAAGCAGGCCGTCGTTGGTGAACAGGTCCCGCGACAACACCATACCCGACTGCAGCTCGCCCGCGGTAAGCTGGATTTCCTTCGCCACGTCTTCCTGGCCGCCGTTAATGATCTCGGCGAACGCCTTGACGACCTGCGGATCGTAACGCTTGCCGCTGTTCTGCAGGATCAGGGTCACCGCTTCGTCAGGCCGCAGGCGGCGCTGTGTCAGGGTTCCGATCTGCAGATTGTCGAAATCGCTGGCCAGCGCGAGGATGCGCGCGCCGATCGGAATCGCCAGTCCTGCCACGTGATCGGGGAGGCCTTCACCGTCGAAGCGTTCCATCTGCGCACGCAGTATCCTGGCGGTGCCCCTCAAATCCTCGAGCGCAGTCAGCAGTTGTTCGCCGAGTTGCGGGTGCTTGCGATACATCCCGAGCATGTCGCCTTTCATCATGCTGACCGGCATGGACAGCATCTCGTCGGGGAATCCGATCTTGCCTATGTTGTGCAGCAAGCCAGCCACGAACACTTCCTGCACCTCATGCGGCTCCAGGCGCATCTTGACGGCAAGGCGGCGCGCCGTGTCTGCCACGCGACGAGAATGGCCGGCAAGATTCTTGCTGCGCATCTCGGTCATGCCCGAGAACACCTTGATCGAAGTAAGGAAGCTGGCTTTCAGCTTTTCGTTGGTTGCCAGCAGCGTATCGTGGGCGCGTTTCAGCTCGGCGGTGCGTTCCTGGACGGTCGCCTCAAGGCTGGCATTGAGCGCCTTCAACTCCTGGTTCTGACGGCGGGTCAGCGCTTCCAGGCGCTGCTTTTCCTGCTCCAGCGCCTTGCGCTCGAAGGCGTGCCGCACGATCAGCAGGATGTCATTGTCGTCCCAGGGCTTGGTGATGTATCGATAGATCTCGCCGCGGTTGATGGCGTCGAGGATGGACTGGATGTCCGCGTAGCCGGTGAGCAGCAGCCGCAAGGTATCCGGCCGTGCTTCACGCACATGCTCCAGAAAACGCGCGCCGTCCATCTCGGGCATGCGCATGTCGGAGATGACGATGTCCACCGGTTCGGTCTCCAGCTTCTCGAGCCCCTCCTTCCCGCTTTCCGCGGTAATCACCTGGTAGCCCTGGGTACGGAACAGGCGGCGCAGCGACGCCAGGATGTTCGGCTCGTCATCCACGCACAGGATGCGCGGCCCGGGGTTCAATGCTGCATCGGAAAGAACAGCCGTGTGTGTCATGGTGTACCTTCCTTGCTGGTCGCCGTCGTGCTGTGACGGACAGGCAGCGTGATCCGGAACGTCGTGCCCCGCCCCACTTCCGATTCGACATCAATCCTGCCGCCATGTTTCTGGACGATGCCGTAAGACAGTGACAATCCAAGTCCGGTGCCGGTCCCGACCGGCTTGGTCGTGTAAAAGGGGTCGAAAATGCGTGGCAGGATCGCGCTGGGTATGCCGGAGCCGGTGTCAGCCACCGCAATCCAGACGTTGTCGTCCAGGATTCCTGTCCTGATCGTGATCGTGCCGCGCTTGTCGGTCATGGCCTGGGCGGCGTTCACGACAAGGTTCATGATGACCTGGTTGATTTGCGAGGGCAGGCACTCCACATCGGGAATCACGCCGTATTCCTTGACCACATCGGCTTTGTACTTCACCTCGTTGTTGACGATGTTCAGGGTCGAGTCAATGCCGCGGTGGATGTTCGCCCACTGCCAGCTCTGGTCCACGTCGACGCGCGAAAAATCCTTCAGGTCCTGCACGATCTTGCGTACGCGCACGATGCCCTCCCGGGATTCGTTCATCAGCGCGGGAATATCCTCCTTCAGGTAGTCCAGTTCGATGCGGTCGCGCTCGGCCTTGACCGCCGCAAGCACATCAGGCGATGCAATGGCGCGCTCGGCCTCGCCATACGCCTTCAGCATCTCGAAGACCTTGACCATGTAGCTTTCCAGCGTGCCGAAATTCGAGAAGATATAACCGATCGGGTTGTTGATCTCGTGTGCGACGCCCGCAGCAAGCTGGCCGATGGACGCCATCTTCTCGGACTGGAGGAGTTGCGCCTGCGCCTGGCTCAGCTTTTCATTGAGTTCGGTCAGCTCGGTATTTCTGCGCAAAAGCTCGGCCTCGATCGACTCCCGCCTGCGGATGTCTTCTTCCAGCCGCTCGTTGGCCTGCGCAAGCTGCGACGTGCGCCGCTCGACCAGTTCCTCCAGTTTCGCCTGCACGTTATACAAGTCGGTCTCTGCAAATTTTCGCTTGGTCACGTCCTGCAGCACCTCGATGGCGCCGGCGATGCGTCCGCTTTCGTCGCGCAAGGGGGCCGCCGAAAAATACAGCCAGCGTCCGCTTTCTCCAAGCTGGGGAAAGAAGTCCTCGACCTCATACGTGCCCGGGATCAGCGTGGAACGCTTGACCTTTCCCGCGTAATAACGCTCGACGGCGTCGTCCGCCTTCCCGGACGCGATGAGGTCCGCCAGCAGTGGACGACTGTGCTCGTAAAATGCCAGAGAGTGGTTGCTGGTGCCGACCATTGACGCCGCGGACATGCCGGTGATCTTTTCACACGCCTTGTTCCATTGGGTAACGACGTGATTGGCGTCGATGGCGAAAGCAGGCACGGGTGAGCCGTCGAAGAACTCGGAGATCGGCAAGGCGTCCGCTTTCCGTCGCCACTCGCAATTGGCGCACTCCGGCATTCCCGCTAGCGAATCAGTCAGATCGTTCATGGCAAGTTGCCCTCACACGACAAGAATCTGGCAAGCTTCTTCAAATTCGGCTTCAGCATCGCGGCACATCCCGCGGAATTCACACGCTTCCAGCCCCAGGCTTTTCCAGGCGTCTTCGGAAACCACCGGGACGAGATCGTCGTCATCCTGCGCCATGTCGAGCGCATGCACCGTGGCCTCAGCAATGTGCACGACAGCAGGAACGTCGCGGAGGTCTTCGCCCTGCGGTTCATGGTGGTCCGCGATCGCCTTCTGCATGATCACGGGGAACTTCCAGTAATCCGCCAATGCCCTGCCGACTGCCGCGTGGTCCATCTCGAGCACCGCGCGCTCGGCCTCGATGACATAGCAATCTTTCTGCGTGCGGTACCGCATCGCCGCGGCGTACTGCTCCGGAAACCGCGTCACCAGCACCAGCCGGCCGATGTCGTGCAGGAGGCCGCAGACAAAGGCGTAATCCTGGTTGAGCTTCAACTGCCGCGCCAGCATCTTTGCCCATAGCCCGGTGCCGATGGCGTGCCGCCAGAAAGCCTTGAAATCGAATCCGCCTTGCCTGCCGCTTGAGAAGACGTCGGTCACCGCAGCCGCGGCGATCAGCGCACGGACGCTGTCGAAGCCAAGGATCGTGATTGCCTGCTGGATGGTCGTCACCTTGCGCGACAGTCCGTAGAACGAGGAATTGGCGATGCGCAGCGTCTTCGCCGCGAGCGCCTGGTCCCTGGCCACCTTGTCGGCCAGTTCCCCGACGCTGGCTTCCGGCTGCTCGAAGCTCTTGAGCACGTCGAGCACCACGATGGGGAGCGATGGCAGGTGGCGGATGCCTTTTGCGATATCGTCGGGCGAGAGCCGGGTCATGTTCCGCTCCCGGTCCTGTATTCCGTGATGTATTGCCTCAATGTGTCGGATGCCCCTTTTCCTGTGCACCGCCGGAACAGGCGGGCCAGACGGTCTTCCATGCGCCGACATGCCGCGTCCCATTCCTCGCGCGGAATTTCGTTGTCCACGACAAGGACATGCTTGACCCCGCGACGCTCGAGCGAACGCAGCATGGAATCGCTCAGCACTGTCGCCTCCGGCAGCAATACGCTGCGTTGACTGTCCAGAACGGCCTCTGCCAGCACCATGCCTGACTGCGCGCCGTCCAACGGCACCTGCTTGCATCGATTGATCATGACGGTTCCCTGGTTAATGTCACGAGGATGCCTCGTGCTTCCGAGCCTTGGCCCATGCGATGGCAGTTCACGCAATATGTCGCGCCCTTCAAGTCCAGGGTCCCGGAATTGCCTTGGCCCAAGGATCCCACCGCTGCAAGCAGTTCAGGCATGACGTCCCTGGCATCACATCCCAGCAGTGTTCCGCTGCCGCACAGTAGCCCTTGCGCGGCAACATTCACGAAGGCGATGTAATCGTCTTCATCCAGCCCGATGACTGGCAGGGCAACGTGATGCAGTGCTTCCCGCACGACATGGAGGCTGACTTCGTCGCGCCGGATCTGCTGTTGCTGCTGCTGCGTGATTTCTTCCAGGCGGCGGTTGGCGACGGCGAGGTCGAAATTCGCGGTGCGTACTTCCAGGTCGAGCCTGCGGTTCTCGTCCGCCATTTCCTTCCGGCGGAAGGCCTCGTCGATGTGCGCGCGCAGCTGGCAGTCGTCCCATGGCTTCGTGAGGAATTTGTAGATGGCGCCTTCGTTCACGGCGTCGGTAACCGACTGCAGCTCGGTATACCCCGACAGCACGATACGGATCGTATCCGGAGACAGTTCTTTTGCCCGCCGCAGGAATTCCACACCCGTCATCTCGGGCATGCGCTGGTCGGACACGATCACATCGACGGGATGACGTGACATGATTTCCAGTCCCTCCCTGCCGCTATTGGCGGTCAGGATGGTGCAGTTGGCAGGACGAAGCAGGCGCTTGAGTGCGGCGACGATATTTGTCTCGTCATCGACCAGGAGCAGCGTGCGCGACGGTCGGGCCTGGCGCAGGAGACGTCCAGGGAGGGCACGCCCTTCCCGCAGGAATTCGCGCAACGCATCAGGCGCCAGTGGCGGTGCATACAGGAAGCCCTGGATTTCGTCACACATGTTCTTCATCAAAAATTCGCACTGCTCCTCGGTCTCCACCCCTTCCGCCACGACGCGTATGCCAAGCGAGTGCGCCATCGAGATGACCGTCCGGGCAATCGCCGCATCGTCGCTGTCCGTGACAATGTTTTCGATAAACGAACGGTCGATCTTCACCTTCCTGAACGCATACCGTTTCAAGTAACCGAGCGATGAATAGCCAGTGCCGAAATCATCCAGCACCAGGTCAATGCCGATTGCCGCCAGGCGCGCCAGCGTGGCTTCGCATGCCGGCGTGTCCTGCATGAGGACGTTCTCCGTGACTTCAAGACAGAGCATGTCGGCACTGATTCCGAATTCGCTCATCGCATTGCTGACGATGGTGGCAAGCGAAGGATCGCGAAACTGCCTGGGCGATACGTTGACCGCTACCCGCGGGACCCCGTACCCATGATCGAGCCAGTAGCGAATATCCTGGCAGGCGCACCGGATCGCCCACTCCCCGAGCTGCTCGATCAGGCCGCATTCCTCGGCGACGGCGATGAAGCGGTCCGGGGAAACGTCCCCGAGTTCGCGGCTTTTCCATCGTGCCAGGGCCTCCAGTCCTGCAAGTTTCCCCGTTTGCAAGTCGGCAATCGGCTGGTAATGCATGTGCATTTCATGGTTCTCGACTGCGGAGCGCAACGCAATGTCCAGTCGTGCGCGTTCGACGACACGCTCGTTCAGTTCCCGTGCAAAGAATTGCAGGTTGTTGCGGCCGATGTCCTTGGCGCGGTGGAGTGCGAGGTTGGCGTTGCGCACAAGCGTGGCAGTGTCACCGCCATCCTGCGGATATAGCGAAATGCCGATGCTGCAGGTGATTCGCACGTTAACACCGTCGATCGTGAATGGTCCTGCAACGGCGCGGGCTATCCGCTCCGCCGCGGCAGACACTTCCCGCGCGTGCGGGATACCGGACAGTACGACGGCAAATTCATCAACCCCGTGTCGCGCAACAACGCCATGATCCCTGACGCTGCAGTCCAGCCGTTGCGCAAGCAGTTGCAGCAGCTTGTCGGCGCGGTCGTAGCCTATGCTTGTGTTGATGAAACTGAAGTGGTCGACGTCAACGACAAGGAGGGCGAGTACTTGTTTGTCGGCGGGGATGCGATTGATTGCGTCTTCAAGCAGGGGCCAGAGTGACTTCCTGTTCGGCAGGCCGGTCAATTCATCGAAAGAGGCGGCGTCTACAAGTGGTTCATGCGCCGAATGGATGGGAGGAATGCCGATGATCGGGAAAGCCTTCGCTGCCTCCCCATAAGCTAACCTCATTGCAGCGCCAGGTTCGAGGGCGTGCACAATGTCTTCCGACTTGACCGTCATGATTACCTTTCTGACCGCGTTGGCTGGGCGGCATACTGGTACGGCGTTCGACTGGCAGAAGTACGTGATGTACGAAAATATCCTTGCACACACATTTCCTTCGGTAAAGGAAAAAGTGTCTGAACAAACGCGATTTGCTTTACGCGCGTTGCATCTCGAGATGCATGCACCAAAAAAATGAGCGTTAAGAGACCAAGCGGACAGGAGGCACCCAAGCCCTTCCCATGTTCATGGGAGGACGTTCGGGACGTTGCGCAGAGATGTGAATAACGACGGAAGAGCGCGTTCGCACAAATACCGGCGATACGGCATTTGCGCGAACAGATTGACCGACTAAAAGTTAAGGATTCTCAGCGACTCAGCATGCTCAGTGTGCCGCGGCCTTTCGCGTACATGATGCCGAGGTTGTACTGCGCGCCCGCGTGCCCCTGCTCCGCCGCGCGGCGATACCAGTCGATGGCCTGCGTCATGTCCTGTTTCACGCCTTCGCCGTTGGCGTAGATGATACCCAGCAGGTACTGCGAGTTGACATCGCCCTGCTCCGCCGCCTTGCGATACCACTGCGCCGCCTGCGCGAAATCCTGCTTCACGCCAATGCCACGCCGGTACATGTTGGCGATGTTGAATTGCGCTGGGGCGTATCCCTGCTCGGCCGCCTTCAAGTACCACTGCGCCGCCTCCTCGTAATCCTGCGGCGCGCCGTGGCCGCTGGCGAACAGCAGGTCGCCCAGCTTGTTTTGCGCATGCGCATCGCCCTGGAAGCCTGACTTGCGGTGCCATTGCACGGCCATCGTGAAGTCCTGCTCGACGCCGAGGCCCTTCATGTACATGTTGCCGAGGTTGTGCTGGGCTAGCGCGTGGCCCTGTTCGGCGGCACGGCGATACCACTCCGAGGCTTCGAGATAATCCTGTGCCACGCCCTCGCCATGGAAGAACATGAGGCCGAGGTTGTACTGTGCACCCGCATCGCCCTGCTGGGCAGCACGGCTGTACCACTGGAAGGCATCGTTGAAATCCTGGCGCACGCCCTCGCCCGTGTAGTACATCAAGCCAAGATTGACCTGCGCACCTGCATCGCCAAGTTCAGCGGCCTTGCGGTACCACTGCAGCGCCTGCGCATAATCCTGCTTCACGCCAAGACCCTTGCGGTACATATTGCCCATGTTATTCAGTGCATAGGAGTTGCCCTGCTCGGCGGCACGGCGGTACCAGTACATGGCCATCTTGTGGTTCTGCTGCACGCCCTGGCCATTGTTGTACATGTTGCCGAGGTTGATCTGCGCGAGCGCATGGCCCTGTTCCGCAGCGCGGCGGTACCAGGCGACCGCCTGGTCATAATCCTGCGACACGCCCTGGCCGTTGTTGTAGAGGATGCTGGCAAGATTGAACTGCACCACGACGCGATCCGACTCGACTGGCTTGCGGTACTTCGGCAAATCGTATTCGGACTCGGCGATATCGCCGTTTTCGAAGCGCATGCCCGCATTGACCGGCGCGCTGGTGTAACCCTGGTCCGCCGCCTTGCGGTACCACAGCACCGCCTGCTTGTGGTTCTGCGGCACGCCATGGCCCAGCGTGTACAGGTTGCCAAGATTGATCTGCGCGAGCGGGAATCCCTGCTCGGCCGCCTTGCGATACCAGGCCACTGCCTGTGCGTAGTCCTGCTTCACACCCTCGCCCCGTTCATACATCCAGCCGATGTGATATTGCGCGCGCGAGTCGCCCTGGTCGGCAAGCGGGCGCCACTCGGCCAGCGCCGCGGCATGATCGTTTTTGTTGTAGGCGGCGAGACCCTCGCTGTAGCCGGCATGTGCCGACACGGAAATCAGAAGGACGGATAGAAGGGGGATAGTGTGTTGGCGCATGATCTTCCACGGTTAATGTCAACGAATCGTGAAACGATATTAAATTGACATGAACGAGGGAAACAGCGCCGTGGAGTGATCCACGAAGCCAAACGATTGCCCCTGGGAGACAGAAGGCCCTGATGCACTGCGCGGGTGCATCAGGGCCTTGGCCGCTCGAGAAACTTCTGATAAATCGCAAACGAATCCTCAGTAGGTACCCGGCAGCAGGATGCTTTTATTGACCTTCTTCACATCCGTCACACCGCAGAAGGCCATCGTGAGATCCAGCTCCTTGTGGATGATTTCGAGGCACTTCGTCACGCCGGCTTCGCCCATGGCACCAAGGCCATAGAGGAAAGCGCGGCCGATGTAAGCGCCCTTCGCGCCGAGCGCGAGCGACTTGATGACGTCCTGGCCGGAACGGATGCCGCCATCGATGTGCACTTCTATCTTGTCGCCGACCGCATCCACAATCGCCGGCAGCGCGGCAATGGACGACGGTGCGCCGTCGAGCTGGCGGCCGCCGTGGTTCGAAACGATAAGCGCGTCGGCGCCGCTCTGCGCGGCCAGCTTCGCATCCTCGACATCGAGGATGCCCTTGATGATCAGCTTGCCTCCCCAGTGCTTCTTGATCCATTCGACGTCATCCCATGACAAGGTCGGGTCGAACTGTTGCGCGGTCCACGACGAAAGCGAGGACATGTCCGACACGCTGCTCGCGTGGCCGACGATATTGCCGAAAGTGCGCCGCGACGTGCCCAGCATGCCGAGGCACCAGCGCGGCTTGGTCATCATGTTGATGATGTTCGCAATGGTGAGCTTGGGCGGCGCCGAGAGGCCGTTCTTGATGTCCTTGTGACGCTGGCCCAGCACCTGCAGGTCGAGCGTGAGAACGAGCGCCGAACACTTCGCGGCTTTTGCACGATCGATGAGCCGGCGAATGAAATCACGGTCGCGCATCACATAAAGCTGGAACCAGAAGGGAGCGCTGGTATGCGCGGCGATATCCTCGATGGAGCAGATGCTCATGGTGGAGAGCGTGAAGGGAATGCCGAATTTTTCCGCAGCCTTCGCCGCGAGGATTTCGCCGTCGGCATGCTGCATGCCCGTGAGGCCGGTAGGCGCAATCGCGACCGGCATGAAGACTTCCTGGCCCGCCATGGTGGTCTTCAGTGTGCGGTTGTCCATGTTCACCGCGACGCGCTGGCGAAACTTGATCCGTTCGAAATCGCTGCTGTTGGCGCGGTAGGTCGACTCGGTCCAGGAGCCGGAATCCGCGTAATCGTAGAACATGCGCGGCACGCGCTTCTGTGCCAGGACACGCAAGTCTTCAATGTTGGTGATGATAGGCATGCGAGCGTTTCCTCCTCATTGATTACAGCAAGTGTAATTGAAGAGGGGAAACGCTGCGAAGGTAGGCGGTTGAAATTAATTCACGCAGATCAAGCGTGCGCTTGCATCGGTGCGGCCGTATGCAGCACGCGCGGACGGTCGGCGAAGGCGGGGATACGTTCTTGTGCACGACCGAAATCGAGATCGCCAAGCCAGTACTTCGTTTCGGTGTCGCCGAGCAGGTTGCGCAATTCGCGGATGCTCATTTCGGTCGCGTCGTGCGCTGCCAGGAGCAGCGACGAATTGACCGCCATCTGGCGATGCCTCACCTTGCTGATGGTCGATGCCGGGACGCAGAGTGCACGGGCAAGTGCGGCATCACTCTTTACCTCCAGCCTCACCATGAGGGTGTCGAGCAGATGGTTGGGTGTGTAGCCTGCACGATAAACGATTGCTGTGTTTTTACGCATTGTCTCTCCTCGCTTAGAAACTGTTGCGTGATTTTGCAGTGCTGCAACGCTTGCGCGCTGAGAAACCGTTCCGATGGTTGAGATTTCTCAATCAGACCGGAGGGCTCACGGTTGATTTGTTTCAACATCGATAACAAACGCTTACAACTTCATCGTCAACTGCGCTGATGAAGGCTGCGTTTTCATCCTTGCAGTACCAACATCCATCACAACGAGTAATGAGGAAATCAATGAAGACTTTGATTGCAACCCTGATCGCCGGACTGTTTGCCACCTCGGCATTTGCACAAACCGCAACCACTCCCGCCGCCTCCCCGAAGGCAGAAGCCAAGGCTGCCAAGGCGGACGCAAAGGCAGAAGAAAAGGTAACGAAGGCGAACGCCGAAGCCAAGGAAGAAACGGCCAAGGCCGATGCCAAGGCGGAAAAAAAAGCAGCCAAGGAAGCAAAGAAGGCTGACAAAAAAGTGGCTCACGCCAAGAAGGAAGCGGTCGAAGAAAAGGCCGAGGCTGCGAAAAAGTAGTCGGCCGTCAGCAAGCAAAGAGGCAGGTCCACCCTGCCTCTTTTTTCATCAGGACGACGCGACGAGCTCTCGTGCGCGCTCAAACCACGCCTTGTTGCGGATGTTCGCGAGCTCGCCCTCAGTGGGCAGCACGCTCTCATCGAGGTAGCGCAACGTAAACGGATGCGGCCTGCCGACGCACAGGTCGAGCGCCCTTCTTTCCGGGTTCCGTGCGTAGTTTCCGCGATGGATCATCTGCGCGTCGAACACCATCACGTCGCCCGGTTCGAGGGCAATCAGGATGCCGTCGGGAAGATCCTCACTGTTCTTCCGGCCATGTCGTTCCAGGCGTACGTCGCGTTCCTCGGCGGTATCCCAGCGGCGATGCGTACCCGGAATGACTTCGATGCCTTGCTCCGGCACCAGGGGAATGCGCACATGCAGGCACAGCATCCGTGCCTGCTCGTTGGCCTGCGCAATATCGTCCACGGGACTGTATTGCATGTCCCGATGCCAGTACGGCGAGCGACGGTTCTGCCAGGGATTGAAGAACAGCTGGGTATTGTGGAAGTAGATGCCCGCGCCGAACATGCCGTCGACGAGCGCGGTGACGCCATCGGACACAACCAGGTCGAAAAAGCGGATGCGTTCCGTTTCGCCGCGGAAGTAGCGCCCGGCGGTCAGCGAGTGCATGTTGACCAGGCGCTCTTCCTCATATCGCGAACGGTTTTCGTGCATCCACTGCGCGTGGATGCGGTCGACTTCCTGCGCCAGAGCCACGATGACTTCCGGCGCAAGCCACTGGCGCAGGACCGCAAAGCCCTGCGCCTCATAGGATTGCGTGGCCAGTTCTAGGGCAGACATCAGGCAGGCTGCATCTCCACTGGAATGCCGTTCAGGACCGCATTCCCGGAAAGAGGATCGCGCATGCATTCGTCGAGCACCGCGTTCAGGTTGGCTCCCGGACGCTCGGCGGCAAGCGACATGCGTGTTCCCGGCATGTCGTGGCCCCAGCCATGCGGCAGGCTGACGACGCCCGGCATCATTTCCTCGCTCACTTCGACCTGCGCTTCGATCACCCTGCCCTTGCCGGTGATGCGTGCCTTGCCGCCGTCCTGCAAGCCGAAGCGCTGCGCATCGGCAGGATTGACGAGCGCCGTGCAGCGGAACGGCCCCTTGGCTAGCGTCGGCAGGTTGTGCATCCAGCTGTTGCACGAGCGGACATGGCGGCGGCCGATGACGACGAGGTCGGGAACCGGCTGCGCGAGTTCGGCGGCCGGACGCTGCAGGTCGGCGAGCAGCATGGCCGGCGCCAGTTCGATCTTGCCCGAAGGCGTCCGCAGGATTTCGGGAATACGCGGCTGCAATGGGCCAAGATCGATGCCGCCCGTCGCCGCCTTGACCTTGGCGAGATTGATGCCGTCCGGTTTGCGTCCGAACATGTCTCCGTACGGGCCCACGCGCAGGGCGAAATCGACCTGGCGCTCCGGCCCCTTGAGATGCGCGAGCGCGGAAATGACGGCATCGGCATGCTCGCCGACTGCGCGGCGCACGTCTTCGGCAAACAGCTCGTCGTCGATTTTTTCCACATCCACGCCGGCGCCCTTGCCCTGGATGATGGCAGCCAGGCGCAGCAGGATTTCCCACTCCGGCGGCTGTCCTTCCGGACGCGACAGGACCGGGTCGCTGAAGCGCGCATAGTTGCGGTACGCGAATTGCGGGAACGCCGTGTCGTAGTGGATGTCTTCCAGCGGCGACAATCCGGGCAGGATCACGTCGGCGTGGCGCGTGGTCTCGTTGAGGTAAATGTCGACGCTGACCATGAAGTCGAGCTTGTCGAGCGCGGCCGAGAGTCGGCTGCCGTTGGGTGCCGACAGCACCGGATTCCCTGCAACGGTCAGCAGCGCGCGTATCTGTCCTTCACCGGGTGTGTCGATTTCCTCGGCCAGGCAGACCATCGGAAATTCGCCCATCACTTCCGGCGCGCCGGAAACGCGGCTCTTCCTGCGGCCGGTGCCGACGCCCTTGCCGATACCCGGTTTGCCGGCCGTGTTGGCGGCGAAAGCAGGCGCCTTCGCAAACATGGCGCCGCCCTCCCGGTCGAGATGGCCGGTGAGGACGTTGAGCACGTCGATCAGCCAGCTGCACAAGGTGCCGTACTCCTGCACGGTGGTGCCCATGCGTCCGTACGCGGCGCCGCGTTCGGCGCGGGCCAGCTCCCGCGCCAGCGCGCGGATGGTGCCGGCGTCGATACCGCAGCGCGCGGCCATTCTCTCCGGCGCAAAATCCTTCACCGCCTGCTCCACCTCCTCCAGACCGGTCACGTGTTCCGCCAGGCGGCCGAGTCGCACGAGCTTCTCGTCGAAAAGGGTGTGCACCATGCCGAGCAGGAAGTAGACATCGCTGCCCGGACGGATGAAGTGATGCGCGTCGGCGGCTTCCGCCGTTTCGGTGCGGCGCGGGTCAACAACGACGATGCGTCCTCCGCGCGCGCGCATCGCTTTCGCCTTGCCGCGATAGTCCGGCACCGTCCACAGGCTGCCGTTGGACACGATGGGATTGGCGCCGATGATCAGCAGGAAGTCGCTGCGTTCGATATCCGGTACCGGGAACGACAGCCAGTGTCCGAACAGGAGGCCGACGGATAGTTGTTTGGGCATCTGGTCCAGCGTCGATGCCGAGAAGATGTTGCGTGTTCCCAATGCGCGTGCCAGCCGTGCGAAATACATGATCAGGCCGATCTTGTGCACCGAGGGATTGCCGGCCAGCGCGCCCAGTGCGTCCGGACCGTATTGCGCCATGATGGGCGGAAGGCGGCGCTCGATTTCGGCGAAGGCCTCTTCCCAGCTGGTTTCCACAAACTGGCCTTCACGCTTGACCAGTGGCTTGCGCAAGCGGTCCGGGTCTTCGTGCAAATCTTTCAACGACACGCCCTTGGGGCAGATGTAGCCGCGGCTGAAAACGTCTTCGTCATGACCGCGGATGCTGATGACCTTGTTGCCGGCAACCTTGAGTTCGAGGCCGCAGCAGGCCTCGCACAGGGGGCAGATGCGATGGACGGTTTTTTCGGTGGTGTCGGTGGGCATTGCTTGTCTCCTTTTGTGGCTGCCGCTGATGGCATTTTTTCAATGTAAACCCATTATGCGCGATACGCGATTACCTTGCAGGTCATAGGGCTGAAGCAGCGGAGGACACGGTTTCGGGCGATAATGTCGCATCGAAAAATTGACGAGGAAACAATGGCCAACAAACCCGCCCGCACGCTGACCTTCAAGTGCGCCAAATGCACGAAACCGGTCACCGTCTACTTGCAGAAGGTGTCCGCCTGCTCGCACATCCAGCCGTACCAGGGCATCTGCTCCTGTGGCGAGGTCAAGCTGCACGCCATCGGCCAGAAAGACGCCGTCGAGTCCTATCTCGCATCCGGCGGCGTGAACTGGTCGCACCACCATCACCATTAATCGACCCGGGCCAGAGAGCCCGGAGGTGCTCGGCACCATCAGGAGGAATGCAACATGAGCGACAAGGATTTTTCAACGGAAGACTGGCGGCGCCTGCTTCGCCACCTGGGCGAAGACCCGGGCCGCCAGGGGCTGCACGACACACCCGAGCGCGTGGACAAGGCGTGGAAACACTGGACATCCGGCTATGACCAGAACCCGGCCGAGATCCTGAAGGTGTTCGAGGATGGCGCGGAGAAGTACAACGAACTGATCGTGGTGCGCGGCATCCCCGTGTACAGCCACTGCGAACATCACCTGGCGCCCTTCTTCGGCACGGCAACGGTCGGCTATACGCCGAACGGCCGCATCGTGGGATTGTCGAAATTGACCCGGCTGGTCGACTGCTTCTCGAAGCGTCTGCAAGTACAGGAACGCCTCACCGTGCAGATCGCCGACTCGCTCATGGAACACCTGCAGCCGCTGTCCGTGGGCGTGGTCATCCGCTGCCGCCACATGTGCATGGAAAGCCGTGGCATCCGCACGCCGGGCGAAGAAACCGTCACCTCCGCCCTGCTCGGCGAAATGCGCACCAACCTCGGCCTGCGCACCGAGTTCCTGTCCCTCGCACGCGAGAAGGACTGACCCTTCCCGCCATGCGCGCCATGCGGCCAGCGGCAGTGCGTCGGATCCTCGCGATCCTTCCTTGTGCGATGCTGGCGGCCTGCGTGGCGCGCGCTCCCGCTCCCGCCGTACCTGCCGCCTTGCAGGCACCTCCGGAATTTCCCCTCGATGTGTACCGCGATGCGCAGGCCCGCGGACAAGAAGTCTTGCAAGTCGATACGCGGCACTCGCATGTCGCCATCGAGGTCCGCCGTGGCGGTCCACTTGCCGGCCTGGGCCATGACCA
Source organism: Noviherbaspirillum sp. ST9 (assembly GCF_048799745.1). Classification (NCBI taxonomy): domain Bacteria; kingdom Pseudomonadati; phylum Pseudomonadota; class Betaproteobacteria; order Burkholderiales; family Oxalobacteraceae; genus Noviherbaspirillum; species Noviherbaspirillum sp. ST9. Next base: position 32,744 of record NZ_JBLWFR010000008.1, on the reverse strand, counting down.
TGTCGTCGCCAGCAGGAACGTGCAAGGCTATGTGCTTCCTGGCACGGGACGTGCGGACCTGTTTATCCCTCTCGCGCAATTGACGGTGGACGAAGCCGGACTGCGCGAAGAATCCGGCATGGGAAAGCCGCCGTCGGCGGACGCTGTGGAAGGCACACGCCGCAACATGCTGGACAAGGTGCTGGAGGCGGAGCGTTTTCCTTTCGCACTGGTCCACATCGTCCGGAGGGACAAGGATCCTTTGCACGTGTCGATCACCCTGCATGGCCGCACGCAGGAATTTTCTTCGCCGGCGCACATCGAGCAGGCAGCGGGAAAAATGACGGTCAGTGGCGAGCTGACCATTGCACAAAGCGACTTCGGCATCGCGCCGTTCGCCGTGCTTGGCGGCGCCTTGCAGGTGCAGGACACGCTGACGCTGCGCTACCGGATCGTCGCCGCGCAGCCCTGAATTCTGTTTCTTCCAGGGACTATTCTGACGCGAGTCAAGGAAATCCAACGCCGTTGCCGGCATTTGATTTCAACGCGCCGCTGAGGTCCTATACTCCGCTCCGTTGCTATTCAGGAACGGAGTTCAGGCATGACCCTTAGTGCGGATTTCAGGACCACCCATGGAGCAGTGCTCCGCAATGTCAGTTCGGCGGATGCCGGGAACACGCTGCTTGCAGACCAGGCAGCCAGCTACAGCGAACCGGCCGTCCTTCCGCGCGTCGAGACACGCATCTTCACCGTATTCCCCGAGCGCACCGCCCGCGTGAAAGCAGAATTGCGCGATTCCTTCCGCCGCAAGATGTGCCTCATCGGCATGTGCGCGCCGACGTCCGTTTTCCTCGCGCTCGCCGCCTGGTACGTGGCACTCTAAGCGGGTTTGCGCCGCGCGCTTTCATCGCGGCGCTCCAGCAGTTCAAATACCGCCATCCCCGCGAGCATTGCTGCAAAAAAGATCAGCGGCTTGCTTCCGCCCGAGAGCAGCGACGCCATGGCCGGTCCCGGGCAATAGCCCGCAAGTCCCCAACCAGCGCCGAACACCAGTCCCCCCAGGACAAGCCGTTTGTCGATCCGGCGCGCGTCAGGCAAGCACATCGGCGTCCCGACCAAGGTCTGCGACGAACGCCCGGCGATGCGAAAGGCGAAAAAGCCGACCATGATCGCGCCGGCCATGACGAAAGCAAGCGACGGATCCCAACGCCCCGCGAGATCGAGAAAGCCGATAATCTTGGAGGGATCGGTCATGCCCGAGACAATCAGTCCAAGGCCAAACACCAGTCCTGTGACGAAGGCTGTGATGAGCTGCATGGTTCTTCCCTCCCGATCAGAATAGCCGGTCGGCGAGGTGCCGGACAGCGAATACGGTCACGAAACCCGCGAACATGAACGCCGCCGTCGCGGCAAGCGAGCGCGGCGACAAGCGCGACAATCCGCACACGCCGTGACCGGAAGTGCACCCCGAACCGTAGCGCGTACCGACGCCGACCAGCAGGCCGGCAACAATGAGCGTCAGTGTACCGGCCTCCTGCCGCGCCTGGGGCAGCACCGCGAACAATCCGAAGGCAAGCGGCGCGACGATCAGCCCGCCAAGGAAGGCGACGCGCCAGCCAACATCCCCGCGCATCGGTCTGAGCAGGCCGCCGAGAATGCCGCTGATCCCCGCGATCCGGCCGTTCAGCAGGATGAGCATCGCCGCCGCTGCCCCGATCATTACCCCGCCGAGGAGCGACGCCCAGGGCGTGAAGTGTGTCCAGTCGATAGTCATTTTCTCCGCCCCTTCCCCTTCTTTTCGTCGATGCAATACAAGTCGTGCAGCACACGCATCACGGCAATCGCCTCCTTGCTTGTGATGCTGTAATAAATCTGCTTGCCCTCGCGCCGCGTCTCCACGAGCTGCTCTTCCCGCAAGACGGTCAATTGCTGCGAGAGCGTGGGTTGCCGTACACCGGTTTCCTGCTCGAGATCGCTCACGCACAGCTCGCCCTGGCTCAACTGGCAAAGCAGGAGCATCCGGTCCGGGTTGGAGAGCACTTTCATCAATCCGCACGCCCTGGCAGCGGCGAGTCGCATGGCTTCAATATCGAAGTTTCCTGAATCTGATTGCATCATTGAATCGTTGCTGCCACCCATCACTATACAAAATCTTATTATATCTATTTATATAATGATTGTCGTGATTCCGCATCAGGAAGCGGCTCGATCGATCAGTGCTTGCCGATACGCATCGTGACGGGGAAACTTTCTCTTTCCGGATAGACCGGAGGCGGAAGATAGCGGACGGACGCGAAGCCGGCGGCGAAGCAGCGCGCCGCCGCGTGGGCTGGCTGCACCATCACGTCCCGCGCCCTGCCTTCCGCATCAATCTCCGCGACCAGGGCGAATGGCTTCGGGTCCTGCTTCGACAGCGGCCAGCATTTGCGCATCGTGCGCGCAAAATGTCCGCTCGCCTCGCGGACCATTTGCGCAGGATAGGGATGGAAACGCTCGTCTTCCTCCGCCGCCTTTGCAAGAGCAACGCGCTCGTTGAAGATGACGATTGCTGGCGCTGCCGCGACCGCGGGCAACGCGAAAAGGGAGAGCAACAGGATGGCTGATTTCATTGCCGTACGCCGGATCGCATGACGGCTTCTACCTTAGTACGGTCAGAAAAAAATATCTGTAAGCAAGGGTAACGCGCAAAAAATTACCAATTTTTCAACAACAAAAAAAACACCCCCGCAGCGTTCGACTGCGGAGGTGGAAATACCAACCCCTGGGATGAATCAGTTCGGTTTGAATTGCACAAAGGGTTCGAAGCGCTCCGTCCGCCCGAATTGCATCACCGGCGCGAGCGAACCGGCGTGGGACAAGGCGAACTCGGGTGCGGCGGACCGCTGCTGCACTTCTTTCGGAGAACGCCCGAACCAGCGACGGCATGCACGGCAGAATGCGCTCGGGTCGGAGAAGCCGAGCTGGAAGCTCAGCTTCTTGAGTGACAGGTCGCCCTTCTTCAAGTACTGGTAAGCCATTTCGCGCCGCGTGTCGTCGACCAGCTGCGTGAAGTTGGTGCCCTCTTCCGCCAGGCGGCGCTGCAGCGTGCGTTCGCTCATCATCAGCCGCTTCGCCACCTCTTCCCGCAGCGGCTCGCCGTGCGCCAGCATGCCGGCGAGCAGGCCCTGCACCCGCGTGCTGAACGTGTTGTCCGCCTGCGGCGCCTTTTCCAGCTTGGCCAGCATGCGCAGCGTCCAGTTGCGCTGTGCCTGCGCGAGATCCGCAAGCATGCGCAGCGCCCAGTCGGCCGCCATCGGATTTTCCGTGCTGATCGGGACAGACAGGTCGGCATCGTCAAACTGCATGGTGTTGCCCGGCATCCCGAATCGGACCGCGCAGCCGAAGGCGTCGACATAGGGCTGGACGTCGGCGGGCGGCGGAAAGGCATAGTTGACCACCACCGGCTTCAGGTCCTCCCTGCCGGCTGCGGAGCGCAGCGTCCGCAACACCAGGCACCACACGAAGTCGTAATGCTGCTGCGGCACGCGCCGCTGCCCGCCTGGCAGGTGCAGGCTGACGCGCGTGCTGCCTTCCGCCTGCTCGATCGTGCTGTGCACAGTGGGCGACACCAGCGGCGTATAGCGCACCAGGTTCTCGATAGCGGTCTTCACATCGGGTGAAGCACGCATGATGTGTCCCATCAGGCCGGAACGGTCCAGCGGCTGCGGCAGCGCGGCCTTCACGCCGAGCAACGGATCACCGGAGGCTTGCGTCGCCATGTCCCACAGGTGGCTCAGCTTGTCCGAGAGCGTGAGCGCGTCGTCCGCCATGCACTCCAACTCCTCCAGTCCTGCCTGCCGGAAGAACGCATCCACATCGAGGCCGCGCGCTGCCAGGCGTGCCTTGATACCGCGTACCAGATCGATCGCCGACGAATAGGTCATGTTGTTCCCCTTGTTATTGTCTTGTTCACTCTGTCGGCACGGCCCCGCGTGACGCCGTGCCTGATTTTTCTGCGTGCAGCATCGCACGCCTCTCAGGGCGTAATGGCGGTGCGCAGGCGTGCACTGATGCGCTGACGGAAATCATTGAGCTTGGGATCGATGACAGGACGCGACTCGGCGGCGACCTTTTCACCGAGTGCCTTCTGCATCTCGGGCACCAGTTCCTCGAAGCGCTTCTTGACCGGGGACTCGAGCATGGCAATGATCTGGCGCAGCTCGTCCTCGGTGAACTTCTCGGCCAGCATCGGGGCCACCGTGCTCGGGATCAGTTTCTGGGCGCTGGCGCGCACGACCGGGCCGTTCTCATCGAGGAATTTTTTCGCTTCCGTCGCGACTTCGCGCATGGTGGCATCGCGGCGCTCCGTCGGCACGCGTCCCTGGATCACGGCGCGCGCCTGGCCGACGGCATCGGTGACCGGCTCCTGCAGCATCGACTGCGCCAGAATGTCGACCTGCCACAACTGCAGCACACGCTGCACCAGCTCCTGCTTCGCCGGCGAGATGGGCTTTTGCGCACCGGCGGCGCTGGCCGCGCTGGCTGCAACGATGAGGGTGATGGCAATCGCGGATTTGATCATGGTGTGTCTCCTGTTCTAAAAGCGTTTGGTGATGGTGACGCCGAAGTAGCGGACCCGGATTCCGCCGGTGACGTCCAGTCCCGCATACGGGTTGTAGACAATGTTGAAAAACTTGTCGCAGTTCATGTTGCAGCTGCCGTTTGCCGGGACGAAGTAATCGCCGGTCATGTAGCTGGCGGCGACGCTGATGTCCATCTCCTTGTTGATCTTGTAGTTCGCCCCGATGCTGTAGAGCTTGGTGTCCGGCAGCGGCGCCACCAGGTCGAGCTTGTCCTTGGGGATCGAACTCTTGCGCGGTTCATAGCCGAAGCGCAGCGTCAGCTTTTCGCTCACCTTCGTCTGCAGGCCGTAGCCGAAATGCAGCGTGTTCTTGTAGCCGCGCGGCAGTGCAAGTCGGGTCGAGTCCGGCACGCCGAACAGGCGCGCCATTTCGAGCAGCTTGATGCTCTGGTCGAACTCCAGGGTCAGCGCATCCCAGCTCTTCCAATTCGCGTAGTTGGCGTCGACGTTGAACTGGATGCGCGGCGTCGGCTTGAACTTGAAACCCAGCTGCAGGCGATGCGGGAAAGGAATCGTCGCGCTGACGTTGCCGCGCTGCTCCTCCGGGATGGTCTGCGGCAGACCGAGGACGCCCGCCGCGATCGGCCCCAGCAAGCTGGAGTGCATACCTTCCACGAAGCGGCGCAGCATAGGTTCCGCGCGGAAGGTGTACTGGCCCGACACCTTGGTCTTGGACCCGCCCTGGTACACCACGCCGAGCCCGAACCAGTCCAGCGGCTCCCACAGCAGGCCGAGGTTGATGGTCGGGTCGACGTGCGCCGTCATGTTCAGGTCGATGCTGGCTGCTTTCTTGAACGGATTGATCCGCCCTTCCTCGCCTCCGCCGCACAGGCCGAAAGTAAAGGTATCGACGATGTTGCCGCCGTTCTGCGGACACCAGCCCTGCTGCACCTTGCCCACGATGCCCAGCAATTCGTTCGGCATGCGCATGTCGGTGTTGAGGATGAAGGCCTGGTGCGCCAGCGGGACGGAAGCGCCGATACTGAGCGTGTCCGACACCTTGTAGCCGACGGCCGGCGCCGCGAAGACGAGGCGCTGCAGGTGCATCACCTTGCCCGAGAAGCGGCCGGGGTCGTCCGGATCCTTGGTGCGGTCCGAGCTCATTGCCTGGCTGATGTAATTGCCGATGGCGAAAGTGAACGGCGATCCTTCCTTGTTGTAGGCGAGCCCCAGTCCGGGGAGAATCACAGCCGGCAAACGCCAGCCGGGAAGACCGACACCGGGGATGTAGACCCGCTGGTTCATCTCGCCGGTCGACGTTCCGTTGAGCGGGTCATCGCGGAAGCCGCCGATGCTGAAATCCGGGCCTTGCCTGAATGAAGCCGGCGCGCGCAGCGACACCGCGCCGAACGACTGTGAATGCACCTCGCCTGTAATCCGCGTCAGGCCCGCCGGATTGAAGTGAATGGAATCGGTCCCCGGTGGATCGGCTGTCACCGCATTGCCGAGCGACATCGCAGTGGGGCTGGTCAGCAGGTTATCCGTCAGCGCCGCGTGGGCCGGCGGCAGCGCGCTCGACAGCAGCAGGCCGGCAATCGGCAACAGCCGCGTGCGATACCGCCGGTGTTTGCTCGGACAGGTCATCATCGTGGGTCCGCCCGATCAGAACGACAGCGGCATGCTGATGCCAAGAGTGAAGTCGGGCGAATCGTTCGTCAGGCCAATGCCGGCGGTGATGTTGAGCGTGGTCTTCGGCGATACGCGGTAGCCGATGCCCAGGTTCAGCATGCCCGAGGTTTGCGTCTTGGTCTTGGCGCTGCCGCCGTCGCGGAAATAGAGTTTGGTTCCGCGCGAGATGGACTCCTGGATCGAGATCGACGTCGAAATGCCGTAGGACAGCGCATACGCAAAGCCGAGGCCGAAGCCGATGCTCGGTCCGGGCTCGACGCGCGTCAGCACACGCGTGCCCCGGATCTGCGACAAGTCCTTGGCTGCACCGCTGTAGGTAAAGTTGAGCGAGCCGAACAGCGCGACCGGATCGACGATGTGATTGACGTTGACGCCGGCAGTCAGCGACGGCACGCCCGATCCGGTTGCCAGGTTCTGGTTCGCATCCACCTTGAAGGGGCTCTTGCCCGTCGGCAGGCGCAGGTTGCTGGTGACGGTCAGGTTGGGACGGCCGCGCTTGGCCTCGACAGGCTGGAAGCGCGCGCCGATGCCGATGTCACCCAGCGAGTGCGAAAAGCCGTCGAAAGCGGGATTCTCGGAATACTTGCTCACCAGCGGCAGGCTGACGCTGGCAGTGAGGTTGTCGCGCACGCCGTAATCCACCGAAATGGTGTTGGTGATCTGGTGGGCGCTGTCGTTGTTGATCTCGAACAGCGTGAGCTGGCCGGTGCTGATGTCGGCGTTGATGCGCTCCTGGCCGACATAGGAATAGTTCAATTCATAGTTGGCGGCGATCGTGCCGCGCTTGATCAGCGAATACTGCTTGTCGACGGCGGTCAGCGTCTGCTTGAGCAGCGTGGACTGGTCGGTATCCCCCTCCTGTTTTTTCAATGCGTCGCGCGCGGCGGCGCTGTCCGCCCCACCCTGCTGCGCGTAGGCAGGCAACATCAGCGCAGCAGCAATGAATCCCAGCAATGGACGAATTCTCATGACGACTCCCTTTTGATTAGTTGTGTTGACGGCGTTGCTGAACGGCGATCAGTTCCTGCGCAGGTACACGCCACTGGCGCCCGAGTTGAGCGCGCGTTCGATCAGGTACGTATTGCCTGGCGGTTGCAGGCTTGCCTGGTCCCGGACGCGGTCCATGTCGAACACGCCGAGTTCCCGGTCGGACAGCGCGAGTTTTCCAAGCGCCGGCCGGTTCTTCTGGGGGTAAAGGACAAACAGGGTGTTGCGGTCCCACAGCGACGCGAATTCGTCGACTGCAAGGACGATGTTTCCGGCGGACGGATCGGCGAGGTACACCAGACCGTCGCGGATGCCGCGAAAGACGACGAAATGCTTGAAGCCTGCGTAATCGATCGGCACGATGGCCGGATGCTCGAGCGACATGAGGTCTTTGACCTCGGCGCGGAAGCCGCCGCTTTCGATCCCGAGCGATGCCACGAAGCGCTTCATGTCGAGCAGGGAAAAGCCGCGGCGCTCGATGATCTTTTCCTTTTCTCCGCGTTCGAGCATGCCTTCCATCGCCTGCTGCTCGTTGACATCGAGGCCAAGGTAGTTGACCAGCAGCGTGACCAGTGCCGCGGAGCCGCAGCTATAGTCGTAGGCCTGCCGGACGATGTTCTGGAATTTGAGCTGCGAAAACGGCTCGATCTTCACCGGCTCGGTGATCGGCGCGCCGCCGACGATCGACTGCGGCAGTTCGAACTGCCCTTCCGGACGGTCCTTCACGCCAAAACGCTCGGCCGCGCCCGCCTGCGCAATGCCGAATGCGACTGCGCCAAGCAAGATCACGAACATGTGTCGTTCCCCTTCATGTCTTCTCCTCGAATGGATGGTGCAAGCGTCGCGATGTCCCTCGCGATCGGTCTTCAGCCTTCGGCGCCGCGTTGGAAGAATTATTTTTTTGTCAGCTTGCCGAGTGGCTTTAAATGTACGAGCGAACAGCAGGAGGAGAGGTCATCCGATCGGATGATTCTTGATTGCGCAGCATCAAGTTTGTCGCTCCTGGGACAAGATTTTTCGTATTGCCGAAATGCATCTTCAATTGCGCACAATCAAATGTGTTGCCGGCAAGCGAGCAAAAACGCGCCATGCCGAACGGTGCGGCGCGTCGAGGAGAGAGGATGGAGAAGGAGGTTGCGGCGCGCGCCGCAGCGGAAATGTCAGGCAATGACGCCCATGCGGCGAGCGATGGAGATCGCTTCCGTGCGATTGTGTGCGCCGAGCTTGATATTAATGTTCCGCAGGTGTGTCTTGATGGTGGTGATGGAGACGAACAGTTTTTCGGCGATCGCCTGGTTGCCGTAGCCTTGGGCAAGCAGCAGCAGGACATCCAGCTCGCGCTCTGTCAGTTCGGTGCCTGCCGGACTCATCACGCAATCCGGCATGGGTTCGCTGTTCCCCGCCATGCGTATGGGTTGGATGCGCCCGCGCTGCAGGATGCGTTCTGCGAAACCGCGCAGGGCATTGGTGTCCTGCCCCGATGATTCCTGCATCCCGTCCAGCATCTCCCTGGCGAGCGCAAGCAAGGCAGGTCCCTCATCCTTGAATACCCGCACGAAGCCCTCTTCCATCGCGTCCTGCATGGTTTCGCGTAATGTCCGCAGCGCGGGATTGCGCTGGCCCGCATGCGACAGAGCCAGGGCATACAGCACCTTTACCCGCAGGGCATAACGCATGCGTCCGCGGGCGTAGGCTTCCTGCAGGTGTTCCTTCAGGACCGGCAGCACCGCCGCGGCCTGCCCGGTATGAATCTGGATACGAGCGGCGCACAGCACCGGGCTTTCGATGTCGGTCGCGATCATCTGCATGTCGCGCCGCTGCCACGCCGGTGACCCGCCCACCAGCGCGAACGTCGATCGCGCTTCGTCGATGTCGCCCTGCAGGACGGCGGCGCGCGCGAGCTCGAGCCGCGCGGCATCCACCACGCGCGGCAAGCGACGCTGCATGCCTGACTGTTCCAGTTCCAGCAGGATCTGCAGCGCATCATTGCCGCAGCCCTCCAGGCGAAGGATGCGGGAATAGATGACGTGACTTGCAATCAGCTGGTCCGGGATGCCGGCATCCTTGACAAGGGGAAGGAATAGCTTGAGCAGGCGCTTGGCTTCCACCAGCGAATCCATTTCGTACAGCACCTCGGCCAGGTACAGGCTGGCGAAGCCGCTGTCGGCGCCGTCACGCACCGGCATTTCGTCGGACACGAGGCCGAGGAGCAATCCCATGCGCGAGGCGCTGCACCGCAATTGCCGCTGTGATTCGTCGCCGATCAGCGCCAGCAGGCGCGCGCAGGCCGCGCGCAGGTTGCCCTGGACCAGGTCCAGCATGCCACGCACATAACCGGCGACGGCGATGCTGAACAAGGGGCCGACGGCGGGATGTTCCTGGGTCGCCTGGTCGAGCAGGATGCGAGCCTCGCGATAGCGGCTGGTGGTCGCATAATAATAGGCACATCCGATCATCAGCATGCTGCGCAGCAGCGGTTCCCGCGCGGCGGTGCCCAGGATATCGGGGTCTTCCCACATCGGCGCCGTCTCTTCGGCGCGGTCCAGCATCATCAGGCTGAATGTGCGGAGCACGTGGTACGTGGAACGGGAGATCGGCGATGATCCATCGTCGGCCGTCACCGTCTCCAGGAGATTCAACGCTTCCTCGCTCCTGTTGATGTGCAGCAGCGACCAGCAATAGACGGAAATCAGGCGCGGATAGGCAGCAAGGTTGCGCCGGTCGAGCGTGTCAAACCAGCGCGCCAGCAGCCGCACCCGTCCCTGGAGGAAAAGCGCTTGCGCATGCTGGTTGAGAAGTTCCAGCACATAGGCGGTATCCCCCGAAGCGATGGCATGGTCGATCGCATGCGTCGGCCGGTTCTGCCCGATATACCAGTCGGCGGCGCGGCGGTGCAGCACGGTAGCGAGACCCGGATACTCACGTTCGAGATGGGCGCGCAGGAAATCGGCAAACAGCGGGTGATAACTGAACCAGGTGCGCTGCTCGTCGAGCGGCGTCATGAACATGTTGGAACGTTCGATTTCCTGCAGCATCGCCTTGCCGTCATCGCAGCCCGTGACCGCGTTGCAGCTGTCGGCGCAGAATTTCTGCAGCACGCTGGTCTGCAGGATGAAGTCCTGCAGGTGTCGCGGCTTCTTCGACAGCACATCCTCCGCGAGATAGGAAGCAATCGAGGTGTGCGATCCCGAGAAGGTCTGGATGGTCCGGCGCGGGTCATCGCTGCCTTCGAGCGCGAGCGAGGCCAGCCAGAGGGCCGCTGCCCAGCCAGCAGTGATGTCATGCAGCTTCTCGACCTCGTTGTCGTCCAGTCGCAGCCCGCGTTTGTCGCGCAGGAAGAGTGCCGTTTCCTCCAGGCTAAAGCGCAACTGCGCGGCATCGATTTCCAGCAAGTGCTGGCGTGCGCGCAAGCGGCCGACGGACAGCGCGGTCTGCGCGCGCGAACCGATCACCAGCCTTTGCTGCGGGCCAAGCATGTCGATCAATTGCTGGACGACGGCAAGCACGGCCGGGTTCTGGAGATGCTCGAATTCATCGAAGATCAGGGTGAAGGGCAATGGCGTCGATGCCAGCGCGTCCGCCAGCTCGAAGGCGCCGTCCTGACGCAGGCGCGAATCGAAGAGGCCGCGCACCGTTGTCGATCCACGGTTCATTTGAGCGAAGGCCTGCGCCAGGCAAGACATGAAGCGCTCGAGATCGTTGTCGCCGGCATCCAGTGTCAGCCAGGCGGACGCGCCGCCCTCCTGCCGGCACTCGTCATGGATCCGCCGCAGCAGGGTCGTGATCCCGAAGCCCGCAGGCGCCTGCACGAGCACCAGCTTTGCCCCGGAAGCGTGGCGGATGCGCTCCATTACCCGCTCGCGCGCAAGGCAAGCATCGCTCGTCGCAGGCGGCCGGAATTTGGTGGGGTGGGAACGCAGGACCGCCGGGCGTTCCAGCACCTGATAAGGAATAGCAGCCAATCAAGTTACCCGCAAAAGTGAAAGCTTCAGGACATGCGCCACATCTGTGTTGGAGACATCCGCATGGTCCCAAGGGAATCAAGAGGTTACATAAGATTGTCATCGGAACAATAGAGTGCACACTCTAAAAAGCGTGCTCGAATGGAGGTTGTGCGGGGCAGCATGGAATGAGGTTTTCGCTCTGCAGAGGCTATTCAATATGCGTGTGAAGGCGAGTGGCTACGGTCGATTTGCCACATTAAGTAGCCCGTCGTTCGCGCGAAGGCGGGAACCCATAGGCCGGTCGAATGATGAACTCACTATGGATTCCCGCCTGCGCGGGAATGATGGGGAAAAGAGTCTGGATAATTGAACGGTAGCGCCCGCATGCGAGAAGAAAGTCACACCCTCACTCTCCTTCCGCGCCCCTCACATTCTTTCGACCCGGCAATGCATTCCCGTGTGCTGGCTTTCGAGGCCAATGATTTGGCTCGTCCAGTCACAGCGGTGGTCCCCGTTGTCAATGGACGCTGACCTAATATGAAGGCTCTTAGTATTGCTGAAATATTAAGAGCTGTACGACGCGGTTCCAGCGTCCGGCGTGCGGTGAAATCGCACACCGAACAGTAGGCGGTGTTTTCACAAGAAACATGGAACCGGCGTTCGCGGCAGGGGAAGAAAAACTCTTTTTTACACCACGTTATCTATTGGAGACTATATATGAAACTGTTCAAGAAGACCGCAATCGCCGCTGTTCTGTCCGGCCTGTCCATGGCTGCTTCCGCAATGACCCCGATCGCTGACGAAGGCCTGAGCCAGGTTGCCGGCCAGGACGGTGTGTCCATCGCTGCCAGCCTGAACATCAACATCGGTTCGTTCACCTACACCGATACGGATACCGCTGGTGGTTCGATCAGCTTCAACAACATCGGCGTTCGCGGCCTGATCGCCGGCACTCTGGACATCATCAACCAGGCTTCGTTCGAAGGCATCCTGACTGCCTCCGGCGTGACCTTCCCGACCAGCTTCTACAACGGCGGCGACGTTGTCCAGATGGCCGTTCCGGCAACCATCACTGTCCCGACCGCAGCACTGGTCGACGTGACGGTTGATTCGATCCGCATGGGTGGCAACTCCGCATCCTTCGGCCGCATCGCGCTGACCGACATCGACCTGCGCGGCACGCAAGTCTGGATGTGGGCTCACTAATCCAGCAGGTTACTGGACTCCCTTCCTAGCGGTATCCCCCGGCGTATGCCGGGGGATTTTCCTTCCTGTTCCTTCGTTCGAGAACAAGCATGATCCGTGTTTGCCTTGCGGCGCTGGGCGCTGCACTCACATTGCATGCCGGAATGGCGTCCGCACAGTTGCGCGCACTGTCCGAGCAGGAATTGTCCAGCCACCACGGACAGGGTTTCCTGGTACTGAACAACAGCAGCTACGGCGGCTACGATTTCACGCGCATCGCGCTTGGCGCGGACGTCACGCTGAACGCCAACTTCCGCAATATCCGCCTCGGCGAATACAACTACGCGCCGCGCAACGGCAGCGGCGTCGACCTCGATATTCCGGCGCTCCAGTTCGGGCGCAGCGACGGCACCGAGGCGCAGCGCCTCGTCCAGATCACCAACCCCTATTTCGAATTCGTCTATCGCAACGCCGGCAATGCGGCGACCCGTGAAGTGGTCGGCATGCGCTTTGGCTTTGAAAGCATTGCAGGCGACATCGGCCTGACCCTTAACACGCTGAGTGGATCGATGCTGGTTGACGGCGGTGCCGCCGGCACGCTCGACTCCCGTACCGATCCCGGCGGCGGCAAGCGCTGGGACGGCTCCTGCACCGCACCCTGCCTCAATTTTGCGCAGATGGGTGGTGTACGCGCGGGCGACACCAACGGCGCAAGCCGCGATTTCTGGATTTCCGCGCTCAAGTCCGCGGTCCAGTTCCAGCCTCCCGCGGGAATGGCGCAAGCACCCGACCTGGCCCAGGCCGGCGTATGGTTGAACTGGCGCGACCGCCTGACGGCATTGACGACGACCGGCACGCCGCCGCCCAACCTGCCCCCGGTGCGCTGACATGATGCAGCGAACGACCCCCATCCTCGCCTGCTTCGCACTGGCGCTCGCGTGCACGACTGCACATGCGCAGGGATTGCAGCCGCTCTCCGACGATGCATTGTCGTCGGTGCAGGGACGGGATGGGGTGAGCTTCGACCTGTCGGGCTTCTCGATGTCCGGCGACGCGCGACTTACCTACCACGCGCCTGCGCCGTCCACGGCAAGCGCGTGGATCGGCAGCTTCCACGCAACGCGCTCCGACGATCCTGCCAATCCATTCGGCGATCCATACCGGCTCGACATCATCAAAGGCGCCTCCGGCATGGCCGACATCATTACCCTCGCCTTTCCCGACAATGCCAATGGCGCGAAAAAATGGCAGGCAGCCTATGACTGGGGCGTGAATGCCGACGGCATTGCCTTCGAGGGAGGCAGCATCGTGCTCAAGGACGTGGCCTTTTACGGCGGCGGACTCCAGTGGACGACGCCGCGCATCAACGAAGGCATTGCTTTCGGGCTCGGCCTGCGCGTCGACGTCGGCAACCTGCTGCTGCGTCCGCGCGGCCGCGATGACATCACCCAGGCGGAGCCGGCCAGCGTGACCGAGCAGATGCACTTTCGGGGCCTGCGCGTCGGCGCGGTCGACAGCAACGGAAATTTCCTCAACGCGCCCTGGCGCATTGCCGACGTGACGTCGCAACCGGGGATCTTCAATGCCGTCACCGATGACGCCGGCAATTCCCGCATGCGGATCGGCATCGACTGGCCGGATGCGAACGGGGCGGCGCTTGGCGGACTGCAGATCGACAACCTGTCCTTCCGCAGCGACGCGACTGGCAACGTGGACCTCGGTTCGAGCCGGATAGGTTCGATGCAGATCCAGTATCTCGACATCCGATTCAAGCCTTGATATGCGCAGAATTCTATTCGTCATCCTGTCGTTCCTGGCCTTCTCCGGGCAGGCCCTCGCCCAGCAGGTGCTAGACGACGACGCGCTGTCGGACGTGAGCGGCGCCGACGGTGTCAACTTCGCGATGCACCTGTCGCTCAACGACCAGACGGTAGCCAATCCCTCCACCGACAGCAGGATCTCGATGGGCTTCAATGTTGACGGCCGCACCACGCATATCGTCGTACGCAACCTGCGCGGCGCCCTCGACGTCTTCGGTCTTTCGCTCGACGTGGAGAAGAAGCCGGACGGCAGCGACTACCTCGCCGTCGGCCTGCCCGCGCATGTGAAGTACACCGATTTCGGCTTCGAATCGCTGAGCGTGCAAACCGATCCGGCCGCGCCGGTGACCGAGAGCCTTGGCAGGCTGTCGGTCCATGGAACCATCAACATGCAGGGACAATTAAGGATGTGGGCGCACTGATTTCCAGTGCGAGAGGGATCAGACGGCCGCCTGCAGGCGCTGCAGCAGCAGCAATCCGTGAAAATCATTGGCGGCAACCGGGCGGCTGAAAAGATACCCCTGCATGCTGTGACAGCCGTTGTCCACCAGGAAGCGCTGCTGGTCGTGCGTCTCGACACCCTCCGCTACCACGCGCAGGCGCAGGCTGTTGCCCAGGGCGATGATGGCGCAAGTGATTGCCGTGCCGTTGGCATCGGTGCCGATGTCGCGCGTGAAGGACTGGTCGATCTTGAGCTTGTCGATCGGAAAGCGCTTCAGCTGGGACAGACTGGAATAGCCGGTGCCGAAGTCATCAATGGAAAACTTCACGCCGAGCGCGCGCAACTCGCTCATGACGGCGACCACACGTTCCGGCCGCTGCATGATCATGCTCTCGGTCAGTTCCAGTTCCAGGCAATCCGGCGCCAGTCCGGTCTCTTCCAGAACCTGGCGCACCTGATCGGCAAAGTCGTCCTGGCGGAACTGGCGCGCCGATACATTGACGGCAACCTGCAGTCCGGCGAAGCCCTGCTCGTGCCAGCATTGCGTCTGACGGCAGGCTTCGCGCAACACCCACAATCCGATTTCGATGATGTGGCCGGTTTCTTCGGCGACGGGAATGAAGCGCGCCGGCGACACCATGCCCATCTGCGGATGCAGCCAGCGCAGCAGGACTTCCATGCCGGTGATCATGCCTGTCGACAGGTCGACCTGCGGCTGGTACACGAGATGGAATTCGTTCCGTTGCAATGCCAGGCGCAGGTTGCTCTCGATTAGCAGCCGTTCCACCGACGCGGAATTCATTTCCTCGCGGAAGAACTGGAAGTTGCTTTCTCCTGTTTCCTTGGCATGGTGCAAAGCGACGTCGGCGTGCTTGATCAGGACCTGGGTCGTAGACCCGTCTTCGGGATAGACGCCGATGCCGATGCAGGCGCTGATGTTGATCTCGTGTCCTTCGACCACGAAGGGACGTGACAGCTCGCCAAGCACCCGCTCAGCCAGGATCGCGGCGTCTTGCGGGTCAGACAGCGCTTCCATGATGATGACGAATTCATCCCCGATGTGGCGTGTCACCGTATCGGCGCTGCGCATCGCGTCGTTCAGCCGTTCCGCCACCGCGACGAGCAGGCGGTCGCCCGTATGGTGACCGAGGACTTCATTGATGTGCGCGAGGCGATCGAGGTCAACGGCCAGCAAGGCAACGCGGTTGCCGTCGCGTTCGGCCATCCTCATCGCATGTTCGAGGCGCTCGTACAGGAAGGCGCGGTTGGGCAGTCCGGTCATCGCGTCGTACATGGACAGGCGTTCGATCTCGTTCTGCGCCGCCTTGGCCTGCGAGACGTCGCTGAAAATGCCGATGAAATTGGTCGTCACGCCCGTGCTGTCGGGCACCCGGGTAATCGTCAGCTGTTCGACGTACAACTCGCCGCACTTGCGCCGGTTCCACATCTCGCCGCTCCATGCGCCTTCTTCGGCAAGCGTCTTCCACATGGCCCGGTAGAACTGCTGGTCTTGCCGTCCGGAATGGAGGATAGCGTGTGTCTTTCCGACGACTTCCTCCTCGCTGTAGCCGGTGATTGCACTGAAAGCGCGGTTGACCTTGAGGATGCGCCCCGAGGGATCCGTGATGGAGATGCCCTGGGTGCTGTTTTCAAAGACCTTGGCGGACAGGCGCAATTCATCCTCGGCGCGCTTGCGTTCGCTGATGTCGGTGTAGGTGGTGATGAATCCGGTCAGCTCGTCGTTGACCAGCATCGGTTTTCCGGAAACGAGATGCGTCTTGCCGTTGGGCCGCGTACGCTCGAACTGGTGCGGCCGGAATTGCATCGCCAGTTCATGGAAACGGGCAACATGGGCTTCGGGGTCGCCCTCGCCATACTCGCCGCGCTGCGCGGGAATGCGGACCAGGTCATCGAAGAATGCGCCATCGCGCACTATGTCCTTGGGCAGTCCGAGGACATCCACCATGCCGGCATTCCAGTGGCGCAGTTTCAGCGTTTCATCAAAGACGCTGATGCCTTGCGGAAGATGCTCGAGAACCGCCTTGATGGAAGCCGATTCGCGCGCCAGCGCGGTCCGCGCGGATTTCTCGTTCGTGACATCCATGTAAACGGTCACGAAGCCTCCCCCCGGCAACGGCTGGCCGCGGATCTCGATGACCGTGCCGTCGGGGCGCGTACGCTGCAGGACATGCGGCTCGCCGCGCCTGACGAGGTTCAGGCGTTCGCGCACCTGCTCTTCGGGATCGCCGGGGCCGTACTCGCCGCGTTGCGCGTTGAAGCGGAATATCTTTTCCAGCGGCGTCTTTTCGCCCTCGAACAACGCCGGAGGAACGTCGAGTATCGAACGTCCGAGTGCATTGGCGAGCACGATATTCAGATCGGCATCGATCAGGGAGATTCCGCAAGGGATGTTATCCATGACCGTCTGCAGCGCATTGCCCAAACGCTTGCGCTCGCTGATGTCAACCATGATGCCTTGCAGGCTGACCGGGCGGCCGTCATGCATCTCGACGCTGATCAGGTCCTTGAGCCAGACCACGCGACCATCCTTCGCCAGCATCCGGTATTCGAAGCAACGGTTGGCGGCATGGGTCGTCCAGGACACGCAATGCTCGATGGCCAGCGCTCGGTCCTCGGGATGCAGATGCGCTTCCCAGAAGCCATCGACCTGCCATTCTTCCAGTGCGTAGCCCAGGATGCGGCCTGCCTGCTCGCTGACGAAGGTAAAACGGAAGCTTTCCGGATCCGCCTCCCAGACGATGCCGTCAATGCTGTTGACGAGTTTCTCGAAGCGCAGGCGTGCGCTCTCCGTGGCCTCATCCACTGCCTTTCTTACTTCGCTTGATGTGCGTGTGAGCATGGATGGCATCCGGTTGCGTCTTTATGCCGCGGTGGCGAGGACCTCGTCGATCGCGAGCAGTGTTACCGAATGCGGGCCGAAGGTACCGAGCCCGATCAGGTAGTCATTTTTCAGTCCGCCCCGCGCGCGCGGCGGCGGCGTGACGCGTTTCGGGTCGATGCGATGGACGTCCGATATGCCGTCAACCACGACGCCCATGGTGCGCCCGTCGATGTTGAGCACAATGACGCTGGTCGATTCGTCGAACACCGGGCTGCCAAGCGAGAAGCGCTTGCGCATATCGACGATGGGCACCCTGATGCCGCGCAGGTTGGCGACACCGCCGTCCAGATCAAGCTCATGCGCTTCCTGGGCGAATGCGGTGAAACCGCGGATTTCCTGCACGCGCTGCATGTCGATTCCATACTCGTCGCTGCCAAGCATGAAGGCGAGCACTTCGTCCGGCGGCGGACGTTTGGCATTCGTTGTCTTCTTCATCAGAATTGACCCATGTCAACGTTTCTTTCCGTAGGACAGCAACTTACGTGCCATACAGAAAATATCGATTTGACGCGGGATTGCGGGGGCGCTGCCTGCTCTATTCCTGAGAACGGGAAGCCGGTTATTCCTGCTTGCGGGAACGGCCGGAACAGGATATTGCCGCAAGACAATTTCGCGCGCGGTACCGGACGGCGAGGTGTGCTACCCTCGGGCAACCCCCGAACAGGGAAATCCGTTCCGCTGCAATCTCTTCATGCGAATGAACATCAAGGCCTACTTTCCCAGCCGCGGCATCGGCAGCTACCTCGCCGTCGCCTTTTCGGCGCTATCGATCCTGCTCACGGTGATCCTCGTCGAAGTGATCGGACTGACCGCGACCACCCAGGTCAAATCCAACATCGGAGGCGGGCTGGCCGAGCTCGCCCTGCAGACGTCCGACAAGCTGGACCGCGGCATGTACGAGCGCTATCGCGAAGTGCAGCTGATGGCGCAGCGCCAGGACCTGACGTCCTCTGGCGCCAGCCTCGATGACAAGCGCATGGTGCTCGACGCACGCCAGGAGACCTACCACTATTACGCCTGGATCGGGCTGGTCGATCCGGACGGCAAGGTCATGGTCGCCACGCGCAGGATGCTGGAAGGCGCGGACGTGTCGCAGCGGCCCTGGTTCCGCAATGCGCTGAATGGCATCAATGTCGGCGATGTGCACGAAGCCGTGCTGCTGGCCAAGCTGCTGCCCAACCCGGCGAACGAGCCAAAACGTTTCGTTGACGTCGCCTTCCCCTACGCCGACAAGAGCGGCAGGATCCAGGGCGTGCTGGGCGTGCATCTGTCGTGGCAATGGGCGCGCGAAGTCGAGCAATCCGTCATGGACCCCATCGCCACCCGCCGCAAGGTGGAAGCCCTGATCGTCGGCACGGACGGCACCGTCCTGCTGGGGCCGCCCGGGATGCAAGGAAAAAGGCTCGCCTATCAGAGCGTCCGCGCGGCGCGCGAGGGTGGCAACGGCTTCGCAGTGGAAGACTGGGAGGATGGCCGCAAGTACCTGGTTGGATACAGCAAGGGCAAGGGCTACGCATCCTATCCCGGCCTGGGCTGGACCGTGCTCGTGCGGCAGAACGTGGAAGATGCCTACGAACCTGTGCGCCGCATCCAGCGAACCGTACTGGGAAGCGGCATGGGACTGGCGCTGCTGTTCTCCGTGCTCGGACTGATCGCCGCCCGGCGTATCAGCCGCCCGCTGCAGGACCTGGCCGACGAGGCACAACGCGTCCAGCGCCGGGAGTCGGCGGAAATCCCCGTATCCCGCGCGGCCTACGAAGAAGTGCAAACGCTGACCGGCTCCCTCAATGCCCTGCTGTCCAGCCTCCTGCAAAAGGAAAGCGACCTGAAGGAATTGAACCTGACGCTGGAACGGCGCGTCGAGCAGCGCACGCGCGAACTCGAGCAGGCGCTCGCCCAGGGCAAGGCCAATGAACGACGCATCCAGACCATCATTGACACCGCGCAGGACGCGTTTATCGCCGTAGACCTGAACGGCCGCATCGCGGACTGGAATGCCGCCGCCACGCGCATGTTCGGCTGGGACGCCGATGAAGCCATTGGCAGGCCGCTGGTCGAGCTGGTGGTGCCGGAGCGGTTCCGCGCGAGTCTTGCGAATGCGATGCGGGCATTCAATGAAACCGGGGACATCGGGGCGCTCGACCGCAGGCTGGAGCGCGTCGTCGTCAACCGCAAGGGCGAAGAACTCCCGGTCGAAGTCACCATCGGCCTTGCCGGCAGCGGCGATACCTATTTCTTCAGCGCCTTCCTGCACGACATCTCGGAGCGCAAGAAAGTCGAGCGCATGAAGAATGAGTTCATCTCCACGGTCTCGCACGAGCTGCGCACGCCGATGACGTCGATTCGCGCCTCGCTTGGCATGCTCGCCGACGGATTCGCGGGTGAGCTTCCGCCTGACACGCGCGAGCTGATCGGCATCGCCCATGTCAGTTGCGAGCGTCTTGTGCGGCTGGTGAACGACGTGCTGGATATCGAGAAGATCGAGTCCGGCAACATGGAGTTCGATATGCGGCCGCACCGGCTGCGGCCGCTCGTCGACGAGGCCGTCGATGCCGTGCGCGGCAGCGCTGGCCAGATGGGCGTCCGTATCGAGGTGGAATGCGATGCAGGCGCGGCGGTGGTGAACGCCGACCACGACCGCATGATCCAGGTCCTGGTGAACCTGCTGTCCAACGCGATCAAGTTCTCACCGTCAGGTGCGACCGTTACGCTGCGCGTGGACGCCGATCAGGGCAAGGTGCGCGTATCGGTCATCGACCGCGGGCCGGGGATTCCCGCGGAGTTCAGGGATCGCATCTTCCAGAAGTTCGCGCAGGCGGATTCCACTGACTCTCGGCAGAAAGGCGGTACAGGGTTAGGACTGAGCATCTGCAAGAGCATCGTGGAGCAGCACGGTGGCAGCGTGAGCTTTGTGTCTGAAACGGGTCAGGGGGCGGTGTTTATGGTGGAACTGCCTGCGGCGAATTTGCTCGCTTGATTTATCGGAGCAAGAACACTGCCCTCATTTTCTTGCGGGCACCTTCGATTCAATGCTTCAAGTCCCCTTTCCCCGTCATTCCCGCCCACGCACGCATTCTGTAAAAACATGGCTCCACTACTTCAACTCGTGCAGCGCAATTCCCCCAAACGAAGTCCAGGCGGAAAACCAGGCTTCCAGTTCCGGCAGCAGCGCAACAAGCCGTTCCGGGTCACGATGGAATGACGTCGCCGAGCCGTCGAACACCGACGCCGATTCCAGCCTGAACGCAGGCCCGTGCGGATTTGCACGGGCCTCCTTCAGCAGCACAAGCACCGGCGTCTGTTCAACATTGACCAGCCACAGCTCCCCTTCCGTCGCGCGCACGTAACGGCGCTGCTGCTCCGGCTCGACGGGGCCGGCTTCTAGCGCAATGCGAACGGATTTGCCATGCATCGCGCCCCAGTCGAGGAACGGCACCGCGAAGCGGCGGATCTGTTCGGGGTCGGTGCGGTAATCCATGACGTTCAGCCCGCTCGCCGCTGCCGCCAGCCCTTTCATCAACTCCGTTTTCTCGGCCCACCAGAACGGCACGACAAACTCGAGCGGCATGCCTTGCGCAGCGGATCGCAAGGCGCGGGCGAGGGAAAGGTAGTGTTTGTCCAGCGCGCTTGCGGAGAGTTCGTATCCCGGCAGCAGGTAATGTTCGATGTCGAACTGCATGCCGGCAAGGCGCGCGTCCGCGTCGACGCCGGCGTTGTACGCCGCATAGGCGCGCGCACGCATGACCGTCTTTGCGTGCTCCCCCGGCAGGACCATGCGGGGATCGCCATCGACGCTCCAGACCGCGATCCCGGCAGCCCTTGCCAGGCGCACGAAGGTGACAAGCCGTTGCGGCTCCAGGACGGCATGTCCGGACACCGGAATGGAAACGAAGAGTGTACGCACTCCCCGTGCCTGCGCCCTTGCTACGACATCGCCGGGACGCCCGACCCACTGCTGCGCATCCCACATCCATGCCGAGCGCGTCGCCGGCGACGAGGACTGCGGGACAAGCCTGAGGTCGGCCAGGTCGAGTTCGGCGGCCTCGCGCGGGCAGGCAATGGAAAAGGAATGCCAGCGGGTGCGGTCGAAACCGGCGCGCGGCAATTCGAGGTTCAAGCTTTCTTTGCCCGGGTCGAGAGACCCGAGGCCGACCGCGCTTTCTTTCGCCGCCTGCGCGGTATCCGCCACGGCGAAATTGAAACGGCCGCTGGCGTTGCCCTGCACGCGCAGCGTTGACCGCGCCATCGGGAGATACCCCTTGCCGGAAAGGAGGACACCCGCCGGACGCGAGCCCGCCCGGCAATCCAGGCGCAGGCGGCCGTCCGCGATGCGTGCCTGCACGCGCTCCTCGACGCCAAACACGCGCACGGTCAAGGCGGGCAGCAGGTTTTCCAGCAGGGGCATCGGCTGCGGGCGCTCGACGGCAGGTTGACCGCCGGTTGTGCTGACGCTGCCGATGATGAAGCGCCCTTCCCGTTCAGGCCCCTGCAGCAGGATGCGCTCGCCCGGCGACGGCGCCGCGCCAACAGGATGTACCGCCGCGATCACATCGGCCGGCAAGGGCAGCACGATGCCGTGGCAGCCGGATTGCATTGCCTCGCCGACCACAAGACGCATCTGCGCGCCGTCCGCCCGCACGACCTGTGCGCCGGTTCCCCCGGCCCCCTGTGTGTCGGGGCAGAACTGAAGGGATGCCGCCTGTACGCCCGTCACCATGAACCAGAATCCAATGAGTGCGGCACGCATGGTCTACACCTTGCGCTGCCAGTTTCCCTTGCGCGTCATCGCCCCCCAGCTGGCCTCTCCCTCCGTCGCCCAGCGATACAGCCCGACAAGGCGCCACCAGCTGTTGATCTGGCGGTAGCCGAAATTTTCCAGCAGGACGATCAGGGCCAGCATGCCGAGATGGCGCGGCTCCGGGTAGATATGGAAGGACATTTCCTCCAGCAGCAGGCCGGAGGCAGACAGCAGGATGCCGAGACCGATGGCGACAAACAGGAACACCGCAAAGGCCTGCCACGAAATCCATCCGAAGGCGAATGCGACCACCATGAAAATGTAGCCGCCCAGCTCCACCATCGGCCCCATCCATTCGAACAGCAGCATGAACGGAAAGGCGGCCCAGCCGGGTGCGCCGCCGTTGCGGCTGAACATGAGTCCCCAGTTGGCCGACAGGCTTTCCGACAGGCCGCGCTGCCAGCGGATGCGCTGGTTGCGCAAGGTCGCCACGTCTTCCGGTGCCTCGGTCCAGCACACCGGGTCGGGCACGAATTCGATCCGGTACGGCTGGCGACGCGCGCGCAGCAGGCGATGCATGCGGACGACGAGCTCCATGTCCTCGCCGATGGTCTTCGGCCGGTAGCCGCCCGCTTCGATCACGACTTCCTTGCGGAACAGGCCGAAGGCGCCGGAGATGATCAGCATGCCGTTCACCGTCGACCATCCCAGCCGGCCGAAGAGGAAGGCGCGCAGGTATTCGACCACCTGGAACAGCGCCCAGATATTGTTCGGCAGCCCGACCCGCGTCAGGAAGCCGCCGCTCACCTCGCAGCCGTTCGCCACGCGCACCGTGCCGCCGGTGGCAACCACCGTTGCATCGTTAAGGAAGGGCTTGACCACGCGCTGCAGGCTGTCGCGCTGCAGGATGGAGTCGGCATCGACGCCGCAGAACAGCGGATAGCGCGAGGCATTGATGCCGGCATTGAGCGAGTCGGCCTTGCCGCCGTTCACCTTGTCGATGACGCGCAGGTTCGGGTAGCGCGTCGAGCGGTAAATGCCGTTGACTGGTTTCGTTTCAAGCTGGATGCGGTAGGCCTCGGGAAAGGGTTGCAGGTCGAATTCTTCCTGGAGCACCTGCAGCGTGCTGTCCTTTGATCCGTCGTTGATGACGATGATCTCCAGTTCCGAGTACGCGAGCTGAAGCATGGACCGCACGGACGCGGCAATCGTGGCTTCTTCGTTGTAGGCGGGAACGAGCAGGCTGATGGGTGGCTCCAGTCCGGAGTACGCCTGCGGCAAGTCATCGAGAATGCGTTCCTGCTCCCGGCGGCGCAGGCTGGCGATCGACAGCAGGTTGAGCAGGAGATAGCCGCCGTTCAGCAGGATGAAATACCCCAGGATGAACCATGTGGTGAACTCGACGATAGCCTGGTGCAGGTTCATCCCGCCTCCCTTTCTGACAGCACATGCCTGAGCATGTCGGCGGCAAAGCGGTCGCCCGAAGCGGCAACCAGCGCCTCGGCTTCGCCTGCCCGCATGAACGGCAGGCCGACCAGCGCCTGCGCGGCGCGGTAACGCACCCACCACTGGCGGTCGCCGAGCATGCCCTGCAGCCGCGGGATGTCGGAGTGGTCGCCAATGCGGCCGAGCGCCTTCGACGCGTGGACCCGGACACGCCACTCGGGGTGGGCAAGACGCGCACGTACATCGTCGAGCAGGACGGGATCCTGCGCCAGCCGCAAGGCGGCAATCACCAGCTCGGTGTTGTCGCCATGGAGCAGCGTCGCCAGTTGGGCGGCGGGAATGGTGACACGCAGGGCTTCTGCAAGATGGAGCGCGCGCACCAGGTGCCTCGCTTCCAGCTGCAGGAGGGCGTCGGAGAGGTAGCGGGCACAGATGTCCTGCGCGTCCTGCAGGATGTTGGCCACCTGCGGAAGGGCCCAGTCCTCGCGGCGCAGCAGCACCGGCATCATTTCCCGCATCGCCTTGTCCGCATCCGCCTGCACCAGTGCCCACAGCGCCTGCAGGGAGGTCGCGCTGTCCGGTGCGGACGCCAGCTGGAGGATGTCATGCCAGGCGGACTTGTCCCGCAAGTGTCCAGTCACCAGCACGCCGAGCAGGCGCTCCGCCCGGTTTCCGTTGTTCAGCAGGTCCCGCGCGATCCTGTCGCAGCCGAGCCGGTAACCGACCTCGTTCAACGCCTCGCTGGCCTCGCCGCGTACCGACAGGTGCAAGTGCAGCCAGAGCCGAAGGAAGGGAAGCCGCTCCCTGCCAGGCAATGCCGGTAGCGACTCCGGCGGCGCGTCGGCCAGCGCCGCCATGAGCAGGGGGCGCCATTTGGCGATGACCGCCCTTTCCAGCCGCTCGCGGCGCCGCAACGACATGCGCAGGATGACGATCTGCGCGCCAAGCAGCAGGGTCAGGCCGAGCGCCCCCAGGCCTGTCAGGAAGGCGGCGAGCAGGAAGGGATCAGAAAGCGTACTGAAGACCAAGACTGATTCCGTTGCGGCTGTAGAAATCCCCCTGGCGGGTGTGCCCCGCGCTGTAGTTGACCGCCCAATCGCGATTCAGCCAATGCCGTCCGACCACGGCCGCCGAACGCAGGCTGGTCAGGGTGACTGCTCCGGCGATGCTGGCGGCTTCCTTGCCGCCGGCGAGGATCAGGCCGACGGAATTCCTGTCGCCATAGTAATACGCCCCTCGCAGCTCGCCGCTGTGCGCGGTGCTGTCGAATGCACGGGCCGGCCGCCATCCGATGGACGCACTGAACGAGGAAAAATAATGCTCCAGCATCAGCAGCCCCTGATTGACCCGCTCGTCCGCGTACTTCGTCGTCCTTGCGCCGGCATGCACCAGCCAGGCGGGCGCGAACTCGAACTGCAGCGCCGCGCCGATGCCATGCCGCGCCAGGACACGATGGGTGGAACTGGCATTGGCGTCGACACTTACCACCAGTTTCTCGCCAAAGGGCCGCGCATAGTTCGCGGACAACTGCCTGTCCTGCAGGCCGAAGCGTTCGGTGCGGGCAAAGGCCAGGCCCGAGCCATGGCGTGCCGCGTATTGATGCTGCAACTGGACGCTTGCCTCGCGCCAGTCGGGCGTGCTGTTGCTGAGATGCTCCGTTCCCAGTGTCAGGCCGACGGTCGATTGCGCATTTGCCGTGGCGGCAGCGGCAATGACGATGCCGGCAATGACGATCCTCATGCCTTGTCCTTCAGGAAACGCCGCACCCGCGCGAGCAGTTCGTTCGGCTGGAAAGGCTTGACGATGTAATCGTTAGCGCCGGCGTCGAGCGCGCGCACGATGTCCCGCTCCATGTTCTTCGCCGTCAGCATGACGATGGGAATACTTTCCCAACCGGGTGTCGCGCGTACGATGCGGACCAGTTCGAATCCATCGATATAGGGCAGCATCACGTCGAGGAGGATCAGCGCAGGCCTTTCCTGCCCTTCCTCCACCAGCTTGCGGGCGGCCATGCCGTCGGCGGCGAGCAAGGCGCGCCAACCCTGGCGTTCGAGCATGAACTTGAGGATCTGGGAAATGTGGTCGTCGTCTTCGACAACAAGAATAGGCGGTTTTGGCGGCTGGGCGCTCATGGATTAGCGGCATGAATGCTGGGATGCCACAATCTTACCGAAGTTCGGGCACGGACGCCGCCCGCCTCAGCGGTATCTGGCGGCGGTAATGAACTGGCTGAAGGACTCACACCACACAATGACTGCCGTGTACTGCCCGGGATCAACATGGGCCGGCACCTGGACAATGAAGTTGTCGAAGGTCTTTACGTCTCCTACTCGCACCATCTTCGGTTTCAGGCGCTGGAAATCCTCCTCCGTCTCGATGAATTCCGGCGAAAGATACAGCTTGTAATCCGGCCCGGGCGCGACGCGCCCTTGCAGCGTGATCCGGCTTCGTCCGAGGAACACGGTCCCCTCGCCCCAATGCAAGGCATCACTGTCCTTCAGGTCGCGGCGGAATTGTCCCTTGTATTCCGCGCCCTCGGCTGCCGCCCCCACCTCCGCAGCGCCCGGAGCCGTTGGCGCCGTCAGGATGGGCAGGACATAGATGCCGCCGGCAAAGCCGGCAAGCGCCGCCGCAACATGGGTCGCAACGAGCAGGAGGCGTTTCTTGTTGTTCATGTCGGGTCCCTGAGAACTGTCCGCGACCCAGATCACCGAGCCGCGAGGCGCACGTTTTCCCCTCATATTAGTCCAAGGTCAACGCTCGGTATATCGCCCCGGATATGTAAATAAGCTACTTCTACAGCTTGAAATTGGTCTTATCGCATGATTTAATCGCGATTACCTGTAAATTTACTACATTTTAAGTCCAGACCTGCACGCCTCCTGCCAATCAACGCCATGCAACTTTCCGATCAAGACAAGGATGTTTTCCTTCAGGAAGACATCCGCCAGTGTTCGATCCGATTCTGCCGCAACCAGGACACGGTGGCGCGGAATGAACTGGAGGCCACGCTCTCTTCCCTGTCCCCGGAACGCACCACCCAGGTCATCCGCGCCTTCAGCTATTTCTCCCTTCTGGCCAATATTGCCGAAGATCAGCATCACATCCGTCGCACCCGCGCCCACTTGATTGCCGGCTCCCCGCCGCGCAAGGGAAGCCTGGCGCATGCCATCGACAGCGTGTTCGACGCCGGCGTGTCGGCTGCGGACCTGGCGGAATTCTTCCGTCATGCCGTGGTCAGCCCGGTGCTCACCGCACACCCGACCGAAGTCCAGCGCAAGAGCGTGCTGAACTGCCAGATGGTCATCGCCCGCCTGCTTGACGAGCGCACCCGCATGCAACTGACCGCCGAGGAAGCGCGAGAGAACGACGAGGCCTTGCGCCGGGCCATCCTGACCTTGTGGCAGACGCGGATGTTGCGCAGTTCCAAGCTGTCGGTGCTGGACGAGGTGGAAAACGGACTCTCCTATTTCGACTACACAATGCTGCGCGAACTACCGCACCTGTATGCGGGACTGGAAGACCTGCTTGCGGCGCGAGGTGGAGCGCCTGTCGAACTCCCGGGCTTCATGAAGATCGGCAGCTGGATTGGCGGAGACCGCGACGGCAATCCCTTCGTCACGGCCGACGTGCTCCAGGCGGCGCTGCGCATGCAGTGCCAGCGCGCGCTGTCCTACTATCTTGCCGAACTGCACACCCTCGAATCGCAACTGTCGCTCGCCAGCCGCCTTGTCTCGTGTTCGCAGGAATTGCATGGCCTTGCCGAAGCGTCCCGTGACGATTCTCCGCATCGGGCCGACGAGCCCTACCGCCGCGCGATCTCCGGCATCCACGCCCGGGTCGGCGCCAGCCTGCGCGTGATGACCGGTGCACCAGGGCGCGCCGATCCGCAGGTAAAGCCCTACGGCAGCGCCGACGAATTGCTGGGCGACCTCACTATCATCCATCGCTCGCTTGAAGCGAACGGCTCCGCGCCACTGACGCGCGGAAGGCTGCGCGGCCTGCGCCGGGCCGTGAGTGTGTTCGGCTTCAGTCTCGCCCCGATCGACCTGCGCCAGAATTCCGACGTGCATGAGCGCGTTGTCGCCGAACTCCTGCAGACCGCCTGCCCCGGCACCGATTACCTTGCACTGGATGAAGAGTCGCGCGCCAGGCTGCTGCTGCAGGAAATCGGCTCGCCGCGTCCGCTGGCGTCGCCTCACCTTGCCTATTCCGACGAGACGCGCTCGGAACTGGCCATCTTCACGGCCGCGCGCGAGGCGCAGCAGCAATACGGCACCGGGGCCATCCAGAACTGCATCATTTCCAAGGCCAACAGCGTGTCGGACATCCTTGAAGTCGCGCTGCTGCTGAAAGAAGCCGGCATGCTGCGCCCGCTTGAAGGCCGCATGGACGTCAACATCGTCCCGCTCTTCGAAACCATCGCCGATTTGCGCAACAGCGCGGCCATCATGGACAGCCTGCTCGCCCTGCCCGCCTACAAGCAACTGCTGCAATCGCGCGACGACACGCAGGAAGTGATGCTCGGCTATTCCGACAGCAACAAGGACGGCGGCTTCCTGACATCCGGCTGGGAACTGTACAAAGCGGAAATCGACCTGATCGCGGTATACCGCAAGCACGGTATCCGCCTGCGCCTGTTTCACGGGCGCGGTGGGTCGGTGGGACGCGGCGGCGGTCCGAGCTACGAAGCCATCCTGGCGCAACCGGCCGGCGCGGTGCAGGGGCAGTTGCGCCTGACCGAGCAGGGCGAAGTGATTACCGCGAAGTATGCCAACCCGGAAGTAGGCCGCCGCAATCTCGAAGTCCTGGCGGCCGCCACGGTGGAAGCCAGCTTCCTCGCCCAGCGCGAACCCGCGCCGGATCCCGCCTTCCTCGATGCCATGGAAAGCCTGTCGGCGGAAGCCTTTCGCGCCTACCGCAACCTGGTCTATGAAACCGACGGCTTTGAAACCTATTTCTGGGAATCCACCGTCATCGCCGAAATCGCCGGCCTGAACATCGGCAGCCGTCCCGCTTCGCGCAAGAAGACGCGCGCCATCGAAGACCTGCGCGCGATCCCCTGGGTATTCAGCTGGGCGCAGTGCCGCCTGATGCTGCCGGGCTGGTTCGGGTTCGGCTCCGCCGTGAACGCTTGGCTGAGGATGAATTCCAACGGGCTTGCCTTGCTGCAGCGCATGCACAAGGAGTGGCCCTTCTTCAGCACCCTGCTCTCCAACATGGACATGGTGCTGGCCAAGAGCGACATCGCGATTGCCAGCCGCTACGCCACGCTTGTAGCCGATGCAGCATTGCGCGACGCCATCTTCCCGCGCATCAAGGCCGAGCACCGGGACACGATCGACGCACTGATGGCCATTACCGGCCAGAAGGAACTCCAGGAGAACAATCCGCTGCTCAAGCGGTCGATACGCAACCGTTTCCCCTATCTCGACCCGCTGAACCATGTGCAGGTCGAACTGCTGCGTCATTTCCGCGAGGGGCAGCAGGAAGAACGCATCCGGCTGGGCATCCATCTCTCGATCAACGGGATCGCCGCCGGACTGCGCAACAGCGGATAAGAACCATTTCCCATTCACATTCACCAGAGAGAGCAGACATGACTATTCGCGTCGCAATCAACGGCTATGGCCGCATCGGCCGCAACATCCTTCGTGCCCATTACGAGGGCGGAAAGAAGAACGACATCCAGATCGTTGCCATCAACGACCTCGGCAATGCCAATTCGAACGCCCACCTCACCCGCTATGACACCGTGCACGGCAAGTTCCCCGGCACTGTCGAGGTGGACAACGATTCCATGATCGTCAACGGCGACAAGATCAAGGTCTTCGCGCAGCGCGATCCGGCGCAGATTCCGTGGAAGGATCTCGATGTCGATGTGGTGCTGGAGTGCACGGGCTACTTCACGACCAAGGAAAAGGCTTCGGCGCACCTGAAAGGCGGCGCGAAAAAAGTCATCATCTCCGCGCCGGGCGGCAAGGATGTCGATGCCACCGTCGTGTTCGGCGTGAACGAGAACGTCCTCAAGGCATCCCACACCGTCATCTCCAATGCATCCTGCACCACCAATTGCCTGGCGCCGCTGGTCAAGCCGCTGCATGAAAAGATCGGCGTGGTGAACGGCCTGATGACGACGGTGCATTCGTACACCAACGACCAGGTGTTGACGGACGTCATGCATGAAGACCTGCGCCGCGCACGTTCCGCCACCCAATCCATGATCCCGACCAAGACCGGCGCCGCGGCAGCAGTAGGCCTTGTGCTGCCGGAACTGAACGGCAAGCTCGACGGCTACGCGATCCGTGTTCCGACCATCAACGTGTCGATTGTCGACCTGTCCTTCGTTGCCGCACGCGATACCACCGTCGACGAAGTGAACCAGATCATGAAGGACGCCGCCAATGGCCCGATGAAAGGCATCCTCACCTGCAACACCGAGCCGCTGGTTTCCATGGATTTCAATCATAACGAAGCCTCGAGCAACTTCGATGCGACGCTGACCAAGGTATCCGGCCGCCTGGTAAAGGTGTCCTCCTGGTACGACAACGAATGGGGCTTCTCCAGCCGCATGCTCGATACCACCGTCGCCCTCATGAACGCCAAATAACAGAGAAAGAGACCTCCATGCCGCGCTCCACAAAAATCGTATCCACCATCGGCCCCGCTTCGAGCGACCTGGACACCCTGACGCGCATGGTGCGTGCCGGCGTGAACGTGGTACGGCTGAATTTCTCGCACGGGAAGGCGCAGGACCATATCGACCGCGCCTACCTCGTTCGGGAAGCGGCGGCGATGTGCGGGACCGAGGTGGCGATCATGGCCGATCTGCAAGGCCCGAAAATCCGGGTCGGCAAGTTTGAGCACGGCAAGGTGTTTCTCGAGGCCGGGGCGAAATTCATCCTCGATGCCGACTGCGAACTCGGCAACGAGGAACGCGTCGGCCTCGACTACAAGGACCTGCCGCGCGACCTGAAAGCCGGCGATGTGCTGCTGCTGAATGACGGTCTCATCGTGCTGAAGGTGGATGCGGTCCGGGGCAACGAGATCCATACGACGGTCAAGATCGGCGGCGACCTGTCCAACAACAAGGGCATCAACCGCCAGGGCGGCGGCCTTTCCGCGCCTGCGCTGACGGCCAAGGACATGGAAGACATCAAGACCGCAGTCGGACTCGGCGCCGATTACATCGCCGTGTCCTTTCCGAAGAATGCGTCCGACATGATCATGGCGCGCCAGCTCGCCAGCATTGCCGGCGAACCGCACGGCCGCAAACCGCTGATGATTGCCAAAATTGAGCGCGCCGAGGCGATCCCGTTGCTGCAGGAAATTCTCGACGCCTCCGATGGCATCATGGTGGCGCGTGGCGACCTGGCGGTGGAAGTGGGCAATCCCGCCGTGCCGGCGCTGCAGAAGCGCATGATCAAGATGGCGCGCGCATCGAACAAGCTGGCCATTACGGCCACGCAGATGATGGAGTCGATGATCGTCAATGCGGTGCCGACGCGCGCCGAAGTCAGCGACGTCGCCAATGCGGTGCTGGATGGCACCGATGCGGTGATGACCTCGGCGGAGACGGCCGCCGGCAAATACCCGGTGGAGACGGTCGAAGCCATGGCGGCAATCTGCGTGGAAGCGGAAAAGGCCGATGTCGTGAAGCTGGACACCGACTTCCTGAACGTGCACTTCACGCGCATTGACCAGTCCATTGCTTATGGCGCGCTCTTTACCGCCTACCACCTGCGCGTAAAAGCCATCGTCGCCCTGACCGACTCCGGATCGACCGCGCTATGGATGAGCCGGCACAACATCGATATTCCGATCTATGCGCTAACGCCGAGGGAGGGCACGCGCCGCAAGGCCTCGTTGTACCGCAACGTGACGTCCTTCGAGCTGGCACAGAAGGGTGACCGCGAGGCGGTATTGCGTGATGCAGAGAACCTGCTTGTCGACAAGGGCGTGGTGAAGAAAGGCGATCTGATTGTGCTGACCTGGGGTGAGCCCATGGGTCAGGTCGGGGGAACGAATTCGATGAAGATTGTGCAGATCGGGAAGGATCGGGCGAGTTTGAGTTGAAAACGGCGCTCATGTGCGGGCACTGGCGTCCGATTCGCTGCCATCCCCACCCCGTCATTCCCGCGCAGGCGGGAATGACGGGGAGTAGTAAAAGAATAGATTGACCGCATCGCCCGCCTGCACGAATCAATTAACCAATCGACCAACAGGACAACACCATGACCGCCATCGTAGACATCATCGCCCGTGAAGTAATCGATTCCCGCGGCAACCCCACCGTCGAATGCGACGTGCTGCTGGAATCCGGCGCAATGGGCCGTGCCGCCGTCCCCTCCGGCGCCTCCACCGGCTCGCGTGAAGCCATCGAACTGCGCGATGGCGACAGAAGCCGCTACATGGGCAAAGGCGTGCTGAACGCCTGCCAAAACGTCAACACCGAAATCGCCGAAGCCATCGTCGACATGGACGCAAACAAGCAGGCCGAAATCGACCGCATCCTGATCGATCTCGACGGCACCGAGAACAAGTCCCGCCTCGGCGCCAACGCCACCCTGGCCGTGTCCATGGCCGTCGCCAAGGCCGCCGCCGAAGAATCCGGCCTGCCGCTGTACCGCTATTTCGGCGGCTCCGGCGCCATGCAGATGCCGGTGCCGATGATGAACGTCATCAATGGCGGCGCGCATGCCGACAACAACCTCGACCTGCAGGAATTCATGATCATCCCGGTGGGCGCTCCGTCCTTCCGCGAAGCGATCCGCTACGGCGCCGAAGTGTTCCACACCCTCAAGAAGATCCTGCACGACAAGGGCCTGACCACCGCCGTTGGCGACGAAGGCGGCTTCGCCCCGTCCGTGGCCAACCATGAAGAAGCGATCAAGCTGATCCTGCAAGCCATCGAGCAGGCCGGCTACGAGCCGGGCACGCAGATCGCGCTGGGCCTGGACTGCGCGGCATCCGAGTTCTACAAGGACGGCAAGTACCAGCTCTCCGGCGAAGGCCTGTCGCTGTCGTCGGCCGACTTCACCAACCTGCTGG